>CAZWTL010000015.1:0-52824 GCA_964637025.1 uncultured Syntrophaceae bacterium | reverse complement strand
CCCGGTTTCCGGCGTGAGAGGCCAGCGTCCTAACCACTAGACGATGGGACCATTCGTATCCGGGGACGGGTTTGGCAACCAAACCGTGATTCGGCACAGCCTCCTCCCCGACCCGCGGTTTTTCTCCAAGGGGGCCTTGTTCTTTAATGAATGACGGGATAATTGTCAAGGCCAAAATCGTTCGGCCGTCGAAATCATGCGCGGATTCAGACGGCTGCCCGGATCCGGTCGAGGGCCCGACGGATCATCCGGATCACCCTCTCCTTCCCGAGGATGACCATGACCTCGTCAATGCCGGGGCTCACGGTCCGGCCGGTCAGGGCCACGCGGACCGCCTGGGCGACCCATTTGAGTTTCGTCCCCCGCTCTTCGGCAAGGGATCTCAGGAAGGCCTCCAGCCCTTTCTTCGTGTAATCCGCGAGACCGGGGAGCCGGTCGGCGACCGCTTCCAGGTGTCCGTCATATTCCGGGGTCAAGAACTTTGCCGCCGCCGCCGGATCGTACTCGACCTCCTCCTGGAAGTAGAAAGCGCCTGAATCGGCCATCTCGACCAGGGTTTTGGATCGGGTTTTGAGGTTCTCCGCCGCCTGCGCGACGTAACGGCGGTTCGAGACGTTGAAGCCCCTGGCCATCCAGAAGGGGGACGCCAGATCCGTCAGCCTCTCTTCAGGACAGGCCGCGATGTAGTGCTGGTTCAGCCACAGGAGCTTCTCCGGATTGAAGACAGCCGGGGACTTTCCCACCGCCTCCAGCGAAAACGCCTGGATGAGTTCCTCGGTGGAGAAGATCTCCTGGTCGCCGTGCGACCAGCCGAGCCGCACCAGGTAGTTCACCAACGCTTCGGGCAGGTATCCCATCTCCTTGTAGGCCATGACCGACGTCGCCCCGTGCCGCTTGCTCAGCCGGGATTTATCCGCGCCGAGAATCATCGGCACATGGCCGAACAGCGGCACGTCGTATCCCAATGCTTCATAAATCAGGACCTGCTTCGGGGTGTTGTTCACATGGTCGTCCCCGCGGATCACATGGGTGATTTCCATCTGGGCGTCGTCGACGACGACCGCGAAGTTATAGGTCGGATACCCGTCGGCGCGCTCCAGGATCAGATCATCCAACTCCTCGTTATTGAAGGAGATATCCCCCTTGATCCGGTCGTGAACCACGGTCGATCCCACTTCGGGACAGCGGAACCTCACGACCGAGTTCGGGGACCGGCGCAGCCCCTTGTCCCGGCAGGTCCCGTCATACTTCGGCTTCCGGCCTTCGGCCAGGGCCTTCTTCCGCTTGGCATCGAGCTCCTCGGGGGAACAGGTGCAGTAGTAGGCTTTCCCCTCGTCTATCAGCTTTTGAACCATCTGACGGTGGATGGCCACCCGTTCGGCCTGAAAATAGGGACCCTCGTCCCAGTTGAGCCCGAGCCAGGCCATGGCGTCCAGGATCGCCCGCGTCGACTCCTCCGTCGAGCGGAGCTGGTCGGTGTCCTCGATCCTGAGAATGAAGGTGCCGCCGTTCTTTCTCGTGAAGAGCCAGTTGAAAAGGGCGGTCCGTGCGCCGCCGATATGCAGATATCCGGTCGGAGAAGGGGCAAAGCGCGTTCTGATCTTTCCAGGGGTCATCGTTTCATCACCTGTCGTTTTTTGGGGCCGGATCCCATTCAGGGAAACCGGCGTCGCAAGATGTCTGTCGCCATATAGAGCGGCGGGACGTGTTTTGTCAAGGCGGATTTCGCAAGCCTGCCGGACCCTTAGCCGTATTGCACCCTTCCGCCGTTCATACAGACGCATCCATGGCCATCAAATTGTGCTTGACAATCTGCAAATATTGTAATTTACTTCAATACTTTGTACGGCACCCCCTGCTTGCGGGCAGGGACATTTCAGGGCAGGCGAAAGGTCGCCTTTGAAGATCAGCGTCAGCAAGATCCCCGAAGGGGGGAGGTCCCTTCAGTTCGAGAGGGACGGCAAGTGGTTCAGGGAAAACCTGACCGGGACCATGGACCCTGATGTTGCGCCTGACCAGATCCAGGTGGCATGCAAGGTCGTCCGGATGAAGGAAAACGTCTTCATCGAGGGGAGCGTTACGGCCGTTGCGGATGCATCCTGCTGCCGGTGCCTGGAGACCGTCCGTCTGCCGATACGGTCGTCGTTTAAATATACGTTTGTTCCCCCTCCCTCCCGCTCCCAGGACGAGGTGGAACTCCGTGCCGCCGACCTCGATTTCGCTTACTACGAGGGGGATGTGATCGATCTGGACACGGTGGTCTTCGAACAGATTCTGCTGCAGATCCCGATCAAACCGCTTTGCTCGGAAGCCTGCCGCGGGCTGTGTCCCCACTGCGGAATCAACCTGAACACGGCCAGTTGCAATTGCCGGAGCGAGGTCTTCGATGAGCGGCTGGCCGCTTTGAAAAAAATAAAGGAAACGTGACTACGAAAGAGGGGTTATAGATTATGGCGAATCCAGTAAAGAGACATTCAAAATCCAGGAAAAACATGAGAAGGGCTCACGATTTTCTGAAGCCGACCGTGCCCTCGACCTGTCCGCAGTGCCGCGAGCCGAAGCTTCCCCACCATGTCTGCCCGAATTGCGGCACATACAAGGGCAGAGAGGTCGTCCCCATGGAAAAAGCCTCCTGACAAGAGGAACGGGTAAAACGGCGATGGCTCGATTCGGTCTGGTCTTTCCGGGGCAGGGCGCGCAATACCCGGGCATGGGGCAGGATCTCTACCAACACCATCAGGTTGCGAGGGATCTGTTTGCCGAAGCCGGCGTCGTCCTCGGCAGGGATATGGCCTCCCTCTGTTTCACGGGACCTCAGGAACTTCTCGATTTGACGGTCAATACGCAGACCTCCGTATTGACGGTGGAACTGGCGGCCTGGGAGGCCTTTTCCGAGCGGGTTGAGGCCAAGCCGCTGGTGATGGCGGGCCACAGCCTCGGGGAATACGCGGCCCTTTATGCGGCCGGGGCGGTGAGCCGGCGCGATTGTCTCTCCCTGGTTTCCCGGAGGGCCGAGCTCCATCAGGAGGCTGTCCCCGTGGGCGAGGGCGCCATGGCAGCCATTCTTGGCCTCGGCCGGGAGGAGGTGGAGGCCTTGTGCCGCGACCGGGACCGCGAAGGCCATGCGGTGGCCGTTTCCATCGAAAACGCCCCGGGCCAGATCGTCGTTTCCGGACATACGGCGGCCGTCTTGGACGTGGTTTCGGCGGTGGAAGCCGCGGGAAACGGCAGGGGGGTCGTTCTTCCGATCAGCGTGCCTTGCCATTCTCGCCTTCTCGAAGGGGCGGCCTTGAAGTACCGGGGGCTGCTCGACCATGTCGAATTCCGGGATGGCGTCGTCCCCGTGATCCCCAACTGCGATCCCTCCGTGCTCCACTCGCGGGAGCGGACCAAGGATCTGCTCGTCCGGCAGATCGTCTCGCCGGTCCGCTGGAAGGAGACGATCGAAAAGATGGTCGCGATGGGTGTGGACACCGTTGTTGAAGTCGGCCCCAAGAGGATCCTTTCCGGACTGATCCGCCGGATCGACAGGCGGCTCAGGCTTCTCAACGTCGAAGACGAGGCTTCGCTGGAACAGGCGGCATCCGCTTTGAACGACAAAACAGGATGATGGGGCCGCCCCTTCAGTGGAGTTTGCAATCCCTGGCCGAACAGAGGCCAATCTAACAGGAGGAAACTTTCATGACGCTTGAAGAAAAGGTCATTGCCATTATTATGGAACAGCTCGATGTGACCCGGGAGGAATGCGTTCCCGAGGCCTCTTTCCTTGACGATCTGGGGGCCGATTCCCTGGATCTCGTGGAACTTATCATGGAAATGGAGGAGACCTTCTCCGTCCAGATCGCAGACAACGAGCTCCAGAAAATCCGCACGATCAAGGACGTTCTGGATTTTCTCCGGAACAAGGGGGTTGTGTGGCATGAATAACGGCCCGGGGACCGTGCCTTCCGGAAGGGAAGGCGTCGTCAACGGCCGGTTGTCCGGCATACGGACAGGGGAGGCGTACTTGAAGAGAAGGGTGGTGATCACGGGCATGGGCGCCGTCTCGCCGCTCGGCAACAGCGTCGAGGAAACCTGGGAAGGGATCTGCCGCGGGAAATCGGGCGTCGCCCCCATCACCCGCTTTGACTGCACGGGCTTCGAGACGAGGATTGCCGGTGAAGTGAAGGGATTCGATCCCCTTCGCTACGTGGACAAGAAGGAGAGGCGCCGTCTCGACGATTTCATCATCTACACCCTGGCGGCCGCCGAGATGGCCCTGGCCGACGCGGATCTTCGCATCGGAAACGAGAGGGCGGAGCAAACCGGCGTGAACATCGGCTCCGCGATCGGCGGCCTGGCGACCATGGAAAAAGAGAAAGAGGCGATCTCTCTGGGCGGTCCCCGCAAGATGTCGACATTCGCCATTCCGGCAGTCCTGGCAAACCTCGCCGCGGGCCACGTTTCGATCCGATTCGGGGCGAAGGGGCCGATCCACTGCCCCGTGGCTGCCTGCGCTTCGGGCGCCTGCGCCATAGGGGACGCCGCGAGGACCATCGCCCACGGCTATGCCGATGTCATGATCGCCGGAGGGACCGATGCAGCGGTATCCCCGATGAGCGTGGCCGGATTCAACGCAATGCGGACCCTCTCCCGGCGCAACGACGAGCCCGAAAGGGCGAGTCGACCCTTCGACCGCGACCGCGACGGTTTCGTGATCGGCGAGGGCGCCGGGTTGGTCGTCCTGGAATCCCTGGAGCATGCCGAGGCAAGGGGGGCCCGGATCCGGGGCGAAGTGGCCGGCTTCGGCCTCACCAGCGATGCATTCCATATGGCCGCGCCGCCGCCGGCGCATGAGGGCGCTGCCCGCTGCATGAAGCACGCCCTGCGGGACGCGGGGATGGATGCCTCTGAAATCGACTACATCAACGCCCACGGCACCTCGACATCCCTGAACGACGCCTATGAAACGGATGCCATCAAGACGGTTTTCGGCCACCATGCCCGGAGACTCGCCGTCAGCTCGACCAAGTCGATGACCGGCCACCTCCTGGGGGCGGCCGGCGGCCTGGAGGCGATCTTCTGCCTCAAGGCGATTGGCGCGGGGGTGCTCCCTCCGACGATCAACCTGGACCATCCGGACCCTGCCTGCGATCTGGACTACGTCCCGCACCGGGCGAGGCAGAAGGAGATCCGGACGGCCATGTCGAACACCTTCGGCTTCGGCGGGGTGAACGCCGTTTTGATCTTCCGAAAATTCGAGGGATAACCATGCCAGAAAACATCATCATCGCTGCGGACCACGCGGGTTATGCGTTGAAGGAGGCCCTCAAGCCCCTCCTGGCGGAGATGGGCCTCGACGTGACCGATGCGGGAACGGACAGCGACCGTTCCGTCGATTACCCGGATCTGGGGCGGAGGGCGGCCGAAGCGGTCGCTTCCGGACGTTTCCCCCGGGGGATCCTGATTTGTGGTTCGGGCGTGGGGATGTCCATTGTCGCCAACCGATTTCCCGGGGTCCGGGCCGCCCTCTGCCTGGACGAGGAGACGGCCCGCATGAGCCGCATGCACAACGACGCCAACGTTTTGGTCCTGGCGGGCAGAAAGACCGATTCGGAAACGGCCCGCCGGATCGTCCGGGTTTGGCTTGAAACCCCCTTCGAGGGGGGCCGCCACGGGAGGCGCCTGGAGAAGATCCGTGAATTGGAATCACATTTGAAACCATAACAAGGGGCAACAGGAACCATGTCATATCTTTGGCAGACCGACCCGGAGGTCGCGGAGGCGATCCGCCGGGAAACCCGCCGTCAGGCGGATCAATTGGAGATGATCGCGTCGGAAAACTTCGTCAGCGAGGCGGTGCTGGAGGCCCAGGGCAGCGTCATGACGAACAAATACGCCGAGGGCTATCCGGGGAAGCGTTACTACGGGGGCTGCGAGTACGTCGACATCGTGGAGAGGCTTGCCATTGAGCGAAGCAAGCAGCTTTTCGGCGCGGAGCATGCGAACGTTCAGCCCCATGCCGGTGTTCAGGCCAACATGGCCGTCTATTTCACCGCACTCCAGCCTGGGGATACGGTCCTCGGGATGGACCTGGCCCATGGAGGGCATCTTTCGCACGGCAGCCCGGTAAGCTTTTCGGGCAAGATCTATCGCGGCGTCTTCTATGGGGTGGACCGGGAGACGGAAACCATCGACTTCAACGAGGTTGAAAGCCTGACCCGAAAGCACCGCCCCCGGATGATCGTCGTGGGCGCCAGTGCCTATCCCCGGGTGATCGACTATATGAAATTCAGGGCGATCGCCGATCAGGTCGGGGCCTTGATCCTTGCCGACATCGCCCACATCGGCGGCCTGGTTTGCGCCGGCCTTCACCCGTCGCCGGTTCCCTGCTGCGAGTTCGTGACGATGACCACGCACAAGACCCTGAGGGGGCCCCGGGGCGGGCTCGTCCTGTGCAAAAAGGAGTATGCCCGGTCCCTGGACGCGAGGATCTTTCCGGAGATGCAGGGAGGCCCCCTGATGCACATCATCGCCGCCAAGGCGACTGCCTTCAAGGAGGCCCTGACCGAGGAGTTCAGGCAATACCAGCGCCAGATCGTCGCCAACGCGAAAATCCTGGCCGATCATCTCATGGAGGAGGGGTTTCGCCTGGTTTCCGGCGGTACCGACAACCACCTGATGCTCGTCGATCTGACCGATGTCGGCATCACGGGAAAAGAGGCGCAGGAGGCGCTGGAACGGACAGGCATTACCGTCAACAAGAACCGGATCCCGTTCGACACCAAGGGGGCCCATGTCACGAGCGGCATTCGCATCGGCACGCCCGCCCTGACCACGAGGGGAATGAAGGAGCCTGAGATGAAGCGGATCGCGGGCTTCTTTTCGACGGTGCTGCGAAATGCCCATGATGAGAAGCGCCTGGATGAGGTTCGGGAAGAGGTCCGTTCCCTTTGCGGACGGTTTCCGCTTTATCCGGGGCGGATCGAGGGACCCTTGGGCAACGGATGAAACAGGGGGGATGTCGACAGCCATGACGACCGGCAAGCCGGACAAAAAGACGGCGGAGAGGTCGGACGGACGGCCCGAATGGGACGACTATTTCCTGGATATCGTGGGTCTCGTGGCGAAGCGGTCCACCTGCCTGCGCAGACAGGTGGGGGCGGCGCTCGTCCGCGACCGGCGGATCCTGTCCACGGGATACAACGGCGCCCCCTCCGGGCTGCGCCACTGCCTGGAGATCGGCTGTCTCCGCGAACAGCGGCGCATCCCCTCCGGCGAGCGTCATGAACTCTGCCGAGGGCTTCACGCCGAGCAGAACGCCATCATCCAGGCGGCCCTTCACGGGGTGAGCGTGAAGGGGGCGATCCTCTACTGCACCAATCAACCCTGCATCATCTGCGCAAAGATGATCATCAACGCCGGCATCGTCCGGATTGTGGTCCAGGGCGATTACCGCGACGACCTTGCGGAAGAGATGCTGGCGGAGGCCGAAATCGAGGTGGTCCGGCGATGAAATGCCCTTTCTGCGCCCATGCCGAAAACAAGGTGATCGATTCCCGGATCAGCAAGGACGGCGACGCCATACGGCGGAGGAGGGAGTGCATCGGCTGCGGCAAACGGTTCACCACTTATGAGTTCGTCGAAGAGGTGCTGCCCGTGGTCGTCAAAAAGGACGGCCGCCGGGAGCCCTTCGACCGGACGAAGATCCGCTCCGGGATCAAAAAGGCCTGCGAGAAGCGGCCCATCAGCACCGATGTCATCGAAACCCTGGTGGACAACGTCGAGCGGGCCTGCCAGGATTTTCAGGATAAGGAGATTCCCTCCACCGCCATCGGGGAGGCGGTCATGCGGGAACTCCAGGCCCTGGACGGGGTTGCTTATGTCCGCTTTGCTTCGGTTTACCGTCAATTCCGGGATGTCAGCGATTTTCTGGACGAATTGAAGGATCTGATCCACCAGAAAAAGGATGATGTGCCCGGGGATCGTGAGGGATAGTCCATGTTCACGGGAATCACTGAGGCACTGGGTGCCCTAAGGCGTCTGACGCGGCGCGGGGAGGGCGCCCTGTTGGAGGTCGAAACCTCCCTCGATCTTGACGACGTCCGCTCCGGCGACAGCATTGCCGTCAGCGGCGCCTGCCTGACCGTGACCTCCAAAACGACCGGCGCCTTTACCGCGGATGTCTCTGCGGAGACCCTTTCACGGACAACGCTCGGGCGCGCAACGCCGGGCGACCGCGTCAACCTGGAGAAGGCGCTGCGGGCCGGGGACCGTCTCGGGGGACACATCGTTCTGGGCCACGTGGACGGCGTCGGCAGGATCGTGGAAAAGAGCTCGCGCCCCGGATCCCTGGTACTCGGCTTCGAAATCGAACCGGACATCGACCGGTACCTGGCGCCCAAGGGCTCTGTCGCGGTGGACGGGATCAGCCTGACCGTCAACCGCTGTGAAAACAATCGATTTTATGTTAGTATCATCCCGCTCACGGCGGCTGGGACGACCCTGGGACTCAAGAGGGCCGGGGACGAGGTCAACATCGAGACGGATATCATTGCCCGATATCTGGAAAAGCTGGTTTCAACGGCCGGAGACGGCGGATCCGGGACGCCGGATGGGAAGGGCGGCGGAATCGATATCGAGACGCTCTCCCGTTACGGATTCATGAAATAGGAAGAAGAGACAACATGAGTGTAAGCACCATCAAGGAAGCCATTGTCGATATCAAGAGCGGCAGGATGGTCATCCTCGTCGATGACGAGGACCGGGAAAACGAAGGGGACCTCTGCATGGCGGCCGAGTTCGTCACGCCGGAGGCGATCAATTTTATGGCCCGATACGGCCGGGGGCTGATCTGTCTGACCCTGACCGAAGACAATGCGGACAAGCTCCGGCTGATGCCGATGGTCCGGGAAAACCGCTCCCGTTTCGGAACGGCTTTCACCGTGTCCATCGAGGCGAAGCAGGGGGTCACCACCGGGATCTCGGCCGCGGACCGCGCCACGACGGTTCTGGCCGCCGTGGCCGACGACGCCAAGCCCGAAGACCTGGTCAGTCCCGGCCACATCTTCCCCATCCGCGCCAAGAAGGGCGGGGTCTTGGTGAGAACCGGCCAGACGGAGGGCTCCGTCGATCTGGCCCGTCTGGCGGGCCTGAAACCGGCCGGCGTGATCTGCGAGATCATGAAGGATGACGGGACCATGGCCCGGATGCCCGACCTGGAGGTGTTCGCCGGGGAACACCACCTCAAGATCGTCACGATCCGGGACCTGATCGATTACCGGATGCAGCACGAGTCGCTGATCCGGAGGGCGGCCACCGCTCAGTTGCCGACAAAGTACGGGGGCGAGTTCAATCTGATCGTCTATGAAAACGACGTGGACGAGATACAGCACGTGGCCCTGGTCAAGGGGGAGATCAAGCCGGAGGACGCGGTCCTGGTCCGCGTCCATTCGGAGTGCCTGACGGGCGACACCTTCGGTTCGGTGCGTTGCGACTGCGGCGACCAGCTTCACCAGGCCATGAAGATGGTGGAGGCGGAAGGCAAGGGGGTGATCGTCTACATGCACCAGGAGGGCCGTGGCATCGGCCTGATCAACAAGATCAAGGCCTATGAGTTGCAGGACCAGGGCATGGACACCGTAGAGGCGAACATTGCCCTGGGGTTCAAGCCGGACCTTCGGGATTACGGCATCGGGGCGCAAATCCTGGCCGATATCGGGGTGCGAAAGATACGGCTGTTGACGAACAATCCCAAGAAGGTCGTCGGCCTCGAGGGATACGGGCTGACCATCGTCGAGAGGGTTCCCATCGAGATCAGACCCAACGAAAACAACATCCAGTACCTCCAGACCAAAAGGCGCAAAATGGGGCATATGCTGAAGGTATAGACGGGGAACATCGAGTGGACAGGAGAACAGCCATGCCAAGAATAATCGAGGGAAAGATTGTCGCGAAGGGGATGAAATTCGGCATTGTTGCCAGCCGTTTCAACGATTTCATCAGCGGTCGGCTGATCGAGGGGGCCGTCGATGCCTTGACGCGGGCCGGCGCGGACGAGAAGGAGATTCAGGTGGTCCGGGTACCCGGTGCCTTCGAATTGCCGCTCACCGCAAAGAAGATGGCCAAAAGCGGCCGCTTCGATGCCGTGATCTGTCTTGGAGCGGTCATCCGCGGCGCCACGCCCCACTTCGAGTACATCAGCGCCGAGGTGTCCAAGGGGATTGCCATGGTAGGGCTGGAGACGGAGGTGCCGGTCGCGTTCGGCGTTCTGACCACGGACACGATAGAACAGGCGATCGAAAGGGCCGGCTCCAAGTCCGGGAACAAGGGTTGGGACGCTGCGATGTCCGCCATCGAGATGGTTGATCTTTTCAAGAAACTGTAATATGGACGCCCTCCGAGAAAGTCCGGAAACCCGCGAGTTACGAAGCGGGCTGGATCGGATTGCACGGATGTCGCGATCGAAATCCGAGGGATGCATGCACCAGCGGCGGAAGGCAAGAGAAGTTACCCTTCAGGTTCTTTATGCGCTCGACATCCACGAAATCGGCCTTCGGGAGGCGATTGATCTCTTCTGGGCCAACTTCGATGCACCGGAAGAGGCGCGGAAATTTTCCTATGCCCTGATCGAGGGAACCTGGACCCACCGTGAACAGATCGACGGCCTGATCAGCGGCAGTTCGGAGAACTGGACCATTGCCAGGATGTCCCGGGTGGACAAGAGCATCCTTCGCATGGCGGTTTACGAACTGCTGTTCTGCCAAGACATTCCGCCGAAGGTTACGCTGAACGAGGCGATTGACCTCGGCAAGCTGTACGGGTCCGAAAATTCGGGGGCGTTCATCAACGGCATTCTGGACGACCTCTACGGAAAGCTGCGCAGGAAGGATGAAGATCAAGATATCCACGGCCTCGCCGGACGGCCTGAACCGTGACACACTGATCCTGGGTTTCTTTTCCGATGAAAGGCCTCCAAGGGGATACTGCGGCCTGGTGGACTGGCGGCTCAACGGGATGATCTCCGCCGAGCTCGCCGGGGGAAGGGTTTCCGGCGATTTTATGGAAAAACTGCTCTACGCCTTCCCGAAGCGCATCCGGGTTTCCCGTCTCCTCCTCTTCGGCATGGGCTCGTGGCCCGAACTGACCTACGACAGGCTGTACAATGCCGGCTATGAGATGGCCCGCACCGCAAGCGGCATCCAGGCGGACGATGTGGCCCTCCCCATGCCGGCCGCGGACCGGGGATTGAAACTCCCCGAGATGACCGAGGCCATGATCACGGGTGTTTTCGACGGCTTGTCCGGGAAACCGGGAGCCCTTTCCTCCCTGTGTCTGGAGATTCCGGCAAAGGCGACCCATACGGATGCGATTCGCGCGGGGCTGATCCTGTTCCAGCGGCGCGTCGGGGCCGTGGATTGCGAGATTTGTGTTTCGGAGGAGAAAAACGATGTCCGGGATTCAGTTTCGAGGGGATGAAGCCGGACAGACAGCGGGGGGATTCTGGCTATGAAGGTGATCGTCATCGGCGCCGGAGAGGTCGGCTACCACATTGCTGACAGCCTTTCCCGCGAAAAGGTGGACGCGGTCGTCATCGACCGGAACGAGGAACGTCTCCACGAGATCTCACAGGCCCTCGATGTACAGACCGTTCTCGGCAGCGGGAGCAGTCCCGAGGTCCTGAAAAGGGCGGGCATGGCCCATGCCGAGATGGTGATCGCCGTCACGGACAGCGACGAGACGAACATGATCGCCTGTCTGCTGGCCTCCACGCAAAGCCAGGTTCCCATCAGAATCGCCCGCATACGCAACCCCGAACTGAACGGGCAGGGTTCCCTGTTCGGTACGCACCGCCTGAACATCGACCTCTGCATCAACCCGGAACGGGAGGCGGTCCAAAACGTCTCAGATCTTCTGGAATTTCCGGGCGCCGCGGAGGTGTTCCGCTTCGCGCAGGGGCGCATCCGGCTTCTGGGATTTCAGATCGACCCGGGCGCCGCGGTGATCGGGAAACCCCTTTCCGATCTGCGCGCCGCTGACCCCGATCTCAAGGTTCTCATCACCGCCATCGTCCGGGGCGACAAATTGACCGTTCCATCCGGTGTATCCGCCGTCCAAGAGGGGGATTACCTGTTCGCGGTCACCGATGCCCCGCGCGTCCGGGAGATGCTCCGCTTCTTCGGCAAGGACACGGAGCCGCCGCGGCGGGTCATCATCATCGGCGGCGGCAACACCGGCATGATGCTGGCCGAGGCGATCGAAAAGCGCAGCATAACGGTCAAGATCATTGAAAAGAAGCTCGATCGCTGCAAAACCCTGGCTTCACGCCTGGAGAGAACGGTCGTCCTGCACGGCGACGGGACCAGCCAGGAGCTTCTCCGGGAGGAGAACATCGAGGAGACCGATTTCTTCATCGCCGTGACCAACGACGAGGAGGCCAACATCCTGGGCGCGTTGCTGGCCAAGCAGATGGGCGCCCGGAAGGTCATCTCACTGATCAACCGCATCGACTATATCCCCCTGGTTTCGCGGGTCGGAATCGACGGCGTCATCAACCCCCGCCATGCCGCCATCAGCCGCATTCTCCATTTCATCCGCAAGGGGAAGGTCATCTCCGCCACGCCCCTCCGCGATGAAAGGGCGGAGGCCTTCGAATTCATCGCACTGGAGACATCGGAAATCACCGACCGTCCCTTCAAGGAGATCCCCTTTCCCCAAGGCACCATCGTCGGTGCGATCTCCCGGGGGGAGGAGATCATCATCCCGGACGGCAATTCCGTGATCAGACCGGGCGACCACGTCGTGATCTTTACACCCCATTCGGCCATCGGGGACATCGAGAAACTGCTGACCGTCAAGCTGGAATATTTCGGATGAAAATCAAGCATGTTCTCCATACCCTGGGGGCGTTTCTGTTTATCCTGGGCCTGACCATGCTGGTTCCGCTGGGCTGCGCCCTTTTTTATGGCGAAACCGACGCCTGGGGCTTCCTCCTCTCCATCGGCATCACGTCGGCCACCGGAGGCATCCTCTACTTCGCGTGCAGAGCCCCCGGCGAGAAGATCGTCCTCACCCACCGGGAGGGTTTTTTGATCGTTTCCGGAGGCTGGATACTCGCCTCCTTCTTCGGCGGCCTTCCCTACATGATTCACGGCTCACTCCCCTCGCTGACGGACGCCTGTTTCGAAACCATGTCCGGTTTCACGACCACCGGGGCGACGGTCATCAACAGGATCGAGGCCCTTCCCCACGGGATCCTGCTCTGGCGCTCCATGACCCAGTGGCTGGGCGGCATGGGGATCATCATCCTTTCCGTCGCGGTGCTCCCCTTCCTCGGCGTCGGGGGAAGGCAACTCTTCAAGGCGGAGATTCCGGGACCCTTGAAGGACAAGCTGGAGCCGCGGATCGCCGAGACGGCCCGGTCGCTCTGGATCGTCTACATCATCATCACGATCGCCGGGTTCATCATGCTGCTCCTGGGGGGGATGAGCGTTTTCGACGCCGTCAACCATATCTTCTGCGCGATGGCGACCGGCGGTTTCTCCACCAAGGACACCAGCGTCGCCTGGTTCGACAGTCCCTATATCGACGGCGTCCTGATCGTCTTCATGCTGATTGCCGGGATGAACTTCACGCTCCATTACAAGCTGCTGACGGGCGATTTCCGGACCTTTTACCGGGACAGCGAGGCGCGGTTCTTTCTGGGGACGGTGCTGATCGCCACGCTTCTGATCATGCTCGACCTGCGGTTCCATGTCATGTCCGATCTCGGCAGGGCCTTCCGTTTCGCCCTCTTTCAGGTCTCCTCGGTGATCACGACGACCGGCTTCGTGACGGACAACTTTGCCAAGTGGCCGGCCTTCTCCCAGGTCATTCTCCTGCTGCTGATGTTCATCGGCGGTTCAGCCGGCTCCACGGGCGGCGCGATCAAGTGCGTCCGGATCCTCCTGGTGCTCAAACAGGGATACCTCGAGCTTTACCGTCTCGTCCACCCCCATGCCGTCACCCAGGTGAAGCTGGGCCATGAACCCGTTCCGCCGGATGTGATGAAAAGCGTTCGGGGATTCTTCGTCCTGTATCTCAGCATCGCTGTCATGGCTACGCTGGCGATGTCCAGCCTCGGCCTCGACATGATCACCTCCTTCGCTGCCGTGGCCACGACCCTCGGAAACGTCGGTCCGGGTCTTGGGCTTTTCCACCCGGCGACTACCTACAGCGAGGCGCCTGCGGTCGGGAAATGGATCCTCTCCTTCTGCATGCTGGTCGGCCGCCTGGAGATCTATACCGTTCTGGTGCTTCTGATTCCCGAATTCTGGAAAAAGTGACGGCGCCTCACAAGAAGCCCCCGGGGTTGGGAAAATGCAAGGGCGCGCCCGTTTTGACGGGTCGGACCAAAGGCGGTGTTCTGTTCCCCGCATCCGCAAGCGGACCGGATGCGGGGAACCTCGGTTCGAGGAATCGGTTTAGTCGTAATCCCCCATGTCGGAGGGCATGGCGGGCGCCGGTGGGCTCTTCTTCTGGGGCTTTTCCGCAACCATCGCCTCCGTGGTCAGCATGAGCGAGGCGACCGATGCGGCGTTCTGAAGCGCAAAGCGGGCCACCTTGGTCGGATCGATGATCCCCGCCTTCAGCATGTCGCTGTACTGCGCGGTTTCAGCGTCGAACCCGTAGGAACCCTTGCCTTCCTTCACCTTTTCCACCACGACGGAGCCTTCGCATCCCGAATTCGTGGCGATCTGGCGGAGCGGCTCTTCAAGAGCGCGGCGCACGATTTCCATGCCCTGCTGTTCCTCGCCATCCAGTTTGGCCTCCTCCAGGGCCCTCAGACAGCGGACATACGCCACCCCGCCGCCCGGGATGATCCCTTCCTCCACCGCGGCCCGCGTGGCGTTCAGGGCATCCTCCACGCGCGCTTTTTTCTCCTTCATCTCGATCTCGGTCGCCGCGCCAACCTTGATCACCGCCACGCCTCCCACGATCTTGGCCAGGCGTTCCTGGAGCTTCTCGCGGTCATAGTCGGATTTGGTTTCCTCGATCTCAGCCCGGATCTGCTTCACGCGCCCTTCGATATCGGCCCGGCTGCCGGCGCCGTCCACGATGGTCGTGTTGTCCTTGTCGACCGTCACCTTCTTGCAGGTCCCCAGGTCGCCGAGCTTGACGTTTTCCAGTTTGATCCCCAGATCGTCGGAAACCAGCTTGCCGCCGGTCAGAACAGCGATGTCCTGGAGCATTGCCTTGCGCCGGTCGCCGAAGCCAGGGGCCTTGACGGCAGCGCATTTCAGGGTTCCGCGGATCTTGTTGACCACCAGCGTGGCCAGCGCCTCGCCTTCGATATCCTCGGCAACGATCAGGAGGGGTCTGCCCATCTTGGCGATCTGCTCGAGCAGGGGAACCATGTCCTTCATGGCGCCGATCTTCTTTTCATGGAGCAGGATGTAGGGGTTTTCAAGATTCGCTTCCATCTTGTCCGGATCGGTCACGAAATAGGGGGAGATGTAGCCCCGGTCGAACTGCATCCCTTCGACGATTTCGAGAGCGGTTTCCATCCCCTTGGCCTCTTCGACCGTGATCACCCCGTCTTTCCCGACCTTTTCCATCGCCTCGGAGATCATCTCCCCGATGGTCCTGTCGTTGTTCGCCGAGATGGTGCCGATCTGGGCGATCTCCTTCTTGTCTCCGATCTTCTTGGACATCCTCTTGAGCGCCTCGACGACCAGGGAGACCCCCTTGTCGATCCCGTTCTTCAAAGCCATGGGATTCATGCCGGAGACGACGAGTTTGGATCCCTCTCGGTAAATGGCCTGCGCGAGTACGGTGGCGGTTGTGGTTCCGTCGCCTGCCTTGTCCGAGGTCTTGGAAGCCACCTCCTTGACCATCTGCGCCCCCATGTTTTCGAACTTGTCTTCAAGCTCGATCTCCTTGGCGACGGTCACGCCGTCCTTGGTGATCTGCGGGGAGCCCCAGGATTTTGCGATGACCACGTTGCGCCCCCTGGGTCCAAGCGTCACCTTGACGGCATTGGCCAGCGTATCGACCCCCCTCATGATCCTTTCCCGGGCTTCCATGTTGTATTTGATTTCCTTTGCAGGCATGTTCGGACCTCCTTGCTATGATTCGATGACGCCCAAGATGTCATCTTCTTTCATGATCATGTATTCCTTGCCGTCCATCTTGAACTCCGTGCCGGCCCACTTGGTGAACAGGATCCGGTCTCCGGTCTTGACGTCCGGGGGGATCCGTTTGCCGTCCTTGTCCCGCCCGCCGGGCCCCACGGCGATGATTTTTCCCTCCTGGGGTTTTTCCTTGGCCGTATCGGGGATGATGATCCCCCCTTTGGTTTTCTCTTCCGATTCGATGCGCAACACAACGATTCGATCGTGCAACGGTACAACCTTCATGTCCAGAACCTCCTCCAAAGAATGATGGTCATGATGAGGGGAGAAGCCCCTCATCAGATTGGAATGACAAGGATCCGATGTTCAAAAAGGGTTTTCCCCCGACCCAAAGGCCGGGGGAAAACCGCCGTTACAGGGACGCTGTCCCCGGTTATTCCGCCTTGATGGTGATCTTCTTGGCTCTGCTTTTGGCCTCCGGCAGCCGCTCAATGGTCACGGTCAGGACGCCGTTCTTGAAGCGGGCATCGACCTTTTCCATGTCGAGGCCTTCGGGAAGCTGAATGACACGGTGGAAGGCGCCGTAACGCGTCTCCCGGTGCCAATAGCCCTTGCCTTTGTCCTCCTTCTCGTCCTTCTTTTCTCCTTTGATCGTGAGGCCGTCGTCGGTGAGGCTCACCTCGATGTCCTTCTCGTCCATGCCGGGAAGTTCCGCTTTGACGGTTACTTCCTTGTCCTCCTCCCGGACATCAACCGAAGGGGTAAACGCTGCCAAGCCTTTCCATCCTGTCGACGGCAGATCAAAGCCCTGGAACATGTCGTCGAACATCCGGTTCATCTCCCTCTGAAGGGAGAAGAAGGGATGCTCATCGGCTCGCCGCAGGGGCGAGTCGCTTCTTCGCCGCACGGTGGGCAACAGTTTTTCGATCATGTGCCTGTCCTCCTTTCCCTTTTGACTTGTGCGATTCATGGATAACGACACGATATCGTTATCTTTATTAACGATTTTTGTCTAATATAATCACCAAAAGCACCTTGTCAAGACGGGCGCGCAGACCCACGGGTCAGGGGGGGAGGGGACCGGGCAAAAATTGCATTGAAAGCCTTGGCCCGATGTGCTACGAAGTCCGGCGAGATCTTTGGAGGATTTGCCGCCGAGGCGCGGCAGGTTGGGGCGGGGGAATTACCTCCGCCGCCGGGAACATACACACCGCATCATTTCGGTTCATGGGTGGAGAGACGGATGGATAGAAGATACAACCCCTCGGCGATAGAAGAGAAATGGCAGAAGCACTGGGAGGAGCATCAGATCTTCAAGGTTTCGGAAGATCCTTCCCGTCAGAAATACTACCTTCTGGAAATGTTCCCCTATCCCTCGGGCCGGATTCACATCGGCCATGTCCGGAACTACACGATCGGCGACGTCGTGGCGCGCTACAAACGGATGAGGGGATTCAACGTTCTGCATCCCATGGGCTGGGATGCATTCGGCATGCCGGCGGAGAACGCCGCCATCGAGCGGGCCATTCATCCCTCCGTCTGGACCCACGAGAACATCGACAACATGAGGCGCCAGCTCAAACGGATGGGCTTCAGCTACGACTGGGACCGCGAGGTTGCGACCTGCGAGCCCGAATACTATCGATGGGAGCAGCTCTTCTTCCTCTGGATGCATGAAAAGGGGCTCGCCTACAAGAAAAGTTCGACGGTGAACTGGTGCCCGAAATGCGAGACGGTCCTGGCCAACGAGCAGGTGGAGTCCGGCCTCTGCTGGCGCTGCGGCTCGGAGGTCGGCGAAAAGTATCTGAGCCAGTGGTTCTTCAAGATCACTGCGTATGTCGATGAACTGCTGGAGTTCTGCGACCGGCTGCCCGGCTGGCCTGAGCGGGTGCTCACGATGCAGAAGAACTGGATCGGCAAGAGCCACGGTTGCGAGGCGAGCTTTCCGATGGCGGACGGAAAAGGGTCGATCCAGGTATTCACCACGCGTCAGGATACGATCTTCGGCGCCACCTTCATGCTGATCGCCGCCGAACATCCCCTGGTCATGGACCTCTCCCGGGGAAAGCCCTGCGAGGCGGCCGTCCGCGAGTTCGTCGAGAAGATCCGCAAACAAGACAAGAAGATGAGGACCTCCGAATACTATGAGAAGGAGGGCGTCTTTCTGGACAGCCATTGCCTGAATCCCGTCACGGGGCGTAAAATGCCGATCTACGCGGCGAACTTCGTCCTGGCCGATTACGGCACGGGTTGCGTGATGGCGGTGCCCACGCACGACCAACGGGACTTCGAGTTTGCCAAGAAGTATGATCTGCCCCTCATCGTCGTGATCCAGCCCCCCGACCGGGCCCTCAATGTCCAGACCATGACCGAAGCCTATACCGGCGAGGGGATCCTGGTCAATTCCGGTCCATTCGACGGAATGGAAAACCTCAAGGCCCTCGAATCGATCGCCGACCATCTCGAGAGGCTTGGACGGGGCAAAAAGACCGTGCAGTATCGCCTGCGTGACTGGGGGATCTCCCGCCAGCGTTACTGGGGCGCCCCGATTCCCATGATCCTCTGCGATTCGTGCGGCACGGTTCCCGTTCCGGAGAGGGATCTGCCCGTGATTCTCCCCAGGGACGTGGAACTCACCGGCGAGGGCGGTTCCCCGCTGGCCAAATACAGACCGTTCGTCGAGACGACCTGCCCCCGGTGCGGAAAACCCGCGCGGCGGGAGACGGACACCATGGACACCTTCGTCGAATCCTCCTGGTACTTCGATCGTTTCTGCTGCGCCCACCACGATGTGAAACCGGGTCTGGATCGTCAGAAGCTCGATTACTGGATGCCTGTGGACCAATACATCGGGGGGATCGAACACGCGATTCTTCACCTCCTCTATGCCCGCTTTTATACGAAAATGCTCCGCGATTTCGGGGTGATCGGCGTCGACGAGCCGTTCACGAACCTTCTGACACAAGGAATGGTCTGCAAGGAAACGATGCGTTGCCCCGAACACGGCTACCTGTTTCCGGAAGAGGTCAAAGAGGGGAAATGTTCGCGCTGCAACCAGGAGGTCCAGATCGGCAAGACCGAGAAGATGTCCAAGTCGCTCAAAAACGTCGTGGATCCCGATTATCTGATCGAGGCCTACGGGGCGGACACGGCCCGGATGTTCTGTCTGTTTGCCTCCCCGCCGGAGAAGGATCTCGAGTGGAGCGATCAGGGGGTCGATGGTTCCTTCCGTTTTCTCACCCGGACCTGGCGCATCATTCTGGATTACCTGGATGAGATACGGGATGTGGAACCATTTACCGACGGAGACGTGCTGGAGGGAGACCTGAAGGCCCTGCGCCGGAAGACCCATCAAACGATCCGGAAGGTTACGTCCGACATCGAGGACCGTTTCCATTTCAACACGGCGATCAGCGCCGTCATGGAACTGGTCAATGCCCTCTATCAGTTGCCGCGCCCGCAGGCGGGCGACCGGCTGAGGCTCTCGGTCATCCGGGAGACGGTAGAGACGATCATCCTGCTCCTTGCGCCCCTGGTTCCCCACATCACCGAAGAGCTCTGGATGCTTCTCGGCCGGAGCGACAGCCTGGCCAACGCAGCCTGGCCCGCCTTCGATCCGGCGGTGGCCTCGGACGAGGAGATCACGATCGTGATCCAGATCAACGGCAAGGTGCGCAACCGGATCAGCGTGCCCGCCGATGAGGAGGGAGAAAGGATCAAGGCGATGGCCCTGGCCGACGAGCGGATCGCCGGTCTCATCGCGGGGAAACAGGTGATCAAAGTGGTGTACGTACCGAAGAAGCTGGTGAATATCGTCGTTCCGGGATAACCCGCAACCCGCGGGAGAATGGATGGAATGATGCATTGGAAGGCAAGAGCGGGCGTTCTGATCGCCCTGATCGCGTTGCTGCCGGCCGGCTGCGGATACCGCTTCGCTGGGGAGGAGGCATCGGTCTCCCCCGGACTCCGGACGGTCTTTGTCGACGTCTTCGCCAATCGGACCGGCGAAGCCTATGCGGAAAGCATCTTTCGCAGCGCCTTCATCAGCCGGTTCGTCCGTGACGGCCGTTTCAGTCTGGCCCGAAGCCGGGGCGAAGCGGACGTGATCTGCCGGGGAACCGTCCGAAGCCTCCAGACCATGCCGCTGTCCTACAGGGCGAACAAGTTTTCCGCCGAGGAACGGATCACGGTGACCCTCGATATTTCATTCGAGGAACGGCAAAGCGGCCGCAAGATCTGGGCCGACGGGGCCTTTGTCGGGACCGGCGATTACGCCGTGTCCGCTGCCGGGGTGACGGAGCGCAGCCGCAAAAATGCCCTCACCGCGCTGGCCAACGACACAGCCGAGAGGGCATATCATCTGATGATGTCCGCCTTTTGATGGGAGGGATCAGGCCTTCAGGGTGTTGACCCGTTTCGTCAGGCGCGAGATCTTTCGCGATGCGGTTTTCTTGTGAAAGGCCCCTTTGGCCGCCGCCTTGGCGATCATGGGTACGGCTTTGTCCAGGGCCGCTTTTGCCGCATCCATGTTCTTCGTCTCAACAGCCTCCCACACGCCCTTCACACCCGTCTTGATGCTCGACTTCACGGCGTTGTTGAAATCGCGGTGCCTGCCGGCCTGGCGGTTTCTCTTGATAGCGGATTGATGTGTAGCCAAAAAATGTCCTCCTTGCAGATCTGATGATCGAATAATTTCATCTATATGAAAACGGCTGTCCTGTCAAGTTAAAAAACCCCATTCCTTTACCAGTGTTCTTTCTTCCGGTAGGCCATTCCCTCAAAGATGGCGATGAGTTCCCCCGAGGCATCCGAAACCCGGATGGTGTAGGCGGCGATCTTCGGTCCACAGGAAACCTCCTCGGCCTCGGCGACCAGCGCGTCGCCTGAAGCCGCCTTCAGAAAGGAAATCGAGCAGTGGATCGCGACGGCGGCCCTTCCCCGGGAATTAACGGCCGCTGCAAAGGCGAGATCGGCCAGGGTGAAGATCGCGCCCCCATGGACAATCCCCAGACCGTTTCGGTGGCGGTCGCCGATCGACAGGCGGGCTTTGGCCCGGCCGTTTCCCGCCTCGATCAATTCGATGCCGACATAAGCGGCAAAGAGATCCTTGTGAAAAAACGCCTTAAGCGCCTGCGGTGCCTCTTCCCTGTTCACTCGTCCTCCCTCTTTGTCTTGGCCGATGCGGCCCTGAGCTCACCGGAGAGTTCATACCATTTTTGCACGTCGTTTTCGAGCCGGTAATAATGGAGGATGTAAGCGCCGGACAGCACCACCAGAAGCGCCAGAAGGATGAAAAAAGGGAGTGTCGGCGAAAGGAGGACGAATCCCAGTGCGATCAAGGCGAAAAGGCAGACCGACAACATGACCATCAGGTGGACCAGCCGCTCGTGCTGCATCCATCGGATCTGCTGGTCGTGATGCGCCATCAGGACCTTCCACGCTTCCGGGCTGAGATTCTTCCCCAGCATTTCCCGGATGTAGCGTTCATGGCGCTTCATGTAATCGATCACGGCATCCCCCTTGTGGCCACATTGACCGGAGCGTCAGGGTGAACCGCTGCTCCAGTATCCATTTTTCCCACGGCTTCCCTTTGAACGGGTCGATCATCCGGAAGACGAATTCTTCATCGCGGTGGCGCGATCGATGGCCCCGGGAGCATAGCCTGCGATTGCGATGTCGTTCATCGGTCGATTCACCGTTCGGGTTCCTGATGCTGAGCCGGTCGGGTTGTGTTGCAGCCACACGATATACCGCCATCAAGACGGCGTCAAACGGAATTCCCGATACCGACCCCGGTACTGGTCACCCTGCTTCCAGGTTCCGAGTTTGGGTGATCCGGCTCTCCGGTGGCACGCTGTGGACGAGCCAGACGTTCCCGCCGATCACCGAGCCGCGTCCGATCGTCACCCGGCCGAGGATCGTAGCGCCCGAATAGATCGTCACGTCGTCCTCAACGACCGGATGACGATCGATCCCCCGGACGGGATTTCCCTTTTCGTCGAGCTGGAAGCTTTTGGCCCCGAGGGTGACGCCCTGGTAGATACGCACCCGGCTCCCGATGATGCAGGTCGCTCCGATCACGATCCCGGTCCCGTGGTCGATGAAGAAACGTTCGCCGATGACCGCCCCGGGGTGGATGTCGATGCCGGTCGCGCTGTGCGCCGCCTCGGTGATCATCCTCGGGATGATCGGGACGTCGAGGAGGTGCAACTCGTGGGCCAGGCGGTAGTTCGTGATCGCCACAATCCCCGGGTAGCAGAAGATGACCTCATCCGGACTGGCCGCCGCGGGGTCTCCTTCGTAGGAGGCCTGAACGTCCAGGGCGAGTTTCCTCTGCACTCCAGGGAGCTTCCGGAGGAACGCCCCGGTCAGATCCCGTGCCTTCTGGTCGCATTCGGGCAGGCACTCCTGCTCCTCCCCGCAGGCAAAGCAGAGCCCCCGCTTGATCTGTTCCTGGATGGAACGCCGGATCTGGTCCAGTTGCGCGCCGAGATGGAACCGGAGACTCTCCTCCTGCAGCTCGGAAAACCCGAAATAGCCGGGAAAAAGGACGGAACGAAGCGCCTCGATGATTTCTCCGATCGACTGCCGCGACGGGAGCGCCTGGTCCCGCCGCGGCTTCTTCACGTCTGACCCGCCGTTGACGGGTGCGCAGAGCGCCCCCACGAGCTGCGAAAAATCGTCTTCAGCCCCTTCGTCCGGAACGGCCGCCTTTTCATCCCCGTTTGCCATGACCTTTCAAATGCCTCCTGAAACTTCCCTTATCATTCTTTCCCGACGATCTCCACCGCGTCCCCGGTCCGGACGGTTCCACCCCGGATGACCCGCGCGAATAAGCCCTCCTTCGGCATCACGCAGGCGCCCACCGCCTGGAAAATGGAGCAGCCTTTGTGACAGGACTTTCCGATCTGGCTGATTTCAAGAACAACGTCCTCCCCGACCCGAAGCCTGGTACCGACCGACAGTGCGTGGAGTTCCATTCCGCGGACCGTCAGGTTCTCGGCGAAATCTCCAGGTTTCAGCTCGAGGCTGAAGGCCTTCATCTTCGCGATGCTTTCCTCGGCCAGCAGGCTCACCTGCCGCGCGATGCCCGCCCCCGCATGCGCATCCCTTTCCAGGCCATAGTCCACGATGAAAACACCCTCCCCGCAGGGCTCCTTCCTCGTCCCCGTCCGTTCACTCCGGCAGACGGCCGTGATCGCTCCTCTCATGTCCTTTCATACTTTCCTTGGTTTTAAATTCATCCGGCCGCAGCGAGACTTGGTTCAGACATCGCTCTTCCGCCGTGGCAGACCGATCATTTTTTCTCGGGCAGAGTCGTTCAACGCAATCATTCATCGGCGGACGTTCAACATCGCCTCGATGCACAGACGGGCGCGCTCGGCGACCTCTTTCGGCACCTCGATCGGATGCGACATGTCCTCAAGCGCCAGGAGGATCTTTTCCAGGGTCGTCTTTTTCATATTCGGGCAGACGACCGCGTCGGAAACGGGATGGAAGATTTTATCCGGATTTTCCTTTTCCAGGCGATGGATGATCCCCGGCTCCGTGCCGACGATGATCTCCCGGGCGGGGGTTTCCCCGGCATACCGGCTCATCCCGCCGGTCGAGATCACCTGTGCGTCTGTACGCGCGGCCTGGAGGCTCAATCCCGGGGAGTCGCCGACGAAATCGGCGATGTCCTGAACTTCGGGAATCTGGTAGTTGTGGGCCAGGATGACTGCACGGCGTTGTTCTTTAAGCCGTTTGATCCTTTCAGCCAGTGTCACGCATAACCTCCCGAATGATCCCTCCGCCGAGAACGGTTTCCCCGTCGTAGAGCACCACCGACTGTCCGGGTGTAATAGCTTCCTGGGATTCCGCAAAGCGGACCGTAAGGCTGCCGTCCTTTTCGGAGATCCGGCAGCGCGCGGCCAGGTGGGCGTAGCGGATCTTGGCCCGGCCCTCCTCCGGAAAAGAATCAACCAGCCGGTTCACCTGATCCGCAATGAGGCCATCCGTCCGGAGGTCCGTTTTCCCGCCCACAACCAGACGGTTGCGCGGGACATCGATCGAGATCACGTAAAGGGGCGCCGGGGCGCTGATTCCCAGCCCTGCACGCTGGCCGATGGTATAACAGGCGATTCCAGGGTGCTGCCCGAGGACGCGCCCCTCATTGTCCACGATCTCGCCGGGTTCGATCCCTGCGCCGCGGCTGCGCAGAAACGCGCCGCGATCCCCGGCGGGCATGAAGCAGATGTCCTGGCTCTCCGGTTTGTCGAAAACCGGGAGACCCGCCCGTTCCGCCATTCCCCGCACCTCCTCCTTCGTGTAAGCGGCAAGCGGAAAATGGACTTTTGCCAAGACCGCTCTTGGAACCGCATGGAGGAAATAGGTCTGATCCTTGCGCCGGTCCTTCGGCGTTTTGAGAAGATAGCCCACGCCGTCACTTTCGATGCGGGCATAATGGCCGGTGGCCAGGCCGTCGAATCCCCAGGCCAGCGCCTTCTTCAGGAGGGAGCCGAACTTGATCGCCCGGTTGCAGGCGACGCACGGGTTGGGCGTCCGTCCCCGAAGGTACTCCGCAACGAACGGCAGGATAACCTGCTCCTCCAGGTCTGCGGCGAAATCGACGACGTAATGGCGGATCCCCAGGGCACGGCAGACCTTCTGCGCATCCTCGATCTCCCGGGGACCGCAGCACTTCGCCCGCCCCCCTTCTGCCGGGGAGATGCCGAGGCACATGGTCACCCCCGCCACCTCATGGCCGCCCTCCCGCAGGAGCAGGGCCGCCACGGTGGAGTCGACGCCGCCGCTCATGGCTACCGCTAGTCTGCTCATACGATCTTCTTTCCCTGACGGCTCAGGTAGTCATCGAGAGCGGAATTGAGGGCCTCTTCCGCGAGAACGGAGCAGTGCATCTTGATTGGAGGCAGTCCGCCGAGCGCCTCGGCGACCGCCCGATTGGAAATGGCGCGGGCCTCCTCAATCGTTTTCCCCTTGACCAACTCGGTCACCATGGAACTGGTTGCGATCGCGGCTCCGCAGCCGAAGGTCTTGAAGGTCACGTCGGTGATGACGTTGTCCTTGACCCTCAGGTAGAGATTCATGATGTCGCCGCAAACCGGATTGCCGACCTTGCCGACCCCGTCCGGATTTTCCATCTCGCCGACATTTCTCGGATGGGCGAAATGTTCCATGACCTTTTCACTGTATTGGCTCATCAGAACTCCTTTCTATCTTTTCGCCGCATGGAGCGGCGACATGGCCCGCAGCCGGCCTACGACCTGGGGCAGGGCCTCCAGAACCGCGTCGATGTCGCTTTCCTTCGTGTACCGCCCGAGGCTGAACCGGATCGAGCCGTGGGAGAGCTCGTGCGGCAGACCGATGGCCAGAAGGCAATGCGACGGTTCGAGACTCGATGAGGAGCAGGCCGAGCCGGTCGAACAGGCGATCCCCATCATGTCGAGGCTCAGAATCAGACTCTCCCCTTCCACCGCCTCCACGGAAAGGTTGATGTTGTTCGGAAGGCGCTGCGTGGCATGACCGTTCAGACGTACGCCGTCGATCCGATCGGAGATCCCCCGGATGAGTCGGTCCCGGAGCGCGCCGAGCCGTCGTCCTTCCTCATGAATCTCCGCCGCGGCCAGTTCCACCGCCTTTCCGAAGCCCACGATCCCCGGGATGTTCTGGGTGGAGGACCTGCGTCCACCCTCCTGGCCGCCGCCGTGCACCAGGGGGGTGATCCTCGTCCCCTTTCGGATGAAGAGGAGACCGATCCCTTTCGGCCCGTAAAGCTTGTGCGCCGAGGCGCTCAGCAGGTCGATGTGCAGGTCATCCACCGCAAACGGCAGACGGCCAAAGGTCTGGACCGCATCCGTATGAAAGAGGACCCCTTTCCCCTTGGCGATCCGGCCGATGTCGGCGATGGGCTGGATCGTCCCGATCTCGTTGTTGGCGTGCATGATGGAAACGAGGAAGGTCCGGTCCGTGATCGCCTTCTCCACAGCCGCCGGATCGACCAGGCCGTCGTGGTCCACCGGGAGATAGGTGACCCTGAACCCTTCCTGCTCCAGGAAGCGGCAGGCCTCCAGAACCGCATGGTGTTCGATCGCGGAGGTGATGATGTGGTCACCCTTCTTCCGGTTCGCCCAGGCCGTCCCCTTGATCGCCAGATTGTCGCTCTCCGTGCCGCCGCTTGTGAAGACAATCTCCGCCGGTGTCGCGCCCAGAAACGCGGCGATCTTCTCCCGTGCCCCCTCCATGGCCGTCCTCGCCTCCTGACCGAATCCGTGGAGACTGGAGGGATTCCCGAAAACCTTTCCGAAGCAGGGCATCATCGCCCCCAACACCTGGGCATCCGTTGGCGTGGTTGCCGCATAATCCATGTAAATGCGTTCCATGTTATCCTCCTCAGCCCGAGCGGGGTCTCAGTTCATCACTTCAAGACCCTGGGCGGCCAGATACGGCGCCTTGTTCCGCATCCGGAGCTGGCCGCTTACTTTTACCGGGGTTCCGGAAGAAATGCGAACCGTGAAATCGTAGAACTGCACGAACAGCTGGTTCGTTCCATCCGTCAGGGTGATCCAGCAACCGGATGTCGGGCACACCTGCGCTATCCGGCCCTCGACCACAACGTTCTGCTCGATGTAATCGGCCGTTTTCGAAAAAAGCAAAGGCAGCTCCACCGCCTTGCCCGAACTCGCATGGATCGGTTTCCCGTATGCCTTGCCTTTCCCCTCGGCCGACGGGGTGAGCGCGAAAGCCACGACCGCCGCCACCAGGATTCCCATCATGCCAAACCGTTTCAAGCTATTTCTTGACATCTTTCTCCATCCTTCCGTCCCTCAGGGTGATCACCCTGGGGATCAAATCGGCCAATTCAGGGTTATGGGTCACCAGCACAATAGCGGTCCCCATCCGGTTGATCTCCCGGAGCAGGTTGTAGACCGACTCCGCCGTTTTCGTGTCCAGATTGCCTGTGGGCTCGTCTGCCAGCAGAATCGAGGGACCGTTGGCCAGCGCCCGGGCGATGGCCACCCGCTGAAGCTCACCCCCGCTCATTTGGGAGGGCAGGTGGTGCATGCGTCTGCCGAGGCCCACGCTTTCGAGAAGCTCCCGTGCCCGGTTGCCGCCATTGGGCCGTCCCGCGAAGTACATCGGCAACTGCACATTGGCCAGCGCGGTCATTGTCGGGACCAGGAGGAACTGCTGGAAGACAAAGCCGATCGTGTCCCTCCGAAGCGCGGTCATTTCCCGTTCGCTCAGCGTATTCACGGGGCGCCCGCCGATGGCCAGATGCCCGCTGGTCGGCCGGTCCATCAACCCGATCATGTTCATCAGCGTGGATTTTCCCGAACCGGAAGGCCCCAGGACCGCGACGAACTCGCCCTCGGCGATGTCCAGTGTGATTCCCCGGAGGGCATGGACCTCCTCACGGCCGCGCGGGTAGGTCTTGGTTAAACTGTTCATTTGGATCACGGTTTCTTCTCCTTCATTCATTCCTCAGGGCCTGGATCGGATCGAGGCGAGCCGCACGCAGGGCCGGATAAAGCGCCGATGCCACCCCGACCGCCAACGGCACGACGATGGCCAGGACTGCCGCCTGCCAGGAGACCTGTCCCACCGAAACGGTCGGCATGACCGAAACGAACTGCTTGAGAATCGTATCGCCCATCAGGGTGGCGATTGTCCCGGCGGCGACGCCGATCAGGCCTCCCGCCAGGCAGATCCCCATCCCCTCGGAGAGGAAAAGCCGGAAGACCTGTCCACGCGAGGCGCCGATCGCCTTCATGAGCCCGATTTCCCTGGTCCGTTCGAAGATGGTCATCATCATCGTGTTCATCGTGCCGAGCCCCCCGATGACCAGAGCGATCATCATCACCACCAGCAACAGGGTCTGTCCGGTTCTTACCAGATTCCGGATCGTGCCGAGCACCTGGGTGACGGTTACGGACTGGACGTCCGGCAGGGCCTGGATGTCGTCCATCGCCTCGGGAATCCGGTTGATGTCCTTGACGCGGATATTCACCGAAACCACGCGCCCCTGAAGGTTGAAAAGCTCCTGGGCCGTCTGCATCGTGGTGAAGGTGGCGTAGTCGTCCTTGGACCCTGTTGCTTCGAGAATGCCGACGACCTTGAGACCGGCTCTCCTCCCACCGACCTCCACATGGAGGGAATCGCCGATCTGCTTGTATTCGCCGCTCTTCTCGGCAAACACGGCGGCCTCGACATTTCCCAGGACCACTTCGCCGGGATTTTCGGGGAAGCGGCCCTTGATTTTCCACCACCTCTTGAGCTGCAGCTCTTCAGGGGTGATCCCCACCAGGGGGTGAGAGAGGTCCAGATAACGGTATGCCCCGAAGACATTCGCCGACGCGCTCGCCACGCTGGGAATCCGGCGGATCCGATCGACCACGTCCTCGGGAAGGGTGGCCGGGACCTGGCCGCCGATCATGATGACCGCGATCGCCTCATAGGGGCACCCCTTGGCAACCGCTACGATCTGGGCGCCCATGCTCTCCAGTTCCGCACGCATCCCCGCTTCATACCCCTCTCGCAGCGACACCATCGTGAAAAGCGCCGTCGTGGCGATGGCGATGCCCACGATGGACAGGGTTGTCCTGATCTTCCTTCGCCTCAGACCGTCCCATACGATGCTAGCAAGATTCATTTTCCTGTGATGCTCCTTAATTTCTACTTTTTTACTAGTAATTAATTCACTCAGGCGGTTTTGTCAAGCGATCCCTCCGCCGTATCATTGCGGGAAAGCAAAAAAATGGCGCTCAACGCCCGGAGGTTCGGCCAGAAGGCAACGGTTTTCTCCCCGTTCAGAAAGGCGGTCTTGACCACCTTGAATCCCCTCTCCGAGCAGAATATTCTGAAATCTTCGATGCTGAGGAACCGGACGTTCGGCGTATCGTGCCAGCGATAGGGAAGGGAGGGGGTCATGGGGGCCCGTCCGCCGAAGCAAAGCGAGACGCGGGCGCTGATGTGGGCGAAGTTGGGAAATCCGACGATCACCCGTCCGCCCACGCGCAACGCCTCCCGGAGGAGAAAAGAGGCCTTCCGGATCTCCTGGAGGCTCTGGTTGAGGATGACGTAATCGAAGCAGCGGTCGGGATATTCCGCCAACCCGGTTTCGATGTCGCCCTGGCAGACGGAGAGCCCTTTTTTGACACATTCGTAGATCGCGTTCCCGTCGAACTCGATGCCCTGGACGCGGGCGTCCTTCTCGCGCGACAGCAGGTCGATCAGGTCGCCGTTGCCGCATCCCAGATCGAGAATGCGCGCCCCGGGTTCGATCCATTCGAAGATGATGCGATGGTCCTTGCGGACACCCTTATCGACGGTTCCCATGCCCGTTTCCCTTTCCGTTATAGGTCCTATCCAGGAAATGTCGGATCAGTGTCGTCTGCCCCTCCAACTCGATCAGAAAGGCGTCGTGGCCCCAGCTCGATTTCAGCTCGCAGTAAGTCGCATCGACCTGTTTGCGTTTCAACAGCCGGACAATCTCCTGGGATTGATGCGAGGGGTAGAGCCAGTCCGATTGAAACGAGAGGACGAGAAACCTGATATCGCCGTCCTCCCCGGAAATCAGCCGACCACCGGACAGGTCGAAGTAGTCCATGGCCTTCGTGATGTGGAGATAGGAATTCGCATCGAACCGCTTCACGAAGTTCGCCCCCCGGTAACGGAGGTACCCCTCCACCTCGAAGTCCGCGCCGAAATCGAATCCGAACTGGTCGTTCTTGAGCCTCCGGGAGAACTTTGCCTCCATCGACCGCTCGCTCATGAAGGTGATATGGCCAATCATCCGCGCCACGGAGAGCCCTTTTTCCGGCGGGCCGGTCTCGTAATAGTCCCCGCCCTGCCAGGCTGGATCGGCCATGATGGACTGCCGGATCACCTCATTGAAGGCGATCTGCTGCGGCGAGTGTTTCAGCGCCGTCGCGATGGGAATGGCCGACCGGACGCGCTCGGGATAGGAGGCGACCCACTGGAGGGCCTGCATCCCTCCCATCGATCCGCCTGCAACGCAGAGGAGGCGGTCGATCCCCAGAAAATCGATCAGGTGGCGCTGGGCCTCGACCATGTCGCCGATCGTGATGAAGGGGAAATCCTTTCCGTAGGGTTTCCCGGTTTCGGGGTTCACGGAAGCAGGTCCCGTGGATCCCTTGCAGCCTCCGATCACGTTCGAGCAGATTACGAAATAGCGGTTTGTATCGAACGCCTTTCCCGGTCCGATCATCGCATCCCACCATCCGGGAACCTTGTCACCCCGGTGAAAGCCGGCGGCGTGGGCATCGCCGGAAAGCGCGTGCAGCACCATGATCGCGTTGGAACGCTCCGCGTTCAGCTGGCCGTACGTTTCGTAAGCCAGAGTCACCGGCCCCAGCGTCTGCCCGCATTCAAGCGGAAGCGGCCCGGAAAAGGTGCACTCCAGGGTTTCGACAATGCCGAGGGATCCTCCGGGTGCCTTCGACGTTTTCGTATTCAATTCAGCTTTCATTATTGCCTCCGCCGAAACTTTCATCCGGCAGTTTTTATCCCGTTACAAGGAACGCGCTGATTGGGAATCGAATCCCGGAAGCGCGCATTGGAGATTTTTCGGGGCATCCTGCCCTCATCGGGGACCGTCCGCAAAGACGACTGTTTGAGCGCAGCAGTGCGAGTTTCGTCTTTGCAGCACAACGAGGAGGCGCAGGGTCGAAAGATGTCCAGCGCGTAAAGGGATCACGATTCCCAAGGCAGTCGCTGCGCGTCCATGAACAACCAGGTGGACAGGTAGCGCTCCCCCGTGTCCGGAAGAATGACCACAACAAGTTTCCCAATATTTTCAGGTCTATGGGCTACCGCCAGCCCCGCCCAGACGGCCGCGCCTCCGGAGATTCCCGCCAGGATCCCCTCCTCGCGGGCAAGGCGGCGCGCGGTCTGGCCCGCCTCCTCATGCCCGACGCGAATCACCTCGTCGATGATCCCTCGGTTGAGGACGTCCGGAATGAACCCTGCGCCGATTCCCTGGATCTTGTGCGGCCCGGCCTGCCCGCCGGAAAGAACGGGGGATTCCTCAGGCTCGACCGCAACGGCCTTAAAGCCGGGTTTTCTCGCCTTGATCCCCTCGGCGATGCCGGTCAGAGTGCCTCCGGTCCCGACGCCAGCCACAATAAAATCGGCTCTCCCGTCCGTATCGGCCCAGATCTCCTCGGCGGTCGTCCTCCGGTGGATTTCCGGATTTGAGGGATTCTGAAACTGCTGGAGCATCACCGCATGAGGCGTCGATGCCGCAAGTTCTTCCGCCTTCCGGACGGCCCCCTTCATCCCCTCCACCCCGGGCGTGAGGACGACCTCGGCCCCGAATACGGCCAGCAGCTGACGCCGCTCGATGCTCATCGTCTCCGGCATGGTCAGGATCAGCCGATAGCCGCGTGCGGCGGCCACAAAGGCAAGGGCGATCCCCGTATTGCCGCTTGTCGGTTCAATGATGACCGATTCCTTGGTGATGATCCCCTGCTTCTCGGCATCCTCGACCATGGCGACGCCGATCCGGTCCTTCACACTGGAAAGGGGATTGAAGGACTCCATTTTGACGACCACCTCAGCCACCGACCCTGCGTTGATTCGATTTAAACGGACCAGCGGGGTATGGCCGACCGTGTTCGTGATATCCTCGTAGATGTTCATGTCAACGCTCCTTTTTCGCTGCCGGGGAGGAACCGGACGGGCCTGGCCGTGACAGACAAGGCGTTTTCCGCAAACGTCCCAAGCCTCCCACCGCAGCAATCCCCCGGCAAACGGGCTATCCCGCAGCTTTCCGCAGCGCCTGGTCGATGTCCTCTATGATGTCCTCCACATCCTCGATGCCCACGGAGAGGCGGACGAAATCCTCCGTGACCCCCGTGGCCTTCTGCTCCTCCGGCGAGAGCTGCTGGTGAGTCGTCGATGCCGGGTGGATGACCAGGCTCTTGGCGTCGCCGATGTTGGCCAGGTGCGAGAGGAGTCGCACCGATTCGATGAACCGCTTCCCCGCCTCAAGTCCTCCCTGGATCCCGAATCCCAGAAGCGCGCCGCAGCGGCCCTTCAGGTATTTCTGGGCCCGTGCATGGCTCGGGTGGTCTGGAAGTCCCGGATAGTTCACCCAGCCCACCAGCGGATGGGTTTGGAGGAACTGCGCGACGGCCAGCGCGTTTTCCGAGTGGCGGCGCTGCCGAAGTCCCAGGGTCTCCAGCCCCTGGAGAAGCTGGAAGGCATTGAACGGGCTAAGGCATGACCCGATGTCCCTGAGCCAGAGCAACCGCGCCCGAACGGCAAAGGCGACATTGCCCGCATCCGGAAGATTGCCGAAGCTCTCCCAGAATCTGAGGCCGTGGTACCCTGGATCCGGGTCGGTGAATTCCGGGAAATTTCCATTCCCCCAGTCGAATTGACCGCCGTCGACGATGATGCCGCCGATCGTGGTCCCGTGGCCGCCGATGAACTTCGTCGCTGAGGAGGTCAGAATGTCGGCACCGAAATCGAGGGGCTTCGTCAATCCCACCCCGATGGTGTTGTCCACCACGAACGGGATCCTCCACCGGTGGGCGATTTCGGCGATCGCCTCGAAATCGGGGATCTCCACCTTCGGATTCCCGATCGTCTCGGCATAGATCGCCCGCGTTTTCTCTGTGACCGCCGATGCGAAAGCCTCCGGATCCACCGAATCGACAAATTTCACCGTCCGTCCCAGTTTCGGCAGCGTGTAATGGAACAGTTGGTAGGTGCCGCCGTAGAGGTTGCTGCTGGCGACGATCTCTTCGCCGAGACGGGTAACGGCCAGGAGGCCGAGTGTGATGGCCGCCATCCCCGAGGAGACGGCCAGAGCCGCGGATCCACCCTCCAGTGCGGCCATGCGCCTCTCAAAGACATCGGTCGTCGGATTCATGATCCGGGTGTAGATGTTGCCGGACTGCTTCAACGCGAAGAGGTCGGCTGCATGACCCGTATCCCTGAAGACGTAGGACGCTGTCTGATAGATGGGAACCGCTCGCGCCCCTGTCGACGGATCGGGGATTTCCTGCCCGGCGTGCACCGCCAGGGTGTCGATTTTTCGCTGATCCATTTTCCCTCCCGTTTGCCGATGAAGGATCCATCCGTTTTCCATAAGAAAAACCCGCTGGACCTGTCCGGTCAGCGGGTCGCCCTGTCCATGGATTTCAGACCACCATCACATGGACAGACCTCCCCGTTCGGTATAGAGACACATGCACATCCCGGGACAGCTCGGATTATCTTTTCTTTTCACGCTGTATCCTCCTCTTCTCTTTTGCGACCATTCCTGCGAGCGTCGTCTGCGCCAGCGTCTGCAGCAAGTTCTTCGATGCCTCTCCCCAGATGTCCCGGGAGACACAGGAGGGGGACCGTTCACACACAGACGGATCGTCAACGCAGTCGACCAGGCATAAGGGTCCTTCGAGTACCTGGAGGATCTCCCTGAGGGAAATATCATCGGCTGTTCTTCCCAGGACATATCCTCCGTGAGCGCCCCGCAGGGAATTGACGAGTCCCGCCGTTTTGAGCGGGTTGATGAGCTGCCAGAGGTATTTTTCGGAGATCCCCTGCCGCTGGGCGATGTCCTTGAGCAAAACGGGCCCTGCCCCGCAGTGGATGGCCAGATCCATCATCAGCCTGACGCCGTATCTGCCTCGGGTCGACAGTTTCATGGTTGGATAACGCATTCCTCTCTTAAATGTCTACTTCTTTGGTTGAGATTATAGCCATAACTTCTATGAAGTCAAGAAAAAGGATGATACCGTGGAAAAAGATGATACCGAAGCCTGATCAACGTGTGCGGGGTGGTTCGCCTCCCTGGGATCGAACAGCGAGCTGTTGGCCCTTTTTTATATCCTGGTCATTGAGGTCGTGTATGCATGCGCCCGGATCAATGGGCGCTGACGAACGCGCACGCATGGATCCGCTTTCCTCTTTCGCACGCCATGACGATGAGCCTCTGTGCGGAATGCGGAGAAACGGGAGGGAGGCCTTGGACGGGCATTCCGTTTCCGTCAAACCCGCCCTGCGGCCCGGACCCCGCAACTTCAAACTATTTCCAGAGCTTCTTCTTGAGAGCGTCAGTGGCGGATTTGACGGATTCAGCAGCCTTCTCCGGGCTCACGCCTCCAGACGAAGAGGCCTGGGTCGGCTTCTCCGGATTTGCGTTTCCAGATGAAGAGGTCTGGGTCGCTTTCCATTCCCTGTAGCACTTCAACCCGCCTTCGGATGAACACGCTTCCACGATGGTGCAGCCGCAATCCTCCGGCGTCGGTCCGCATTTTTTATTCAGAAAGTCTTCGACGGTCTTCTGGCCATTCGGGCAGACGAATGAAGGCGGCCAGTCTTGAGCTTCGCTGCTTCCACTGCAGGGGCCGATGACGTAGCCGGCTCCGAAGACCAGGTCCTTCCGGCTCCAGCAGGCGGATTGCGTGCGCTGTGATTTGCAGTCACCCGGTTCCGTGTTTCCCGAGAGCCCGAATTTTGGTTTCCCGTAAGATGCGCAATCCACCATCTTCGAATTACCAATCCTGAGTTCACAATCCTGCGCCGATCCGTTTCGGCAACAGACGCTGGATTTGAGGAAGAGCCGGCACCCGCATTTTTGCAGCTCGACGATATCATAATCCCAACATGTCGCAATTGGCGTCAGATAGTGCTTACCGTGCAGTTCGTCGGTCGTCCGCTGTCCGCCCTTGCTTTTCACTTCAAGGACGCGGCCTTTGACGCCATGCTGCTCTTCCCACATCTTGGTCACCTGCGCTTTTGAAGGCTCCGCCAAGGCCGGGGCGCCTCCCCCAAGGAAGACGACTCCCATCCAGAAAGCGAGGCCGATGAAATGGATGCAACGTGTTTCCCGTTTTAGATGCATGATGCGCCTCCTGAAGATGATGATCGGTTGACCGAACCCTGCCGAATATCCATTTGGCATGAGGACTATGAAGAGAAGTCTCGGATGTGTCAAGCGGATTCGATTTCCGCCGGCCATTCCCCCCAGTTTCCCCGAAGGCTTTCGTGCGCCAGGGATTGTTTCAAAAGGTCGCAAAACACTCTGCGGGGAAGCGGCCGGGCGCCGAGGGCCGCCAGATGGGCGGTTGCGATCTGGCAGTCGATCAGGTCGAATTCCCGTTTCTTCAATTGGGCGGTCAGGGTGATGAGGGCCGCCTTGGAGGCGTTCGGAACTGCGGAGAACATCGACTCTCCGAAGAAGATCCGGCCGAGGGAGACGCCATAAAGTCCGCCTGCCAGGAGGTTCCCCTGCCAGGCCTCGACGGAGTGCGCGTATCCGAGGCTGTGGAGCGTACAGTAGGCCTCCCGCATCTCCGGCGTGATCCAGGTCCCTTCCTGTCCGGGCCGGGGCCTCCGGCAGGCGGAGACCACCTCCCGGAAGGCTCGGTCGAATGTGATGCGGACGAGCCCCTTTTTCAAGAATTGTCTCATGCTCCGCGAGACGCGAAGTTCATCCGGGAAGAGGACGAAACGGGGATCCGGGGACCACCAGAGGATCGGTTCTCCGTCGGCATACCAGGGAAAGATTCCTGCCCGGTAAGCGACCAGCAAGCGAGCGGGTGAAAGGTCGCCGCCAAAGGCCAGGAGGCCGGACGGATCAGCGTCCGCGACGGGGGGAAAGTGGACTGTCTCAGGCAGTCGATAGACCGGCATGGGTTATCCGGACGACCACGTCGTCGTTTTCGATGTCTGCCACGGCCTCACCACCCTCCCGAAGACTTCCGAAGAGGACCTCGTCAACGAAAAAGCGTTTGACCTTGTCCTGGACGAGTCGCGCGATCTCTCTGGCACCGAATTCGGGGGAGTAGCCCCTGCGAGCCAGCCAGGTGTAACATTCGTCAGTGACGGTGAGCCGAACCTTTTTCGCAATCAACTGCGCGGCGAACTCGGCGACGTTCTTCCTGACGATCCTGCGGACGATCTCTTCGTTCAGGCTGCGGAAATTGACAACCCCGTCGAGGCGGTTCCGGAACTCGGGTGAAAAGATGCGCTCCATGGCCTTGTAAACGGCGTCCCTCTGGATGGGCGCTCCCTCGAAGCCGATGGTCTGCCGGCCGATCTCCCGGGCGCCCGCGTTCGACGTCATCAGCAGGACCACGTTCCGGAAGTCCGCTTTGCGGCCGTTGTTGTCGGTGAGCGTCGCGTAGTCCATCACCTGGAGGAGCGAGTTGAAGATGTCCGAGTGCGCCTTTTCGATTTCGTCGAGCAACAGAACCGCGTGCGGGTTCTTGCGTACTGCCTCGGTGAGGAGCCCCCCCTCTTCGTATCCGACATAGCCCGGAGGGGCTCCGACGAACTTCGCCACGGCGTGCTTCTCCTGGTACTCGCTCATGTCGTAACGGAGCAGAGGCACGCCGAGGGCCGCAGCGAGCTGGCGGGCGAGCTCCGTCTTCCCGACGCCGGTGGGCCCCACGAAGAGGAGCGAGGCGATCGGTTTGTCGGGTTCACGGAATCCCGCCCGGGATCTCTTGACCGCCTCCACGACCCGTTCGACCGCCTCATCCTGACCGAAAATCCTGGTCTGGAGTTCGGTTCCCAGGTCCTTGAGCTTCTCGGCATCCGTGGATGAGACGTTCTTCTCCGGGATCCGGGCGATCCGGGCGACAATCCGCTCGATTTCCCGCGTTCCGATGACCGCCACCACCGCGCCCGTGTCCGTATCGCCCCGGCTCATGGAAACGAGGGCGCCGGCCTCGTCGATCACGTCGATTGCCTTGTCCGGAAGGCGGCGGTCGCTGATGTAGCGGCCGGATAGTTCGGCGGCGGCCTGCAGCCCCTCTTCCGTGTAAGATACCTGGTGGTAGGCCTCGTACTTTTCCTTGAGCCCCTCCAGGATCCTGACGGTTTCATCGACGGAAGGCTCCGGGACCTCGACTTTCTGAAATCGCCGGGAGAGGGCGCCGTCCTTCTCGAAGTATTTGCGGAATTCGTCGTAGGTCGTCGAACCGATGCACCGGAGTTTTCCCGAAACCAGGGCCGGTTTGAGGATGTTCGAGGCATCCATCGACCCTCCGGAAACGGCACCGGCGCCGATGATATTGTGGATTTCATCGATAAAAAGGATCGCATTCTCCTGTTTCTGGAGCTCGGTGATGACCCGCTTCATCCGCTCCTCGAAATCACCGCGGAAACGGGTCCCCGCGAGGACCGCCCCCATGTCGAGGGAAAAGATCTTCACATCCCTGAGTCTTCCGGGCACTTGACCTTTGGCGACAAGCTGCGCAAGGCCCTCGGTAATGGCGGTCTTGCCGACCCCCGGTTCGCCGACGTGAACCGGATTGTTCTTGAACCGGCGGCAGAGGACTTGGATCGTTCGGGAGAGGATCTCTTCCCGGCCGATCAGGGGGTCCATTTCGCCGGATTTCGCCTTTGCGGTCAGTTCCGTGGTGTATGCCTTGAGAAATTTGTTCCGATCCTCTTTCCCCTCGCGGACCGCATCCCCTTCACGCGTTTCCCGCTCCGCTCCCGGCTCGCCTGCCCCGTCGTTGAGGGGCGAGATGCCGTGGGAGATGTAATTGAGGAGAACCAGGCGGGTGATCCCTTCACGCTGAAGAAAGTACGAGGCGTGGGACTCCTTCTCATCAAGCAGCGAAACCAGGATATCCCCCAGGTCCATGGTTTCCTTCTGGGCAGCCGACGTGTGCCAGGCCGCCCGTTCGAGAACGCTCTGGAAACCAAGGGACTGGGCGGCGCGGGCCATGGCTGCGGTCGAGGTGTTGGCCTCCTCGAGGTGTTTCTCGACGATCCCCTTGAGGTGGTCGGGATCGCCGCCGCAATGGCTGATGATCTCTTTCCCCTCATCGAAAAAAAGGCAGGCGTAGAGGAGATGTTCCGGCGTGATAAATTCATGCCTCCGGACATTCGCTTCGGCATACGCCGCCATAATGATCCGATTGAGGGTTTCGCTGATCTTCATGATTCCTTCCTGTTTGCGGGGACCGTCAGGCCTCCTCCAGCGAGCATTTCAACGGGAATTCCCGTTTCTGCGCCAGCTGGTGCACCCGAGCTGCCCGTGTGGCCGCGATGTCGTAGGTGTAAATCCCGCAGACCCCTTTCCCTTTGTGGTGCACGTCCATCATGATCCGCGTGGCCTCCACTGCGGGCTTGCGGAAAACCGATATCAGGATCTCAACGACGAAGTCCATGGTCGTGTAATCGTCGTTGTGCAGGATCACCCGGTACATCTTCGGCTCCCGCAGTTCCTGATCCGCTTCCGAGTCTGTTTGAGAAAGTCCGCCCGGATTACCCGCCGTCATGATGTCCGTTCCCCGTTGTTGCGTCGTTTCCCATCCGTTCCCGGATGGTGAGCTTAGTATAAGCAATGGGGAAGGCCATGTCAATGGGACCCCGGCGCCGGGTGATGTATCAGATCTGGTGTCAGGGATTTATTCCGGGGACATAATACGGTTTTCCGGTTTACTCTTCACCGGCCTTCCCGGTTTCCCCGGTTTCAGAGTGCGGCCAGTCAAGTGTTCAAGCGATTCGATGAATGATGGATCTCCTGCCGGGCGCCCCGTTCTCGTGGCTCTGCGAACCGTTTCGGAATGTTGGTCGTCCGAATCCGCAAGGTATGACTGCCAATCCTCAACCAGGCCCATTAAGGTCCTGTCCTTCACCAGGAGATCGGTGCCGATTTTGCCGACATGGAATGCGGCGCTTGACCAGGGATAATCCCACGCTGCCTTGACCATGCCGGCTCGCACGGGATTCCTTTCCACGTATCGTACGGAAGCGATCAGGTGCCGCGTGTCAAGCACGCAAGATCCGAATCTTCCTTGAAAAAGGTAGCCGCGCACGCCATCCGAAAAATTCTTCATTCGTGTATATCTTCTGTGCGCCTCTCCAAAACCACGGGCAAAAGATGTCTCGTCCCTGGGGACGGCGATAAAGTGAACATGGTTTGTCATCAGGCACCAGGAAAGAACCTCGGCCCCAAAACGTTCTGTCTCCACCCTGACACATTGCAGGTAGTTGCGTCTGTCCATGTCGCTTTGAAAAATCGCCATAGAGCGAACACCCCTCTGGGTGAGGTGATGCGGATAACCAACCGCGATTATTCTCGATAGTCGAGCCATAATTGAGACGGTGGCAAGATCAGCGATGAAAGTTGATCAATGGAACCCTGTTTCCCGGATTGCCCTGCCCTTGGCATAGGTGCCAAAACGGTATCCATTACCCAATAAATCGGTATTATGTCCCCGAATTAAATTATGGACCGGTCCGTTTCCGCTCCTTCAGCTTTTCGGCCACGGCGAGGACCGTGTTCGCATAGACGGTGCTATGGTTATAATCGAAGATGACGCGGTGCTGATCGTCCCGGTTCATCCCCGGACGCCAGCCATGGCCGCGCAGGTAGTTGGCGATGCTATGGAGGGCGTCGGACATCGCGAAAGGGTCGATGCGACCGTCGTTGTCGGCGTCCACACCGTAATGGAAGACGTTGGTGGGCATGAACTGGCAAAGGCCGATCGCGCCGTAGATCGATCCCCGGATACCCAGAGGATCCAGGCCGTCCCGGTCGGCCAGCCGGAGCAGGGCCTTGAGTTCTTCGTAAGCCCATTCGGCCTTCTCCCTGCAGCGGCGGCGGGCGAAGGCCTCGTTGCTTTCATTGATGGTCCCGCTGTCCAGATGGGGGAGAAGGGATTCCAGATCGGGATGGATGGCCATGCTGGCGAGCCGGTTGAACACGCAGCGGCTTCCCGTATTCCGGCCGAGATCGGTCTCGATCAGGAGGATCGAGATGACGATCTCTTTCGGGACCCCGTACAGGACCTGGATCCGTTCGAGTACGTCCAGGTTTTCGAGGGCACAGGAGCGGGCGCGGGCGATGGACACGCGGTTCAGATAGCTGCCGCGGACCGCGTGCTTCCTCCGGGCCGCGGCAGCCGGTCCGGCCGTCTGGTTCCGGATGATGCTCCTGATTTTTTCGCTCATGGCATCCGGCTCGAACCGGACCTCGGGACGGCTGAATATGGTCTCCACCGACTGCCGGCAGAATCCATCGCCCTGGAGGCGTTCAACGAGCGGCGACCAGTCCTTTTCCGCGGCCCGGGCGGGCAAGGGAAGAAAAAGGGTCAGAAGGACAGCCGCTGCCAGACCGGCAAAAATCATCCGGGATTTTTGCCGGACGGATTGCGGCGTGTACGTGGAGATGGCGATCATCGGACCAGGGGGCATGGCATTCCTCTACGGAAGACAGACTATCACAGAATCCGCGTGAAATCCAAGGATGAAGGGGTGCCGCGCATTCCCGCCGCGCTCCGTGCGCAAGGCCCTCATGGTCCGGCAGGGGTCATCTCATGGACCCCTGGCGACGCCGCGCTTCAAAGGGGTGATCGCGGAAGCCTATTCGGGAGATCGCCGACGATCTCGATGGGCGGGCCGTTCTCGAGGATTTTCAGGTTCCCGTCATCCTCGGCAAACAGCTCCTCCCCAATCGTCCAGACATAAAGTTTCTTTGCGTCCTCGAGTACCGGCCTTTCCGGAACGCCGTAGACCCTGTTCTGCATGACCTCGTCGTAAACCCCCACGCAGCCGTGGGAGGCGGGCCGCCCCGGCAGGTCCCGCGCATGGATCCAATAGGAATAACGATCCTTGTCGATGTGGAAACGAATCCCGTAATCCATGGGATACGGGATGTCTCCCTTGGCGGTCTTGTAGAGGGAAGAGGTGTGCTTGCGGTGATAGGCCTCCGCCTTGAACAGACCGGTCGGGGCGAGGTGGCCTTCAACGCCGGTGGCCGCCGGCACGGAAAAAATGAGCTTCCCATATTCGTAGGCCCCGAGCCATTGTTCGGTCACGCTCAGGTAGATGTATTTCGGATGGCTGCCGGCGGGCCCGTAGTTTGTGGGGAGAGGGTTGTAATTTCTAATGTCCTCGATACGTTCGGGGACCTTGATCGTCATGCCGGGATAAACGTGGCGACGGTCGATTCGGTTGAACCGGGCGACGAGGACCCAGTTTTCGCCGAAGAGTCTCTCCAAGCTGTCCTGAGGTCTTACAAAGTGGGCTTTCCAGCGGATGGCCCGTTGACTGGGGTATTCGTACCGGCTCAGATCCTCCTTCGCACGGTCCTCGGGCGACGCGGCCGGATCGGAGGTCGTTTGGGGATCATAGATCACGGCGGCGAAGACGATGGCCATTCCCAGGATCGCGCTGACCATCCGGTGCAGCGCAATCCAAGGCGACAGACGGGCCCATGCCTTCGAAAGGTCGATGATCATGGCGCCTCCAGTAGCACGATTGGCGGTATGGTTCAAGCGGAAACCCTCTCCGTCCGGACGGAGGATCCCGTCGGACATCGGATCCTTTTCCCCTGCGCGGGGCCGTGCCGCGGAACACGCCTCGGACCGCACGCCGGAAGGCCGAACAAACGGAATCCCGCAGGGGTTGACGGCGGCAGCCGAGGGTCCAGGGTTTTCTCTTGACAAGGGGATGCCGTGCAAGTTTAATGATCTCCGGCCTGCAAAAAATCGGTTCCATGAAGGGAGGCCTTGCCCCGTGACCGGGGAAGTTCACTGCTTGGGAGGGTATCCATGATTACCGCCGTGATTCCCCGGGACGCCGGTCCCTGGAATGCATCCCTCCCGGCGGAACTTTTCCGAAATCCACTGATCCGGAAAATCGTTCTCCTCGACGCCGGGCACGGATCCCCGCTTCCCCCTCACTGCGAATCGCTCATCTGCGAGACTCCGGCCGCTGGCCGGACCTGGAACGGATTGCCCGGAAGGGTCGAAACGGAATATCTGCTCTATTGCGGACGCACCGATATCGGCGTCGACCCGCGCGCTGCGGATCGCCTGCTGGCAGCGGCCGAGTCTACCGGAGCGGGAATCGTCTACGCCGACTATGCCGAGACCCGCGGAGAAACCCTCAGGGAACATCCCGTGAACGACCATCAGCGGGGCAGCCTCCGCGACAACTTCGATTTCGGTCCGCTGATCCTGATCTCGACATCCGCTGCTCGCCGGGCCCTCCGGAGATACGGGGAGATCCCGTCAAGCCGATGGGCGGGCTGGTACGACCTCCGCCTGAAACTCTCGACCGATCGTGACCCCTTCCATCTACCGGAGCGTCTTTCCACGGTCAGACAGCCAAACCCGAACGGCCCCGCCATCGGGGCAGGGGGGCACTTTGGCTACGTGGATCCACGCAACCGTGAATTTCAGACCGAAATGGAGGGCGTCGCGACAGCCCACCTGAAACGGATCGGAGCCTGGCTGGCGCCGTCCTTCCGGGAGGTCAAACCTTCGGGCCGCAGGTTTCCCGTGGAGGCGAGCGTGGTCATTCCGGTGCGAAACCGGGTGCAGACGGTGGCGGATGCGGTTAGAAGCGCGCTGGCGCAGCGGACCGATTTTTCCTTCAACGTTCTGGCCGTGGACAACCATTCCACCGACGGCACATCCGCCATCCTGTCCGATCTTGCACGGCACGCTCCCGCCTTGAGGCATATCACTCCTGAACGGCGCGATCTCTCCATTGGCGGCTGCTGGAACGAGGCGATTTATTCCGCATTCTGCGGTCGTTATGCGGTGCAACTCGATTCGGATGACCTCTACGCGGGGACCGATGCCTTGCGAAGGCTCGTGGGCGCGCTTCGGGAGGGAAACTGCGCCATGGTCGTCGGATCCTACACCATTGTCGATGAGGATCTGCGAGAGATCCCCCCCGGTTTGATCGACCACCGGGAGTGGACCGAAGAAAACGGGCGGAACAATGCGCTGCGCATCAACGGACTGGGCGCCCCCCGGGCCTTCGACATGGAGATTCTCGGCAGGATCGGTTTCCCCAATGTGGGGTACGGCGAGGATTACGCGGTCGCCCTCAGGATCTCCCGCGAGTGGCGCATCGGCCGGATCTACGAGAACCTTTATTTCTGCCGCCGCTGGAAGGGGAATACGGACGCCTCCCTTTCCATCGAGCAGGCGAACCGGCACGACGCCTACAAGGATCGGCTCCGGTCCATCGAGATCCTCGCACGTCGGAAACTGAACGGGGTGAAGGGGTGGAGATTCTGATCCGGCCCTGGCAGAAAGAGGATCTGCCCACGGTGCGACGGATCCTCTGGGAGTCGTGGATGGAGGCGTACCGTCCGTTTATCCCGGAGGAGGATCTCCGGGCCTATCACGAGGCGACCTACCGGATCGAATCCCTGACCCATCTGTATGACAGCCGCTTCGTTCACGGCTTCATCGGCGAGGCGGACGGGACGGCGGTCGGCTTCGCCCGGGTCCATTTTCACCGGAACGAAAAACGCCTCTATCTGGCGTCGCTTTACCTGCTGCCGGACCACCAGGGGAAAGGGATTGGCGGCGGGCTGCTGGCGGCCGCGGAACGGAAGGCTGTTGCTTACGGCCTTCCGGCACTCTGGGTCGGCGTGATGTTTCAGAACGAGCGGGCCCGGCGCTGGTATGAGCAGCGGGGTTTCCGATTCATCCATCAGGAGCCGTTCCGGATAGGAGGGACCGTTGTGCCCCATCTGATCGGATGCAAGGTGATCGGGAGAATGCCCCGGGATGCGCACTCCCGGACAAACGACCCTTCCACGCACTGACCGCGGAGGGGCCCGGGACGGGAGGCGTCGCTGCACGCATGACGGGAGGGGTGCCATTGGAGGAGGGGTTCGTTCGATATGACGGCGGATACGGCAAGGATAATCTTGCCGATCTGGCCATCGGTCTTCTGGAACAGCAAAAGGAGCGTTGGCCCGCCCTTGCGGAGGGCTGCAGGGCCCTGGCGAAAGCGCGGACGCGGGAAATCCGCGGCGCGGGCTGGACGATCAAGGTTCAGTTCAATCCTCAGCGGATCGTCAGCAGCGGGGCCAGCGTCGATCCGGAATCGATCCGGCGCCGCCCCTGTTTTCTCTGCGCGAACCATCGACCCCGGGAACAGCGCGCGATCCTCTATCGGGGCGACTATCTCGTGCTGTGCAATCCCATGCCGATTTTCCCAGGCCATTGGACGATTGCGCACCGCAGCCATCTGCCCCAGTCTCTCCGGGGGAACATGGCCTCTTTCCTGGGGTTGGCCCGCGATTTCGGGTCCGGGATGGTCGTCCTCTACAACGGCCCGCATGCCGGCGCGTCGGCGCCGGACCACCTCCACTTTCAGGCCGCCCCCGCAGGGCTCATGCCGGTGGAAGAGGAGAGCCTCGATCCCCGAAAAAAAACCGGGTCCCGTCATCTCGGCGGGGTGGAGATTTTCCGGGTTAAAGACCTGGCCCGCGGCCTGGTGGTGATCGATGGGAAGGATGAAGGGGAGGTTGCCGCTGCAGCCGGAGCGGTGGTCGATGCGTTCGGCCGTCTCTTCCCTTCCGGCGACGAACCGATGCTGAACCTGATCTGCAGGCATACCACGGAGGGGTGGCGGCTGCTCCTCTTTCCCCGTCGGAAGCACCGGCCGGATGCCTATGCCCGGGACGGCGAAGACGGGCTTCTGATCAGCCCCGGCGCCGTGGATATGGGCGGCATGATCATCACCCCCCGCGAACGGGACTTCCTTGCGCTGACCCCCGCACGCGTTTCCGGAATCTTTCGCGAGGTGGCCCTCGATGGCGCGGAGGTCGACGCCCTGCTGAACGCCCTTTGACGGGCTTGCCCGCTGCGGGGAGATGCCGCACTCCCGTGGATCTCCGCCGCCGCGTGCGGGGTCACGGATGCGGCGCTGGCGGCATCTGCGTGCGGGACAAGCCGTCTTCACGGCCAATTCTTGGCGTAATCGATGAACCCGTAATATTCCAAACACAGCAACCCCAGCGTGCCGACGGCTAAGCCTGCACAGAGCGCGATCACGAAATGGAGATAGCCGATCGGCAGCGGGGTCTTCTTTCCAGGGGTCTGCCCGCCCATGGGTTGCACCTCTTTCCGGTTCAAAAAACCGTTTCTGTTTTTATCCTGCCGACGAGAACCCCCGTCCGGCAACGGCAGGAAGCCAAATACCGGTAAAGGGTTTCAGGCGAAAGCGCCACTCGGCCCTCGGCGCGGGACGCGTGCAGCAGATGAACGCCCCGCGAAACGCGCACAGCGATTCCGACATGGATGACATCGATCCCCTCCGCGTCCGTGGCGACGGCGATGATATCGCCGTCCTCGATCCCCCGGAACGACTTCAGACAGGACTTCGGAATCCGGTAAAGCGTCCTCCTGGAGCAGGCGGCTTCCACGATGCGCATGCGCTTCAGGGCGTTCGCATCTCCGAGAAGAGGGATCTCCCGCCGGCGGTCGGTCAGGGCATGAAAGGCCTTTTGGAAAGGCTTCCCGCCCAACTCCCTCGTGACGTCGCTAAGAATGCCCAGACGCGCGTTGTCCCGGAGCCAGTCTGAGAAATAGTGCAGCCTGGAAGGATAACCGCTCAGTCGACCGCCCCGGTATCGGATCCGCTCCAGAGCCGAGACGTAGTCCCCGAAAGCGGTTTTGCCGGCCCGGATCAGGCCGGCCAGCGCGACGGCAGTTTCAACGAAGGTAACGCAGTCGAAGGCGCGCACATTGACGACGAGTGCTTCGGATCCGTTCGACTCGATCGTTCCCGCTGCATACGGCGCGCCAAGAAAGGCCCTCCCCGCTGCCGCGACGAGCTTTCCTGTCGGCATCTCAGGCCATCCGAGCTCCCGGGCCGCCCTCAGTTTCGTCTCGACGATCTCCCGGTCCCTGGGCAGAAAGATCATATCTCGCCCTCCCGCAAAGGGGGCTGTTCCTGTGGATTCATTTCGCAACCCGATCCCCTTCTATCATATTTTGATCCGCGGGACATTCAAAACCGTAATCCCCAAATAGGAGTGGAAATTTTCCCGGAGATTGGATAAGTCAAACCGAAAAGGGATCCGGGAGAATCAGAATGAATCCAGCCGACAGCAACCGTCGTTTTGCAGGCGGATCGAAGTATGTGCTCGACGATGAACTCGCCAAGATCGTGAACGTCTCCATGGCTCTGGAGATGCCCCTTCTGCTCAAGGGGGAGCCGGGCACGGGAAAGACCATGCTCGCCCATGCCGTCGCCGAAAGCCTCTCGATGCCGCTCATCGTCCTGAACGTCAAGTCGAGCATGAAACTTCTGGACGCACTCTACCAGTACGACACCCTGACCCGCCTGAACGACAGCCGTTTCGGGGACTCGAAACGGGATGTGAACAACATCTCCGAGTATATCCGGATGGGAAAAATCGGCCAGGCCTTCGTCTTCGACTGCCGGACGGTCCTGCTGATCGACGAGATCGACAAGGCGGATACGGATTTCCAGGACGACATGCTCGATGTTCTCGACCAGATGGCATTCGACATCGTCGAAATCGACCAGACGATCAGGGCGAAACACAGGCCGGTGATCATCATTACATCCAACGCGAAGAAAGACCTTTCCGACCCCTTTCTCGGCCGCTGCAATTTTCACCACATCGCCTTTCCGGATCCGGACATGATGCGGATGATCCTGAATGTCCATTTCCCGAACCTCTCCGAGTCGCTGGTCGGGGCCTGCCTTGGGGCATTCTACCGTCTCAGGGAGTTCAAGGGGATCGAGAAGAAGCCCGCCACGCGGGAGTTGATCAACTGGGTGCGTGCGCTTCAGGCCGACCCCGATTTCGACCCGAGGGCGATCGAGAAAGGCGAGATCCCCTGCCTCGGCGTGCTCTTCAAGAAGAGCGTGGACCTGGACCTTGCCGTCCAGCAGGCGGGTCGCACCCGCCGGTAAGGGTGAGGCATGTTCGTCGGTTTCTTCTACCGTCTTCGCGACCGGGGGGTGCCCGTAACCCCCACCTCGTTCCTGCGCCTCCAGAAGGCCCTGGCAATGGGCGCGATCGGCTCCGTGGACGATTTCTACACGGCAGCCCGAGCCATCCTCGTCAAGAGCGAACGGCATTTCGACGCCTACGACCAGGTTTTTGCCTGTTATTTTGGAGGACGGGCAATGGACGACATCGCCGATGCCGATTTGGGAGATGTCGTCAAAACGCTGCTTGATGAATGGCTGAAGCGGCCCGCGGAGGTGGCCGAGGCCCTCGGCATCGACGAAACGCGGCTCGCGCAATACGCACCGGAGGAGCTGGTCCGTTACTTCCTCGACCGGCTCAGGGAACAGCAGGGGGCGCATCACGGCGGAAGCCGCTGGATCGGAACCGGCGGAACCGCTCCGGTCGGCCATTCCGGATTCCATCCCGGCGGCATGCGCGTGGGCGGCGCCTCCCGGAACCGGTCGGCCGTCAAGGTCGCGATGGAAAGACGCTACCGGGATTACAGCCAGGAGGGACCGCTCACCGAGCTCCAGATGGGCGAAGCCCTCAAGAGGCTGAGGCGGATGATTCCCCACGGTCCCCGGGAGGTCGTCAACGTGGCCAGGACGATCACCGAGACGGTTCGAAACGGGGGGGACATCTCGATCGCATTCGACCGCCGTCTGTCCGACCGCCTCAAGGTGATCCTGATGATCGACAACGGGGGATGGTCCATGGACCCCTATATCGGTATCGTTCAGACGCTTTTCAACTACGCGCGTTGCCAGTTCAAGGACCTGAAGATCTACTATTTTCACAACACCGTCTACGACCGCGTCTGGCTGGACCCCCAGCGCCACCAGCGTCCGGAGGCAATCGAGGAGTTCGCGCGCCGGGATCCGGAAACCCGGCTCATCATCGTCGGGGATGCGGCGATGGCCCCCTACGAGCTGATGGGGGCGAACGGTTCCCTGTATGTCGGTCAGAGGGATACCCGGAGCAGCGAGGAACGTCTCAAGTTTCTCGCCAGGACCTTTCGGCACGCCGCGTGGCTCAATCCGCAGTCGAACTGCGGCTGGCACTACACCTGGACCATCGAGGCGATCGGCAAGATCATCCCGATGTTCGAGCTGTCTCTGGACGGGCTGGAGAAGGCCGTGCGGCACCTCATGCGGCGGCATTGAAACGGGGGGTTCGCTCGACCCTCGGCAGCCGCCGCGGGCCACCGATGGTCCACAATAATTCGTTGACATGACGAGGTGTTCTCCGTATCATTTTCCATCGGCAGCGTGCGTTTTTCTTGTATCCGGTTGGTAGACCACAGGAGGGAACGAGATGAACATCACCGAACGCGTCAAGAGAATCTTGCTCAGTCCCAAGGAGGAGTGGCCGGTCATTGCGGGGGAAACCGCGTCCATTCCCGAACTGTATCGAAACTACGTCTTCATCCTGGCGGCCATCGGACCGGTTGCCTCTTTCATCGGCATGTCCCTGTTCGGAATCAACCTGCCCATGGGGGGAGCCATCAAGATCCCGATCGTCCGGGGCATCGCGTCTGCAGTCGTCCACTACGGCCTCTCCCTGGCGGCGGTTTATATCCTGGCCCTCATCATCGACGCGCTCGCCCCCACCTTTTCGGGGGAGAAGCATATCGGACAGGCCTTCAAACTGGCCGCCTATGCGAGCACCCCGGGCTGGCTTGCCGCCGTTTTCGCGCTGCTCCCCTTGCTCGCGTTTCTCGGGATTCTGGGGTTGTACGGACTGTACCTCCTCTATCTCGGCCTGCCCGTGCTGATGAAGTCGCCGCAGGAAAAGTCGGTGCCCTACACGGTCGCCGTGACCGTCGCTGCAATCGTGATCTTTTTCGTGATCGGGGCCGTCTCTCGGCTCTTTATGCCCTGAAATGCGACAAGCGATCCCTTCGGAGGGGCGATGTCTGCGAAGCCGTTGGCCCCGGAATTGCTGACATCCGCTTCAAAAAAGGATCGGTGGGGGGAAATTCCGCGACGATGAAATCCATCCCCATGAATTTGCCGGGGAATCGCAGCCGCTGGATATGGCGGAGGAACCCTATGCTGGCGAAAATGAATCGAAGGGAGTTCTTGAAGGCTTCGGCGTCGACAGGCGTGATTCTGTGCATGGCCCCGAATGCAACATGGGCTCAGGAACCGAAATCCATCCCGCTTGCGAAACCCCGAATGGGAAGTGGGAACACCCTGACGCAGGCGTTATGGAAGAGGATGTCCACGAGGCAGTTCGGTCCGGATCCTTTGCCGGTGGAGCTTCTTTCCAATCTTCTGTGGGCGGGGTTCGGCATCAACCGCTCCGACGGAAGGCGAACCGCCCCCTCCGCCATGAACTGGCAGGAGACGGACATCCATGTGATCCTTGCCGACGGCGCCTACGTCTATGATGCGAAAGCCAATCGGTTGACACTCACGGTTCCTCAGGACCTGCGGGGACTGGCCGGACGCCAGTCCTATGCCAGGGAGGCCCCGGTCAATCTGATTTACGTGTCCGACCATTCGCGGTTCGGGGTGAACGTGCCAGAAGACGCCAAACTGCTCTTCTCCGGCTTCCACGCCGGGGCCATTGCACAGAACATCTCCCTCTTCTGCGCAGCGGAAGGGTTGGCGACGGTCGTCAGGGCAGGCATCGACGTGCCGGCGCTCGGCAAGGCCCTGAAGCTCCGGCCCAACCAGAAGATTACCCTGGCGCAGTCCGTGGGCTATCCCAAGACATGACCGCCGTGGACACAAGGCGGACGGCACGGCCCACCACCTCCGGATGTTCTGCCTGATTGAACCCCCAGGCGGTGTTTCCGAAACGGGCATGGGCCGGTTCATCCGGCGCGGGACGGCAGGGAACGCGGGACGCCCTTTCCATTCCGGCACAGAAGCCGCTTCATCGCCTGCTCTTGGAAACGGCTTGACGCGGTCCGGGAGGGTGTGCTATCAACACAAAAAACGTAATACGGTGAATGGCAGATGGCGCTGGTTCGTTTTGGGGTTTCCCTGGAAAAGCAGTTGCTGGAACGGTTCGATGCCCTGATCCGGCAGAGGCAGTACACCAACCGCTCAGAGGCCTTGCGGGACCTGATCCGGAGCGAGTTGGTCCAGAGGGCGTGGCAGGAGGGAAGCGAGGTGGCCGGCGCGATCACGCTCATCTACGATCACCACAAGCGGGACGTTCTCTCCAAGGTCACGGACACGCAGCACGGATTCCAGGGGGTGATCATTTCGACCCAGCACATCCATCTGGACCACCACAACTGCCTGGAGATCATTGCCGCGAGGGGAAGAGCGGAAGAGGTGCAACGCCTGGCGGAAGCCCTCAAATCCATCAAGGGGGTCCGGCACGGCACCCTGAGCATGTCCAGCACGGGCAGGGAAATCGGTTAGCCGTATTATTTTTTTATGCGGTCGTGCCACGAATAACATTTTCATGACATCACACGATTGCGGATCGGAAAGGAGAAGGGATCATGCACATGGCGGATGCGCTGCTTTCCCCGGCCGTGGGGACGGCGATGTGGGCCGGAAGTGCGGTTGTGGGCGGATACGCGTCGAAGACGCTAAAAAAGCGGATCGATGACCGGACGATTCCCCTCATGGGGGTCCTGGGCGCCTTCATCTTTGCGGCGCAGATGATCAATTTCACGATCCCGGGGACCGGATCGAGCGGCCATCTGGGAGGTGGAATGATCCTGGCCATCCTGCTGGGACCCCATGCAGCCTTTCTGGTCATGGCCTCGGTCCTTACGATCCAGGCGCTTTTTTTCGCGGACGGCGGGTTGCTGGCGCTCGGATGCAATATCTGGAACCTCGGGTTCTATCCCTGTTATCTCGTCTATCCGTTTCTCTACAAACCTCTGGCCGGGAAAAGCCAAAGGCCCGGGCGCATAGCGGCCGCATCGATTGCAGGGGCCGTTGCGGCCCTTCAGATCGGAGCATTGTCCGTCGTTCTGGAAACCCTCCTGTCCGGAAAGAGCGAACTTCCCTTTGGCGCGTTCCTTCTGCTGATGCAGCCGATCCATCTGGCCATCGGCGTCGTCGAAGGTTTGGTGACGGCCGGCGTGATAGTCTATGTCCGCGGGGCAAGGCCTGAACTCATCGAGAGCATCACGGCTTCCAAGCCTCTGGGACCCGGAATTCCCCTGAAGAAGATCATGGTCACCTTCGGGGTGCTGGCGATCCTGACCGGGGGCGTTCTCTCGTGGTTCGCGTCGACCCATCCGGACGGACTGGAATGGGCCATCGAGAACGCGACCGGCGGGGATCCGCTGCCTGAGGCGACAGACGGGGTTGCCGCCCTGCTCAGAGGCATCCAGGGGAAGACGGCCTTCCTCCCCGATTACAATATCCGACCGTCGGAAACAGCTCCCGGCGCAGGGGAGGAGGCAGCGTCTTGGCCGGGCGTCGACCCAGGGACCTCGACGGCCGGCATTGTCGGCGGCGCCGTTGTTCTGGGGCTGGTCGGACTCGTCGGGGCGACGATCCGCCTTGCCCGCAAAAGGGAGCGTTCCAGATAAAAGATCCGGCCGCTCCCTGTCCAGGGTTTGTGTACGGCCCTTGATGGAACGGCCGTCCGGGATGGATTCATGACGTTCGACAAACGGTATTATTCCGTCGGTCGCCTTGACCGGCTCTCATACGGCGAGACGTTCGTCCACCGCCTCGATCCGCGGGCCAAGGTCGTCGCCACGCTGCTTTTTCTGGTCGCCGTGGTCTCGTTTCCGCCTTACGAAGTCGCGGCGCTGATCCCCTTCTTTCTCTTCCCGGTGCTGATGCTGACCCTGGGCGGGATACCGTCCGGGTTCATCCTGCGGAAGATCCTGTTCGTCTCACCCTTCGCTTTGCTGATCGGCATTTTCAACCCCTTCCTGGACACCCGGACCGCTGCGGTCATTGCCGGGTTCCCCGTATCGGCTGGGTGGCTGTCGTTCGTTTCCATCCTGCTGAAGTTCCTGCTCACGACCGCAGCTGCGCTCCTCCTCGTGGCCACGACGTCGTTCCCCGGGATCTGCCGCGCCCTCGGAAGGATGGGATTCCCGGCGGTTTTTGTTTCGCAGCTTCTGTTTCTCTACCGATATCTCTTTGTGCTGGCCGAGGAGACCATGAGGATTACGCGCGCGCGGGATATGCGCTCCTTCGGCCATCGAGGCCTCGGTCTGACCGTGTTCGTGCGCCTCGTCGGCGTCCTCTTTCTGCGCACGGTGGACCGTGCGGAGCGGATTTATCGCGCGATGCTCTCCCGGGGCTTTCGGGGTGAGGTCCCATCGCTCGTGAGGTCCCGGATCTGCGCGAGGGACCTCGCATTTCTGGGAAGCACGGCGCTCTTGCTGGGGGCGTTCCGTTTCTGCCCGCTGACTGAGAAAATCGGCCGCCTGGCCCAGGGAATGCTGAGATGAGCCACCACATCATCGATTTCAACGACGTCTTTTTCCGCTATCCCGACGGGACCGAGGCCCTCAGGGGGATCCGCTTCCGCATCACCCACGGAGAATCCGTCGGGCTTGTCGGGGCCAACGGGGCGGGCAAATCCACGCTCCTGCAGCACATGAACGGCTGCCTGCTCCCGACCCGGGGATGCGTGACGATCGGAGATATCGTGCTGACGGCGAAGACCCGCAAGGAGATCCGCAGGAAGGTCGGCGTTGTTTTCCAGAATCCGGACGATCAGCTCTTCATGCCGACGGTCCTGGACGATGTCGCATTCGGCCCGCTCAACCTCGGATTGGACGAGGCTCGCGTCCGCGAACGCGTGGAAAGGTCCCTGGCCATGGTCAACGGCCTCGACCTGCGCGACAAGCCGCCGCATCACCTCTCGGCCGGACAGAAGACCTCTGTCGCAATCGCCGCGGTGATGGCCATGGAGCCGGACATTCTTGCCATGGACGAGCCGGCCTCAACCCTCGATCCCAGGTCGAGGCGGCAGCTGATCACATGGCTCAAGGGTTTTGCCCATTCCAAGATCATCGCCTCCCACGACCTCGACCTGATCCTCGATGTCTGC
>CAZWTL010000014.1:0-52864 GCA_964637025.1 uncultured Syntrophaceae bacterium | reverse complement strand
TCCGGAGGACCGGCCGCTCCGGGACCGGGTCAAGGGGGAGGTGATCGCCCTGTGCCGCCGGTTCCCCATCTACCGGATGACCTTCTGACCGAATGTCCCGGGACGTTTTCCCTTAAACAGGAAGGGTGCGTCAGCCTGCAAGGCCCGTCCTTGGTGCCGGGATCGCGGCTGAAGGGGGATGAAGCTGCCTGAGACCGGAGCCGACCGCCGGCCTCTTTGCCGCCTTTCCTCTGTCGATGATCGGGGCGATGATGTTCCTCGTCGGCGTCGAGCTCACCCAATTCGTCCGGGACGTCAAGCCGGGAAAAGAACGGGTTCATCTGATCGTCACGGTTGCGGTTTCCCTTCCGACCAACATGGCCGCCGGCTTTGCGGCGGGTCTTGCCGCCCATTACGGTATGGGAAAATGGGGCGGAAGGTCCATTCAATCAAAACCCGTCGAATAAAAACTGTCGAATAAAACTTGACGGTCCCTGGCCTAGGCGCTACCTTACACCTGTACAGTCAAGGTCAAGATGAGGAGACAAGCCCGCCAGTCCACATAAATCCTGTTCCGCGCCCTGTCATGGAGGGGGAAACCGCAGATCCTGGAACCAAGGAGGTCCATATGAGCCGGATGAAGAAGATCCTGATCGCGTCGGTTGTGCTGGTTCTGGTTTTCATTCTGACCGGTTTTTTCGTTGTACCCCCTGTGTTGAAATCCCTCCTGGTCAAGAACCTCTCCGAGAAGCTCCACCGAAGCGTCTCCTTGGAGGCCATCGGGTTCAATCCCTTCACCTTGGCCCTGTCGGTCAAGGGATTTTCCGTGAAGGAAAGGCAGGGCGCCGACACCTTCGTCTCCTTCCAGGAACTCATGGTCAACCTGGAGGCGATGTCGCTGCCGAGAAGGGCCCTCATCATCGACGAGATCAAGCTGGTCAAGCCTTATGTCCATGTGTCCCGCGACAGGGAGGGGGCTTACAACTTCGCCGATCTCCTGCCGGGGGAGAAACCGGCGGCGGCCAAGAAGGAGGAAAAACCTTTCCATTTTTCCTTCAACAACATCCGACTGATCGACGGCAAGGTCGAGTTCATGGACGGCCCCAAGGAGACCCGGCACGAGGCGGCGGAGATCAACGTCGGGATTCCGTTCATCTCCAACATCCCCTACAACGTGGACACGTTCGTGAAGCCCTCCTTTGCCGCCCGGATCAACGGGACCCCCTACCTCCTGGAAGGGAATTCGAAGCCTTTCACCACATCGCGCGAGACGGATCTGGACATCGACATCAAGGATCTCAACATCCCCTATTACCTCGCGTATGTGCCCGTGAAGTTCGACGCCAAGCTTCTGACCGCCGGTCTGGACGTCAAGGCCAAGGTCTCCTACCGTGAGGAAAAAGAGGGGGCGCCTTTTCTGTCGGTCGCCGGAAACGTCCGGCTGAAGAACGTGGCGCTGGATGATTTGAACGGCAAGCCTCTCCTGAGACTGCCGTCGCTCAGCGTCGACATGGCGTCGGTCAAGCCCCTGGCCGGGGAGATCCATCTGGCCCGGGTGGCGCTGGACGGACCGGAGATTCACGTCCGCAGGAGCGACAAGGGCGAGATCAATCTCCTGACCCTGCTTCCGAAGACGAAAGCAGGGGCCGAGGGGGAAGGGGCCGATCCGAAAGCAGGGGCCAGGGCAGACGGGGAGGGGCCCGGCCCGAAGGCGGAGCCCAAGAAGGATGAGGGGAAAAAGCCCGTCGTGGACGTGGATGAACTCCTGGTTGAAAAGGGGGCGGTCGCTTTTGCCGATGCCGGACCCCGCGATCCTTTCAGCATGACCCTGTCCGACATCCGCCTGCAGGGAAGCGGGCTCTCTACGGCGGCCGGCCGCGAAGGGAAGGTCTCCCTCTCCCTCTCGCTGCCGAAGAAGGGAAGGATCTCCCTCGAAGGGCCGCTCACCGTCGATCCCCTGGCGACGAAGCTGGGGCTTGTCCTGAGGGATCTGGACATCCCCTCTTTCCAGCCCTACCTGAGCGATATCGTCAACGTCCGGGTGACCGGCGGCAAGGTTTCCGCCGACGGAACCCTTGCAGTCGACTCGACCGGGGGCAAGCTCAAGACAAACTATTCCGGCAAGGTGCTCGTCTCCCGGTTCGCCACCATCGATGCGGCCCAGGCCAATGATCTGCTCAAATGGGAAGCCCTGTACGTCAACGGCATCGACGCGGGTCTCGACCCCCTGTCGGTGCACATCCGCCAGATCTCGCTCAGCCGTCTGTTCGCACGGATCCTGGTCCGCGCGGACGGAACCCTGAACCTCCAGAACCTGATGGTCGCCAAGCAGGATGCCCCGGTGCCGCCGGCGCCGGCGGCCGAGGGGAAGAAGGAGGCGCCCCCGCCGGCCGAAGCCAAACCCGCCGCCGACATCAAGCTGGACACCGTCACCATCCAAGGGGGCGAAATCGACTTCACGGACCGATACATCCAGCCCAATTTCGCCGGCCGGTTTGTCGAGCTGGGCGGCCGGGTCTCGGGACTCTCCTCGATGGAAACCACCCGGGCGGATGTGGCGATCCGGGGCAAGCTCGAAGGCTACGCGCCGCTGGAGATCACCGGAAAGATCAATCCGCTTGCGAAGGATCTGTTCGTGGACGTCAAGACGGACTTCAAGGACATGGACCTGAGCCCCATGACCCCTTACTCCGGCAAGTATATCGGTTACAAGATCCAGAAAGGGAAACTCTCGTTCGATCTGAAATACCTGATCGACCGCAAAAAACTGGATTCGCAGAACAACGTCTTCATCGACCAGTTCACCCTCGGGGAAAAGGTGGAGAGCCCCGAGGCGACGAAGCTGCCCGTCTCGCTGGCGATCTCGCTGCTGAAGGACCGGAACGGCCAGATCAAACTGGACATCCCCGTCACCGGGACCCTGGACGACCCGGAATTCAGCGTCTGGCGCATCGTTCTCCAGGTCCTCGTCAATCTCCTCACCAAGGCCGCGACGGCGCCTTTCGCGCTTCTGGGGTCTCTCTTCGGCGGCGGGGAGGAGATGAGTTTCGTCGAATTCGATTACGGAAGCGCCACGCTGCCGGAGGCGGGGCTCAAGAAGATCCAGGGCCTTGCCAAGGCGCTGGTCGAGCGTCCCGCCCTGAAACTCGACGTCGAGGGGTATGTGGACGCCGAGAAGGACCGCGAGGCCATCAGGGACAACAGCTTCCAGAACCGGATCAAGGCGCAGAAGCTCAAGGAGGAGATCCGGCAGGGGAAAGAGGCCGTGCCCCTCGAGAAGGTCGTTGTCGGGGCCGATGAATACGAGAGGTTCCTGAAAGCGGCCTACGACGCGGAGCCGTTTGCGAAACCCAGAGACGCAGCCGGCGCGGCCAAAGCCCTTCCGGTTCCGGAGATGGAAAAGCTGATGATGACCCACATCGAGGTGAAGGAGGACGACCTTCGGCTTCTGGCGTCCCAGCGGGCGCTGAACGTCCGCAACGGGCTGCTGGCGTCCGGCGAGGTGACCCCGGACCGGGTCTTCCTCATCGAAACGAAGGCGCTGCTGCCGCCGTCCAAGGAAAAGGTCAGCAACAGCCGCGTTGATTTCCGGCTGAAATAGTCCGGACCTACTTCTTGCCGAAGACCTCGAGAAACGGGTTGTTGAAGGGGACCTTTTCGCGGATCGGTTTCCCCGGCCTGTTGGGCTGAGGACGGCCGTGGCCCGGCTTGTCCCCCCTCGGGCCTGCCGGTCCCCGCCGTTCTGCCGGCGTTTTCCCCTGAGGCGGCTTCCCTTGCCCGGACCCGGCCAGAGCGGATCCGTCCGGTTCCTTCAAAGGCCCGGGACGGGCCATTCGGGTTTCCGCGGGCGGTTTCAGGCCGGCCTTCCCGTGCGGATCCTCCGCCTGTTTCTTCATCGTCAGCGAGATCCGTTTCCGCTCCAGGTCGACGGCCAGGACGGTCACCTCGACGGTCTGCCGGACCTTCAGGACATCGCCGGGGTTCTTCACGAACCGCTCGGCCATCTGGCTGAGGTGGACGAGGCCGTCCTGGTGAACCCCGATGTCCACAAAAGCGCCGAAGGCGGTGAGGTTGGTCACGATGCCCGGGAGCTTCATCCCGGGGGCCAGGTCCTCGATTTTCTCGATCCCCGGGGCGAACTGAAAGGCCTCGAACCGTTCGCGGGGGTCGCGGCCGGGACGGGCCAACTCGGCCAGGATGTCGTTGAGCGTGGGGAGGCCGACCTCATCCGTGACGTACCTTTCCGGATCGATCCCTTTCCGGAGGGCCTCGTCGCGCATCAGGTCGGCGACGGAACAGTTGAGATCGGACGCCATCCGGTCGACGATCCCATAGCTTTCCGGATGCACGGCGGAGGCGTCCAGGGGATTCTCCCCGTTACGGATCCGGAGGAATCCCGCGGCCTGCACGAAGGCCTTCATCCCGAGGCGGGGCACCTCCTTGAGCGCCTCCCGCGAAGGGAAGGGGCCGTGCTCGTCCCGCCAGGCGACGATCTTGGCCGCCAGGGCCGGACCGAGCCCGGAGACATAGGTGAGCAGCGCAGCGCTCGCGGTGTTGAGTTCGACGCCGACGGCGTTCACACAGCTCATGACCGTATCGTCCAGGGCCTGCTTGAGCTCCGTCTGGTCGACATCATGCTGGTATTGACCCACGCCGATCGCCTTCGGCTCGATCTTGACCAGCTCGGCCAGGGGATCGGCCAGACGCCGGCCGATGGAGACCGCCCCGCGGACGGTGACGTCCTCGTTCGGCATCTCTTCCCGCGCGATCTTGGAGGCGGAATAGACCGAGGCGCCGCTTTCGTTGACCATGACGATCTGGACCGTCTCCGGCAGGCCCGCTTCCCGGAGAAAGGCCTCCGTCTCCCGGCCCGCCGTGCCGTTGCCGACGGCGATCGCCTCGATCCGGAACCTCGCGCAGAGCTTCCGGACCGTTTCAGTCGCCTGTTCCCGCATCTTTTCCGAAAGGTGGGGAAGGACCACGTCGTGGTGCAGGAGCTTCCCCTGGGGATCGAGACAGACGAGCTTGCATCCCGTGCGGAATCCCGGGTCGAGGGCGAGGATGCGTTTCTGGCCCAGCGGCGGGGCGAGCAGAAGCTGGCGGAGGTTGTCCGCAAAGACACGGATCGCTTCCGCGTCGGCCCGCTTCTTCGTCGTCATGCGGATTTCGGTTTCCATGGCATTGGACAGGAGGCGCCGGTAGGCGTCCTCCACGGCCGTCCGGACCTGTTCCGAAACCTGGCCTTCCCCCCGGACGAACATCGCGGCGAGAATGGCAATCGCCTCCGCCTCGGGAGGGACGACGCGGAGGGTCAAAAACTCCTCCTTTTCACCGCGGCGCATCGCAAGGATGCGGTGGGACGGCGCCTTGACGACGGACTCTTCCCAGTCGAAGTAGTCCCGGTAACGGCTTCCCTCGGCCTCCTTCCCGGGGAGGAGACGGGATTGGAATACGGCCTTTTCATTGAAGAATTCACGCATCCTGGCGCGCGCCTGCTCGTTTTCATTCACCCATTCGGCAATGATGTCCCTCGCTCCGGCAAGCGCCTCCTCCGGGGTGGCCGCCCCCTTTTCCGGATCGACGAATTCCGATGCCGCGGCCAACGGGTCGAAGGCCTCCTCCTGGGCGAAAATCCTCCGGGCGAGCGGCTCCAGCCCCTTCTCCCGGGCCGCGGTCGCCCGCGTCCGCCTTTTGGGGCGGAAGGGAAGATAGAGGTCCTCGAGGAGGGAAAGGGTTTCGGCGCCGGCGATCTTTGCCGCGAGTTCATCGGTCAAGAGGCCGCGTTCCGCAAGCGACTTGACGATCGCCTCGCGCCGTTTGTCCAGTTCGGCGAGCTGGGCCATGCGGTCGCGGACCCCGGCGACTTGCACCTCGTCGAGAGATCCCGTCGCCTCTTTCCGGTAACGGGCAATGAAGGGCACGGTCGCCCCTTCCCCGAGCAGGCGTGCCGTCGCATCGACCTGAGCCGCCGCGATGCCGAGCTCGCCTGCGATCTTAAGCATATGGATTTCCGGGATCCGTTCGGGGGAAGCGACCCCCTGCAGGTCTTCAGTCATCTGTTTTCACCTTTTCCTGTCGAAGCTGCGCCCCTCATACCACAGGAAAGGGGGGTTTTTAAAATGAAATGTCGCATCCCCGTCGGCGGGGTACGGAGGCGGCCAGCGGTTGTCGCACATTCCGCATGGCCGGGGAGGCGATGCGAAGCGCAAACGATGCCGACAGGTTGAAACGCGGTATCGGGTTGGCCTTTGCAGGGGTTTGCGTGGCAGGCGCGCCGCGATCCGGCATCCATCCTTGAAATCGCCCCGGGAGTATGGTAAAAAATTTCGTTAATTCAACAAGGATCAATGAATCATGCCGGTCTATGAATATGTGGCACTGGATTCCGGCGGGCGCCGCCGGAAGGGGATCGTCGATGCGGGGAGCATCGTGGCCGCGCGCCAGAAGCTCCGGGAATCGGAGGTTTTCCCGGTGGAGATCTCCGAGGCCGATGACCAGAAGCGTCAGGAATCCACCGACCGCAGCGGGACGCTCCCTCTCTTCAGGGGGGTCGGGCTCCAGGACTTGGCCGTGATGACCCGGCAGTTGGCCACCCTTGTCGGCGCGGGACTGCCCCTGGTGCCCTCGCTTGCGGCCCTCGTTTCCCAGATCCGCCATCCGGTGCTCAAGACCACCCTTGCCCGGATCAAGGACGAGGTCAACGAAGGGAACAGTCTGACCCAGAGCATGTCCCATTTTCCGGAGATATTCCCTCCCTTCTACATCAACATGGTCAATGCCGGAGAGGCTTCGGGAACGATCGATCTCGTTCTGGACCGTCTGGCCGATTTCAACGAAAGCCAGCAGGCCCTGCGCAACAAGATCCGGTCGGCCCTGGCTTATCCGATTTTCATGTTCTTCATCGGGGGGGGCGTCCTCTTTTTCCTGGTAACGTTCGTGGTGCCCAACATCACGAATATCTTCGAGGAGATGCACCAGACCCTTCCGGGCATCACCGTTTTTCTTCTGGTCGTGAGCGGATTTCTCAAGAATTTCTGGTGGATCATCGCGCTGATCCTGGTTGCGGCGATCGCCGGCCTGCGATATACCGTCCTGAAAACCGAGCAGGGAAGGCAAGGGTGGGACCGGCTCAAGATCACGGTGCCGATCTTCGGCCCCCTGAACCGGAAGATCGCCGTGGCGCGGTTCAGCCGCACCCTCGGCACCCTGCTGCAAAGCGGGGTCCCCTTGCTGTCCGCCCTCGAGATCTCCAGGAACGTGGTGAACAATCGGATCGTTGCCGAGCAGGTCCGCCAGGCCGCCAAGGACGTCGAGGAAGGGCAGAGCCTCTCCGTTCCGCTCTCGCGGCACGATTTCTTCCCTCCCATCGCCGTTGAGATGATCGCCGTAGGGGAGCAGAGCGGCAACATGGAGACGATGCTCTTCAGGATAGCCGATGCCTATGAGAAGGAGGTCGAAGCGAACATCCTGATGGTGACTTCCCTGCTGGAGCCGGCGATGATTCTGGCGATGGGGGTCGTGGTCGGTTTTATCGTCGTCTCGATTTTGCTCCCCATATTCGAGATGAACCAGCTCGTCCGGTAAGGCGCTGGACCGGGGATGTCTCCCGGCCGTCAAGGAGAAATGCATGAAGAGAAGAAAACGCAATGAGAAGGGTTTCACACTGATCGAGCTGATGGTCGTCATCGTCATTCTCGGCATCCTCGCGGGGCTCATCGTTCCGCGGATCATGGGGCGTCCGGATGAGGCGCGCCAGGCCAAGGCCCGGCTGCAGATCGAAAGCATCGAGACGGCCCTGAAGCTATACAAGCTGGACAACGGCAACTATCCGACAACCGAGCAGGGACTTCAGGCCCTGGTGGAAGCCCCTGCCGTGGGAAGCCCGGCGAAGAACTGGCGCCAGGGAGGCTACCTCGAAAAGGGGAAGGTGCCCAAGGACCCCTGGGACAACGAGTTCGTCTATCTCAGCCCCGGCACGCATGGAGATTACGATCTCTCCTCACGCGGAGCCGACGGGGAGCCGGACGGCGAGGGCAAGAACCGGGACATCAACAGCTGGGACATTGAATAACCGGGGCTATACGCTGATCGAACTGTCCGTGGTGGTGGTGCTGGTCGGGACCATGCTCCTGATCGCCGTTCCCCGCGTGTGGGATACCCTGCTCAACGACAGCCTCAATGCCGTAACGCGCCGGCTCATCAACGCCGCCCGCGAACTGCGATCCGAATCGGTCCGGGAGCAGACGGACCTGATCCTGCACATCGACCTGGACCGTCAGTCCTTCTGGTTCTATCCGGCCGATACGACGGCCGAGAAGCGCTCGGAACTCCGGAAGGCGGCATTCGAGCTGCCGGAGGGGGTGCGGATCGCGGGCATCCGGCAGGCGGGCGAGGCCAGAAGGGTGGACGGAGAGGCGTTCATCCGTTTCTTCCGGCAGGGTTACGCGGCGCCGGCCGTCATCCATCTGACCAAGGACGACCGGGTGTTCACCGTGGTCATCCATCCTTTTCTGCAGGCAGCGACCGTTTATGAAAAATATGTCGATTTCACCTTCAATGAGGAAGAGAGCGGCGCCGGACTCTGATCTTTCGACGGTCAGGACGGCATCCCCGCCCCGTCCCCGGTTGCGCCTCCTGTCCCGCAGCAAGGGATTCACCCTGATCGAGGTCATGATTGCGGTTGCGATCCTGGCCATCACGCTTGTCACGGTCTACCGGTCCCATTCCCAAAGCATTGCGATGGTTTCGAGCTCTCGTTTCCTGACCACGGCCTCGTTTCTGGCCCAGGCCCGGATGGCCCGGATCGATGCGGCGGATCCCCGGGAGGTGGCTTCCGGCCAAGGGAGTTTCGGTGAGGAGTTCCCCGGCTACTTCTGGGAAGTGGAGGTGGGCGATGTGGAGGATCTGCCACTCCTCAAGAAGATGGCCCTGACGGTGACGAACGACCGGATGACCGCGAACAACGTCTACAGGATTGTTCTGTACAAGGTGGTCCTGCCATGAGAAAGGCCGAAGGGTTCACCCTCATCGAGATCCTGCTGGCCGTCTTCATCCTCGGGATCGTGCTGTCCACCGTCTATGCCTCCTACACCGGAACATTCAGGCTCATCCGTGAATCCGAATACGATGCCGAAATCTACGGCATGGCGCGCTGCGCCCTCGACCGGATGGCCCGCGATCTGCAGTCGACCGCTGTCTGGCGGCAGGGTTTCCTGTTCAGGGCCAAATCCTACAGCCTGGGCAAACGGGATTTTGTTCGCCTCACCTTCCGGGCCGCGTCCCATGTCGCCTTCGGCGACCAGGATGTCCCGGGCGGCATATCCGTGATCGAATACCGCATCGAGGAGGGTACGGAAAAAGAGGGTTATCGCCTTGTCCGCAGCGACAGCCTTTACCGGGATCCGGACAAGGAGGAGCCCGATCGCGGCGGTTACCCCCTGTGCGAACGGATCGAGTCGCTGACCTATGCCTTCGCCGACGAAGCGGGGAAGGAATACGACATGTGGGACTCGGGCGGCGAGATCGAGAAGCAGAAGAAAAAGGCGCCGGCCGAAGTGCTGATCCGGCTGAGCCTGGTCAACCCCGCGAACCCGGAGCGCCCCTACCTCTTCATGACCCGGGTCCGCATCCCGTTCAACCGTCTGGAGGCCCCATGAAATCCGGTGGGTCGAACCGCCGCGGCGTGGCCTTGATCGTGGTGTTGCTCATGGTCAGCATCATTGTGGCCCTGACCGTTCAATTCAACCGGGATACCCGTTCCGAGATCCTCGATGCGGCGAACGTCAGCGACGGAATCCGGCTGCGGTACATCGCCGAGTCCGGATTCCAGGCGGGCGAGGCGATTCTGCTCGCCGACCGGACGGAGTTCGACGGACTGACGGAACCCTGGGCCAACACCGATATGCTTGCCCTCAAGTCCGAGGAGTTCTTCGACGGCGGCTCCTTCAAACTGGCGATTCAGGACGAAGGGGGAAAGATCCCCATCAACCGGCTCGTAAACGGAAAAGACTACAACCCGCTGATCAGGGACGCCCTGACGAGGCTCCTCACCGGACCTTCCTTCCGCCTGGACCAGCGCCGCGCCGAGGATCTCCGGGACGCGATCAAGGACTGGATCGACGCCGACGACGAGGTGACCGGAGGTGGCGCCGAGAAGGGTTACTACGCGGAATTGACGAGACCTTACGCCGCCAAGAATGCACCTATTGATTGCATTGAGGAATTATTGATGATAAAGGGCGTGACGCGTGAACTGTTTTTCGGTACGGGGGAATCTCCGGGATTGTCGGGGTGCATTTCCGTTTTCGGAGATGGCCGGATCAATATCAATACCGCTCCCAGGCCGGTGCTCAGGGCACTGGCGGCGGAGATGACGGCTGATGAGCTCGAATGGCTCGACCAGTACCGCCGGGACGTGCGCAACGATCTGGCGGAATCCGGGTGGCATCAGAAAATCCCGCGGGCATCCGGAATCAACATCCTGCCGGCGTTGGTCAAGATCAATAGCGAGATCTTTCAGATTACGGCAGTCGGTCTTCATGGACGGATGACCGGGCGGGTCACGGCCGTGGTCGAGCGTTCGAAGGATCGAAAGAAGATCAAGCTGTTGTCTTGGAAGGTGGAGTAATGCCTGAAAAAATCCTGGGCCTCGATATCGGCGCCAGCGCCCTCAAGGCGGTTCTCCTTGCCCGGGGCTTCCGCGGCCGTCATCGCCTCCTCGGTTTCCGCGTGGTCGATGTCGTCGCGGCCGGCGGCCCCGCGGAGGCCGTGAAACAGCTTTTCGCCGAGGATGAATTTCGAGGGTCCGTCTGCGTCACCGCGATACCCGCCGGCGCCGCTGCCTATCGGAACATCCGCCTCCCCTTCCGCGACCGGCGGAAGATCCTGCAGGCCCTTCCGTTTGCCGTCGAGCCCCTGATCCAGACGCCCCTGGACGACATCTTCGTCGACTACGCGCTGCCCGGCCGGACAGGCCAGGCGGAGATCTTTGCCGCGCTGGCGCCGCGTCCGCTCGTCGGCGAACGGACGTCGCTTCTGGCGGAATACGTGCGCGACACGGCCGTCATCGACATCGCCGCCGTGCCGCTCGCCACACGGCTCATGGCGCAGCCGGATTTTCCGGAAATGGCCCTTCTGGTCAGCGTCGGCGCCCGGGAGACGGTCGCGGTCTTTGCCGACAGGGAGCGTATCGCCCACATCCGCAGCTTCCCCTTCGGGGGGGAGGGCGCGACAGCCGCCATGGCCAGGGCGATGGGCAGGGAGCCGTCCGAGATCGAGGCGATGAAGACAAGCCCGGAAATGACGATGGAAACATCGTCCGTACTCCGGGAGTATTGGGGTCGGCTGCTGGCCGAACTCAGGAACACCGAACAGTATCTCCTGTGGCGGGGAAGCCTTCTCCGGCCGTCCGCGAAGATCTTCCTGACCGGCGGAGGCTCGCAGACCCCCGGGTTGGCCGAGGGGCTTGCGGAAAGCTTTTCCCTTCCCGTCGAGCGGACGGATCTGCTCGCCCTGGAAAGGATGGATATCGGAGAGGATCAGGGGGGGTCGTGGAACCCGTCCCTCATGGATCAGGCGCTGGCGCTGGCGACGCGGCCGATGGCCAAGGGACGCGGATTCAACTTCCGTCAGCGCGCCTCGGAGGCGAGGGCCGGCTATGGAGAACTCGGGAAGCGATTGAAACGGGGGGCCGTTGCGGCGCTCGTCGTCCTGGTCCTGGCCGGTATCGAGATCGGCCTCGGCGACATCGCCGATCGCCATCGGCTGGCGGCGCTCAAGCGGGACGTCTCTGCCGAATTCAGGAAGATCGATCCGGAGTCCACGCGAATCGTCGATCCGGTTGCCCAACTGAAGGGGAAGATCGCCGAGACGCGAAAGCTTTTCACCGGCATGGGCGACGCCGCCTCGGCGGTGATGGTGCTGGATATGCTCAAGGCGATCGCGGAACTCGCCCCCCCGGACATGTTGTTGACCTCCTTCGTCCTGGAGGGGGATGCGATCGGCGTCAAGGGTGAGGCGCGGGATTTCGACGCCGTCGACACGATCAAAACGGCGCTTGCAGGCTCGAAATACTTCAAGACGGTGACGATCGGCTCCACCAGCATGATCAAACAGCGGGGCGGGGTGGAGTTCGATTTGAAGATTGCGTTAAAGAAATGAGACACTTCTGGGATCAACTGACAAGAAGCCAGAGAACGACGTTTACAGCCGTTCTCGTCCTCGTGGGTGCGGCCCTGCTCATCCAGTTTGCCGTCGTTCCCTACATCGAGGCACGCAAGAAGGTTCGCCGCTCGATCGCCGTGAACGAGAAGGTGATCCGCGAACTCCGCACGCTCGGCGCGGAGTTCGGCCTCATCCGGGAGCGATCCGAGCGCATCCGGCAGGTGATTGAAAGGCGTCCGCCGGGGTTCGCGCTCATTTCCCACCTGGAAAGGCGGGCGGGCGAAGCCGGGGTCAAAACGAACCTCCGTTCCATGAATCCTCTGCCGTCCCTGCCGACGGGGAATTACGAAGAGATCGCGGTGGAGATGAAAATGGACAAACTGACGATGAAGCAATTGACCGACTTTCTCTACCTCGCGGAGTCGCCCGAGGAGTTGATCCGCGTTCGGAAGATCTCCCTGGCCAAGATGAAGGAAAACCCTGAATACATGAGCGCGCTGATCCAGATCTTCACCTATCAGCCCCTGGCCTCCAGGAGCCGCTGACATGAAACCGTTGCTGAATCGGGCCATTGTAGGATATGTGCTTGCGGGATTCGCGTTGCTGTTCGCCTTCCTCTATCTCCGGTTTCCGGGCCGGGACCTGAAGGACGGCCTGGCGACCGCCGCCGCCGCACGCTATCCGGGAACCTCATGGTCCATCAAGGCGGTGCGGCCCTCCTTTCCGCCCGGCGTCGCGCTTTCGGACATTACGGCCGCATTCGGAGACCGTCCCGAGAGGGTCCTGCATGCGGACGGCCTGACCGTCCGTCCCGCGTGGCTTTCCCTGCTGCGCGGCCGCTTTGGATTCGTCATGGAGGGGGAGGGCTATGGGGGAGCGGGGACGGGCAGGGTCGATTTTTCCAGACCCTTGTCCATCCGGGGACCCCTCAGCGCCGCGATGAACATCCGGAATGTCCGTGTCGAAAAATGCCCTTGGCTGCGCGACGTTCTGGCCAGTCAGGTCACGGGGACGCTGAATGTTGCCGCCGACTTCGACGGAACCCGCGAGGCGCTGAAGGGGGGCGCGGGAAACATCGAATTCACATTGACGAACGGGGTCTTCCCGCTTCAGGGGGGGCTCCTCGGGTTCGAAAGGATCGATTTCTCCCGCATCGAGGGGAAAATGGCATACAAGAACGGGGCATTGAAGGTCAACCAGCTGACGCTCAACGGGAACAAACTGCGCTGCTCCCTGAAGGGGAACATTCTCCTGGCGGACGATTTCAGGGAGAGCCGGATCGATCTGAGCGGCACGGCCAATATCGCGATGCAGGGGAGCAGGCAGATGACGCTGACCATCACCGGTACGATCGGGAATCCGGTGGCGCGGCTCATGTGAGAGGGTACAGTGGACTGGTTTCGTATGTTCAATCCATCGCTCGCCGCCTTGAAGGGGCTCGTGTCGGGACGGACGGTGCCGTTCGTCCTCATGGCCGCGATCCTTTTTCTGGCGACGGGCATCTTCTATAAGATCCTGACGCTGCGGCTCATGGATATCCAACCGGCGGCAACTGCGGCGGAAAAGGTCCGGTCGACGGCCGTCCTCATCCGCGAGCCGGCCGACGCCTACCGGATCATCCCCGAGCGGAATCTGTTCGGGACGACGACCAAGGCCGTCATGGAAACGCCGGCGGCCGCCGCCGTTCAGCCCCAGATCGACGCAGCGCAGCTCATCGAGCTCAAGGGGACCATTGCCGGTGAATCCCCGTACGGATTCGCGATCATTGAAGAGAAGGCCACGAAGAAACAGCGGCTCGTCAAGGCCGGGGATCTCATTGATCGGGCGAAGGTGATCCGAATCAAGCGCAACGCCATCGATCTCCTCGTGGGCGAACAGGAACAGACCCTCAAGATCGTGGAGACGAACGAGGCGCCGATCCTGGGGCCCATGCGGCCGCCGATATTGCAGCAATCCCGAGCCGCGCCGGTACCCTCCGGGGCGACCATCGTGAGCCGCAACGAGATCGATGCGGGCCTCCAGGACATGGGAACCCTGCTCCGTCAGGCCCAGGTCCGCCCCTACTTCAACGCGGGGGTCCCCGACGGCTTTCTGATCACCAACATCCAGGCGGGGAGCCTCTATCGAAGGATGGGGATCATGGACGGGGACATCATCCAGAAGATCAACGACAAGCCCATCCAGACGGCGGACGACATGACGGGCCTGCTGAACACCCTCAAATCCAGTCCGAATATCTCCTTGACCATCAAACGACGGGGCAACCAGGAGACGCTGCATTACAGGATCCAGTAGCCGATATTGCCATGTATGAAACCTATTTCGGGCTCAACGAAAATCCGTTCACGCTTTCGCCGGATCCGAGGTACCTCTATCTGAGCCCGCAGCACCGGGAGGCGCTGAATTGCCTGATTTACGGGATCGGCGAGAAGAAGGGATTCATGGTGGTCACCGGCGGGATCGGCACCGGCAAGACCACCCTCTGCCGGTCCCTGCTGGCCGGTCTGGACGGATCGACCGCGAGCGCGCTCATTTTCAATCCCGCCCTTTCCGATATCGAATTGCTGAAGACGATCAACCAGGAATTCGGGATCCGGATGGCAGGGCGGGGAACGAAAAAGCGCTATCTCGACGGTCTCAACGATTTTCTCATGAAGAATTTCGCTGCGGGCCGGAACGCCGTGCTGATGATCGACGAGGCGCAGAACCTGTCGCGCAGCGTGCTGGAGCAGATCCGGATGCTGTCGAACCTCGAAACGGTCCGAGAGAAGCTCATCCAGATCATCCTGCTCGGGCAGCCGGAGCTCAGGCAACTGCTCGCATTGCCGTCGCTCCGCCAGCTCAACGAGCGGATCACGGTCCGGTATGATCTCAAGCCTCTGGTCCGGGAGGATGTCCGGCGTTATATCGGGCACCGTCTGACCACGGCGGGCGGGACGGCGGACGGGATTTTCACGGAGGGCAGCTATGCATTGATCGCGGGCCTCTCCCGCGGGATACCGCGTCGAATCAACGCGATCTGCGATCGGGCGCTGCTCATTGCCTACGGCAGGGACATGAAGACCGTCGACCGCCGCACCGTCCGGGCCGCCGTCAGGGACATCGGGCCGGGGTATCTGGCCGAACGGGACGTTCGGCTCCGCAGGATCCAGACGCTCCTGGTGATTCTCGCGGCAGCGGCCCTGATCCTGGCGTCCGGGTACGGTTTGTTCAAATGGCTTGACTGAGAGAAAAATGAGTTATATCAATGACGCTCTGAGAAAGGCCCAGCGGGAACGGGATGGCCGTTACGGTTCCTTTCGCGACATCATCAGCGCCGGTCCCGAACGGACGGGGTCGCCCCGGAAGCGGGCGCGCGCCGTCGGAGCGGCGGTCGTGGTGTCGGTTTTGGTCCTGGCCGGTCTGATCCTTTCGGTCTACGTGCTCCGGCAGTCTCCTCCCGCAACGGAGGATGATTCCCGGCCGTTTGCCGGTGGAGATGCCGTGCCGCTTCAGCCCCCGAGGCCGGAGACGGCGCCGGAAGCGGTTCCGGCCGCGGCGATGGCGGGATCTTCGTCGTTGGAGCCAGCGGCGGCCCGAGGGGAGAAGGCGCCGGTTTCGCGAGGCGAAAAACCGGTCCCCCCGGAGGCGGACGTATGGTATAAAAAGGCGCTCATCGCCCAGCGCCAGGGGGATCTCAGGGAGGCGAGGGAACTTTACCTCAAGGTCCTGGAGCGCGATCCCGAAAACGTCAAGGCCCTGAACAACCTCGGGGTGGTCCATATGGGGCGGAAGGAGCGCGACAAGGCGATCGCGGCCTTCAGCCGGGCCGTTGTCCTCAGGAAGGATTATGTCGATCCCTACTACAATCTGGCGTGCCTCTACGCGCAGATGAACGAGATCGACGAAAGCTTATGGTATTTGAAGGTGGCCATGGGGATCGACGGCGATGTGAAGCACTGGGTCCGGAAGGATGCCGATCTGAAAAACGTCGCCAAGTCCCCGGCATTCAAAAAAATGATGGAAGGGCGGGAAAACTGATGCCTTTGATTTGCAATACGGCCGACTTTACGGATGGCTCTGTCCGGACCGGGCGGGGTCGGAGGACACCTTTGGAACGACACTGTCCTCCGGGAGGGAAGGACGGGCATGATCCGATTCGCGGAAACAGGCACCTTTTCTGGATGCTGGTCCTTTTCTTCGGGGCGACGATGTTTTTCCTTCCGCCCGAGACGGGTTGGACGGCGCGCCTTGCGGACGAGGAGCAGCCGGTGACCACCTCGCCGGCCCAGGCGGTCGAACGGAAAAGCGTCCCGGCCAGGTCCGCGCCCGCCAGACCTCCGGCAGTGCAGCCGACGGACCGGGCGGCGACGCCCCAACCCGCGGCGGGCCCGGAAACCCGACGCGCCGCTGCTGCGGGATCGGCTGCGACGGCGCCGGAACAGAACGGTTCGCAGGCCCCTCTGCGGAACGAACGCCCGGCTTCCGTACCCCCTGTTCCCGCATCCGGGACTGCCGGGACCCCTCCGGCTTCCGCCGGCACGGCCCTGAAGCCGGCTGCCGCGGTCCCGCAAGCCCAGGCCCCGGTTCAGGGAGGGATGGAAGCATCCCAGTCCAAAACCGAGGGTTCGCCCCTTCCGACGCTGATGCAGCAGCCGCTATCCCAGCCGGCGCTGCCTCCTCAGCCTCCACAGCCCCGGCAGTCGGTTGCCGCCTCGCAGATCGGCAAGTTCGTGACCATCGATTTCAACGATGTTGACATTCGGGTGTTCATCAAGTTCGTGAGCGACCTGACGGGCCGCAACTTTTTGCTGGACGAGAGGGTGAAGGGCAAGGTGACGATTGTTTCGCCGCGGAAGATCCCGGTGGAGGAGGTATACAACGTTCTCCAGTCGATCTTGGAGATCTACGGTTTCACGACGGTTGAGGCGGGAGAGGTGACCAAGGTGATTCCTTCGCTGGAGGCCCGGGGCAAGAACCTGGAGCTGCGCGTGAAGGAGGAGCCGATCCCTGCGGAGGACCGTGTTGTGACGCAGATCATCACATTGCAGCACGCGAACCCGAACGAGATGAAGAAGATCCTGGACCCGATGATCTCGAAGACGAGTGTGGTGCTTTCCTATCCTCCGACGGGGATGCTGATCATCACGGATGTCTTGTCGAACATCAAGCGTTTGCAGGAGATCGTGACGGCGCTGGACGTGGAAGGCGCCGGGGACGAGATCTCGTACATCCCGCTGCAGGCGGCGTCGTCGACGGAGGTGGTGAAGTCGCTGAATGCGGTGTTTGCGCAGAGGGCGGGTGTGACGCCGATCCGCGCGGTGGCGGACGACCGCACGAACTCCGTGATCCTGGTGGCCTCTCAGCAGGTGACCGTTCACGTGAAGCGGCTGATATCGTTGATGGACAAGGAGGTTCCGCAGAGCGCCGGGACGCTGCAGGTGTACCGGCTGCAGAACGCCAACGCGGAGGATCTCGTCAAGGTGTTGATGAACATCCCGAAGGATGCGAAGGATCCGAAACAGGGCGGCGGAGCGGCCATTCCCGGGGCGTCGGTCCTTTCGAAGGACGTGAGCATTGTGGCGGACAAGGCGACCAACACGCTGATCATCACGGCGAGCCGTGACGAGTACCGGACCCTGGAGGGGGTGATTCGTCAGCTGGACGTTCCGCGACCGATGGTATACATCGAGGCGCTGATCATGGAGGTTTCGGTCACCAAGAACTTCAATGTCGGGGTCGAGTGGCGCGGATTGAAGGACACGGGGAGCGTGACCGGGCTCGGGGAGAACGCGACGTCGGTGGGGATGGCGGGATTCACGGGAGAGTCCGTGATTCCCCAGATCGATGCGACGACGGGGGCGGTGAAGATGCCCTCCGGTTTTTCGATGGGGATCATCGGGGCGGGGATCACGATCGGGGGAATCATGTTTCCCAATATCGGTGCGGTGTTGCAGGCCTACCAGGACGATTCGGACGTTTCGATCCTGTCGACCCCGCAGCTTTTGACGCTGAACAACGAGGAGGCGGAGATCAACGTGGGGAAGAACGTTCCCTACATCACGCGATCGGACACCTCGACGACAGCGACGACGGTATACGGCCAGAGCTACGAATACAAAGACGTGGGGATCATCCTGAAGATCACGCCGAACATCAACGAGGAGCAGTTCGTGCGGCTGAAGATCGACCAGCAGGTGACGAAGATCAGCGGGACCCAAACCTCGACGCCGACGACGCTGAAGCGGTCGGCGAGGACGACGGTGGTGGTGAAGGACAAGGAGACGGTGGTGATCGGGGGGCTGATCGACGACTCGACGACGGTAGACAACTACCAGGTGCCTCTGCTGGGGGACATCCCGATTTTGGGATGGCTGTTCAAGTCGAGGTCGAAGAGCCGCGACAAGAGCAACCTGTTCATCTTCCTGACGCCCCACATCGTACGGAATCAGGACGAGGCGGCGGCGATCTATCGGAAGAAGGTTGAGGATGTCGGCCGCGTGGAGGAGGGCGTCATCCGGATGGATCTGAAGCGGGAACTGCCTCTTCCCTCAATGCCGCAGGCGGAGTCTCATAAATGAGGGAAAGGGTTGTGACGGCCCAGAAGCACCGTGAGATCGGATCGACGGGGACGGCAAACGCTTCAGCCCCGGCTGCTGGGGCGCGGCCGGTTGGCCACCCCGGCGCCGGTTTGGGCGCCCGTCTGGTTGCGCTCGGCCTCCCGGAGGAGGCCTTTTCCGAAATCCGGGGTCTGGTCCGGGAGAACGGGGCGGGCCTGGTCGACATCCTGCTCCAGAAAAAGCTCCTGCCGGAGGAGGCCCTGCTTGCGGCCCTGAGCGAAGAGTACCGCATCCCTTTCTGGGAGGCGCTTCCGACCGACCATATGGACACCGGATTCACCGCCCATTTCTCCATCCAGTATTTGAAGAAGCAGAAGATGGTGCCCCTGGACACCCCTCAGGGCTTTGTCGTGGCGGTCAATGACCCCACGAATTTCCAGCCGGTGGACGATCTGTGCAGCCTCCTCGGCCTGCCGGACCGGCCCCTTGTCCTCGCCACCCAGGAGGCGATCCATACGGCGATCAATCTCGCCTATGATTTGAGCCGGAGCACGGCCAAGGAGTTCTTCCAGGAGATGAACGAGGAGTCGACGGACAGCCTCATCTCCGAGATCGAGGAGACAGGAGACCTCCTCGACGAAACGAGCGACGCCCCGATCATCAAACTGGTGAACCTCCTGCTGTCCGGCGCGACCAAGGACCGGGCAAGCGACATCCATATCGAGCCCTACCAGGGCTCGGTGAAGGTCCGCTACCGGATTGACGGCATCCTCTACGACATCCTGAGCCTCCCGCGAAAAATCCAGTCGCCCCTGATCTCCCGCGTGAAGGTCATGGCGAAGCTCAACATCGCAGAAAAACGCCTGCCCCAGGACGGACGGATCGAGATCAAGGTCGCTGACCGAAGCGTCGACATCCGGGTTTCCACCATCCCCACGGCCTTCGGGGAACGGGTCGTCCTGCGTCTTCTGGACAAAAACTCTTCCATTCTCCAGCTCTCCGACCTCGGGATGGACAGCCGGAAGGTCGGCATCTTCAACAGGCTGATCAAGTCCCCTTACGGGATCATCCTCGTCACGGGACCCACGGGAAGCGGCAAAACCACGACCCTGTATGCGGCGTTGTCGACCATCAATTCACCCGAAGTGAACATCATCACGATCGAGGACCCGATCGAATACCAGATCGACGGGATCGGCCAGATCCAGGTCAATCCCAAGATCGATCTCACCTTCGCCCAGGGCTTGCGTTCCATCGTCCGCCAGGACCCGGACGTGATCCTGGTCGGCGAGATCCGCGACCGGGAAACGGCGGAGATTGCGATCCAGTCTTCGCTGACGGGACATCTGGTCTTTTCGACCCTCCACACGAACGATGCGGCCAGCGCCGTGACGAGGCTCATCGACATGGGGATCGAGCCTTTTCTCGTGACCTCTTCGGTGATCGCGATCATCGCCCAGCGCCTGGTCAGGGTCCTCTGTCCGAAATGCAAGACGGCCTATATCCCGGACGACGAATCCCTGGCCAATCTCGGGATCGAGAAGCGTCAACTCGACCGGCATCTCCTCTACCGGAAACAGGGCTGCGCCTCCTGTATGAACACGGGTTACCGGGGCCGGACCGCGATCTTTGAGATCCTCATCCTGGACGATCCGATCAAAAGCATGGTCCTCAAGACTTCGGATTCCAACCAGATCAGCGATGCGGCGATGAAGCGGGGGATGACGAACCTGCTGGCCGACGGGGCGCGAAAGGTTCTCGAAGGGACGACCACGATCGAAGAGGTCTTCAGGGTGACCCGGATCATCAAGCGGGAGACCGATCTGGAGGCCTAGGGATGCGCCCCTCCTTGTCATGGGGCGCTGCATTCCCATGGCGGCACGTCACGGCATGGGGAGGGCATTCTCCTGCGATCCCGGCGCGGGATCATGATCCGCATCCCTGGCCTGCACGGCTGACTCCGCTGCGGGCGTCGACGGCAGGATGAATTTGGAATCGGTCCGGGGTCGCCCGGGCGAGGATTTGACAGGGGTGATCCTGAGGCTGAAGGGGCTGGAAGCGGTCGCGCCCCCCGCATCCTTGACGCTGAAGGTGATCTCGCTGGTGCCGTTGGCGGAGGGTTGCGTCAGGCAATCGATATAGCGGTTTTCAACGACGGAGCAGGAGACGACTCCGGGATTCGTCTGGCTGACGATCGAATAGGTCAGATCCGGTTTCGATGTCCTGTCGTCCCCCGTGTAGAACCAGAGATCCACGATCTTCGGCAACGCGCCCGCATTCTCCGGAAAGGACATCGCCGGAACGGCGGCAATGATCGGCGGGCTGTTTGAATTTCCGGCCGGCGCCAGGTATCGGTAGTTGCGAACGGAGTAATCGGTCTGGAGATAGTACTGATTGATCGATACCCCCGGGAGCTTTGCCGCCTGATGATCGATCGTACAGACCCAGGCATCCTGGCCGTTCCAGACGCAGCGGGTTTCCCACCCGTCATGGCTGAAATGGCAGTCGGAGCCTTTGACGCAGGAAGCGACGTTCGAATCCAAATACATGGAAAAAAGGGCCGTTTCATGTCCGGGCGCCTCGTACCGGACATTGAAAAGCTTGTTGTCCGGAACGTTATAGATGGCCGGCGCGGTGCCGGGCGTATAGGCATACGCACCGCCATATTCCGTTTGGGTCGTGCATGCAAGGTTCTCTCCCGTTGAAAACGACTTGCACCAGGTATAGTAATCCCTTGCCTCGCCTCTGCCGGCGGCGGCGAAGAAGAGCAATGCCACGGACAGGATGAAACACGTTTTGGTTTTTCGCATGTGATGATACCCCTGATTCGGCGCGTTGTCGGATCGAAACGGGCAATTCGGATCCCCTGTTTGCAAAGGCGTGCGAAATGCCCTGTAAGGCCCATTGGCCGTGGATATATGAAAACGCGGACGTCTTGTCAAGATAAAGGCGCAAATAGCGCTGTCAAGGGTAGCTGATGAAGAGGAAAGTGAAGGATATCCCGGTTCGCGATCTCCTTTTGCCGACCGTCGGCGATGTGCCGTTCGACGTGAGGCGTTTGCCCTTCGGCAGCGACGATTACCGCAAAGTGAATCCGAACGAGGTTCCGCACCGCCACCAATTTTACGAAATCATCCACATCACCGGAGGGCGGGATGTTCATTATATCGACTTCGAGTCTTACCGGCTCCAGGAGGACACCCTTTGTTTCGTCTCACCCGGCCAGGTGCATTTCCATGATTTCAACAGCGGCCTCTGCGGCCATCTCATTTTATTCAATAGTGATTTTCTTATCATGCCTCCTGAGAACAACAAACCGATCTACGAAATCGCCTTTTTCCACCGGGTGAGGGAGACCCCGGTTTTGAGATTGAAGAAGGATCAGGCGGCCGGCATCCATGGGCTGGTACGCAGCATCTATGACGAATACCATTCCGAGAAACGCGACCGCGTTTCCCTGTTGAGGGCCTATCTCCACATCCTGATCGTTCAGGCGCAGCGTCTCTATGACATGACGCCCGCGCAAGACGGATCCAAGGGGGAGTCGTCGCTGATGCGCCGCTTCATGGGTCTGGTCTCCCGAAACTATGCCAGCGAGAGGTCGGTGAAGGCCTATGCCGACCTCCTCGGCATCAATGCCAACCATCTGAGCGATACGGTGCGGGCCCTGATGGGGCGCTCGCCCGGTTGGCTCATTCGCCGGCAGATCGTTCTGGAGGCCAAGCGTCTTCTGGCCGTCACGGACCTCACCGTGGCGGAAATCGGCTACGCCATGAACTTCGAAGATCCCTCTTACTTCAGCCGTTTTTTGAAACGGGAAACGGGTTTGAGCCCTTCCCAGCTTCGCCGGAATATCCGAGAAAAGTACCATTTATCCCGAGAATAGTCTCTTTCCCTGCAGGATCGGATGTAGTCTAATGGTCCAGATGCGACCCGGATCCGGACCGGAACTCGAGGAGGGGAGAGACAAACGGTCCGTTTCAGCATCTCATGGCGCGGCGTGGCCGTGAACGGACCGGAAGCGGGTTCTCTGGAAACGGCGATCCGATTTACAAAAAGACTTGACAGTGCCCGGTTTTTTTCCTAAAAGGCGATTAAAGAAGGTGTCGTTTGTGACGGCAAACCGCGGCAGAAGCCGGTTGGAGAGGAAAGCGTTTTCAAAAAAAACAGTGCAGACTTGACATGGGCGGCAGCGTTGCTGGCCGTCTTCAGCATACGGATTCCATAAGCCCGGCTTCCAAACGAAAGCCGTCGAAAAATCAGGACAAACAGTCCGAGTGAACAACAACCGGTCGCAATGGCCGGCGTACGGGATGAAATTGCCAAATCGATCAGAGGGGTGATCGGTCAAGGCGGGCTTTTCGGAAAATGACGGGATCTTCATGAACCCATGGTGCCAGGAATTGCCATGTCCGAACGATTGATCCATTTTGACGGAAAGAAGTGCATTCGCTGCCACTCGTGCGAGATGGGCTGTCAGCTGGAAAACGATGCCCCTCCGGGCATTCGTCTCCGCCAGGTCAGGGGTTATGTCCGGGGCCGTTATCCGGACGAATTCGAGAGCTTCATCTCGACGGCCTGTTTTCACTGTGACGATCCCGCCTGTGTTTCTTCCTGCCCCGTGGGCGCCCTCGTCCGGAGACCGGACGGGGTGGTGAACCACGACCGGGACCGCTGTATCGGCTGCGGATACTGCATCCAGTCCTGTCCGTTTCACGTGCCCCAGAAGAGTCCGGCCCAGCAGACCATGAGAAAATGCAGCTTTTGCACCCAGCGGATCGATCACGGCAAGGCGCCGGCATGCGTGGCGAAATGCCCGACGGGTGCGCTGACTTATCATCCCGATGGAAAAATCCCGGCGGGTCCGGCCGCATACGGACAGGCGGAGCGGCTTCACATGGTGTATGCGCTGCAGGGGAAGCCGGCCGAATATCGGCTGCCGGATCCGGTTCCGCTCAACACGGTCACGGGCGGCCAGATCTGGAGCTGGCTGGCGGGACTGGTGCCCGGGGCCTTTGTACTGGCCTGGCTGTGGCACAGGGGCGCCGGCGCGGTGGAGGCGCGGATCCGGGCGGAGGCCGGGCCGAAGGCTGCGGAGGAGACGCCGCCCGGGGCGGAAGCCGGGGGAAAGACAGAGGAGGAGACGCATGAGTGAAACCAACTGGGGCATGCCCATCGTCCTGTATCTTTTCCTGGCCGGGGTCGCGGCCGGCGCCTTTTGCTTGGCGGTGCTGACGGGAAGAAGACAGGAGGTGGGCTTCCTCGCCTGTTCCCGGGCGGCCGCTCTTCTGGCGCCGCCTGTGGTTGCCGTCGGCACGGCCATGCTCATCTTCGATCTGGGATACAAAATCCGTTTCTGGTTCACCTTAACCGCATTCAACATCGTTTCTCCCATGTCCATCGGGGTCTGGCTGCTCATCCTTTTCTCTATCGTCGCCACGCTCTACGCCCTGTTCTGGATCCCCGCCGGGATGCGGGAGCGCATTCCCGTGATCGGCGCATGGCCGTTGTGGTCACGCCAGGGAGTCCGCGATGCGCTGGGCTGGGCGGGCGTTCCGTTGGCCCTGCTGGTCGCCATTTATACCGGGGTGCTGCTCTCCACGACCTCCATTCCCCTTTGGAGAAACTCTGCCCTGCCCGTCCTGTTCTGTTTTTCCGCCCTGGACACGGGGTTTGCGGCCGGGGTCCTGCTGGCGCTCCTGTGCGCATCGGGCAAACGGCAGGAGATCATGGCCGGACCGTTCCATTGGTTGGAAGGGTCTTACCGGATCCTGCTTCCCGCCTATATCCTTGCGGTTCTCGCCTTCTTCCTGCTGTTTTTCATTCCCGTCATGAGAACCGATGTGCTGATTTCTTTGATCACCGGTTGCAGCGGCTGGATCTGGTGGCTGGGGGTGATCGGACTGGGTGTGCTGCTTCCCATGGCCCTCGGGTTCAGAAAAGCGAAACCGACGCTTGCAACGGCGTTCGTTGTCCTCGGCGCTCCTCTGGTCGGGGGATTCTTGTTAAGGCTGGTCCTGGTCTTTACCGGCCAGGAATATGTTATCGCTGCGGCATATCGACTCGCGTCTTTGCCGTAAATCTTTGTGAGGGGGATTCCATGAAACGAAAACACTTAGGATGGATCTTGTTTCTGGTGGCGCTGTGGGTCTGCAGCATCGCCGCGACCGCGGCCCTTGCCGCTGAACAGAAACCGACAGGGAAAACGGTCAACATCAACACGGCCACTGCCGACGAATTGGTCAAGAGCATACCGGGCATGACACCGGATATTGCGAAGAATATCGTCAAATACAGGAAGGACAACGGCGATTTCATGCAGATTGAGGAGCTTCTCCAGGTCAAGGGCATGAACCGGACCCTGTTGAACAAATGGAAGGGTTTCTTCCTCCTTGAAGGGATAGGAGGTTCGGAATGCACTTGCTGACTCGAATCCTTCACAGCATCAAACCGGTGCTGTTTCGGAGGGGATGGCTCTTTGCCCTGCTCTTCGCATTTTTACTTGGCTTAGGGGTTGCCGGATATGCTGCGGCCTCCGAGACACCCCACGGCCTTCCCCCGGCCGATGATGCGACTTACATCCCCCAGCTTGCCGGGCTCCTGAACAAGAAGCTGACGAACCACTACGGGGAGCAGAAGGATTTGGCCGAGTGCATCGTGCTCAGGGGAAGTCATGTGAAGGATGGAAAGATTCCCGTCCCCGCCGGGGGGTTTTTCTACGCCTCGTCCACATCCATGGACGCCAGGCCCTTCAAAAGCGATCCTTTCATCATCCTGGGCAGGACCTCCTACCTGCTCTCCCTCAAGACCGGTCAGGTGAGCCGCAAGGACGTCACCCTGGGCAAGAGGGACAAGGTTCTCATGGATGAGCAGGGATACCGCCTCTGGTTCGATTACGCGACGGACCATTACGGAAAGCCCTACGGCGAATTCGCCGTGATGGCGCCCTCCGGCGGATGGCAGTCGGAGTTTCCGGTCTCCTCCTCTTTCCCGGAACCCGAATTGGCGAAAACGCAGAATCTCAAAGTCGGAATCAACCCCCAGCAGTTGCCCTTCTACCTGACCAAAACTTACGAATACGGCGCCACGAAGCTCACGGCCAAGAAGATCACCCACAACGATGCGGTTTTCGAAGAGGTGAAGTATCCGGTGATCCAGGAAGCGGTCTTTTCCTTGGACAGGCCTTACGTGATCGGGATTCAGCAGGAGAGCTTCCGTTGGTGGCGGAACAAGAGGATCTACGCCTACAGAAAATACGATGGGATCCAGGTCGAGGTCCGCAACTGGACCGGCAGCAAGGTGCTGGCTTCCAAGCTGCTCCTTCCCCTGACGTCGCAGGAATACAAGGCGACCGATCCCGAGAGGATGAGCCTGACCGATTTCGACCTCGACATGCACATCGAGGTGGTCGTCCAGCCCTCCTGGTTCAAGGGATCCGACTGGGTCCCCTGGCATAACGACGTGCCGTACGGATGGACCGAAGGCACGGTTTCCCTGCTGATCTACCACGATCTCGTGAAGCTCAAGAACGGGGAGCCGTGGCCGAGGGACAACCGTTACATCGTCGGCCTCGAGGCGGAGCAGATGTCCGGCTTTCTCAAGCGGGTCGTCCTCGAGAACAAGGAAGCCTTTGTCCTGACCAACAAGGACAATTCCTATGCGGGTCCCACCTGCCTCTCCGATTTATGGGACAGGACCTACTTCAGGGTGGTCGCCAAGGATATCGAAGGCGACGTGGTCAAGACCTGTTTTGCCCGCGATTCCTGGTTTCGGCGGACGGACAACCTGATCCTCTGGAAAGAGGGGAGATCCAATGCGGACTTTTTCGTCGGCATGAGCGAGCTGGTGGTCTCCGTGATGGAGGACACCTTCCTCACCCGCTTGGCGGACCCCATATACGGGGTGCCGGTGGTCAAATCGAACTTTTCATCCTATCCCCGGGTGATCACCTCGGCCAAGGGGTTCGCCCCGGATCCCACCTGCGCCTTTGTCCCCAAACTCAAAGGGTTGGTGCGCAAGGCCGTTCCGACCCGCAACAAGGAGAGGGTCGTCAGCGCCGAGGCGATCGTGATCCGCGGCAGCTATATCGACTACCGGCAGGGCAAGATCATCATTCCCCCGGCAGGCCTGTTCTATTCGTCACGGCTGGGCAGAAACATCCGTCCTCTTGCCGGAGAGGCCTTTTACATCCTCGGGAAAAAGGCGTACGTCCTGAGTACGGAAAGCTATCTGGTCGTCAAGAAGAATACGGCCCTCGATTACTGGAAATACCTGCCCATGGGAGACGAGAACCCGCTCTTCTGGCAGGATGTCGTGATGGGGGACGGCAGCCGGATGCTTCGTTTCCTGGGTTCGCGCATGCTCTGGGGACGGCCTGTGGCCCAGGCGCGCATCATCAAGTATTCCGGAAACGCCTTCGGTGCGGACATGATTCTGGCGCCGGGTCTCAAGGATTATGAACCGGTGTTCGGCGACAACAAGACCTTCGCCGGCCAGACCTATTCGCTGCCGGACGTCTATGCCGAAGGGGCGACTTTCGCCATTCCCCGCTGGGTCAGCCCGGACGTGGTTGAGCTTGCGGAACTGGGCACCCCCGGCATGGACTCCTTCACCATCTCCTATGAGGAACCCCAGGAGCTCGTTCTCGGAGCGGGACAGGAGTCCAAGATCGGCGATTACAGGCTCAAGGCCCTGAGCGTGGATCCCGGACGCAAGACGGTCAAGCTGGCCCTGCTCGACGGCAGCGGAAAAGTCGCGATGGAGAAGCTGCTCGGTCCTGTCGATCAAAGCGTTTATGACACGCTTCCCCAGTACAGCCCCTCGCAGCAGAAGGTGATGATGCAGTACAAGGATATCCATGTCGAGCTGGATCTTCCGGCCGACTTCAGCGGGGGCAAGGTGAAGATGTACGCCTGGACAGGCGCCCACAAGCTGGAACGCGACAAGCCCTGGGCGAAGGATCCCCGCTACGTGATGCGTCCGGACGTCTGCGGCCACTGCTACATGCTCAACGAGTTCATCATGGACAACCCGGAGCCGATCGTCCTGGATGCCAAGAACAACACCTACACCGGGCCGGAAGGACACTTCAAGATCGTCATCACCGATTTCGACGGCGAGAAGATCCAGGCCTGGCACATTGAAGACAAGGAGGGGAACCGAAGCCCCAACCTGGCGGAACTGGCCAGAAACAATGTGGACCTGATGGTCGGCGTCAACGGGACGACCGAGCATTTTCTGCGGAAGACCCTGCTGGACAGGCTGGCCTACCGCGAGATCTGGCGTCTGAAGTAGCACCCGGCCTGGCCGGCCCGCCGACGATGCGATGTTTCGGCGGACCGGCGGGCCTCTCCATCCCGGCGCTGCGTCAAACTCTCGGCGTTCGCGGCGGGCAAGGGGCTGCTGATAAAATATCTCAATGGCCGATAACGGCATGGACTCAGGAAATGGAGAATAAAAGATGGCACAAGACATAACTTACGATCAGATGGCCGGGGCACGGCCGGCGAGAAAGCCTTCCGTCTGGAGCGCGCTCCCCAGTTTCCAGAAAAGTTGGCCTGGGCTGCTGGCCATGGCGTTGATTGCGCTGTTCAGCGGTCTTCCCGGCCTGAACTTTCCCCTTTCGCTGGACAGCCTGCTGCGTTACATCGATGCCGTCCTGCCGCCGGTGTACGGCAAGGGGCTGTTCGTGGATCTGCTGCACTTCAACTACGTGGTCACCTGCCTCGTGATGGGCATCGTGATCAGGAACGTCGTCGGCGTTCCGGCTTCATGGGAGCCGGGCATCTCCTACAGCGCCTGCTTCATGAACGTGGGCATCATCATGCTGGGATCCCAGTATGTGCTCCGGGACCTGGTCAAACTGGGGGCCGTCAGCATCATCGTCATGGTGTTTATGGTTTTCGGGGGCGCGTTGATCTTCACCTTCATGGGACGTGTGGCCAAGATCGGCGATTCGATGACCGCGCTCCTGGCAGCGGCCTTTTCGATGTGCGGCGTGTCGGCCTGCATCGCCATCTCCCCGATGGTGAAATCCAAGAGCGAGGAGGTGGCCTATGCCATCGCGGTCTCCGTCACGTTCGGACTCTGCTGCCTCTTCGTGCTCCCGTTCATCGGAAACCTGCTGCATATGACCAACAACACCTTCGGTCTGCTGGCAGCGGCCGGGGTTCCCAATTCCAACCAGGTCATCGCGACGGGATTCAATTTCAGTTTCGAGGCGGGAAAGGTGTCGGGATTTACGAACATCGGCCGGCTGGTTTTGATTCCCGCGGGCGTGATCTTCATCTACCTGATGACCTTGGGCAAGGAGATGAGGACGGAGAAGGTCAGCTTCTGGCAGGTGATGAAGGAAAAATTCCCCCTCTTCGTGTTCGGATTCGCATTTGTCTGGACCCTGAACTGCTTCCAGGCATGGCCCGTTCCGGCCAGTGAGGCCATGGGAAACGTGATGGAGTGGTTCTTCTCGCTTTGCTTCGTGGGTCTCGGGCTTCAGACCAAATTGTCGGACTTGAAAAAGGCCGGGGCCAAGGGGCTGGTGATCGGATACGTTGCGGGATCCCTGAGAATCATCATGTGCCTGATCCTGATCTATATTTTCGGCGCCATGGGTTACTTCAAATAACGATGCCCGTGCCGTTCGCAAAGCAGGGAGCGTGGAACTCCGCTACGATCCCGATTGGAAAAAGGGAGAGATGCTATGGCTGAAGATGTCGAAAAAAAGGAAGAGATGAGCGACGAAGACCTCAAGAAGGTGAGGGCGCAGGCCGACGCCAAACAGCTCCGCCACCGGGTGGACGAGTACATTGCGATGGTGATTGCCATCAGCGCGGTCCTGCTCCTCTGGTTCTTCCAGTTCGTGGGGGTCTATTAGGAACAAGACGGTTGTGGATTCGCACGGTTTGAAGGGGGACGGATCGGACGGTGAAGGACATTCTGGTCATCTACAAAGGCAGCAGCAGCGAGCCTGCCGTCGACGAGGCGCTCCGCGTCGCCCGGGGCGATTCGCGAAAGGCCAGGGTGCTGCAGATCCTCGATTCGGACCTTTACCTTTACGGCCACAACGATCTGGTTTCCCCCAGGATCAACAAACAGAGGTTTCTGCTGTATATTCGCGAAGAGGTTCTCGAACGCGGCCAGGTGGAGGCGGAAAAGATCCGGGATAAGGCGAAGCGCATGGGGGTTCCCCTGGAGATCGATCCGGTGGAGACGGACGACCTGGTTTCCACCGTTCTCGAGGAGGCCCAAAAAGGGTATGAGATGGTCTTTCTGGCGAGAGAAAAAAAGAAGCTTTTCCCCCTGCTGCACAAGCACCTCGCCACCCATCTCCGCAAGAACGATGTCCGGGTCGTCGAATGTTGAGTGGAGCAGGGAGCCGGCCGGAAAAGGGCCGGATTGGTGGACGGTTTTATAGGGCCAGAGAATAAATTGGGAGGTGGAGATGAAAAAGGTCACATGGTTTATTGCGGTGCTTGCGATCGTGGTCGGTTTCGCGATGTCCGCGCACGCCTATCAGGCGCTTGTGGGCGGAACCGGGGTTCTGCTCTACAAGAAGGGCAAGGCATTTGAGGGATACACGGTGTTTGCCCCCCTCATCAGCAAAAGGACCTACATGATCGACATGGAGGGGAATATCGTTCATACTTGGGATTCGGAGTACTATCCGGGACTGTACGCCGAACTGCTGCCCAACGGAAATCTGCTTAGGGCGGGCAGGGCGATGCCGATCACCTACTGCGGCATCGACGGCATCGGCGGGTACATCGAGGAGATCGACTGGAACGGCAAGGTGGTCTGGAGCTTCAAGGACATGTTCACCAAGAACGAGGTCCAGCACCACTGCTTCGACCGGATGCCGAACGGCAACACCATGATCCTCGGGTGGGAGCGGGTCAAGAACGAGGATATGATCGCCAAGGGGCGCGATCCCAAGACGATCCCGACAAAGAGCGTCAAGGGCAAAGGGGTTTATCACCGCGACTTCTGGCTCGATTTCATCTGGGAGGTGAATCCTGCCGGAAAGATCGTCTGGGAATGGCACATCAAGGACCATCTCGGAAAGGGGCCGGACAAGTTCGATCCCAACTACATCCTGCCCATGCCGGTCGGCGAGATCTATGCGACCTATGACTGGAGCCATCTCAATACCCTCGTCTACGTTGAGGAGACCGATCAGGTGCTGACCAACTCCCGGAACCTCGCCGAGTTCTATCTGCTCGACCACAAGACCGGCAAGCTCCAGTACCGGTGGGGCAATCCCTGCGCCTACGGCGCCGGCAAGTGCCCCTCCTACTTCGATGCGGGCGACCAGAAGATGTTCGGTTCCCATGATGCCCGGTGGCTCGGGAAGGGCCTGGTCTCGGTCTTCGACAACGGCTCCGAAAACCCGCAGGGGACCAAATCCCGCGTGTTTATCGTGAACACGAAGACCAACGAGATCGAGTGGAAGTACGAGGCGTGGGACCAGTCGAGCTTCTTCACCCACCGCCAGGGGGCCGCTCAACTGCTCCCCAACGGCAATATGTTCATCACCTCGAGCAACGTGGGCCATTTCTTCGAGGTGACGAAAAAAGGAGAGGTGGTCTGGGATTTCGTGAACCCGATCTACCATTGGGAGAACTACACGAAGTGCGCGATCCGCGACGACGACAAGGATTTTCAGCTCGGCCATGAGGAGAACCTGGCCAACATCACCCACCGGGCCTACCGGTACGGGCCGGACTACCCCGGCCTGAAGGGCAAGGACCTGACCCCCAAGGGGAAAATGGCCAAGGATTGCCCGGAGATGTGGAAGATCTTGAAGTATTAGGGGACGGCATCCTGAACAGGGTTGAACGTTCGGCATATCCGGTATCGCCCGGGAGCCGGTCCTTCCGGACCGGATCCCGGGCCTATCAAACAAAGGAGGAATGTTGATGAGAAGATTACTGATGGTTTTAGGCATGGTTGCGGTGCTGGGGCTGGTGCTCGCGCCGATGGCCTCTGCCGCCGATGAACTGGTTGTGGTGGCCACGCCGGAGAGCTACGCCAAGGCAGCGGATTGGCAGAAATTCCTGACCTCGAAGAACATCCCGCTCAAGAACGTGGCGCCGTCGGACGTGGCCGCCTTCAAGGATGCGCAGCGCGTCGTGCTGCTGGGCCCCCTGGATGAACCCAACGGGATCAAACCCCTGGTGGAGAAGGCCCTGATCAAGGCGGAGTTCGAAAAGATGAACCAGCCGGGCAGCAGTGCCATGTTTGTGAAGTCCGATGTCTGGAGCAAGGGCCAGGAGGTCATCGTCTATACCGGCATGGGCGACAAGGGGGTCGAGACGGCCCGCAAGGCCAACCGGGCGGAGTGGATCGATGTGATCTTCGGCTGGTACGGGCTCGAGGCGGATGTGGGAAAAAGCGGAACCCCTTCCTACTAAGGAAACGGGATTGCAGGATCGGAAAAGATCGACCAACCACTCACTTGGAGGTGAATGATGAAAAAGATATGGATCGCCATGGGGTTGTGCGCGCTCCTGATCGCGGCCCCCGCAGCGCTCTTCGCGTTTCCGTCCGTCTATCCCACCGGGACGACCATCTACAAGCCGGATAAGGCCCAGAGCGGATTCACGGTTTATGCGACCGAGGTCGAAGGCGAGGGGTCCGTCCTGATCGACATGAACGGAAACATCGTGAAACAGTGGAAGAACATGAGCAACATGGACCATCCGGTGAAGATATTGAAGGGCGGCTACATCATGGGCGCCACCCGGGAAAAGGTCGAGCACATCGGCCGGGAGTGGAAACACCCCGAATCCACGGATCTCTCCATCATGGACTGGGATGGCAAGATCGTCTGGAACTTCGCCAAGGCGGGGATGCACCACGACTTCCAGCTTCCGGGAAACCCGGTCGGCTACTGGGTGCCGGGCATGCCGATGACCTTCAACACGGACAAGGTCCTGATCCTCTCCCACAAGATGGTCAAGAATCCGAGGATCAGCGACAAGCTGCTCGAGGATGACTACCTGGTCGAGGTGGACAGCAAGGGAAACATCCTGTGGGAGTACCTCTACAGCAACAACAAGGATTTCGCGGCCATGGGCTTCACGGAAGAGGACAAGAACACGATGTACAAGTGGCCCAATTTTGCCGCGACCCGGATCAAAGGGACCCAGGGCGGCGACTGGACCCACATCAACTGCGCCTCCTACCTCGGGCCCAACAAGTGGTACGACGAGGATCCGGTGAAGTACCATATGTTCCATCCGGACAACATCATCTCCGACGGACGCCAGACCAATACGCTTGAGATCATCGACCACAAGACGAAGAAGCGGGTCTGGCAGGTCGGCCCCTACTACGCCCCGGATACGAAGTGGATCTTTAACGGCAAGGAATACCCCAACGCCTACAAGCGGCTCGACTGGATCATCGGCGTACATCACACCCACATGATCCCCAAGGGGCTTCCGGGGGAGGGCAACATATTGACATACGACAACGGCGGTCGCGGCGGCTACGGCGCCCCGAACCCCGGCTCTCCGAACGGTCTGAACAACGCGATCCGCGACTCCTCGCGTGTACTCGAATTCGATCCCACGACGCTCCGTGTTGTCTGGGAGTACTCCGGCAGGACCATGGGCTACCGGGACGAGTACAAGATCTACAGCGCCTACGTCAGCGGGGCCCAGCGGCTTCCCAACGGCAACACCCTCGTGACCAACGGCTCCGTGGGGCAGTTCATGGAAGTGACCCCGGATCTGGAGATCGTCTGGGAATACATCAGCCCCTTCTTCAACCAGACGGGGAAGTACAACCTGGTGTACCGCTCCTACCGCGTGCCCTATGATTACGTCCCCCAGCTTCCGAAACCTGTTGAGACCGCCGTTCTGCCGCCGTCCAACAGCAACCTGAAGGTGAAGGACATCATGGGGAAATAAGGATATAAGGGGAAACGGATCCCAAGGGACCGTTTCGCAAACACCGGGCGGGGTGCATGGTCCCCTCGCCCTTTACAGCATTTGATGAACAAATACAATTTTTAGGAGGCGGTATGAAAAAGAGACAGTTGATCCTGGGACTGTGTTCAGTGGCGGTCTTTGCCTTTGCGCTGGTTCTGCTGACCGGCACGATGTCGGCGGTCCAGGCCGAGCAGAAGGCCTTCAGCCTGAACAAGTGCACTGCAAAGGATCTGGAAACCATCGAGGATTTCACGTTACCCAAATCGCTGGTCAAGGCGATCATCGACTACCGGACCAAGAACGGTCCCTTCAAGGATCCCCTGGACCTGAGGAAGGTGCCCGGCATGACCAACGCCTGGTTCGAAAAGCTCAACCCCGTGAAGAAGGACGGCGATATCTTCTACGATCCCGAAGCGGAGCCGGTGCTGTCCCCCTCGAAGTGCTAGGGACGGCTGTCCGTTGAAGAAACAAGGGCGGAGAGCCTAAAGCGCTTCGCTTGGCAACACGTTATCCTCTGGATTAACCCCCCGGTACAGCCGGGGGGTTAATGAGGGGGACTGTTTTATAAACCGAGATGTGGCGATGGAGTTCGCCGCAACCGCCCGTGAGAGGGCTGATAACTCCTATCAGATGCGATTCTGACAGGAGTTTTTTTATGGCCACGAAAAGGTTATATGGTCCCTGCGTCACGCACAGGATTTTTTCCGGGATGGTCAGCGGATGACGCGGCCGTCATGTGTCCCGTTTCGACTTGACTTTCTCTTGTCCCGGGATTCTGATAACATTGTGACAGGAACGAGGGCAGGAAAGGATTGACACCATGCTGCATCCGGATCTCCAGGAAGCTGTTTCGCTGTACAGGGCATTGAAGACCGAGGCCGACAAGGGGGTCGTGGGCCTCGACGAGGTGAAGGAAAAGACCTTCATCGCGTTCCTGTCCGAAATCCCCACTACCCTGGGCGCCGGAAAGGACAGGCGCGTCAACGCCGGCCTTGTCTGGTACCGGGGAGTGCCGGGCGTCGGCAAAACCTACATGGCGCTCATCCTCGCGAAGACCACCGAGACCCGTTTCGCCCGCATCCAGGGACGCGCGGACCTTACCCCCGGCGACATCATCGGGGTCGAGATCTTCAACCCGAAAACGGGCGAATGGGAGAAGCGTCCGGGACCGGTGGTAAAGGCGAACATCCTCCTGCTCGACGAAGGCAACCGCATCGCCCCGAAATCCCAGAGCGCGTTTCTGGAGGTGAATCAGGACCGCACCGTGACCCTGGGAGATTACACCTTTGAACTGCCCGAGTTCTATTTCGCCGTGATGACCACCAATCCCGTGGAAACCGGGGAGGGGACTTTTCCGCTTTCCGCGGCGAACGCCGACCGCTTTACGTTCCTGATCGACGTGGGTTACCTGTCGCCGGACGAGGAGCGCAGGCTGGTCGACTTCGACATCAAGTCGGTGGACATCCGGCCGGTCGTGACGCCCGGGAGGATCGTCGAACTGCGGTCCGCCATCGCGAACGGGGTTGCGCTTCACCCATTGCTCAAGAAGTATATCCGTCGCCTGGTCCGCGCCACCCGTCCTTATAATCCCGACATCCACTGGTACGAATGTTCCCCGTCGCCGCTCGTCGAGGAGTTCGTGGAACTTGGCGCCTCCCCGCGCGTGACGATCGCCTGGGGTCCGACTTCGCGGGTTCGGGCCCTGTTTGCCCGGGAAGACGACAAGGTCCTCCCGGAGGATATCCAGGCGTTGTCCGTGAACATCCTTTCGCACCGGCTCCACCTGAAATCCCGGGCCCGCAAGGCCGGGATCACGGCGGAGCAGGTGATCCGCGATATCGTCGAAAGGGTGCCGATTCCATGACTCCGGAGCGTGCCCCTTTGCTTCTGGACCCGTCCGAGGTGGAGGCCATCAACCTCTTCTGCAATGCCCGGGTGCGCGATCTCGTATTCGGCGAGCACGCCAGCGTCTTCACCGGCACAGCGGGATTCGATTTCTCCGGGATTCGCGACTTCGAATCCGGAGACCCCCAGGTCAAGGTGGACTGGGCGCACTCCACGACCACGCTCTTCAATCCCCTGCAGGTTCGGGAGTGCATCGAGGAGCGCTCCATCGGCATCGTGATCGCCGCGGACCTCTCCTGCTCGACCAGGTGCGGCGCCTCCGGCGCCCTGATCGGCAGGAATATTGCCCGCACCATCGCGACGATCGGACTTTCCGCATCGATATTCCAGGATACCGTGGAACTGCTATTTTTCGGTGGGCAAGAGCATCTGATCGAGCCGCCCGGCGGCGGGCGGAGCCACGTCGAGCGGATGGTGGCCCTCTATCAGAATACGGCGGCCGCACCCGGACGGCCGGGGAACCAACGCCTGGCCGAGACCCTTGCAGGAGAGCTGCGCCGGACATCCCTGGTCATTGTGGCGTCCGATTTCCTCTTCCCCGATGTCTTCCCTACACTCGATGCACTCGCGGAACTGAAGCAGCCCCACGATCTCTTTCTCGTGATGGCGGACAGCGCCTTCGCCTTCGAACTGCCCGAGATCTCCGCCGGATGGGTCCGCCTCAGGGACAGCGAAACAGGCGCCCGCGTCGATCTTTCGAGGGCCCAGATCCGGGCACTTCCCGGCATGATCCGGCGCCATCTGGACCGCGTGGCGGGACACGCGGAACGGGTGGGGCTGGAGGTCTTGAGGGTTCCTCCGGACGCCGAAGCGTTTCAAGGCGCCATCGTCGATTTTTTCCTGGAGCGCAGGATCAGGAAGAGGTGATCGGTTTGGACGGTTTTCATGATGGATCGACTTCGTGATTCTCGCGTCGCAGCCGGGTCAAGGTCATGCTGGGAGGAAAACGGAACATGTTCCGGATATTCATGGGGTATAAGGTCATCGGCCTATGCACGGCGTTGGTGATCGCTGTTTTTGCGTTTTCATCGGAAGCGGCTGCGCAAACCGCTGCCGGCGCGTCGGATCGAAGCGCCGATGAGGAGGTCGCCGCCGATTCGCTCGCCTGCTGGTGGAGGGCCGACAGGGGGGCCGTGCGCATCGGCGAGGAATTCACGGTCACGCTGACCTGCCGATCGGCCGAGTCGTCCCGGGAGCGGACCGTGCTCAACGAGGCCCTCCTCGATCCGGGCGCGATCGCCCTACCCCCCTATCAGGTCAAGAACGGCAAGCGCCACAGGGACGTCATCCGGATCCTCCCGGGACCGGACGGGCCTGTAACGCTTCGCAGCGTTCAGTACGCCTATACCGTAAAGCTGCTGGGCGAAGGATTTTTCGGAAAAGACGTGCCGCTGCCTCCGCTCGAGATCCGATACCACATTGACCTCGCAACGAACCAACAAACCGTCACACCGGGCAAGGAAAGAACCTATCTCCTTCCTTCATTGCCGATGCGCATCCAGTCGCTCGTGCCGAGAGACACAGAAACCATCCGGGATGCCGGTATCGAGACCTTCGGTGACAGCGAAGGCCGCCGCAGGCAGGCGATAGCCGCATTCATGGTTGCGGCTCTCTTGGTGATCCTGCCGATCGGGGTCATGCTTCCCGTCCTGATCAGGGCTATCCGCAGCAGGAAGCCGGGGATTTCAAACGGCGCGGTTTTCCGTGACCGGGAACTGCTCAGCCGTCTGGCCGGGGAATTGCGCCAGGTCGAAAAGATGCGACGTTCGGCCGAATGGGACGGTGAATCCGTGGGGAGGTCGCTGTCGGTCTTCCGCGTCGCCTGTGCCCTGGCGTTGGGGCGTCGGGTGTTCCAGACCCCGGCGGCCATTGCGGATCGAGGCCGGGAGGGGCAGTTGAAATTCCGCAGGGGGCTCTGGCGCAGAACCAAGGTGCTGGTGTCTGCGGGCCTGACGCCGGAAGCGATGTCCGGCGCAATGGCCGCAACGAACGGGGGGGGCGCCGCCGCAGAAGCGCGGAAAGAGCTGCTTGCCGAAGCCCGGAGGGCGTTTGCCGCATTCAGTGATGCTCGTTATGCAACAGCCGAAAACGCCTCTGCCCGCGATGCGCTTGACCGTGCATTGAAGACGGGCTTCCGGTTGATCCGGGAGCTCCGGGCTGACCGTTGTCCAATCCTGCGCGCGGCTTGTCTGTTTGCGGATCGGTGCGCCCGTTGGAGTGGGACATGGAAGCGATCATGAGTCTGGTTCGTCTCTGCGAAAGCCTCCTCCGGGACGGCTGGAATCTCGACTGGTCGACTCTGCGCTTCGCCCGCGGCGATGAAGCCCTGGCAATGCTTTTCGCGCTGGCGATCCTGGCGGCCGTCGCCGTGGTCATCCGGCGAAAGAAGGCCAATGGGCCGGGCCGCGACGGCATCGTCGTCCCGGCGCTTCCTGCATCCATCGTCTCCCGCTCCGGCCGTGTGTGGCGGTCGCTGCCCGCACTTTTGATGATGGGAGGATTGGTTTTCGTCCTGATCGCGCTGGCCGATCCCTACACCACCTTCGTCAATCGGGAGGTGAACAATCCCGGCCGGCGCATCCTGATCCTGCTCGATGCATCCGGCAGCATGGGCGGCGGCAATTTCGAAAACCGGTTCAAGAAGACGACGGCGACGCTCAAGGTCCGGTATGCGGAACCGTTTTATACGGCGGCCGCAGCGGCCGAGTACTTCGTCCGCCTGCGCATGAAGAGCGGCTACCGGGACCTGATCGGGCTGATCGAGTTCGGGGACGAATCTTACATCATCAGCCCCTTCAGCACCGATTACGAGAATGTCCTCACCAGCATCCGCCTCCTTTCGGATCCGGAGGAGTACGCGCGATTCGACAATTCCGGAACCAAAATCGCCCAGGCCATCAACCAGGGCGTCAATCTCTTCAAAATGTTCTTTTTCCTGAAATCCGCGGGGAACATCATGGTGCTCTTCTCGGACGGCGAAGACAGCCAGGTCGAACACGAAGGGCGCAGCCTCGACGACATCCTCGCAGAGAGCAGCAGGCACAGGATTCCCATATTTTTCATCCGGGTGGCGAGCAACAAGCCGTTCGGACATCGTTCCACCAACGATGCCCTCTGGAGCGCAGCGGTCGAAAAGACCGGGGGGAAACTCTATGCCGGCGCCAACGCAGACGTGATCGTGCAGGCCTGCGACGAGATCAACAAGATGGCTGCAGGGCGGATCCAGTACACGCGTTACAGCGCCCGGACCGCGCAATACCCTTTTTTCGCGCTTTCAGCCATGCTCTGCTGGGGGCTGGGGCTTGCGCTGTGGCTCACTTTCAGGTTCTTCCGAAAATTTCCATAACGAGGGAGGGGGATCATGAAAAGCATATTGGGAACCGCGATCGGCATCGCGCTGTCGTTCATCATCTCGTGCGGCGCCTTGGCCATCGGGTTTTACCATCTCGAGATTGCGCGCGCCCAGGAGGCGCTTGCGACCTTCGATCTGAGTCGGGCGGACAGAATTTATGCGCGTCTGGAGAAGACTCTGGAGATCGGAAAGTCCATTCCCTGGATCTTCACATCGGCGAGCGAAGATCTTCGGGTTCGCAGGGTCCGTCTGGCCTACTGGCGGCAGGACTATGCCGCGGTCCTCGACGCAACATCCACAACCGGGGAGGATGAAGGGGCGCTCAGCCCGCCGATGCGCTTCCTCAGGGCGAACGCACGCTGCCGCGCCGTCGCCGGGACGCAAGGTCGTGAACAGATGATCAAGGAATTCAACCTGGCGATTCGCGATTATGCAAAGGTTCTCGATGCAGACCCCGGGTTCATGGAATCCGCATTCAATTACGAGTACCTGCTGATGATCCGCGACGATATTGCAGGCGGTCGGCGGCGTTCCCCGTTCAGACCGTCGGGCGCCATGGAGTCCAAGCTGGATCAGAGGAACGGCGTACATGGTGAGCAGGGGGTGGAGCCGGCCGTCAAGGTGCCCCAGAAGATGAAGGTTTGGGTGCCGAAGGAGGACGGCGAGGATCCCCGGAAGCTTGGGCCGGAGCCCGGGAAAGGCTCCGCAACGAAGAAACGGGGTTAGAGAGGAGCGAGACCGTGGCCCAGGAGTTCATTCGCTTTGCGCAGCCCCTGTTTCTATGGCTCCTGGCGGTTCCGGGCGCGCTGGCTCTCCTCTGGGGCCTGCGCTTTTTTGAGCGCAGACTGGATATCGGCCGTCTCAAACGTTCCCGGATCACCCCTTTTCCCGAGCGGTTCCGCGTCATGGGGCCGCTGGCTGGCCGGGGATTGCTGATCCTGGCCGTTGCGTCGGTTGCGCTGGCGCTGGCGCGACCCCAGACCCAGGCGTTTTCCGATGCCGACCCCGTGGATCTCGTCGTCCTCCAGGACGGTTCCGCATCCGTCCGTGTCGCCGATGTCCATCCGGACCGGTGGCAACGGTCGATGCGGTTTATCCGGACCCTTGTGGAAACGCTTCCGTGGAAGGAGGACCGGATGGGGCTCGCGGTGTTCGCGAACCATGCGCTGCCCCAGGTCCGTCTGGCCCGCGATCCGAACACGTTGATTTTCTTCGTCGAGCATCTAAAGAGCGGCTCTCCGTTCGCGCTCGAAGAGAACACGAGCTGGGATACGAACGCCTATGAGGGATTCCGGTGGGGTCTGAAACTCATCCTCAAGGACGAGGAATATCACGGAAAAAATCCGAATCCGAAGGGGATTGTGCTGGTTTCGGATGGCGACCAGTTCAGCAGCGAGACCCTGCCGGCCATAGCCGAAGCCCGGAAGCATGGAATTTCGATCCATGTCGTCGGCGTAGGGAGCTCTTCGGGTGGTCTGATTCCCATGGCGGACCCGTTGCCGGTCCCCGATGAGGTGACCAGAATCCGCTACTACGCCGAATGGGCGAAAAAGCGGGAGGGCATACCCAAGGAACAGATCCGTTCATCGATCGACCGGGATTCGCTCCGGCGCATTGCGGCGCTGGGCGGCGGCCGGTATTTCGAACTCGACACGGAACCGGACGCCGTCATTGCCTCCAAAATCATCGGCGACATTCGGAAAACGGGACGATCGCCCGGCGGGGAGAAGATGTATCGCGACATGTACTGGTGGTTCCTGCTGGCGGCTGCCCTCTTCGCCGGCCTCGGGATCATCCTGCGCCGTTGATCGATACGGACATTTTGCGGACCGGATGATCCGGCATCATGGATGAACAGAGAAAGGCCGGTTCCTGCCTGAAGGAAACCTCAATCGGCCGGACGTGTGGCCGATCCACGGTTGCGGACGGTACGTCTGCAGGTCGCACCCCGCCGATCAAAGCTCCTTGAGGAGGTCCGCCTTTTTCTTCTCGAAGTCTTCCTCGGAGATCAGGTTCTTGTCGCGCAGCCGCTTCAGGGCCTCGAGCCTCCTCTCCAGCGTTTCGGCTGATTCGGCAACCGGAGGCGCCTGCTCATAGGAGGGGGCGGGCCGCCCCTTGGGCACGGTGTCCACATAACGCGAAGTCGAGTCCTCGACGGTCTTGGTCTCCTGGAAGCGGATGCTCGCGTAGCTCCTGTCGGTGAATTCCTGGAAATACCGCTTCTGCTCTTCCGTCCGGTCCTTGCGGGCCAGACAGGTGCCGCACGATCGGGTTCCGCACACGCTGGAGGGATCCTCGAAATAGAGCACCTGAATCCGCGACTTGTTCCCGAGTCCTGCTTTGATCCAGAGCTGCTTGACCAGGAGGCAGCGCGGCACCCGGATGCCTTTGAGCAATCCCCTCTCCTTCGGCACGAAGAGCTCCGGTTCGGTGTAGACCTCATAATGGTAGGTGTCCTTGAGGATCTTTGTCTCGCCGGACTCCAGGATGTTCTGGTTTTCCCTCGTGAACACTTCCGGTATGGGCTGGCTCGGATCGCCATGGGTGACGAGCATCCGGATCAGAACGCCTTTGGCGATCCTTTTGCCCGGATCGGTCTGCACAAAGAGATAGGAGTCGGCCTGAAACGCATATTCACGGGGATCCGTGTTGGCTCCCATGCGTTCATCGGTGTTCTCCTCGATCATGACGGTGCCCAGATACTTCAGCTCCCGGTTCATCTGGAGCTTCAACTCCGGGAAGGTGGACGTGAACAGGTTGTTCACCACGGGCCTTTGGGGCTTCAGGTTGATGATGCCCAGATTCTTGTCCAGGGTCCGGTCAAAAGACTCGCAACCGGTCAAGGCGACAAAGAAAAGGGCCAAAAGGATCAGGGTGCGCGTTGCTCTCTCTTTCATCTTGTACTCCATCCGGGCTTGAATCGGTTATCGCTGCGCTGCTTTTGATCCGTCCTGCCGGGATGACGCTCTCATCCTCGACGGAAACGGGCCTCTGTGAATCCGGGGCAGATCGTACACGTATCGTTTCAGCGTGAACTATAGGACGGGCGATCCTTGCGTGTCAACAAAATAATGGCGCGGCGCGTCCTGATTGTATAAAATGGGAACGCAAATGAGGCGTGACGGAGGCCGCTATGGGAAAGACGGAAAACGGCACCCGATGGACGCTGCTCATCGGGGCGCTGCTGGCGGCATCGGCCATGGCGTTGACCGGATGCCAGTCCATTCAACCTTACAAAGGGCAGAAGGTGAATGACGGGTTTCTCGTCGCCCTGACCGAAGGGCCCCAGAGGAACGACCGGTTCACCTCCCCTGACCTGACCATCGATTACCGCTGGGTGAGAAGGGGAAACGAGCTGCAGCTTGCAGGAAAGGCGGAGTTCATGCCGTGGGTGCGGCATTGCTGCACCTTGGTCCATGAATTCAACCTGATCCTGTTCTTTGCCGACGCGCAGGGCGCCATCCTCGAACAGCGGTGGATAGCGATCCCCCCCAGCAACGACCCCGAGGAGCGGGTGCCGATCAACGAGAAACTCTCCCTTCCCCAGGGTACGGCCGGCATGGCCTTCGGCTACAGCGGCCAGGCCCGCGACATCAGCGGCGCGGGAGACGACCGGGGAGGCGGGGAGATCCCCTTTTGGCAAATCCCCGTTGGCCCATGACGCGGACTCCGCGCATGCGCCGGTGCGCCTTCCGGACGGATGTCGCGGATCAGGGCGTTTCCAAGGTTCCGAAAGGGGCCGGGAAGGAAATGTCGTGCGTGGCGGGATCCAACAAGAGAGGGCGGCGGGGAAGGATCGGTTCGTCTCCCCCGCCGCCCCTGTACCCGTAAAAGAGGATTCGCGCCTGTGGCCCGAAATCCGCCGAAGGCAGGCCTACTTGGCGGCAGGCTTTGAAGGTTTCGCAGCGGGTTTCGCCGCCTTGTCCGCCGGTTTGGTCCCTTTGGACGCGGGTGCGACCGTCTGGGACCGTCCGGTTGCATCCGTATAGACCGAAATGAGCTCCACGTCGAAGATGAGGGTGGCGTTGGGTTCAATGGGGCCGGCTCCGTTTTCCCCGTAGGCCAGATCCGAGGGGATGAAGATCTGCCATTTGGCGCCTTCGTTCATGAGCAGCAGCGCCTCTTTCCACCCCTTGATGACGCCGTCCAGCCGGAATGTGGCCGGCTCATTTCTCTTGAAGGAGCTGTCGAACTCGGTTCCGTTGATCAGGGTCCCGCGGTAGTGGGCCACGATGGCATCCGTCTCTTTCGGCCTCTTGCCCTTGCCGTCCTGGATGACCTTGTACTGCAGGCCGCTCGGCAGGGTCTTGATCCCCTCCTTCTTCATGTTTGCAGCCAAAAACGCCTCGCCTTCCTGCTTGTTTTTGACCGCCAACTCTTTCTTTTTTTCCGTCTGCTGGGCGGTCAAATCCTTCTGGAAGGCCACCATCACTTCCTGCATCTCCGCTTCCGTCAACAGCGTTTTGCCTCCGGACAGGCTGTCCTTCAGCCCTTTCATCATGAGGTCCGGATCGACTTCAATGGCCTGTTTCTTGAGATTGTTGCCCGAATAGACGCCGATCGTGTAGCTCACCTTGTCCTTCTGGTTCTTCAGGACCGGTTCATCGGCCGCGCATGCGGGCCCTGCCGCGATAAGGATTCCTAAAAAAATAGTGAATAGGGATTTCATGGGACCTCCATAGGAGAATTGATGGCCGGACCTTAACTGATTCGCAACGCCTTGTCAAATGAATATAAACGCCCGAACGGCTTCTCAAGCGAGAGTGGCTCTGCATCCTTGGTGGCTGAAGGGGGCATCCCGCGTATCGTGAAAAGGGGCGCCAAAAAAGGAGGTGCCGGGAGGTTTTGGCGGACCTCCCGGCAGTACAGGAATGAAGGGCTTTTGTTTTTTTGGTCGTTTGACCTTCGGTTCGGCTTGCCCGTGCCGAACCGAAACCCTGACCTTTTTCAAGCATGAAGCATGCCATGACGGGAATGAAATACAACCTGTTGAATTAAAAAGACTATTTCTGATCGCTCGGCGTTGCGGCCTGCCGGAAGGCAGCCGGTTTGGGAAACAAATGTCGCCCGCCTTGGGAGCATGAACCAAAATCATTTTCAAAACGATCGGTTATGCTTTCGACTCCCCGTTGCCCCTCTCGACATTATTGTCGAAAGGGTGGGTTTGCCGATGGCATGGAATGAAAGGGCCCGCTCCCTTACCCTGTGGGGCGACCGGGATGGCGAGTCCATGAACGCGGGGTGCGGCCGCCGCGAATGATGCGCCGGAGGCCATTGTCGAATCCCCTTTGGCCCCATGGGATTTGATGCCGTGGGGTCACTGAAAAGACCGTTGACACCATCAATAAATTTATGTTATTTTCAATATGTTAACCATCAACAGCAGCCCAGTGCGGCGGAGCAACCCATGACATGACCGTTTCCAAGGACCGTCAGAAAAAAAATCCTCCAAAACATGAACGGAAAGCTGAACCCCCTCCTCCGTCCCGCCCCGACGGCTTGGGCGGGATTTCGTTCATGCTTTCTGAAAACAGATGGGCGGCCTGCATATTCATCGTCCTGTTCGCAATCCTTTCGTTTCTCCATTTCCCCGGTTGGGGAGGGGGAGACTACGACATATGGTGGCATTTTGCCCTCGGCAAATACTACGTGTCCCACCATACAACGCAGGTCAATCATGCCCTCTTCTCATGGACACCCGCCGATCCAAGCTGGCTCTACAATACCTGGCTTGGAAGCACCTTCGTCTACCTCGTTTACACGGCGGCAGGCGGATTCGGCCTCTGGCTGTTTCAATGGGCCATCTTTGCCGGCATCTTTTTGTGTTTCCTCTTTTTTGTGCGTTCCGTTCAAGGCAGGCTGGACATCAACGCGGTTGTCCTGATGTTGATGACCGTCATGATTGCGGGCATCGCCCTGGTCTTTCCGAAACCCGATCTTTTCACGCCCCTGTGCTTCGCGGTCCTCGTATCCGTCTTCTTTGCCGTCAAACGCAACCGGATCTCCCCGAAATATTTCTATGCCTACCCGGCGATGTTTGTCCTCTGGGTCAACCTCCATGGGGGCTTCATCATGGGAGCGGGCGTGGTCGGCCTGCTGTTCGTCACGGAATGGCTGAACCATTTCGTCGTGAAACGGGATTCCCTCCCGGAGAAGGGGCTGTTCCATATGGGATGCTCCCTGGCCCTGGTGCTTTTGGCGTGCTTCATCAACCCTTACGGATGGGCCTATCCATGGGATACGATAACCGTCACCTTCCCCGTATTCAGACAGCTTGCCGGGGAGGGAGGGTCCCTTTCGTCCGACCTGATCGCCTATTTGCCCATATGGCCGTACCTGATCCAACCCCTCAAACTGGCCTGGTGGGGTGCCGGATGGGGGATGGTCTTGATGCTTTCGCTGTTTCTGATCGTCTCCCTGGCGGCATACAGGAAAACGGGATTTTGGGACATCAGCCTTTTGCTCCTGAACCCCTTTCTGTTCTATTTCGGCATGCAGACCGCCAGGGCCTGCGTCTTTTTTCCCATGTTCGCCTTTTTTTCCATCTTCTACATCGCGGAAAGGGCCGGTTTCCTGGAAAAGGCCAAGCGTTTCACCCTGATTTCCGTGATCCTGTTCCTCTGCCTCGGATCGGTTATGCTCGTCAAGCTCACCGAGACTCCCTCCTTCAATTTCTTCGGGATGAACCTGCAGGAGACCGTTCCCGTCCAGGAGGTGGAGTTGATCAAGAAATGGAAGCTCCCGCCTCCGCTCTTCAACGATTATGTCAGCGGCGGATACATGATGTGGGCGATGTATCCGGACTACAAGGTCTTTGTCGATTCGCGGGGGAAACCCTATGATCTGACGAACGTCCTGGGGGCCTATTCGGAACTCATGGACAATCCCACAAGGGAAAACCTTCTGAAGCTGCAGGCCAGGTATCCCTTTCGCGTCGCCCTGATCAACCTGATCTTCACGGATACGATCCTGGGCATTCTCAACAACGCCCCGGACGAGTGGCGTCTCCTGTACTTCGACAGGAATGCGGCGGTCCTGGTGCACCGGTCCGTCTGGCCCAGCCTGAGCGGGGATCTGCTGCGTTCGATCGACATGGATCCGCGGAGGTTCCGCGATGTGGCAAGCCCTGAAACCCTGTCCAACCTCTTCCTCCTTTACATCGACTGGTCGTCCCGGCACGGCGCGGTCATCCGGGACATCTACGCCCAGAATGTCAGCCGCTTCTACCGGCATAAGAAGGAGCAACTGGCCGTCATGGACGAAATCATCGGCGAGAGGATGGCGATGGAAAGGCAGAACATGCCGTTTCGGAGACCGAACTGATGTGCAGAAGGAGGGCCGAGGTGGCCGGGGTCGGAGGAAGCAGGCGAAAACAACGGGACCGGGTGGGGGGTTGATGGAACTGTTGGCCAACCCATGCCTCTGCAAGGCCGGGAATGACCGCATTCTGTTCCCCCAGAGAATAGGGCCGTCCGCCCTGACCGCATACGCATTCAGCGCGCGCCGCAGGCGGAGCCTGCAGCACTACAGGATCGTGCGTTGCAGGGCATGCGGCCTGGTACGGTCCGACCCGGTGCTTTCCGACCGGGATCTGGGGGCGCTCTACCGTGCAAGCCAGTTCCTGTACGCGCAGGAAAGCGCTTACGCCGCCAGGACATACGCCTCCCTTGTGAGCCGCCAGGCAAGGGCGTTCCACGGCGCCGGGCCGATCCGTTTGCTGGAGATCGGCTGCGGGGACGGCTCTTTTCTGAAAGAGATGGGGCGGCGCGGCCTGAAAGGGGCGGTCGGGGTCGAGCCGAGCGTGCAGGCGCTCGGGCATGCATCTCCGGAGGTGAGGCCCACCATCGTCAATGACCTGTTCCGTCGGGGATTGTTTCAGGAGGGGACGTTTGACGTGGTCTGCGCCTTTCACCTCCTGGACCATCTGGCCAGGCCCGATGCATTGTTGGAGGAGTGCTTCCGCATTCTGGATGGGCAAGGCCTCTTGATCCTGGTCTGCCACCATGTGGACGCGTTCGTGAACCGGATCCTGGGAGAGCGCAGCCCTGTCTTTGACATCGAACATATCTTCCTGTTCAATCCGGCCACGTTGGGCCGCCTGGCCGTGTCGAGCGGGTTTGCCCTTCGGGAGCAGGGGAGGGTCGTGAACACTTACCCTCTGTCGTACTGGCTGCGTTACGCCCCGGTCCTCAGCCGGATTGCGGACCGTTTGCCCCTTGGGATCGGAAATGTCCCATTCACCCTGAATGCGGGGAATATCTACCTATGCGCCCAGAAAAGATAGAAAGACCGTGCCGGCCATGCGCGACGGAGCTGGCCAGGCGGGTCCGGATGGACGCGCTCACCCTCGCGCATCGATCGAAAACCTCCCATATCGGCCCGGCCTTGTCCTGCGTGGACATCATGGCGGTTCTCTATGCCGATATCATGAACACGGGGCCTGCAGCGAACCGGGACCGCTTCATCCTCAGCAAGGGCCATGGGGCCCTGGCCCTGTATGCCTGCCTGTTTCATCTGGGGTATCTGAGCCGGCGGCGCCTTTGGTCCTACTGCAAAAACGGCAGTTCCCTGGCGGAGCATCCCCTGGCCCACAAGGTCCCCTGCATCGAATTTGCCACCGGCTCGCTGGGCCACGGATTGGCCGTAGGGGTTGGAATGGCCATGGCCTCAAGGATCCGGAAGGAGCCGCGCCGGGTTTTCGTGCTCATGGGTGACGGGGAATGCAACGAAGGGAGCGTGTGGGAGGCCGCGGGTCTTGCCTCGACCTGGCGACTGGACAACCTCATCGCGATCGTGGACCATAACCAATGGCAGGCCACGGACCGTTACGACCGATTGGCCGGAGGGTATGATCTGGCGCAGGCCTGGAGCGCGTTCGGCTGGGAAGTCCGGGAGACGGACGGCCACGACGCGGCGCGGATGAAGAAGACGCTGGACCGCGCCTTTTTCGACACCCCCGGGCCAAAGGTGATGATCGCCCATACAATCAAGGGCAAGGGGGTCTCCTTCATGGAGAACAACCTGGAATGGCATTACCGCTGGCCGGACGCCCGGGATCTGAAGACGGCCCTGGCGGAATTGAGGGGACCAGGGGGTTCGGCGGACCCGTCCTTGCCGGACCCTCCGGCATCGCCCCCTGCCTCGGGGTCAAGACGGCGTCCGCCGCGCAAGCCTCTTTTCGGTGAATGAGCCATGAGGAACGCCTTTTTCGAAACGCTGCGACAACTCATGGGACGCAACCGGAAGATCGTTTTTATGACCGGCGATCTGGGATACAAGCTTTTCGACGGGATCGCGGCGCAGTACCCCGACCGGGTCATCAACGCGGGGATCCGGGAGGCTGCCATGGTCGGAATTGCGGCCGGCCTTTCCAAAGAGGGTTTTCTGCCCCTGGTCTATTCCATCGTTCCCTTCGTGACCCTGCGCTGCATGGAACAGATCCGGGTGGATCTGTGCTACAACAACCTGCCGGCCGTCCTGGTGGGGGTGGGCAGCGGTCTGGCCTATGGGGCCAACGGTCCGACGCACATGGGGATCGAGGATGTGGGGGCCATGGGCGCCCTGCCGAACATGACGATCCTGAGCCCCTGCGATGCGGTGGAGGTGCGCACACTGCTGCCGCAGGCGGTCCGTCTGAAGAGCCCGGTCTATCTGCGGCTGGCCCGGAGCGGAGAGCCGACATGCCACGGTGAATCCAGCGGTCGTCCCCTGAAGATCGGATGCCCGTCCGTGCTGCAGGAGGGAACGGATGCGACCGTTGTCACTTACGGCGCCATGACCGGCGAGGTCCTGCGGGCGGCCCGCGAGCTGGAGAAGGAAAAGGGATTTTCGCTCAGGGTGGTCAGCTGGCATACCCTGAAGCCGTTCAGGGAAGAGGGGATGACGGAGCTGTTCCGGGGCGATGTCCCGGTCATGGTGATCGAGGAGCAGATGCCCGGAGGGGGGCTGGGGAGCCGGCTGGCGCTGTGGATGAAGACGAACGCGATCTGCGCCCCCCTGGTCCACCTCCATCTTCCCGAGGCTTATCCCAACATCTGCGGAGACCGGGAGTATCTTCTGAGTCTCGGGGGGTTGTCAAAAAGGCATATCAAGGATAGAATCGCCCAACTGCTCGAAAGAGAGGTCAAGTGATATGCTGACGGAGAGGAAGATTTCGGTCGTGGTGGTCTGCTACCGGGACGCGGAGAGCATCCAGCCGCTGTACCGAAGGATCAGGGAGACCCTGGAGCAAATCACCCCGAATTACGAAATCATCTATGTCAATGACGCCAGCCCGGACCATGCCGAGGAGATCCTCCTGGAGCTGGCCAAGACCGAGCCGCGCCTGACCGTCGTCACCCATTCGCGCAACTTCGGAGCGCAGGTGGCGTTCACCTCCGGATTGTCTCAGGCCGACGGGGATGCGACGGTGATCATGGACGGGGACATGCAGGATCCGCCCGAACTGATCCGCGACTTCGTCGAAAAATGGCTGGAAGGCCACGACGTGGTGTACGGCGTCCGGTCTCAGAGGCAGGAAACCTGGTGGCGGCAGATCGGGTACCGGCTTTTTTATCGCCTCTTCAGAAGGATCGCCAGCTTCGAGGTCCCTCTGGATGCCGGGGAGTTCTCTCTGATGGACCGTAAGGTGGTGGACGTGGTCCTGGCCTGCAGGGAAAGGAACCGCCTGATCCGCGGTCTGCGGGCCTACGCCGGCTTCAGTCAAATCGGGGTCCCCTTTGTGCGGCCCAAGCGTTTTGCCGGGGAGAGCACGCAGGGCTTCATCGACTATGTCAACTGGGCGATCAAGGGATTGATCTCGTTTTCCGTCAAGCCCCTCAAATTGATCTCGGTACTGAGTTTCACCGTGACGCTGATGACCGTTTTCGCCATGGGGCTCTATTTCACCCTGTATCTTTTCGGAACGGCCCCCACGGGCTTCATGACGCTGTTGTTGCTCATCCTCTTCCTGGGGGCGGTGCAGCTCTTCTGCTTCAGCATCATCGCCGAGTATCTCGCCCAGATCTTCGAGGAGATCAAGCATCGGCCGATCAATATCGTCAAACGGATCGTGAACGACCATCGCAAGGTCCCCCGTCCATGGTTGGGCAATGAAGGATCATCCCGGAACCCATAGCCCCGGTGAAGTGTGGAGGCCGCTGCCGCACCTTCCGCCGGACACCTTTGCCCGCGCCCTGCTCTTTCGGGTTCGACTTTTTTTCGATCCCGAGGTGCGCACGATCCATCGCGATCTGAAAAAGGCCTTGAAAGAGGCCTCGGGGAAGGTCCTGGAGATCGGATGCGGTCTTCAGCCCTACCGGCATCTGCTGGCCGACCGGGCCGAATATCACGCGCTGGACTGGGAGCGGTCGGAGGACTGTTTCGCCTGCAGGGCCGGGGACGCCCTCTCCTACGACGGGAGCCGTTTCCCCTATGGAGACGAAACCTTCGACCTGGTGTTCCACACCGAGGTCCTGGAACACGTCGAAAACCCGGCGCCGTTCCTGTCCGAATGTTTCAGGGTTCTCAACGGCCAGGGGCGGATGCTGTTCACGGTCCCCTTTGCCGCCCGTTACCATTACATCCCCTGCGACTACTGGCGCTTCACCCCCGCGGGCCTCATCCGGCTGCTGCAGGACGCCCGTTTCACCGATATCGAGGTCGTCCCCAGGGGAAACGATATCGCCGTGGCCATGCACAAGCTCAATTCGCTCTGCTACCGCTGGATCTTTCGCGACATCCGGCCCGGGATCCTGCGGTGGATCCATCGGGCATGCTTTGCGCTCCTTTTTACCGCGCCGGTCGTGCTGTTCTCCCTGGCCGGACACCTCTCCATCCTGCTGAAGGCCGGTTCGCCGGACGATCCTCTGGGATACACGGTGAACTGCCGGAAGGGGGCTGCGCCTGAAAGGGCCTCCTGAATGGAGATCAAAGGGATCGAAAGCGGGGCAGAGGCCATCGGATTCGATCCGGCCGGATAGCGGCCTCCGGAACACTGCTCGGTTTGAGGCCCGTCGACGGGGCGGGTGCCCCCGGTGCAGTGCAAAGATGAAGCGCAAAAAAGAACCGCCGTGGCCGCCCGGTGTGAACCGGCCTGCCACGGCGGGTTGATGGTCCGGGCCTGCAACGCGCCCGTTATGCCTTCAAAGGAATCAATCCCGATATCCGGCGATCAGTACCCGGCGCCGCCGCTTCCCGAACCCAGGCCGCCGCCGCCGCTTCCGGTAATCCCCGTGGTCCCGAATCCGAAACCGTAATAGGTCGGGGATTCGGCTTTGACGCGGCCTTCGCCGGTCAGACGCGGCAACAGACCGGTCAACGTTCCCTTGGAGCTCAGGTCCTTGCCCGTGAAGCCCGGAAAATCCGCCGCGTAACGGTAATGCCGGTAGGTGAAATAAGGCGTGCCCCGATATTGATCCGAGTCCGTCTGCCAGACCAGGTTGCTGTCGGACATGACGTACTTGACGCTGGGGCCGGCAAAGCCGGGCATGATGTATTCCCATACCAGTTCGCCGGACGGCATCACCTCGAACATATGGCCGTTTCCGCCGGCGTTGATCGATGTGTTGCCGTTGGGCAGACGGATCATGCTCGAAATGAAGCTGCTGTAGAAGCTGCTCTGCGAGCTGGACTGGTACAGCCAGGTCACCTGCTTGTTCTTGTGATAGACGGCGGGATTGCCCATGCCCGTGGGAGTGACGTAACCCGCAACCGTCGGATCGATGTATTGGCCGTGCGGAACCTCCACGGCGCCCGAGGCGCCGATCCGCGGGTCGATCTCCAGGATTCTCGACCGCATGCCCGTCGGATTGAAGCAGCCGTTGTCATAGATCAGAAAGTTGCCCGCGCCCGGAAGGGCGACCCCCGATTTGGTGTAAGTGGCCGGATCGGGCCACTTGTCCCCCGTTTCTGCCCGGGGCCGATCCCAAGCGAACGCCCGGATCCACTGGATGTTGTGGGCGCCGTAAATCTGCTGGTCCCCTTCGCTCAAGAAGCTCGGGGCCTTGCCGGCCTTGTAGAAGGACGGGTTACCGAAGCGGTAGAGGATGTCGCCGTCCGGGCCGGCCGCGGCCGCGGCATTGGCGGCCCAGTCGGTTGCGGAGACGAAGGTCTTGTCGTGGTCCACGACCCAGAAGGTGCTGAAGGATCTGGAGTTGATCGCGACATGACCCGATTCCTCGTCATAGTCGATGGAGTTGACGTGGAGCCAGTCCCTCGCGAATCCCGGCTGCGCGGTGGGCTGCTGTGCGTCCGTCCGCCAGTTGATGTCGAATTTGTTCGGGGCGCTCCGGATATCGCTGACATAGTTCGGCCAGGCCGGATTCACGTCCTGGCAGGTGTGGTTCCAGGGACGCCATTCCCAGACGATCTGCTTGTCCATGTTGACTTCGATGATGAAATCGTATCCGACCAGACGGCCGCCGTAGTTCACGCTGGGATCCGCGCCCGCGGCCAAGGCCTCCGCTTGCGTTATATCCCGATTGCACAGGATCAGCATCGTCCACTGCTTGAGCTTCTTGTTCCACATCCGCTTCCAGTCGTGGTGCATCGTGAACGTCGGATGGCTGGGAACGTTCGCGGGGGAGAACTCCCACAGGACATTGCCGTCCCAATCCTGGATATTACCGATCGACCAGAGCTTCCCGTCCGGCGTATATCTGGGGATCCCGCCCTTGGCTTGAATGACGTGGACCACGTTTCCCCACATATCCATCAGATAATGGGTGCTCCCCACATGATCCTGCGGGCTGAAATAGCCGTTGAAACTCTTGTCGGGTTTATAGATCCTGGTTTCCGTCTCGGTCGAGAAGGCCTCGATCGCATGGGCCGCGGTCAGGGGAAACAGGACCGCCACTCCCATCAGGACCATCGAGGCCATGGTCAACAACAGCTTTTTCCTCATCTTGTAACCTCCTTGTGCGGTGAACGGATCACCTGTTCGTTGACGGGAAGGGAAGGACTGCGGGAACCGCCGCCCTCTCTTCATCCCGTCATGCCCCTAGAAGCTGAAGGAC
>CAZWTL010000013.1:27523-54147 GCA_964637025.1 uncultured Syntrophaceae bacterium | reverse complement strand
CACAAGGATGTCCCGGCGGCGCCGGCGGTCCAGATGGAAAGCCAGAGCCGTTGAATCGATTCCCCTGGCGCAGGGATTTTCCGCGGCCATCCATCGGGGAGGCCGCGTGAGCGGCCCGCAAGCAGGGTTGAACGGATGCGAGGGGCCTCGTCAAAGGCCGAGAGACCTTATCCCCTGCGTTTCCCTTGCCGGAGGCTGGAAGCCGGACAGGACCGGGGGAGGGTTTTGCTTTCATCAGGGTTGTCCCCGGAGGGAACGGAGATGAAGATCGCGGTTGTAGGGCTTGGGGGCGTGGGCGGTTATTTCGGGGGGAAGGTCGCCCTGAAATGCGCCGGATCGTCTGACCATGGGGTCGCCTTCATCGCCAGGGGCGCACACCTGGCGGCGATCCGGGAACAGGGGCTGCTTCTCAGGACTGTGGAGGGCGAGTCCCGCATCGTCCCCGACCTGGCAACCGACGCGCCCGCCGCGGCCGGGCCCTGCGATCTCATCTTGGTCTGCGTGAAGGAATATTCCCTCAGCGAGGCTGCTGCCGCCATGGCGCCGCTTCTCCACGCGGACACCGTCGTCCTCCCCCTGCTCAACGGCGTCGACATCTCCGAGCGGCTGAAGGCCCTTCTCCCCCGGGGGAGGATTCTGAGCGGCTGCGTCTATATCTCCGCCTTCATCGAGTCCCCGGGCGTCGTGCGCCAGGTCGGGGGGACCTGCCAGCTCTTCTTCGGTCCGGACAGTGGCGGGGTCGAGGCGTTCCGCCCGCTCGAGACCCTGCTGAAGGATGCGGGGATCAGGGCGGAGCTGACGGATCGGATCGGATTCCATCTCTGGACGAAATACCTTTTTGTCGGCCCGATGGCCGGCGTGACGTCGCTGATGGCCAAGCCCTTCGGCGCGGTCATGGCGGACCAGGAGGGAAGGCAAATGGTCCGGGGACTGATGGAGGAGATTCTCGGCCTGGCGCGGGCCAAGGGGATCGCCCTTCCCCCGGAAAGCGTGGAGGAGGCCCTGGAAAAGGTTTCCCGGTTCCCCTACGGGACGAAGTCGTCCATGCAACTGGATTACGAGAAGGGGGGGAGGACCGAGGTCGATCTCTTCATCGGCTATGCCGTCCGGGCCGGGCGCTCATCCGGTGTACCGGTGCCCCTCCATGAGGAGCTCTACGCCGTCCTGAACAGAAATCCCCGCAGATCCTGATCCCATGGTACGCGCGCATGCGGCGCGGTTTCCGGCCGGGCTCAACCCCGCAACGGTTACGACCGGTAGAGTCTATTCTTGCCGATGTAATGGCGGACCGCGTCGGGAACCAGATAGTTGATCGCCCTTCCTTCCCTTGCCCGCCGCCGGATGTCGCTGGAGGCGATGTCGAGGAAGGTCACCTCGCGGAAAAAGATCGTATGTCCGGTGGGGCCATGGAACCCCTTGACGCCTTCGTCGTACTTGAACCGGGAGGCGAATTCAGAGGTCAGGATCTCCTCCAGCCCCCGCTGCTCGTAGCCCGGCCGGGTCATCACGGCGAAGTGACACATCAGGAGGAGCCTCTCCCAGTCCTTCCAGGTCCGAATCGCATGGAAGGCGTCCTGGCCGAGGATGAAGTACAACTCCAGGTTTTCCAGACGGTACTTGTCCAGCAGGTACTCCACCGTCTCCACGGAATAGGAGGTCTTCTCCCGGCGGTTCTCCACATCGGAGAAGGAGAAGTCCGGGTTCCCCTCGATCGCGAGGCGGATCATCTGTTCGCGATGGTAGAAGGAGGTGATCGCGGCGTTGATTTTATGGGGCGGCCGCGCCGCCGGAACGAAGATGATCCGGTTCAGATCGAAGATCTCCAGCATCTCCGAGGCGCACCGCAGGTGCCCGATGTGGATCGGATCGAAGGTGCCGCCGAACAATCCCCATTTCATAGCTTCACATCCCCAAAGAAAAGATGACAGCTTCGAAACAAGACGGCTATGTCCTCAACTGTCCGTTTCCATAAACGATGAACTTGGCCGTCGTCAGCTCTTCGAGCCCCATCGGCCCGAAAGCCTGGAGCTTGGTCGTGCTGATGCCGATCTCCGCTCCGAGCCCGAGTTCGAATCCGTCGCTGAACCGGGTGGAGGCGTTGACCAGGACCGTGGACGAGTTGACCTCGTGAAGGAATCGCTGGGCCCTGCCGTAGTTCTCCGTGACGATCGCCTCCGTGTGAAGCGATCCGTATTTTTCGATATGGTCGATCGCCTCGTCGAGGCTGACGACCACGCGGACGGAGAGAATCAGGTCGAGGTATTCCCGATACCAGTCCTCCTCCGAGGCCGTTTCCGCGTCCGGCAGGATCATCCGGGTCCTCTCGCAGCCGCGGATGACGACGCCGGCCTCCCGAAGCTTTTCGGACAGGGTCGGCAGGAACGTCCCGGCAACGGCTTCGTGGACAAGGAGCGTCTCCATCGCGTTGCAGACCCCCGGCCGCTGCGTCTTGGCGTTCATTGCGATCCGCAGGGCCATGTCCAGATCCGCCCCTTCGTCGACAAAGACGTGGCAAACCCCCTTGTAGTGCTTGATCACGGGGATCTTCGAATCCTTGACCACCGCACGTATCAGCTCCTCCCCACCCCGGGGAATGATCACGTCGATGAATTCCTCCAGTTGAAGAAGCTCGTAGACGGCCTGTCTGTCGGTAACGGGGACGACCTGGATCGCCGTCTCCGGAAGGGCAAGGTCCCGAAGGACATCCTGGAGAATACCGGCGATGGCAAGGTTGGAATGGATCGCCTCCGAGCCGCCGCGCATGATGACGGCGTTCCCCGACTTCAGGCAGAGCGCGGCCGCATCCGCCGTGACGTTCGGCCGGGATTCGTAGATGATGCCGATCACCCCCAGGGGGATCCGCATCCGGCCGACGAGGAGGCCGTTCGGCCTCCTCCGCATGGAGATCACCTCGCCGACGGGATCGGGAAGGGCGGCCACCTCGCCGAGTCCCCTGGCTATTCCCGCTATGGTCTTCTCCGTCAGCGTCAGGCGGTCGATCATCGCGCCTGAAAGCCCCATATCCCGCGCCAGGGAGAGGTCCTTCTCGTTTTCCCGGATCAGGCGGTCGCCGTTGCGGACGAGGGCCTCGGCCATGGCGTTCAACGCCCGGTTCTTGAGGTCGGCGGAGGTCCGCGAGAGCACGGCGGAAGCCCGTCTGGCATGCCGGCCCATCTCAACCATCTGGATTCTGATCTCCGTCATGGCATTCCCTTCCCATATTGGCCATTGACAATTGCGGCGCTGTTCGGATACAAACGCCCATTCCGCCGCAAGGGGCGGCGATAATCTACAGGACGGCTCGATTCGTGTCAAGGTGATTCGGCGTTTGCGAGAGTCTCGAACATGAGCAGGGAGATCATCCGCGTCCGGGCGGGAAAGAAGGCCTACGAACTCATCCGTTCCGGGGGATTCAGTCTGGATTGCATCGCGACCTTTTTCGGACCGGCCGGGGGGCCCCGCTGGCTGGTTGCGAGCGGTTTCGATCTCGCGCTCATCCGGGAGGGTCTTCTCGGCCGGAGGCATCCGGTCTGGCTGGTCGGCGCCTCTGCCGGGGCGTGGCGTTTCGCGGCCTGGCTGCAGCCCGAGGCGGAGAAGAGCTACCGCGCCCTGATGGAGGCCTATATCGAGGCCAGTTACGGCCGCCGGGATACCCCGGAAACCATCCTGCGGTCCCTGCAAGGGATCGTCGACCGCTACATCGACGACGACGCCCTTTCCTTCGCGCTGGCCTGCAAGCCCTACCGGCTGGCAATCCTGACCTCCCGGGCGAAGCACCTGACGGCCTCCGAACGGCTCTGGGTGCAGAAACTGGGGTTTATTCTCGGCTTCGCGGCCAATGCCCTTGATCCGCATCTGATCCACTGCTTTGCGGAGCGGACCGTCTTCTATTACGGGGTCCAGCCCCCTGATTTCTGCCTGCGCAAGGGGTTCCGCGGCCGATGCTTCCCGCTCTCGGAGGTCAATTTCAAGGCCGCCGTGGTCGCCTCCGGCGCAATCCCCATCGCCGTTGCAGGCGTGCGGGATATCTTCGAGGCCCCGGACGGCGTCTATCGGGACGGGGGCTTGATCGACTACCACATCAACCAGGATTACGGGACGCGAAACGGCGGGCTGACCCTCTTTTTCCACCACCAGGAGCGGATCATCCCCGGATGGATGGACAAGAGATTCACGAAACGCCGGCCACCGGAAGGCTTCCTCGATTCCGTCGTGATGGTCCATCCTTCGGAGGAGTTCGTCGGGAGTCTGCCGGATGGACGGATCCCGGACCGTGGTGATTTCGAGACGTTCATGGACAGGCCGGCGGTAAGGATCGCGAACTGGAGACGGACGGTCGAACTGTCGGCGCCGCTCGGCGAGGCGTTTCTCGAAATGATCGCGAGCGGCCGGCTTCGGGATGCGGTGGAAAGGCTCTGAAGCCTCGTCCCGGTGGAGAAGGCCCGATGCAGGAATCGCCAAGCCGTGAAAGCGCCGACGCCGGCGAACCGAATCCCGGAGCGGACGGCTGTAAAGGGGAGCTGCGGGAGATCCTGGACAGCTGCGTCCTCTGCCCGCGAATGTGCCGGGCGAGACGGTCGGCCGGGGAGCAGGGGTTCTGCCGCCTCGACGACCGGCTGATCCTCTCCAGCGCCCTTCCTCACCACGGCGAAGAACCGCCGCTCTCGGGAAGGCGGGGCGCGGGAACGATCTTCTTCTCCTCCTGCAACCTCAAATGCGTTTACTGCCAGAACTGGCAGATCAGCCATTCCCCCGCGGGAAGAGCCGTCACCGCGGAACAGCTGGCCGGAATCATGCTGGGCCTCGAGGCGCAGGGATGCCACAACATCGAGCCGGTGACGCCGACCCCGCAACTGCCGGGGATCATGGACGCCCTCGATATCGCCCGCAGGAGGGGGCTGAGGGTCCCATTCGTCTTCAACTGCGGCGGCTACGAGCGCCGAGAGATCCTGCAACTGATCCAGGGGAGGGTCGGGATCTATCTCCCCGACTTCAAATACGGCCTGAATGAGGTCGGGAGTCGATGCTCCGGCGTACCGGACTACCCGGACCGCGCGCTGGACGCCCTGCGGGAGATGGTCCGTCAGGTGGGAGACACCCTGGAGATCGAGGACGGCATCGCATGGAAGGGGGTCCTCGTCCGGCACCTGGTTCTGCCGGGGGAAACTGAAAACAGCCTGGAGGCGCTGAGGCTGATCAGGCAGATTTCCCCGTCCATCCCTTTGAGCCTCATGGCCCAGTACACCCCGGTTCCGGCCGTCCGGCGCGATCCCGTGCTCGGCAGGCGGATCACGAAGGCGGAGTACGATCGGGTGGTCGACGCAGCGCTTGACCTGGGCTTCCAGGAGATCTACACTCAGGAGGTGGACGAACGGGCGCTCAACCCCGACTTCGATCGGGATGAGCCGTTTGACTGGTGATCCGGGGGGACGGGCGATGGTTGACCTTTCGGGTGTTGGCCGGTTTCTGCTGATCGTCGGGATCGTGATCGCGGCAGTCGGCCTGGCACTGATTTTTGCGGGGAAAATTCCCTGGATCGGGAGGCTTCCCGGGGATTTCTTCTGGAAAGGGAAGAATGTCTCCTTCTATTTCCCGCTGACCACGAGCATCCTGATCAGCATCATCCTCACCCTGATCCTCTGGTTTATCAACAGGCGGTAAATCCGCCGTCCGACGGATGTTCCGCGATCGGCGGTCCATGACGGCTTCAAAGCCGGGCTGCGGCGCCTCTTCCCATGAAAGCGCAGCGCCGAGACTCAGGCAGCCCGGTCGGCTTTGCCTCCGTGGGGATTGTGCCGGCCGGGTTGGGCCTTGTCGCAGCAATGGTGTTTCCGGAAGCAAATGCCGGGGGAGGGGATGATGCCTTATGCAACGACCGACGACGGGGTGAAGCTCTACTACGAGGAGACCGGATCGGGAACGCCGGTGGTCTTCGTGCACGAATTCGCCGGCGACCTGTACAGCTGGGAGCCGCAGATCAGGCATTTCGGACGGCGCCATCGCGTCATCGCTTATAACGCGCGCGGCTATCCCCCCTCGGACGTGCCGGAAGAGGTCTGCCGCTACTCCCAGAACCGCGCGGCCGACGACATTGCCGCGGTGATGGATCATCTCGACATCGGGCGGGCCCATGTGGTCGGCCTGTCGATGGGCGGCTTCGCCGCACTGCACTTCGGGTTCCGTCATCCGGCGCGCGCCCTGTCGCTGACCGTCTGCGGTTGCGGCTACGGCGCGGAGCCGTCGCAGCGCGAGCCGTTCCGCTCGGAGGCGGAGAGGGTCGCGGAGGTCATTCGGGAGCGCGGCATGGGCGTGTTTTCCGAACAGTATGCGTACGGTCCGGCCCGCGTGCAGCTTCAGAACAAGGACCCCCGTGGATTTGCCGAATTCAAGGTGAGGCTGTCCCGGCATTCCGCCGTCGGCTCGGCAAACACCATGCTCGGCTGCCAGCGGGAAAGACCTTCGCTCTATGAACTGGCGGATCGGATGAAGGCCCTCGGGGCGCCGACGTTGATCATGACGGGCGACGAAGACTGGCCCTGCCTTGCTCCGGGGATCCTGATGAAGCGAAACATCCGGACCGCGGCCCTGGCCGTGATGCCGAACTGCGGCCACGCCATCAACGTGGAGGAACCGGACGATTTCAACGCCATCGTCGGCGATTTCTTGGCCCGGGTGGACGGCGGCCGCTGGCCCGAACGCGATCCCCGCGCCGCTGCGGCGTCGATCATGGGCGTCCGCTGAACGCGGGCAGGAGGGGGCCATCTTCGGCATTCACGGCATTTTCTTTTCCGAATGCACCGGTCCGGATGCCGGCGGTTCGAGGGTCCAGATTATCGACTGTCACGCAACAAGTCCCCATCGGAATGGTCATCCCATGCCCGCCCCCAGCGTTGCCCGGGGGAGCCAGAGGATGATCTCGGGATACAGGACGCAGATGAGCAATCCCACCGCCTGAAGCACCACAAACGGAACGACTCCCCGGTAAATGTCCCAGGTCGTGACCTCGGGCGGCGCAGATCCCTTGACGAAGAAGATCGCGTAGGCGAACGGAGGGGTCAGGAACGACATCTGGAGGTTCACGCAGACCAGCATGCCGAACCAGAGCGGATCGAACTGCAATTCCGCGACCACCGGGAGAAAAACGGGAACGATGATAAAAAGGAGCGCCTGCCACGAGATGAACCATCCCCCGATGAAGAGAATGAGCATCATGACGAACAGGACGAACCCTCTCCCGAAGGGGAGCCCGATCATCAGGCGGGCCACCAGCTTCCCGCCCCCCAGGTAGAGAAAAACGGCGTTGAAGATGCCGGCCCCGATGATGATGAAACAGACCATGGACGTGACGAGCAGGGTGGCATGGACCGACTGCTTCATGTTTTCCCAGGACAAACGCCTGTAAAGTCCCGCCAGCAGCAGCGCAAAGAAGGCGCCGACGCCGGAAGCCTCGGTCGGGGAGGCGATCCCCGCCATGATCGATCCCAGGACCGCGACGATCAGGAGGATCGAGGGGAACATGGTGCGGACGCTCTCCCTGATCAGCTTCCGTGTGTAGGGGGGGCGCTCATTTTCGGGAATGGCGGGCGCCGCCTTCGGATCGAGCCAGCACCTGATCCCGATGTAGAACAGATAAAGCGCCGACAGCAGAAGACCGGGGAACAGGGCCGCCGCGAAGAGCTTGGCCACGGAGAGGTTCGCCATGGGACCGTACATCACCAGCATGACGCTCGGCGGAATCAGGATCCCCAGGCTTCCTCCGGCGCAGACCACCCCGCAGGCGAGACCCTTGTCGTACCTCCGCTTGAGCATGGAGGGAATCGCGATCAGGGTCATCGTGGTGACGGTCGCTGCGATGACGCCCGTGCAGGCGGCAAATATCGTGCAGGTGACCACCGTGGCAATGGCCAACCCGCCCCGGACCGGTCCGAACCATTCGTACAGGCTCTGATAGACCCTCTCGGTGATTCCGGTCCGCTCCAGGATGGTCCCCATGAAGACGAAGAGGGGAACCGCGATCATCACCTCGTTCTCCATCACGTCGAAGGTCTGCAGGACGGCCATGGGGAGAAAGGATGCGCCCTGAAAGATCAGGCCGAACACGAGCCCGATCAGCATGAGCGCGAACGCGAGATGCACCCCGCTGATCACGATCGCCAGCAGGATGACGAACATCAAGAGGGCGACGATTTGTTCGGGGCTCATTCCGCGGGTCCTCTCTTCCCGAGGCGCGACAGGCAGCGGACCAGTTCCGCCAGGCCTTGAAGGCTGAGGAGGAGGTAGGCCGCGGGGATGACCGTTTTGATGGGGCCGGAGGGGAATTTCCAGGTCGATGTGGAAAGATGCTCCCCGACCGACCAGGATTCAGAGGCAAATCGGATCCCGGCCCATGCGAACACGATCGTCACGAACAGGAAGAAGACGAGATATACGACCGTATCGAAGATCGCCTTGATCCGCGGCGACATGACGTTGTAGACGATGTCGATCCGGACGTGGCCCTTGTGGAGCAAGGTGTAGGCGCCGCCCATCATGAACGATGCGCCATAGAGCATCCAGCAAACGTCATACCCCCAATTGGAGGGCGCGTTGAATAAGAAGCGCATCACCACCTCGTAGGTGACGAGCAGCGTGAGGGGAACGACGATCCAGGCGGCGGCGATTCCCGTCCATTCACTGATCCGGTCGATGTGCCTGATCCATTTCATGACCACTCCTCATTCATCCGCCGCCCTTCTTGCGAAGGGGTCGCGGCGCGTCCAGCCCCGTCTCCGGCGCGCCGTCAATCGAATTTGGTCAGATCGTAGTAGGGCCTGCTTTTCCGCACGAATTCTTTCTGGGAGTTCCATACCTTGGCGAAGAATGGGTCTTCCTTGGCCTTTTTCTCGAGGATCTCCACGCCCATCTGCCTGGCCCTGGCCTGATCGGATTTCGAGAGCTTGGTGGTGACGGTTCCGTACTTGCGGATCTTCTGGTCGTACTCGATGGAGTCCATCCAGAATTTTGCATATCCCTGGAACGAGGCCGACATCGCGGCGTTCTCCACGATCGCCTTCAGGTCGGCGGGCAGCTCTTTCCACGAATTCGTCTTGATCAGGAGCTGGAAGATGTTGTTGGACATGTGCACGGGCGGCCCAAAACGGTACTTGCAGACTTCGTGGAGGCCCAGCGCGTAGTCCATGGATGCGTCCAGGAATTCCGCACCGTCGATCAATCCCCTCTGGAGACCGGGGACGACCTCGCCGCCGGCCAAGAGCACGACGGACGCCCCCAGCTTTTCCCACAGGTCCATGCAGAGCCCGGCGGAACGGATTTTCATTCCCTTGAGGTCCGCCAGGTTCTTAACGGGCTTTTTGGTCCATACCTCTTCGGGGGGCGTCAACCCCAGGGGCAGGACGATCAGCTCGTCCTGATACATCTCCTGCTCCAGCTCTTTGCCTCCCCCGCCGTACATCCAGAGCACCAAGTCATTGAATTCCGTGATGCCGCCGATCAGCGTAAAAAAGAGGTCTCCGGCGGGGTATTTCCCCTTCTGCCAAGCGGGCGTGTTCAGGGCGAAATCGAGGATGCCGCTCTTGACGGCGTCATACAGTTTGGTCGGCGGGACGATCTCGCCCGCATCATGGAGATCGATCGCGATCCTCCCGCCGCTCATCTTCTCCACATTCTCCTTCCACAGCACGATCGTATATTTGCCCAGCGGCGATGCCAGGCCGAAGCAGCTTCCCCCTTTCCACCGGATGGGCTGATCCGCCGCGACGGCCCATGCATCCGTGGCGAGCCATACCCCAAGCGTGAACAGGGCGATGAAAGACCATGATAAACGATTCCCCCTTGCCATGTCGAACCTCCCTTCGATCCCCGTGTCGGTTTGAGTGCGCTGCCGGACGATTCCGAGACCCATGACGGATCCCGGGCCCTTCCCGCGTCATCCGTTCCGCCCTGCCGCCCAACGCCCCGGCTGGATCCCGTCATCTGATGGGCCATCCTCCGTTTCGATCATCACCAGCCGTCCTGCGCCGCGGACAAAAGGGGCCGGGTGCGCGGCAGGACGACAGGTCCCGCATCGCCCATGCACCATGATTTCGGCCACGACTGGAATTTCGCGCGCAGGGGACCGTTTGTCGAACGGGTCCTGCCGATAAGGTTCCCCCGGCCGGTGAATGGTCAACCCGACGGCGAGCCTCCCCTGCATGCCGCCGGGAACGAAAGGCGATGCCTATCCCCAGTAGACCAGCCCGGTCTCCTGTTTGGCGGCGAGGTGCGGGTGGAACGGCAGCACCCGTATGCCGTAAGCGTATGTGCCGTTCTTCCGAACCGTGTAGGAGACGGAAAAGGTCAGGATCCCGTCTTTGGACTCCTTTCCCTCCTGCTTCAGGGGAACGTAATCCGGCGGTTCCGCGAAGCCTCCGCCATCCTTCCTTCCGATGACGAGCTCCGCGAAGATCTCCTTGGGCTCCAACTTGCCGGGGTCGATGCGGATGCTGACCTCCAGGGGCCGCTCCACGAGGATGGTGTCCCCGCGGATCCCCTCGATGCTGAGGTCCAGAAGGCGCAGCGAGGAAAAGCGCATCGGGATCTTCCGTTTCCAATCGGCCAGCTCCCGAGCCATTCGGAAGGCCTCCCCGTAGAGTTCGTGTTCCCGCCGGGCCGTGGGCAGGTAGAGGTTGTGGTAGTATTCGACCAGCATCCGCTCCGTATTGAAACGGGGGATGAGGGTCTGCATGGAACGCTTGATCATGGCGATCCACCTTTCGGGAACGCCCGATACTTCCCGCTCATAAAAGAGGGGGACGACGCTGTTTTCCAGAAGCGCGAAGAGGGACTGGGCGTCATCCTCATCGGTGCCGGCCGACTCGACGCTGATGCCCTTCACGGTGGGGCCGATCGTCCACCCGTTCGTCCCGTCGTTTCCCTCGACCCACCAGCCGTCGCAGACGCTGAGGTTGAGCACCCCGTTGGCGACCACCTTCTCGCCGCTGGTTCCGCTGGCCTCCAGCGGTCTTCTGGGGGTGTTCAGCCACACATCCACCCCCTGGACGAGGTGACGGGCGACCCGGATATCGTACCCCTCGATGAAGAAAATCTTTCCGCGGAACCGCTCGTCCTTGCATACGGAGATGACCTTCTTGACCAAATCCTTGCCCATGTCGTCGTTCGGGTGCGCCTTGCCGGCGAAGACGATGTGCACGGGACGCGTGGGGTGGTTCAGGATCCGGTCCAGACGATCGAGATCGGAAAGGATCATGTCGGCCCGCTTGTAAGGAGCGAAGCGGCGGGCGAAGCCGATCATGAGGGCCGCGGGGTTGAGCCTCGCGAAAAGCTCCTCCCGCCAGGTCTTGGAATAACCGTACTTCACCCAGTTCCGGTCGAGATCGTCCCGGATGAGGTCGAGCAGTTTCTGCTTGAGTTCGTGGCGCGTCCTCCAGAGGAGGTTGTCGGGAATGTCCTGGATGCGTACCCACCGCTCGGAGTCGCTGATGTGGCGGTCCCAGTCCAAGCCGAGATAGGAATCCAGAAGGGCCTTCATTCTCGGGGAGATGTAGGAGAGGATGTGGGCGCCGTTCGTGATATGGCTGATCGGGATGTCCGATTCGTCGTAGCCTTTCCAGACCTCCCGCCACATCCGGCGGGACACCTGGCCGTGAAGGCGGCTCACCGCGTTGCTCTTGTGGGCCATCTTGAGGGCGAGGATGGTCATGAAAAAGGGTTTCCCCTCGCCGCTCTCCTTCCTTCCGAGTTCCCAAAACTGCGACCAGGAGATTCCGGTCCGTTTCACGAAATTCGAAAAGTAGTGTTCGATCAGTTCGCTGCTGAACCGTTCGTTCCCCGCCTCGACCGGCGTGTGGGTCGTGAAGACGGTGCTGCCGCGGACGATTTCGCTTGCCTCGTCGAAGGAAAGCCCTTCCTCCGTCATCAGGGAACCAATCCGCTCGAACAGCAGGAAGGCCGAATGCCCCTCGTTGATGTGGTAGACGCGGGGACGGAGCCCGAGCTTCCTGAGGAGGCGAACCCCGCCCATTCCGAGGAGGATCTCCTGTTCGATCCGCGTCCGGGGATCGGCGCAGTAGAGGCGCTCCGTGATCTTCCGGTCCTGGGGGGTGTTGCGCGGGACATCCGTGTCGAGGAGGTAGAGCGAGATGCGTCCCACCTGGACCTCCCATATGTTCGCGAAAAGCGTCCTTCCCGGGAGTTCGATCGAGATCTGCACGGCGTTGCCCCTCTCGTCCTGCACGGTGCGGACGGGCATGCTCGTGAAGTCGCTTACCGGGTACTCCTCGATCTGCGTCCCGGTTTTGTCGATGATCTGGCGGAAGAAACCGTTCTTGTACAGGAGGCCGACGCCTGCAAGGGGGATGTTCAGATCGCTGGCCGTTTTCAGGTGATCGCCCGACAGGGTGCCCAGGCCGCCGGAATAGATCGGAAGACATTCATGCAGACCGTATTCGGTGGAGAAGTAGGCCACCGGTTGCGGCCATTTCAGTCCGTTGAGGGGGCCGATCTGCGCCGAGGGGGTCCGGTCCTCCATGTAACTGTCGAACTGCTGGAAGATCTCCTTGTAGAGGATCAGGTAGCTGGCGTTTTCCGAGGCCTCCAGCAGACGCCCTCGCGAGATCGTCTCCAGCATTCTCACGGGATTGTTGCCCATGCGGGTCCAGAGCTTCGGATCCAGGGAGGAGAAAAGGTCGCGGGCGCGGGGGTTCCAGCTCCACCAGAGGTTGTAGGCGAGCTCCCGGAGCCGGGAAATCTTGTCGGGGAGGTTGGCCACCGCGGTAAAGGACCGGAAATGGGGCTGGACCGAGACGGTTCCGGCGAAGGTGTGTTTGAGCTCCGTCTTGAGTTCCTTGGCGGCGATGCTCTCCGTGCGGAGCACGGCGGCGCGAAGGGCCCGGTTGTAGGCTTCCGTGTAGTTCCGGTAGAAATCCTTCCAGTTCGCGCGCGCGGCGACGGCGCGGGCATCGGCCCGCATGCACTGCACCTGTTCCTCGTTCATGTCGAGGAAATCCCTCAGAAGGTCATGGAGATGGTTCGTGATCGCCTCTGTCGGCTGTCCCAGGCGCCGGAGGAGGATGATTCCCCTGCATTCGCCGCCCGCCTCTTGCGCCCAGATGCCGAAGCCGGCCTGGTCGGTCGTGATGGTGGCCACGGCATGGGCCGCACTCTCCAGCGGGGTGTATCCCCACGGTTCGTAATAGGAGGGGAATATTCCGAGGTCGCAGCCGGCAAGCGCCTCGTAATAGGTCATGTTGATCAGGCCGTCGTGGCCGTTGAGGTAAGCCGGGCTGAAGATCACCTGGACACGGTTCTGCGGGAGATTGCGCAGACCCAGCCGGTCGCACGCCCGGAGGATCGGATCGGAGGCCTCGTTTTGCAGTCGATGGGTGGCGATGGGCGGATTTGCGGGATCCGGCCGGACCGTGTCGCTCTGTAGCGAGGGGATCAGATCCGTGTAGCCCCCCACGACAAACAGGAAAGCGAGGACCGTTTCGTCCGGACCCAGTTCGTTGTTCAGGCGGCCCAGGGCTTCGAGAAAGACATCGATCCCTTTGTTTCGGTATTCGTAGCGCCCCGAGATCAGCATGATCCTGGTGTTGGCGGGAACATCCCGGCGCAGAAACCGGCTGGCGGCTGCCAGGAGTTTCTCGCGGAATTTCAGCGCTTCCATACGATCCGCCGCATGGTCCCGGATATGCTCCATGTCGAGGCCATTGGGGGTGATCAGGTCCGGAGAGCGGCCCAGGAAATTCTTCGCCTCCGTGGCAGTGATTTCGCTCACCGTCGTGAAGCAGTCCGCCTCGCGGGCCGACACCGTCTCCATCGAGCATTTGGCCGTGATGTTGTGGGCGCCGGCCTCACGCTGGGGGGAGATGTGGTCCATGGCCGTGTAGATGTCGACGCCGGAACCGGCCAGGGCCCGTCCGAGCATGGTCGCATGCGTCGTGAAAACGGTTCCGATCTCCGGCACCCTCTTCTTGAGGCAGAGGAGTCCGGCCCCCGTCATCCATTCATGGAACTGGGCGACGCTGCCCATGTTCCTGGGGCGCACGAGGAGGTTGTGGACCGTTTCGATCACCTCGCCGCAGGCGTAACTGAACATGACCGGCTCGATGTAGTCCCAGCCTCCGGCGATGGAATCGACGCCGTAGTCCTCCCAGATCCTGTAGAGGAGCTGGTCCTTGTCGTACTTCTTGCCGAAGTTGACGAGGATGACCTTGGGTTCGCCCGGAACCTTCCAGCGCCCGAAGCGGCAGGGGATCTCCTTGATCGCGATCCCCTCACGGATCCGGTTCCAGCACTCCTCGTCCGTCTCCTCAAATTCGAGGTTCGTCTTGAGGTCCGGGCCGAGGAGGAAGTAATTTCTGCCGAAGATCCGGGTCGCCTCCGGCAGCTTGCTCCGGATAACCGTGTAAATCCCCCCGACCTTGTTGCACACCTCCCAACTCACCTCGAACAGGCAATGGGCCGTTCCCGTCATCTTTTCACTCCTTTGCACATTTTGCTTTGAGGGATCGAGAAAAGTCGTCAAGGATGTTCATGTAGTTGATGTACGCCTCGTAGGGCGACTCGTAGGGGTTGAAGTAGCGGTGAACATCCCCGTCGGAAAACCATTTCGTGCACATGTAATAAAAATGGTCGGATGTCTGCAACATCCGCCAGGTCCGCAAAAGCCTCTCGTCCTTTCGCCGGCGCACGGCGCTCTCGATCCGGTACAGCTTGCAGGCGGCATCCCGTTGCATGGCGTTGCCGAGCCAGGCCGTTGTATCCCGCTCCGCATCCGCCCAGGAGATGAAATCGGGACAGTCGATTTCCGCAGCCGCGTCGTGGGCCTCCACCGCTTCCGCGGGCGTCCGGAAACTGAAATCAGGGCGCCGGAGGATCTCTCCGGGAAACGACCGGAGGAAGTCGAAAATGCCCGTCTCAGGCCACTGGTGCTCGCCCAAGGTTTCGTAGTCCATGAAGAGGTTGATGACCGCCTCTTCCCGCCGAATTCGGTGGAGCCAGTGGGCGTATTTGGCCGCCGTGAGCGGGTATTCGTTCCACCTCCGGTCCGAAAAACGGAAGGATACGTCATCCGAAAGCCTGTAGTTGCGCAGGAGGAGCTTCAGTCTCCTGCACCCCGAAGGGCGGTATACCAGATTGGGGCTCCGCCCTCCAAGGATTTTTTCGGTTCCTTCCGCGAGGATCGCCCGGTAACCCATCCGCTCCACCACTGCCGCGAGGGCGTTGCTGTAGATCAATTCCGTGTGCCGGAAGGTGCGGGCCTCCTGCCCGAACAGGGAGTGGATCCGCTCGCGGTGCCTGAGCACCTGGGCCCGGAATTCCCTCGGCGACGACAGGAAGGCGAGGGAGTGGCTGTCCGTTTCGTTGAGGAACTCGACGCATCCCGTGGCGCCCAGACGCTGGAAGAGCTCGAGGACATCGGGCCGGTATCGTTCGATCTGATCGAGGACGACCCCGGAGAGCGAAAATGCGATCCGGAATGCGCCGCCGTATTCCTCGATCATCTGCATGAGGATCGCGCCGGCGGGCAGATAGCACTTCTCCGCCACCCGGTTCAGGATCCGACGGTTCTCGTCCCCGTCCTCGTAGTCGTGAATCCGCCCCACGTCGAAGAAGGAGTACCGCCGCAGACGACAGGGCTGGTGGACCTGAAAATAGAGGCAGACGTTCGGCATCTCCGGTCACATTCCTCTGCGCCGCGCGCTCTGACGGCATGGGGCGTTCACGGGGCAGTCCGTTTCACGAGAGGGGCGATTCCCCGGGTTCGGCGGCTTCAGGAGGCTCTTCCTTTCCGGGCGCCGGACACCATCTCTCCGTAGATCGACGCGATCCGCTCCGCGGCGTTTTCCCATCGGATGGCCCTGAGTTCCTCGCGGGCTCTTTCCGCCATCTCGCCGGCGAGCACCGGGTGCTTCAGGACCGCGATGATCTTGGCGGCGATATCCCGGACGTTCCAGAAATCGACCTTGAGCGCGTGCTTCAGGATCTCGGAGACGCCGGACTGGCGCGAGATGATCACCGGGACGTCGTACATCATCGCCTCAAGCGGGGAGATGCCAAAAGGTTCCGAAACGCTCGGCATCACATAGAGATCGCTCATGGAAAAGATCCGTTCGATCTCCTCTCCCTGGAGGAAGCCGGTGAAATGGAAACGGTCTCCAATCCCGAGCTCTCCCACCCGTTCGATCATCCGTCCCATCATGTCTCCGGCGCCGGCCATCACGAAAGTGACGTTCGGGACGGCATGGATGACTTGGGACGCCGCCTCGACGAAGTAGTCCGGCCCTTTCTGAAACGTGATCCGTCCGAGAAAAAGGACGACCTTCTGCTCCCCGGACGCCCTCCGCCTCTCGGTGCGGTAGATTTTCCGGCCCTCCTGCCGAGTGACGGCGTTGTAGACCACGGAAATTTTCTCCTCCGGAACGCCGTAGCATTCCACGATCATCCGCTTGGTCCGGTGGCTGACGGCGATGATCCGGTCGGCTTTTTCAACGCCCTCCCGCTCGATCTCCAGAATGTCCGGATTCACGCTCTCGCCGCTCCGGTCGTACTCGAGCGAATGGACATGGAACGCCACGGGGCGGCCGCTGATCCTTTGGGCAAACAGCGCGGCAGGGACGGTCATCCAGTCGTGGGCATGAATGACGTCGAAGGAGAGGGCGCCGGCGAGAACGCCGCTGGCCCGGCCGTAACGGATGGCCTCGGCGATGAGATCCGGTCCATAGACGCCCAAGATCTCCGGGAACCTTTGCTGCTCGGACAGATAGAACGCGCGGTAGCCACGCCGGTCCAGATAGGGGTGAAGCAGGGAGCGAAGGGGGTGGAGCGCCAGACGCCCGGGAAGCGGCTCTGCGGCCCTATTCCGGTCGGCCTCGGACAGGGGGATTTCGGACGCGGACACCAGATCGAGAAAGGGGGCTGCCCCTGACCCCGGACCCTGCGGCACCACGAAGGTGATCCGGTGGCCGAGGCCGGCGAGGGCGGCCGTCATGCCGTAGCAGGCTGTTCCGAGGCCGCCGCTCATCCGGGGCGGAAATTCCCATCCGAACATCAGGATGCGCATGATCACTGTCTCCTCGAGTCCACCGTTACCATGATACCACGAACGCATCCGATAAAAAACGTTCAGCCGTTGAAGAGCAGGGCATAGAGGCGGACCAGTTCGGCGACGCTCCAGGCCTGGGCAATGCATCCGCCCGGGCGGTGGGGCGGATCCCCGTCGAACACCTCCGAGACGCTGCCGATCCCCGCCTCTCTCAGATGGCGACCGAGAAACGAGCGGAGATATCGGCGGAGGGTTTCCCTTTCCTGTTCCGGATTTCCGGAAACCCGCAGGGAGGCCTCCCCGAAAGCCCCCAGAAGCCATGGCCAGACCGTTCCCTGGTGGTAAGCGCCGTCCCGGTGGGCTGGGTCTCCCCGATAGCGGCCCCGGTAGGCCGGATCGGCAGGCGAGAGGGTCCTGAGCCCGCAGGGCGTCAGGAGCCTCTGACGGACGACGCGGACGACCGATGCCTGCTCCTCGAGACTGAGGGGGGAGTAGGGAAGGGATACGGCGAAGATCTGATTCGGACGCACCGAGGGATCCAGAACGCCGTCGCGAAAGACGTCCCCCAGGCAGTTCTCCCGGGGATTCCAGAAAACCTTCCGGAACGAGCGGTCCAGACGAGGGATCGCATCGCTGCCGTAAAACGCGGATTCACCAAACCCGAGCGCCAGCTCCCGGCCGAAGCAGAGGGCGTTGTACCAGAGGGCGTTGATCTCCACGGGGCATCCGTGCCGCGGGGTGACGGGAATTCCGTTTACCGTGGCGTCCATCCAGGTGAGGGCCGAGAGGCCATCGCCTGCCCGGAGCAGTCCATCGCGATCCATGCCGATTGAGAACCGCGTTCCGTCGACAAACGCCCGGAGGATTCGCTTCATGACGGGCCAGAAGCGGTCGCGGACCAGGGCCCTGTCCCCTGAAACCCGGAGAAGCTCCTGTATCGCCCAGAAATACCAGAGGGAGCCGTCGACGGTGTTGTAGGCCCCCGGCTCTCCGTCCGCCGCGAAGAAGTTGGGCAGCAGGCCTTCCCGTTCGTGCCGGCCGAGTTCCGTCAGGATCGCGATCCCTTCGGCCAGGCGGCCCGTGGCAAAACAGAGGCCGGGAAGCGAGATCAGGGTGTCCCGTCCCCAACTCCCGAACCAGGGATATCCGGCGATCACGGCCGGCCTTCCGGACGGCGTCGTGATCACAAAAGACCTGGCGGATTCCAGCAGCACAGCCCAAATCCCCCTCTCCTCCCCCGTGGCTCCCCCCGCAAGCGTCATTCCCGGGGATTGCCCCGGGTCGGATGGATCCGAAGGAGATCGTCCGTTGCCTTCGGGGAGCGGGGATGCCCCGCAGCCCGCGGCGCGGATCCCCGATCGCTCGAAATTCCTTGTGTCCTCCATCCGCTCGCGTCCCCTGCGGATGACCTCGGCCTTCCACATCGCATGCGGGTTCGGAGGGCAAGTGGTGCAGGAGAAGGTGAGAATCACCGTGCACTTTCTTGCGACCGGAACCTCGACGATTCCCGGCAGGAAGAGATCCTCCTCCCAGTCGAAACCTCTCTCCCGTTCTTCCACATACTGAAAACTCCTGTACCAGACAGGTGCAGGGGTCCATTGGGATGCCCGCGACGTCTGCATGAAGAGGGGGGGCATGCCCTCGTAGGGTTCGATCCGGAAGCCGTTATCGATGGCAGAGGCGCTGCCGCGGAACGCCTCGTTTTGCCGGGTGAGGCTGTGGTATCCGCGGAATGCCAGAAAGGGTTTGATCCGTAGCATCCCCTCTTTCGGACAGCGTTCCAGGTCGTAGCGGACCATCAGAACCCCCTTGCCGCGGGGCATCAGGATCGACTTGGTCACGGCGGCCCCCCCCGCCCGGCCGATGAAGCGGGGACAGCCTTCGAACAAAAACGCCGAAAGAACGGGGGGGCCAGGGGGAAACAGGACCCCGGGATAGCGGTGTGAACTGAAAAAATACTCCATTCCTCCGGCGTGGAGCGAGTCCTCAAGCTTGGACAACAGGACGTGCCTGCCCTCCGGCGTCCGGAGGTTGGCCACCAGCAGACCGTGGTAACGCCGCGTGTGGCGATGTTCCAGGGTGCTGGAGGCATACCCGCCGCAACCGTCCGTTTCCAGCCATTCGAGGTCGTCTTTCGGAAGCCCGGTTGTCCCGAGGTCGATGCGGATCATGAAGGCTCCTCCAAGGCGAATCTGCCCCGTCTCGCGTGCGCCGCCGGCCGGGATCGAAGCGGCATCCCCGGCCTCTTCAAATCCCGCGCTCCCGTGACGCGAGCGGATCGGACCCTGTCAGCGCATCGCCGCCGCGATCCCTTCCGAAGCGGTCCTCACCGCGACATTTGGACGGCCTCGACGCCGGCGGGCGGCTTGAAGGTGAAAAAGGTGTCGGAAACGCCGGTGTTGGTCTGGATGTCGCTGAAGCGCAGACCCGTGGTGTTCCCGTACATGTCATCGAAAAGACACCGGACGATATGAAAGTTTTTGCCGTCCACGGTCAGATGGAGGCGGTCGATGCCGTGTCCCTTCTCCTTGGCCGTAAGGGTCAGCAGATAATTTCCCTCCGGGTCCACCGGATTCTCCTTTGAGAAACGGAGATGAAAATCCTCCGAGAGTTTGCCGATGCCGGAGAGGAACTTGACGGCTGTACGCGACCGGTAAACATCTTCGGCCTTCTGGACATAAACGACCCGGTCTTCGGGAACATACAGCCATGCCGTCCGGGCGTTGATGACCAGCTTTTTCTCTTTCGGTTTCCGGTAATCCCAAAACATCATTTTCGGATTCTTCATCCAGAGCGTCCCCTCTTCGCGTTCGGTCTTTTTCATGGACTTGATCGTGATCTCCTGGATGAAAGCGGCCTTCAGGTCCCTGGTCTTTTCATAGGTCTCCTGGGTCCGTGCGGTCAATTGCTCCAGGGAGAGGGCCCCGGCGCCGAGGGCGGGGCCGGGTAACAGAAGGATCGTTGCCCAGAAGAGGGAGGCGATTCCCGCCATCCATGCGGTGGCCGGGACACGGTTTTTTCGCAGGCCTGACGAAACCTTCGGGGAGTGCAAAAACAGCACATTCCTCCCCGGCCGTTTATAACCCGGCTCCCGAGATCCGTAACTGGCCGGTATAGCACTATGATTTTGCAAGTTATCGAAATCAAACGACATATTTGTGCCTACCTCTTGTGCAAACCGGTAGAAAATCGTGACATTTGAAGAGTTACAAAAGTTATCAACAGCATTGTCCACAGCCTTTTCCACATCCCTGTGGATTCCATTCCCAAGTTCCCGGATCAAGGGAGGTATCGGTTCCTCCGCTGCGTCAGTCGGCAATCTTGAGGCGCCATCCGAAAGGATCGTCCTTCATCCCATATTGGATCTGGAGGAGCTCGTTGTACAGTCTTTCCGTTAACTTGCCAATTTTACCCTCGCCGATCGCATATTCCTTCTTGCGGTAATAGATCTGGCCCACCGGCGAGACGATCGCCGCGGTGCCGGAAGCGAAGGCCTCCTGCATCGTGCCGTTCGCGATGGCATCCATGATCTCATCCATGGAGAGACGTCTTTCCGAAACCTTCATGCCCCAGCTCCGGGCAAGACACAGGACCGAATCGCGGGTGACGCCGGGAAGGATCGTTCCTCCCAGGGGGGCGGTGATCAGCTCGTTGTCGATCAGGAAGAACATGTTGCTCGTTCCCACCTCCTCGACGTATTTTCGCTCGGCCGGATCGAGCCACAGGACCTGCGTATAACCCATCTTCTTGGCGATCTCGCCCGCGTAAAGGCTGGCCGCATAGTTGGCGCCGGCCTTGCAGTATCCGATTCCCCCGGGGGCGGCCCGGCAATATTCCTCGGTCACGAAGATTCGAGTCGGAGAAAAACCTTCGGGGTAATAGGTTCCCACCGGCCCCACGACGATGAAGAAAAGGTATTCGTTCGCCGCATGAACGCCCAGGGCCGGTTCCGTGGCGATCATCGTCGGCCGGATGTACATGGATGTCCCGCTGCCGTGGGGGATCCAGTCCTTTTCCAGCAGGACCAGTTTTGTCATCGCCTCCATGAAGAGCCCCTCGTCGATCTGAGGCATGCAGAGGTGCCCCGCAGAGACGTTCATCCGCCTCACATTTTCCAGGGGCCGGAAGAGATAAATGGCGCCCCCTTTCCCACGATAGGCCTTCAAACCTTCGAAGATTTCCTGGGCGTAGTGGAGGCACATCGCCGTCGGATCGAGCTGAAAGGGCCGGTAAGGTTCGATCTTCGGATCGTGCCATCCCTTTCCTGCGTGCCAGGGCATCGTGAAGATGTGATCGGTGAAGGTCTTTCCGAAACCCAGCTTGGATTCATCGGTGGGTTTTGCCTTTCTTTTTTCGGGTGGAGCCTGGATCATCTTGATTTCCATAAATCGTCTCCTTAAGCGGAAGAAGTGCCACAGTATGGCCAATGATCCCTTTTCTTATCACCAAACGGGTCTGCGATCAAGGCTTTGTACCGGAACGCCGGGAGAGGACGGCCTTTGCCGATCCTGGTGGCGCGATATCCTATCGTGCACCCCTGCGGGCGCTGATCGTGGAGACCCAGGTCACCGCGCCCAGGATGACGGCGCCGCCGATGATCGTGTTCATGCCCGGATGTTCGCCCAGCACGAGAAACACCCACAACGGATTGAGCAATGGCTCGATCACGGCAATCAGGTTTGCGGACACCGCTGAGATCCGCTTGATCGCATGGGCGATCAGGACGGAAGGGAGGCCGATTTGAACGATGCCGAGCACCAATATGGCCGCGACGGATTCTTGGGTGAATCGCGGCGGGGGCAGAAAAAGAGAGACCGCCAGGCATACCCCTGCGGCAATCCACTGGGACAGAAGGTTGGATGCCAGCGGCGATCCCTCCTTCTGCATCCGCATGAAGACGAAATAAAAGCTGAACGTCACCCCCGACATCAATGCGATGAGGTCGCCAACCATCCGTCCCCCTCCCAGCCGGTTCGCGAACATGATCGTCATGCCCGCCGCGACGAAGAATACGGAGATCCACTGTTCCCGGCGCATCCTTTCTTTCAGCAGCAGGGCCCCGATCACGCCCGTGAATACGGGCGCCATATACTGGAGCAGAATCGCGTTGGCCGCGGTGGTCGTTTTGTTGGCCGCGACGAAGAGGAGCATGGTGGCCGCATTGGCCACGGCAGCGGCCAGCAGGGGGAAGGTGAAGCGGATTTTCGGCCTGCCGAGAAAGGCCATGACGACCAGCGATGCGATGAGGCTTCGAACGCCCGCGATGGCGAAGGGATTCCAGTCGATCACCTTGATGAACAGGCCCCCTATGCTCCAGAGCGAAGCGGTGGCGACCATCATCCATACACCCGTTTGGGGATCACTTCGATGCATGCCTGAACCTCGTCTCCCTCCAGCCCGGCCCCGATCCTGCCGGGATTCCCGGGGAAGAGCGTTCCGAACCGCCGGGAGGAATAACCGCTACCACTGCGATGCGTTCGACACCCCGAACGGCTGGTTTGCCGGAATATTCAGCCTGGATCAGGGGGCGTGAATTGACGGGCCGCGCCGACTTCGTGGCGAATCCGTCCTGGGTTTCCGCAGCATGAGGCCTGGCATCGATCGTGGCATGCGGAAACCGCTGTGCTCAACCGTCCGCCTCCTCGATGCGGGCGCGGCTCAACCCTGCGAGGAGCTGAAAGGCGGCGGCCTGTACGGTGATCACTTTTACCGGCCCGTTCAGGGGGAGTTCCCGGAGATGGGGGTGTCTTGTGAACAATTTCCGGAGGATGTCGGCCTCCTTCTGAGGATCATCCATCTTCTTAAACACACCGGTGACCGTCAGCGCCCGTACCTCTTCCTGACGGCGGACATCCTCATCACGGGTGTCGATCAGGAGACTCACGGCGCTGTTCGCCAGGAGATTCTCGTATTTCCTCGTACCGGACAGGGTAAGCATGTAGAACTCCCTGCACGTCTCGTCCGCCACATACGACATCAGGGAACAGTGGGGTTGTCCTCCCGCCGCCGTGGCCAGGACGCAGGCCCCCTTTTTTCGGATCAGCGATCTGATCGTTTCATCCATGTCCCGGCCCCCTCTCGAAGAATGGTCTTCCATTTGCGCCGAAATGGGTTATGATGATGGCCCTACATAGACGAAAACCAAAAAAATGGCCATGGATTCTTGAGGGGAGGCGAACCATCGCATGGTATCCGGACCATCTCCGAACCGTCTGATCCACGAAAAGAGTCCCTACCTTCTTCAGCATGCCGCCAATCCGGTCGACTGGTATCCCTGGGGAGACGAGGCCTTTGCCGAGGCCCGGCGTCGGGACAAGCCGATCTTCCTGTCCATCGGCTATTCGACTTGCCACTGGTGCCACGTCATGGCCCATGAATCGTTCGAAGACCCTGAGGTCGCCGGGCTGATGAACCGGTATTTTGTCAATGTCAAGGTCGACCGGGAGGAACGGCCCGACATCGACAAGATCTACATGGATGTCTGCCAGATGATGACGGGTCACGGGGGGTGGCCGCTGACGGTCATCATGTCGGCCGACCGGAAACCGTTTTACGCCGCGACCTATATCCCCAAGCAGAGCCGGTTCGGCCGGATCGGCATGATGGAGCTCCTTCCCGGAATCCACGACGCCTGGATGAACAGGCGGGGGGAGATCGCCCGCGCGGCAGAACAGATCGTATCGGCCCTGCGGCCCGATCCGGGCGCCACCCGCAAAACGGAGCCCGGTCCCGAGGTGCTGGACGCCGCTTTCGTACAGCTCGAACATCTTTTCGATCCGGTGAACGGCGGATTCGGGGGGCGGCCGAAATTCCCGACACCCCAGAATATTCTTTTTCTGCTGCGGTACTGGAAGCGGACAGGAAACCGGCAGGCCCTGCACATGGCGGAAAAGACGCTCCAGGCCATGCGCAGGGGGGGCATTTACGACCATATCGGCTTCGGCTTCCACCGTTACAGCGTGGATGAACACTGGCACGTTCCCCATTTCGAAAAGATGCTCTACGATCAGGCCCTGCTGGTCTATGCCTACACCGAGGCGTTTCAGGCGACGGGGAGGCCGCTCTATGCCGCAACGGTGGAGGAGGTTCTGTCCTATGTCGCGACCCGTATGACCTCTCCCGATGGCCCCTTCTATTCCGCCGAAGACGCCGACAGCGAAGGCGAGGAGGGGAGGTTCTATCTCTGGACATGGGAGGAGATCCGAACCATTTTGGACCGGTCCGACGTCGAGGGGTTCATGCGGGAATTCAACATCGAAAAGAGGGGCAATTACGACGACGAGCTCACCGGAAACCGGACGGGCAAAAACATCCCGTGCCTTTCCCCGCCGGCGGATGAACGGGACCGGGATCCGGGGGGGGATCCCGACGCCGGGAGGCGCCGCGAAAGGGCGCGCCGGGCGCTATGGGCCGTCCGGCAGAGGCGCGTGCCCCCCCACAAGGACGACAAGATCCTGACCGACTGGAACGGTCTGATGATCGCCGCGCTGGCAAAGGCTGGCCGGTGCCTGAACAACGGGACTTACATCAAAGCGGCCGAGAAGGCGGCGGCATTCATCATGGGGCGGATGCGCCGTACCGACGGCACCCTGCTGCACCGCTTCCGGGACGGCGAGGCGGGAATCGCCGGATCCATCGACGATTATGCTTTTTTCACTTTTGCCCTGATCGAACTGTATGGCGCCACGTGGGATCCATCCTACCTGGAGATGGCCCTGGCGCTGACGGCGCAACTGATCGACCGATTCAGGGACCGCTGGCACGGCGGTTTCTTCTTCACGCCGGACAACGGGGAGGAGATCCTGGTGCGCCTGAAGGAGATCGCCGAGGGGGCCATGCCGTCCGGAAACGCCGTCGCCCTATGGAACATGCTTCGGCTCGGGCGGATGACCGCCCGAACGTCCCTCCTCGACGAGTCATGGGACGCGGCCTCGTCGTTTTTTGATGATGTCCGGCTGGCGCCGGGAGGTTATGCCCATTTCATGGTCGCCCTCGATTTCGCCTTCGGTCCGTCTCGCGAGGTCGTGGTCGCCGGCGACAAGGACGAACCGGGCACCCTCGCGTTGTTGCACGCCCTGGAGTCCCGTTTTTTACCCCACAGCGTCGTCATCCTGCGCCCGGACGGGGAGGAATGTCCCCCCATTTGCCGCATCGCCCCCTTCACGGAGAAGATGAAAAGCATCGAGGGGCGCGCAACCGCTTACGTCTGCAGTGGAAACGCCTGCCGACCGCCGACGACGGATACCGGGACGATGATGGGGTGGATGGAGGACTAGGCCAGGCCTGCCGGATGGCTGCGACTGCAGGCAGGCCGCGCCTTGTTGCCGGATCTTGGGCCGGGCTGTCCGTCCGGCACCGGGGCAGGCCCCGCTGATTCATGGCGGCATCCCCAGGGCTGGAGCAAAGGCGATGAAGGCCACCCTCAAAGTATGGTTCCGTGCGCTGCGGTATCATTTCGTCCCCTCGAGCTCTCTGCCGGCCGTGTTGGGGGGCGTCATGGCCTGGGCGCTGACCGGGCGGCTGCAGCCCTGGTTTTTTTTCCTGACCGTCCTGGGCGTGACCATCAACCACATCGCCCTGAACCTGACCGACGACTATTTCGACCACCTGGCCGCCGTGGACCGCCGCCGCGGCGGGGGGAAGAATCCCTATGCCGGGGGCAGCGGCGTCCTCGCCGGGGGCATGATTCGGCCAACCCACGTGCGTTGCGCCTTCATGCTGGCCTATCTGGCGACCGTCGGCATCGGCTTGTATCTGTCCGCAGCCCGGACCTGGTGGGTGCTGGCCTTCGGATGCTTCGGCCTGGGAAGCGCTTTTTTTTATACGGCGCCGCCCGTCCGCTACGGATACCGGGGGCTCGGAGAAATCTCCCATCTGATCAACTTCAGCTTCACCATCGGCATGGGGGCTTATGTCGTGCAAACCGTCCGCTTCTCTTGGGAACCATTCTGGGTGCTGATGCCCCTGGGATGGATGATGTTCGCGATGATCACGATCAACGAAATCCCGGACGAACGCGACGATGCGGCTGCGGGCAAGAAAACGCTGGTGGTCCGGTTCGGCCGAAAACGGGCGGTCCGGCTCTACGGCATCGCCATGGCCTTGGCATTCCTGGTGATTCTGCTGGCGCCTCTCTTCTCCATGGCGAGCCCCTGGATTCTGCTCAGCGGCCTGACCCTGCCCGGGGCCCTTCGGGCTTATCGCATTCTGGCGCGGCACTGCGACGATCCCTCCAGACTGGCGCCCGCAAACCTGCTGACGATCCGAGTCCACCATCTGACGGCCATTCTGCTGATCGCCGCCTATCTGATCCAGGGCGTTCAGAATCAGCCGGACATCGGGCCCGCCTGCATCGCCGCATCGATTCTGCTCCTCTTCTATCTGCCGGCTGCCGTCCCCGTCTTCTTCATTCCCCCTTCAGTGCGTCCAGCACCTTGAGCATGTCTCCGTTCTCCGGAATATCCGACATGTCGGTGCCGTAATGGGCGAATGCCAGACCGCCGTTCCGATCCACGACGAACAGGGCCGGCATACGACCGAGCTTCAGGAGGTTCCATTCCTGGCCGTAAAGCCGGGCGAG
>CAZWTL010000013.1:0-27423 GCA_964637025.1 uncultured Syntrophaceae bacterium | reverse complement strand
CCGGCATACGACCGAGCTTCAGGAGGTTCCATTCCTGGCCGTAAAGCCGGGCGAGCCTTCCCTCCTCGTCGGGAATGCCGATCATGGGCAGCCCCTCGCGCTTCCAGTACTCGGCCACCTTTTCCGCGCCATGCGGCGCCACAACGGCAATCGTGGTCTTCCTGGCGACGAACTTTTCGAAATCCTCCTTCATCTGACCCAGATGTTTTCGCGCATAGGGTCAGCCGAAACCGCGCAGGAAGACCAGCATCACCGGGCCGCCGCTGTGCAGGGCCGAAAGGGTCAGCTTGCGGCCGTCGTGGGTCACCGCGTCGAATCCCGGCGCGGCGATGCCGGAGGCGAGGGCCGATAATGCAACGATCGACGCAATGATTTCATGGACCATCATGGGGACACCTCCTCAATCTGTCGGTCTGGGCCGCTTCGGCGACGGCTGCCCGATCCGGAGAAAGGCGCGGGCGGATTTCCCGACGCCGTAGCGGGATTCGTTTATTCCATACCTCAATCGGAGGATCAGGGTCAAAGGCATTTCAGAAAGCGCCGGGACGGTCCGCAACGCCGGAGGGATGCGTTGCCCAGCCTCCTCCGGCAGGCCATTCGACCGATGGCATTGACATATCGGACCATTCCGTCTATATTCCCGGACCGAAAACCGCATGGGCGGGCCACGAGGCGCTGGACGCGCGCCGCCGGGCAGCCGGCCATGCGAAGCAGAACCTGCGAAAGGATAGGAAACGAGTCAACATGTCGAATCCGGAATCGCTTGAAGACCAGCCGCACGTCGAGGTCTTGGGCCGGATGCTGGCCGGGTCCGGCTATTCCGACAAGGCCATCCGCTACTTCACCGAGAAGCCCTATATCGGCGAGATTCCCGACGCCGACCAGGTCAGCGAAATGACGGGCACCTGCGGGGACACGATGAAAATCTGGCTGAAGGTCGAAAAAGGGGTGATCCGCGACGCCCGCTACCAGGTGCTTGGATGTCCGGGGGCGATTGCCGCCGCAATGGCGCTGGTGGATCTGATCCGGGGCAAAAGGATCGAGGATGCCCGCAGAATCAACGATGGAGATGTCTTCCGTCTTCTGGAGAATATCCCGGCCCCGAAGAACCACTGCATCGAACTGGCGGTGAAGACCTTTTACAAGGCACTGGACGAATATGCCGGGAAAACCAATCCAACGCGATGAGGTCTGAAAAAACATGCCGATATTCGAATTCCATTGCGCCGAATGCGGCGCAACCAGCGAGGTGCTGATCGCATCTTCCGACGACGAGCCGACCTGCAGATCCTGCGGCAGCGCGAACCTGACAAAGCTGCTTTCAACGCCGTCGTCCCTGTCCGGGGCCGCCAAACGGGGGCTTCCCGGACCCGGCGACACCTCCTGTTGCGGCGCCTCGCCATCCCATGCGGGCTGCGCCGGTCCCGGCAGCTGCTGCGGAAAACATACGCTTTGACCCGTGCCGGAGGGCGTCTCGCCAAAACCGATCCCTGGTTCGTGTTTTGATCTTGACGGTGATCGAGGCGATCGGGCCGGAGGGGATGCGGACCGCATGGGTGACCTGAAAGCCGGGAGGTCTGACCATCCGCCATCACCCCGGGGACGGCCCGCCGCATGATCATCTGGGGCGCAATCCGGTTGCCCAGGCCAACATATTGAATAAACGGGATGTCCCCGTGGTCGTGCGGGTCGGTTTATGCATCGGCCATGACATGATCTTCATCAGGCACTGCAAGTCTTACGTTATCCCCTTCATCGCCTAGATGCCCATGACGTTTGGGGCGTTGTGAAACGATCGCAACCGGCCGTCATGACGTCCCGTCACGGGATCCGTCAGACGGGCCGCCGGTCGAGGCTCCGGTACTGGATGGCTTCGGCGACGTGGGACGAATGGAGCGGACCGCCGCCCTCCAGGTCGGCGATGGTTCGGGCGACCTTCAGGATCCGGCTGTGGGCCCGGGCGCTGAGTCCCAGACGGTCGACGGCCATTTCGATGAGTTGCCTCGACCCCTCGTCGATCGGACAGGCGGAGCGGACCTGGCGATCGGACATGCGCGCATTGAACAGGGTTTCGTCTCCGGCGAAGCGTGTTTTCTGAATGGCGCGGGCCCCTTCGATCCTCTTCCTGACGGCAGCGGAGGGCTCTCCCTTTTCGGATCCCGCCAGATCGCGATAGCGGACGGAAGGGACCTCGATATGGATGTCTATCCGGTCCAGAAGGGGCCCGGAGATCCGCCCCTGATACTGGCGGATCTGCTGGGGGGTGCAGCGGCAGGGGCGGCTGCGGTCGCCGAAGAAGCCGCAGGGGCAGGGATTCATCGCCGCCACGAGCATGAAGCGGGCGGGATAGGTCGCGGTGAACGAGGATCGGGTGATCGTCACGCGACCGTCTTCCATGGGCTGGCGGAGCGATTCGAGGGTGTTCTTCCGGAATTCAGGCAGTTCGTCCAGGAAGAGGATCCCATGATGGGCGAGGCTGATCTCCCCCGGCCTCGGGACAGGACCGCCGCCCACCAGGCCGGCGTCGGAGATCGTATGGTGGGGCGCACGGAAGGGACGCGTCCCCAGCAGCGCCTCCTTCCGGTCGAGCAGGCCAGCGACGGAATAGATTTTGGTCGTTTCCAGCGCCTCCGTGAGGGACAGATCCGGGATGATCGTCACCAGCCGCTGGGCCAGCATGGTCTTTCCAGACCCGGGCGGCCCGATCATCAGGAGGTTGTGCGCGCCCGCGGCGGCCACCTCCAGGGCACGTTTGGCCTGCGCCTGGCCGCGGATTTCGCTGAAATCGAAGGGATAATCGCGGCTGCGGCGGAGAACCCCTTCGAGATCCACACGAGCCGGGGCGATCGTTTTCCGGCCGGCCAGGAACTCCACCACCTCAGAGAGCTGTTCCACGGGAATGACCTCGATTCCCTCAACCAGGGCCGCCTCGGCGGCATTTTCACGCGGCACGATCAGCCCGCGGAAGTCCATGGCCCTTGCCTGAAAGGCCGCGGAAAGGGCGCCGTGAATGCCCTTCACACCTCCATCCAGGGAGAGTTCACCGAGAATGATATAGCGGGTCAACGGCTCGGAGGGAATGAGCCCCTGGGCGGTCAGAATGGCCAGGGCAATGGGGAGATCGAATGCCGTGCCCTCTTTTTTGATATCGGCGGGGGCCAGATTCACGGTGATATGGTGGCCCGGGAAGGGGTATCCGGAGTTCTTGACGGCGGCCTTGATCCGGTCCTTGCTCTCCCGGACGGCCACGTCCGGGAGGCCCACCGTTGAAAAAAGGGGAAGCCCGGGGGAGAGATCGACCTCGACGGTGACCCCATGGGACTCGATGCCGATGACGGTGCTGCTGATGGCCTTGACGATCAAGCGGACACCTCCGAACAGCATGTGGGAAGGCGCTCATTCGCCCAAGCTGCACTGCAATTCCGGCTGCCGGAACCCGTTCCCCTCGCGAGCCCATGATTCGGGCGGGCGCCCGTTTCACCGCCGCCCCGCCGTTTTCACGAACGCGTTCCAGCGCCTCCCGGCGTCCGGATCCGACCCGAAACGATCCGGCCGGACTCCATCCGCGCGGAAGAGGTTTTACGTCCGTTTGGGATCATAAACAAGAAGCGCCGTTCCCGCAAGGGATTTTCATTGACGGTTCGCGCATCCGCGCGGGAAAAACAAAAATGGCATCCGCCTTGACTCAATGGAATGGCTGTGCTAGATTTCAACCCGCTTTATGAACGCTCCTGTTTTCCGACGCGGCAGATCATGAAGGAACTATCCCATTTGGATGAAAAAGGTCAGGCGCGCATGGTGGATGTGACAGCCAAGGCGCGCACCCTGCGCCGGGCGGTGGCCCGGGGGAAGGTCCGGATGCGTCCGGAAACGGCCAAACGGATCCAGGAGGGGGGTATACCGAAAGGGGATGTCTTTGCCACGGCCCGGATCGCGGGGATCATGGCTGCGAAGCAAACCGGCCTGCTCATCCCCCTGTGCCATCCCCTGGAGCTTACGGGGATCGAAATCCGCTTTGCCTGTGACGCAGAGTCCGGGGAGGTGGTCATCGAGGCGGAGGTGAAAACGGTCGGCAGAACGGGCGTCGAAATGGAGGCGATGACCGCCGTCAGCGCCACGGCGCTCGCCGTCTATGACATGTGCAAGGCCGTCGACCGTGAAATCGTGCTCACGGATATTCGGCTCATCAGAAAGGAAGGCGGAAAGAGCGGCGCCTTCTTCAGGAAGGAACCCTAGGGATCCGAGCGGATAGCACCCCGCCGGGAGAGGACATGTCTCAACGGACCTACACGATCAGGAGGGCGTTTCTCATCCCTCTCGGAGTGGATACGGTACTGCTGCTGTGCCTGCTGGCGCTTTCCCTGCTGGCTCAGGGTTCGACGACGGAACGGCTCGTGTTTGCGATTTTCTTCTTTCCCTCCGCTTATCTCTTCCTCGAATCCCTCCGCCGGCGGGTCACGGTGGACGACGAGGGAATCGTTCTCCGCAGACTGTGGAGGGAAAAACGGGTGCCCTGGGAGGGGATCACCAGCGTTGGAAGTCTGACCGTCCACAGGAAGGTCTACATCCTGCTGACGACGACCAGGGGTTTTTTCATTGTCTCGAACGCCTATGAGCGATTCGCTGAGCTGACGGACGCGATCGTCTCGCATGTCGATCCATCCAGGGTGGAGGAGGCGGTTCGCCTCCAGGCCGGGGGCGAACCGCTGCGCAGCGCCCATATCGCGATGGCGTGGATCGCCGCCGTATTCATGGTCGGCATCATCCTGATCAAGGTGCTGCCCTGCATGGGTTGAGTCGTCGTCACAGGGGCCCGCGCCGTCCCAGATGAGGCGGACAGCTTCTTCCGGGCCATTCTTTGCATGAAGGCGAATCGGACGGCCCTGAATGGATCGGGGCGCGCGGAAGCCTATAAGGTGCACCGCATCCGCAATCGGACAGGATCTATCAGGTGAAAGGGGTCCGCTTTTATGGCTCTGAGGAAAGAGAAAACCGTTGTGTCGGAGATGGCGCCGGGTAGGCCGACGCCGATTGCCGTGGCCGAAGAGATTCTGGAGAAGAAACTGGAGGATATTGCCACGATCCTGTGCAAGGCGGATACGGATCAAAACCGCATCTATCTGGAGATCATGGAGATGGTCGAGAGGAGCCTCGTGCGCATCGCCCTCCGGCGGTCCCATCACGTCAAGAGTGCGGCCGCATACCTGGGCATTCACCGGAACACCTTTCAGAAAAAGATGGCCAACCTGGGGATCCGTCAGAATCCCGAGTGAGCGCTGTGCCGCCGTTGCCGGGGGGGAGTTCCATGAAATCATGGGGAGACGGGAAAGAGAGGAAATGCCATGAGCCAGATGAAACTTGCGGAGCCGGTGGCAAGACTCCTGGCCAGGGGGGTTCGGATTCCGAACCCCTTTTCCGTTGATGTCGGCGAAGAGGTCGATCCTGCGCGCATTTCAGCCCATGGGGTGGTCCTCTATCCGGGGACGAGGATATCAGGCGCGAAAACCCTGATCTCATCGGGGGTCAGGCTGGGTTCGGAGGCGCCGGTCGCCGTTGTGGATTGCCGGTTCGGCCGGGATGTGGAGTTCAAGGGGGGCGGGGGCCAATCTTCGGTCTTCCTGGACCGGGCGAACATGGGGGCCGGCGCTCAGGTGCGCGAAGGGTGTCTTCTCGAAGAGGAGGCGAACGGAAGCCATACCGTTGGCCTGAAACAGACCATTTTGTTCCCGTTTGTCACCCTGGGCAGCCTGATCAACTTCTGTGACGCCTTTCTCTCCGGCGGGACCAGCCGCAGGAACCACAGCGAGGTGGGCAGTTCCTACATTCACTTCAACTACACCCCCCATCAGGACAAGGCAACCGCTTCGCTGCTCGGAGACGTTCCCCGCGGCGTGATGCTGAAGGAGCCCCCGATCTTTCTCGGGGGACAGGGGGGATTGGTCGGACCGGCCCGGATCGGATTCGGCACGGTCATCGCCGCGGGATGCGTCTGGCGGGAGGACTGCCCGGAGGGGGGAAAGCTGCTGACCGGAGAGGCGCGTCCGGCCTCCGCGGCGGCCTTTCACCCGGGCCTCTATGGGGACATTCGCAGGAAGGTAACCAACAACGTCCTCTATTATGCGAACCTTTTGGCGTTGAGGCAGTGGTACGAACACGCGCGATCCTCATTTCCTGGAGATCGGGAGATGGGGGACGCCCTCTGTCGCGGAGCGAAGGAGGTCCTGGAAACAGCGCTCGCCGAACGGTTGAGCCGATTCAGGGCCCTGGCGGAAAAGATGGAGAGGTCGCTCGAACTGGCGGAAAGGTTGCTGCCTGAGAATGTCCGCGGGGATATCCTCCGGCAGCAGCGGGAATTGCTGGAGCGGTGGCCGGAGCTGGAGGCCTGTATGACGAACCGTTGCGAGGAAAATGCCGGCCTGGAAGAACGGGACGGGTTTCTCGGGGAACTGGTTCGGGCGCAGGCGGAGCATGGGGACGATTATATCGGGGTGATCCGTGCGCTGAACGGGGACGCATCCTCTCTCGGAACCGAGTGGCTCCGGCAGGTGGTGGATGATGTGGGGAAAAGGGCGTTGGCCTGCGTGCCCTCCTGCCGCATGACGTCGTGACGCGGCCCCTTTGGAAAATCCGTTCCGGTTCTTTCCGTCTCTCCGGCGGCCGGGGCGGTCAGAGGGTGTCGCGGGTTTGTCCCTTTCAATGGCCGCAGGGGACGGAGAGGTTCCCCGTCGAAGGCGTTGGCGCGGGGACATTCTGATTTTGTGCCAATGATCCGGATCGATGGCATCCGCCTCAACCGGGGCGCGGCATTGGCGATCGCCTATGAAATGGAGAGGCCCGGGTATGGGTGACGACGGCGTGTTGAAACGGTGGCGCAGGATCCTCCAATGGATCGAGGCATGCAGGATTCGCGTCGGATGCGACCCCCGGCGCATCGAAGCGCCGGCGCTGGTCTTCTTCCCCTATCGGCCGTGCCTGCTCTGCTGCGGATTTGCCGGAATTCTGGCCCTCCGCCTCTCTCAAGCCGCGCAGCGCCCCGCGTCGGAACCGCATCCCTGCTCCGAAATCCATGATCTCTTTTCCCGTGCCGTCCAAAATGATCTCCAGGCGTTTCTCCGGGGCGCCATTCCCGCGGAGGCGTATCTGGGTGGAACCGCGACCCAGGGGGCCCTGGAAAGCCGGCTTTTTCTGATGAAGGGTGAGGAGGCCTTCGGCCGCATCTTCTACGATGAAGGGGAGGCTCGTCGCCTCGCCCTGCTGGCCGAAAGGATCAGGTCGTTTCTGGCGCAAGAGGAGAGGCTGCTGGAGGAGCAGGCGGGTAGAATTTCCACAGCGGACCTGGAGGCCGTCAACCGGGGCCTGGTTCTGCTGAGGGACGTCGTCTGGGGGATAGAGAAGGATATCCTCGAAAACATCGGACGCACCCAACGGCTGGCCGGCGCGGGGGGGGACGCCGGGGTCGCGCCGGAGGCCCTGGCCAAATACCGGAAAATGAATTTTTTGCTGAACAGTCTCGACCGCTTGGAGGTCAGAGGCCGGGATTCTGCGGGGATACAGTTCTCGTTCGTCCCGGCGGACTCCGAGGACGTCGCGAGGGTCATGGACGGACTCCGGATGCAGGGAATCGGCGGCGAGTTGGAGCGGAGGACGGCGCGGGGGGATCTGAGGGACGGTTCGATCACCGGTCCGTCGGCTTCGACCCCGGGGTCGGATGCGGCCGGGAGGCCGGTCTTCTCCTTCACCTACAAGACGGCGGAGATCATCGGAGAACTGGGACGGAACGTCCGGGAACTGAGGAAGCGGATCGCCGACGACCGGGTGCTTCAGGCCTTTGCACGCATCCCGGCGGCCTTTGAAACCGCCTTCACCCACACCCGCTGGGCTTCCGTCGGGTCGATCACCGAGGAGAACTGCCACCCCATCGGGAACCATGCGCTGCCTTCCGGAGACCTTGCATCTGTTTCATCCGATCGGCACTTCCCCGCATACGGCAGAGGTTTCTGGAACATTCATGCGGTCCTCAACGGCGACATCGACAACTACCAGAGCCTTCGCGAGGAGTTCGAAGCGGAGGGGGGGACCATCGCGCCCGAGGTGACGACGGATACCAAGATCATCCCGTTGCGGATTGAGAAGTATCTGCTGGCGGGCCATGATCTGACCGAATCGTTCAGGCGGGCCGTTTGCGATTTCGAGGGGTCCCACGCGATCGCGATGTCCAGTGACGTCGAACCGGGCAGGATCTTTCTCGCCCTGAGGGGCAGCGGGCAGTCGATCTACATCGGTATCGCCCCGGACCGATATCTCTTCTCCTCGGAACTCTACGGTCTCGTGGAGGAGACGCCTTTCTTCATCAAGATGGACGGCGAGAGGCCGTCCCATCCCGAAAAGCCCGGGAGTGCGGGACAGATCGCCGTGCTGGATCAGGAGGCCCCGGGAGGGGCGTCCGGCATCCGGGGAATCTTTTACGACGGGACCCCCCTGCCGTTCGGGCAGGATGCGGTCCAGCGGGCTGAGATCACAACCCGGGACATCGACCGCGGCGACTACCCGCACTATTTTCTCAAGGAGATCAGCGAGTCGGTTCTCTCCGTCCGAAAAACCCTCCGCGGCAAATACCGGATCGAACAGGACGGGCATGGACGGCGGGTCGTCTTCAACATCGGCCCGGACATTGTCCCGGAGGGAATCCGGAAGGCCCTTCGGGAACGGCAGATCCGGCGGATCTCCGTGATTGGCCATGGCACGGCGGCGGTCGCCGGAAGCGCCGTGGCCGAGGCAATGGAGCGCTTTCTCGACGGCAGCGGGATCCGGGTGGAGGCTCGGATCGCCTCAGAGCTGAGCGGATTCTGCATGGAGCACGATCTCCACGAGACCCTGGTCATCCCGATCACCCAGTCGGGCACCACGACGGACACCAATCGTGCGGTGGCCATGGCCTCGGAACGGGGGGCGAAGGTGATCGCCATCGTCAACCGCCGCCAATCCGACATCACGGCGAAGTCTGACGGGGTTTTCTACACCTCCGACGGCCGGGACATCGAGATGGCGGTCGCCTCCACCAAGGCCTTCTACTCCCAGATCGTGGCGGGACACATCCTCGCGCTGGTGTTCGCCCATCTTCTGTCCACCCTGTCCGACGAGCGGATCGCGGATGAGTTCCGCCTGCTGGAGTGCACACCGGCCATGATGGGGAAGGTTCTGGGACTGAAGGAAGGGATACGCGGCGCCGTGGAAGGGCTGGCGAAACAAAAGCGGCACTGGGCGGTTGTGGGCAGCGGTCCGAACCGTACGGCGGCCGAGGAAATACGGATCAAGTTGAGCGAGCTCTGCTACCAGACGATATCCGCCGACGTGGTGGAGAACAAGAAGCATATCGATCTTTCCGCTGAACCGCTGATTCTCGTCTGTGCCTCGGGCAGCCCCGAAAAGGTGATCGGGGACATTGCCAAGGATGTGGCGATTTTCAAGGCCCACAAAGCCGCGGTGGTCGTCTTTGCCGATGAGGGGGAAAGGCGTTTCGACGGGGTGGCAGACGCCGTGATCCGCATCCCGCGGGCGCCGCTGCCGATTTCCGTGATCCTGAACACGGTGGCCGGTCATCTCTTCGGCTATTACGCCGCCTGCAGCATCGATGCCGACGCCCTTTTCCTCCGGGCGTTCAAGAGCCGCCTCAATCTGATCATGGTCGAACAGGCCAGGCAAAACCTTTCCGTCCATGAATGCATCGCGGACAGCCGAATGCGGCGGATCGTGAACGAATTCGGGGATCGCTTCCGCAGGCTCAGGAACCTGGGGGACTTCTCCCAATCCGGCGTTCGGACCCTATCGGATCTGATTCTTCTCCTGAAGTACGCGGCGGGCAAGCTGCCGATCGACGATTTTCGCCACGATTTCCCCGATGCGGCCGTTGAGGAGTCTCCAATCGATCTTCTGGACTTCACGCTCGGCCGCGCCGTGGACGAACTTTCGCGTCCGATCGACGCGATTCGCCACCAGGCGAAGACGGTCACGGTGGGGACAAGCAGAAAGGAGGAGCCGCCCGGCGGCCTCCTCTTCGATCTCCTCGCTGGGCTCTCCTTCTCCGCGAAGTCCCTGCGCAGCACGAACGTCGTGGCCCTGAGGCGCATCCAGAAGGCGATTTCCGCCGTGAACGGCCATACCCTGTACGCGGTCCACGGCCTGGATGCCGAGGGGAAGCCGGGGGATGACGCGACGATCGAGATACGGCAGCGGAATGGCGTTTCCCTTCGGATGCGTTCACGGGTTGAGAAATCCAGGACGCTGATGGGAACCAAGCGAGGGATCGTGGCCTCCGGACGGATCTATGTGGGGCAGGGGAAATCGGACGGCGCCCCCGTGGTGATCGTCCCCATCCTGGGCGAGGATGAGCGGATCCGGCACCTCCTGCTGATCCATGTGACCTTCAACGAGTCACTCCCGCTCCGCGAGCGGAAGGAACTGCTGGGGGAACGGACCGGCGATATCCGAAACCTGATCCAGGAATTCAACCTGCCGTGGGAAGACCGGTACCTCGGGGAGATCCCTCTGGCCGTCCTTCTGGGAGAACCGGTGGAGGTGATCGCCGGACAGATCAGGCGAAACCTGGAACGCCCCGCACCCGACGGGGCATAGCGTCAAGGAGACATGATGAAGACGAAATTCATATTCGTGACGGGCGGGGTCCTCTCCTCCCTGGGCAAAGGGCTGGCCGCCGCTTCCATCGCAGCGATTCTCGAATGTCGGGGCCTCCGGGTAACCAACCAGAAACTCGATCCGTACATCAACGTCGATCCGGGAACCATGAGCCCCTTTCAGCACGGGGAGGTCTTCGTCACCGACGACGGGGCGGAGACCGATCTCGACCTCGGCCACTACGAGCGGTTCACCGGCACGCGGATGGGCAAGAGGAACAACCTCACGACGGGGCAGGTTTATTTCTCGGTGATCTCCAAGGAGCGGCGGGGCGACTACCTCGGGAAAACCGTCCAAGTGATCCCCCACATCACGGACGAGATCAAGGACTTTATCCGGAAGACCGCCGAGGGATTCGATGTCTCGATCGTCGAGATCGGCGGCACCGTGGGCGACATCGAGAGCCTCCCCTTCCTGGAGGCGATCCGGCAATTCCGCAACGAGGTCGGCCGCGAGAACGCCATCTTCATCCACTTGACCTGGGTCCCCTATCTCAAGACGGCGGGCGAGGTGAAGACGAAACCGACGCAGCACAGCGTCAAGGCCCTGCGAGAGATCGGCATCCAGCCCGATATCCTGCTCTGCCGCACGGAGGACTTCCTCTCCGATGCGATCAAGGGGAAAATTTCCCTCTTCTGCAACGTCGAAGTCGCCTCCGTCTTCACCGCGAAGAACGTGGCCTGCATCTATGAGGTGCCCCTGATTTACAACCGGGAGGGGGTGGATCAGAAGATCGTGGATCTGCTGAACATCTGGACGGGCAAACCCCGCCTCGAAGCCTGGGAAAACGTGGTCGAGCGGTTCCTGCACCCCGAACATGAGACGACGGTGGCGATCGTCGGGAAATATGTCAACCTCACGGACTCCTATAAAAGCCTGAACGAGGCGCTCTACCACGGAGGCATCGCCAACAGTTGCCGGGTGAATCTCCGTTTCGTCGATTCCGAGAAGATCGAAAACGAGGGGATCGGCGGCCAACTGGACGGCGCCGACGCTATTCTCGTCCCCGGCGGGTTCGGCAACCGCGGCATTGAGGGGATGATCACGGCCGTCCAGTGGGCGAGGACCCGCAGGATCCCCTTTTTCGGGATCTGTCTCGGAATGCAGATGGCCGTCGTGGAGTATGCGCGAAACGTCTGCGGCTTCGAAAGGGCGAACAGTTCCGAGTTCGACGCGGAGACCCCCTATCCCGTGATCGACCTCCTCCCCGAACAGAAGCAGATCACCGAGAAGGGCGCCTCGATGCGGCTCGGGGCCTATCCATGCATCCTCGAAGAGGACTCATTGGCCTTCGGGGCATACGGTGAAACCGAGATCAGCGAACGCCACCGCCACCGCTATGAATTCAACAACGCGTTCAAGCGCGAGCTGGTCGATAAGGGCCTGCAGATCACCGGCTCCTCTCCGGACGGGCGACTGGCTGAGATCACTGAGGTCGCCGATCATCCGTGGTTCCTGGGATGCCAGTTCCATCCGGAGTTCAAATCGCGTCCGACCAGGCCCCACCCGCTTTTCGACCGCTTCATCGCGGCGGCCCTGAGATACAAGCGCGGAACGGTTTGACCGCCATCAGGGGACGAGCGCATCGCCCGGCCCGTGCCGCTGCAGAACAGACCGAAGGTGGAAGCGGTCTCCTGGGGCCGGATTTCGTTTATCGGATTTGCGGATCTGATCTGCCGTTCGGGGATGAACGGTGCGAATTCGCGCGCTTCGCCACAAAAAAGCGGATTTCTCGTTTCATATGTGGTAAAAACATCGTCCGGACCCAGTTCGACGGTCCCGTGGGCGCATCAGGGGGCCGGCGTTGCCCAAGAAAAGGACGGGGCGCCGGACCACTAACCCGCTGATGAGGACTCCGGCTTTCTGCAGGACAGGGAACGACAACGGAGGAGATGCATATGGAAAATGAACAGACCTTTGATTTTGCAGGAATGTCGGAAAAGGACTTCGGAAAGGTCCGCAGGGCCAACGGCTGGGGTCTTACACTGGATGAGTTCCAGCGGGCGCAGAAAAAGGCCAGGAGACCCCTGAGCATCACGGAGGCCTATATCCTGGACAGCCTGTGGTCGGACCACTGTTCCTACAAGCATTCCAAACATAAACTGAAGGGACTCGTCAGAGACAACCGGTATGTCCTGCACAGCGAAAAGAGCGATGCCGGGGCGGTCAAAATGGGGGAGAGCGGATACTGCGCCGTCTTCAAGATCGAATCGCACAACCATCCCACCCTGATCAACCCCTTTGACGGGGCGGCGACCGGGGTCGGCGGCATCCTGCGCGACATTTTCGGCATGGGCGCCAGGAACCTCGGCGTGGGAGCTTCCCTCAGGTACGGACCCAAGGCGGACAAGAACTCCAAGGATCTGCTCAGCGGGGCCATGGAGGGCGCGGCATCGTACTGCAAGGCGATGGAGATCCCGCTGATCTCCCTGGACCTCTATTACGAGGATTCCTTCCGGCACAATTGCCTGATGAACGTGACGGCCCTGGGCGTCGTCAAGAGCCAGGAACTGATCCCCAACATCGTTCCCAAAAACGCCGTCGGATACAACCTCATTTACATCGGAAAACCCACGGCCGGGGCCGCGGTCGGCGGCGCCTCCTTCGCCTCGCAGGCCTTTGAAGCGGGCAAGACCAAAGAGATCGAATTCGGCTCCAATCCGCTGCTGGAAAAGGCGACCTTTGACCTCTTCGAAAAGGTCAAGGAGGCGCTGAAGGCCAGGAAACTCCTCGCCCAGATGTCCCTGAAGGATATGGGCGCGGCGGGGCTGACCTGCTCGACCGCCGAACAGGTTTCCGAAAGGGGCTACGGCGTCGAGATCCGCACCGACAAGGTCCCTGTCCCCCAGGGGATGAAGGTCCACCCCCTGGCCCTTGCGGTCGGCGAGGACCAGGAAAGGAACATGATCGTTGCGTCGCCAAAGGCGACGGAGGTGATCCTCAAGATCTTCAGGAAGGACAGGAAATTCAAGCAATACGGCGGAGAAGCGGCGGTCATCGGCAAGGTTCTGAAGGAAGACCGGTTCGTCATGAGGGACGACAAGACCGTCTACTGCGACATTCCCGTCAGCCTCATCACCGGTGCGCCGGCTTACAGACCCGCTACCAAGGCGCCGTTGGTCCGGGGCAAGGAGCGCGCCTTCCGGGTATCGGCGCCGAAGTCTATGGAGAGGGAGATCTGCAGGGTGATCGGCTCCCGGAACGTCTATTCCAAGGCAGATGTGTTCGCGATCCTCAGGGACAAGAAGGCGGGCTACATGGCCACCCCACCGGACCAGACCGACGTTTCGGTCATTGCCCCTCTCAAGAACGAAAAAACCTCCGACGCCAACAGGCGGATCGGCGTGGCCCTCGTCTTCGGCGGCAAGTCCATCCACGGGAGAAACGGCTCCGCTGAGCAGCAGGCCTACCTGGCAACGGTCCTGGCGAGGCTGCGGCTTGCGGTGGCGGGCCTCAAACCCTTGGCTGTGGCCGACGGATGCAATTACGGCAACCCCGACAATCCCGAACACTACTACTGCTTCAGCAAGGGGATCGACGGATTGAACAAGGCGTGCCGGATCCCCCTCTACCGAGAGAAGGATCCGCTGGCCGTGGTGGCCGGAAACGTCTCCCTGAAAAACACCTTCATCAGCAAGGGACGTGAAGAGCCGATCGATCCCTCGCTGATCCCGGCGGTGTTCGGCTATATCAAGGATTACGGCAGGACCGTGACCACGGGATTGAAGGGGGCGGACAGTCTCCTCTTCCTCGCCGGAAGGCGCAAGATGGAATTCAAGGGGGCGGAGTACGCCCTTCTGGCCGGCCAGATCGGAAAGAAACTTCCTGACCTGTCCCCGGCGGAGGCCGGAAAATTGGAGCATGCGGTCCTGGAGGCGGCGGGCAAGAATCTGATCCATGCCGGCGCCGTCATTGAAAACGGCGGATTGGCCGGGGCCCTGGTGAGAATGATGATGGCGGGCGGCAGGTTCGGAACGGAGATCGACATGGCCGCCCTCGGCAAGTTGCGCGCCGATTATGCGCTGTTCAGCGAATCCGTGGGCTACGTCCTGGAGGTGTCCCGGAAGCATGGGGCAAAGATCAAGACGGTCTATGACAGACTGGGAATCGAATTGCTGCCCATCGGCGTGACCACCGCCAAGAGGTCCTTCACGGGCCTGCAGAAAGGCAAAACGGTTTTCGATATCCCCATGACCGAGTTGGCCAAGCATTGGAGCGGAAAGAAATGACGACCTACAAGAAAGCGGGGGTGGATGTCCATTTGGGAGACGTGTGCTCGCGGATCATGTCAGCGGCGGCCGACAAGACCTTTGCCAACCGAAAAGGAATGTCCGCCGCCGTCAAGGTTCTGGAGCAAAAGGGGCTGCACCGGATCATTGCCCTGTCCCTGGGCGGACTCAGGCTGATGCTCAACAGCGACGGCATCGGCACCAAGGTCGAGTTCGCCGAGCGGACGGGGAGACACGACACCATGGCCTATGACCTGTTTGCGATGCTCTGCGACGATGCCGTCCGGTTCGGGGCCGAACCGGTGGCGCTGTCGAACGTGCTGGACGTCAACGCCCTGGACCCAGAGATCATCCGGGGACTGGCCAAGGGCATGGTCAAGGCGGCCAAAGACGCCGGGGTGGCGGTGGTCTCGGGCGAGATCGCCGAACTGGGGGCGCGGGTCGGTGGCTTCGGAAGGTACAACTACAACTGGGGGGGCACGGTGCTGAGCATCGTCCGCAAGGAGCTGAGCGGCCGGGGGGTGAAACCGGGAAACCGCATCGTGGCCCTGGAGGAAAAGGGCTTCCGCTCGAACGGCATCTCCCTGGTGCGAAAAATCATGGAGCAGGCCTACGGGCCGAACTGGCACACCCAGAAAAAGGGCGCCCGCACGCTGGGAGATCTGGCCCTTACCCCTTCGAGGATCTATTCCCGGGCCGCCCTGAAGATGTTTGACGACGCCAAGGGGATCGCCCATATCACCGGCGGCGGCATCCCCGGGAAACTGGGGCGCCTTCTGGCGGCAAAGAAACTCGGGGCGGAGATCGCCGATCCCTTCCCTCCCTGCCCGCTGATGCTGCACTGCCAGGAACTCGGCGGGGTGAAAGACGCCGAGGCCTACCAGGCATGGAACATGGGACAGGGGATGCTGATCATCACCGGCCGGCCGGAAAAGATCATCTCCATCGCGAGAGACCACGGCATTGAGGCCAAGGTGGCGGGAAAGATCACCGCAGGCCCCGGGCTGACCATCACCAGCAGAGGCTATTACAGCCCCGGGAAACCCCTCTCTTTCTGAACCGCCCCCGCGGCATCACCCGCGACGCCTCATGGGGACCGGATCCTGCATGGGTCGGCCGTATCGCCATGGCTGCGCGTATGCAGAAAAACGCCTGAAACCACCGCGCACCGGGGAGATCACGGCCCTGCCCGAAGATCCGTCAGCCCGGATTCCTCCCGCCGACGTCATTTCCGGGACGCTGCAGACTATCGGGATTCGGCCCGCAGGAACCGGGCCGCGTTGACGAACAGCCCCAGGCCTGCCCCCTCTTCGGGGAGTGTCTCCCGGGTCCACCGTGGATGGTTGGTCCGGTGAAGATAGGCCTCGGGATGGGGCATGAGGCCGAAGATGCGACCTGTGGCGTCGCAGATCCCGGCCACGGAGTCTGCCGAACCGTTGGGATTGGCGGGATAGGCCGTGGTGGGCTGGCCCAGTTGGTCGGCGTAGCGCAGGACGATGAGGTGCTCGGCCTGGAGGCGTTTAAGCGTCGCCTCGTCCTGGGCGATGAACTTTCCCTCACCGTGGCGGACCGGAAGCTCGCAGTGGGACAACCCCCGGGTGAAAATACAGGGCGAGGCGGGATCGGCCGTCAGACGGACCCAGCGGTCCTCGAAACGGCCCGAGTCGTTATAGGTGAGGGTCACGAACTGGCGATCGTAGCGGCCGTCGAAGCCGGGGAGCATGCCGAGTTTGACCAGGAGCTGAAAGCCGTTGCAAACGCCGAGGATGAGCTTCCCCTGCCCGATGAAGCGGGTGAACTGGGCAAAGAGGCGCTCGTCGGTGCCGGCGACGCGGGCGTGGAGGATCCTGTTGGCCCCGGCCTTGGCCGATCCCAGGTCGTCGCCGTCGAGGAACCCGCCGGGCAGGTTCAGAAAATCGTAATCGTCAAGCCTCTTCGTTCCGCAGAGCAGTTCGCTGATGTGGACGATGTCCACCTGGTCGAAGCCCGAGAGCCTGCAGGCATGGGCCATCTCCATCTCGCAGTTCGTGCCGTTTCCCGTGGTGACGATTGCCCTGATTTTTTTTGCCATCGTTTCTGAATCCTGTTTCGGAGCCCGCCTTTTTTTTCAGGGACCGGATTCCCGCTTTCGCGGAACATACCCGGTCTCTATGCACCGGCGAGCGGCGCCTGCCAGGCCGATTTGAGCTTGTCCAGATCCTCACGGACGATCCGTTTCCCGTTGACCCCGTTGATGACAAGCATTGTTTCAGGAACCACCCTGCCGATCCGCGCGCAGGGACTGCCCGCGAGCGCGGCCTCAAAGGCCTCCCGGTTCCGGGGAGAGACGGTGACCACGAAACGGCTCTGGGATTCGGAAAAGAGGATCTCGTCATCCCGGAGCTTTCCGTCCGAGGGAACCTTCGCCAGATCGATCTCGATCCCCAGGTTGCCGGCAAAGGCCGTCTCGGCCAGGGCCACACCCAGACCCCCGTCGGAGCAATCGTGGCAGGAGGCCACCAGACTTGCCTCGATCGCCCGGTGAAGGGCCTCATAGAGGGGTTTGGCCGTCTCCGGGCGGACCTTGGGGACAACATTCCCGATCGCACCGTGCTGGGCGTACCACTCCGAGCCGCCCAGTTCCCTGTAGGTCTTGCCCAGGATGTAGACCAGGTCCCCGGGCTTCTTCACATCCATGGTCACGGCCTTGCGGACATCCGCGATCTTCCCCAGGGTCGAGAATAGAAGCGTTGGAGGGATCGAGATCCGAAGGCCGCCGATCTGGTAGTCGTTCTTCATGCTGTCCTTCCCGGAGATGCAGGGGACGCCGTAGAAGGTGGTCAGGTCATAGAGGGCCTCGTTGGCCCGCACGAGCTGGGCGAGCTTGTATTCGCCATCTGGATTCTTCTCCGAGCGCACCGGGTCGCACCAGCAGAAGTTGTCCAGGCCGGCCAGATGTTCCAGGGAAGCGCCCACGGCGATCGCATTCCGCACCGCCTCGTCGATGGCGCATGAGGCCATGGCGTAAGCGTCGATGTCGCTATAGCGGGGGCAGATGCCGTTGGCCACCACCACCCCTTCGAAGGAGTCGAGGAGGGGGCGCAGCACCGCCGCATCCGACGGGCCGTCGTCGGCCGCTCCTGTCAGCGGCTTGACCACGCTCCCCCCCTGGACCTCGTGGTCGTACTGCCGCACCACCGACTCCTTGCTGCAGATGTTGAGCCGGCCGAGCAGGGTCTTGAGGGCCGCGTTGAAATCGTCCGGTTCGGGAATGGCGGGCTCGGCTTGCTGCGGGGGCCTCCAGGTCGCCTTGAGCGCCATCTGGGGCAGACCGTCGTGGAGGAAATCCATTCCCAGGTAGGCGACGGTTTCTTCGCCGTAGCGGACATGGAACCACCCGGTATCCGTGTAGGTCCCCAGGACCGTGGCTTCGCAGCCCATCTTGCTGGCGAGGCAGAGGAAGGGGTCGATCTTGTCGGGCGGAACGGCGAGGGTCATCCGTTCCTGCGACTCGGAGATGAGGATCTCCCAGGGGTTCAGCCCCGGATATTTGAGGGGCGCCTTGGCCAGATCCAGTTCGCAGCCGCCGGAGAGAGACGCCGTCTCGCCCACGGATGAGGAGAGGCCGCCGGCGCCGTTGTCGGTAATGGCGCGGTAGAGGTCCCGGTCGCGGGCCATGAGCAGGAAGTCGGTCATCTTCTTCTGGGTGATCGGATCGCCGATCTGGACCGCTGTCACGGGCGATCCCTCGTGGAGCTCCTCGGAGGAGAACGTGGCCCCGTGGATCCCGTCCTTGCCGATCCGGCCGCCGGTCATGACGATCAAGTCGCCCGGGAGAATCTTCCGGGTGTGCGTGGGCTGGCCGTTGATCTTCGCGGGCATGATCCCTCCGGTCCCGCAGTAGACCAGGGGCTTCCCCAGGTAGCGCTCATCGAAGACGATGCAGCCGTTCACCGTGGGGATGCCGCTTTTGTTTCCCCCGTGCTCGACCCCCTCACGCACCCCTTCGTAGATCCGCCGCGGATGGAGGATCCGGGGGGGCAGAGGCTTGGCATGGTCGGGCGGTGCGAAACAGAAGACGTCGGTGTTGAAGATGAGCTTGGCCCCCTTGCCGCAGCCGAAGGGGTCGCGGTTGACGCCCACGATTCCGGTGAGGGCCCCGCCGTAGGGATCCAGGGCCGAAGGGGAATTGTGGCTCTCCACCTTGAAGACCAGGCTCCAGTCGTCCGTGAAGCGGATAATCCCGGCGTTGTCGGAAAAAACGGAAAGACACCAGTCGTTGCCGCCCATCCGGGCCCGGATCTCCTGGGTCGATTTCTTGATGCACGTGGCAAAGAGCGAGTCGATTTCCCGGATCTTGCCGTCGTCGTAGGTGATTTTCGCGTTGAAGATCTTGTGCTTGCAGTGTTCGGACCAGGTCTGGGCCAGGCATTCAATCTCCGCGTCGGTCATGAGGGCCCCCAGGCCCACTTCCCGTCTGGCGGAAAGGATCCTTTCGCTTTTGAGGTAGTCGCGTATGGTCCTCATCTCCGCGAGGGTCAGGGCCAGCACCCGCTCCTGGCTGATCCGGAAAAGGGCCTCGTCGGGGATATCCAGGTCGATCCGCTCCGTATGGGGCCTCTCCTCGCCGGTGACCCGCGGGACATAGGGGGCGATCCCCCTCTCCGGATTCCAGGCCCTCCTCTCGACCAGTTCGAAGCGCTGGATCAGCTCGTTGGCCAGGAGCCCCGAGGCGATCCGCCGGGCGTCCCCGGCGGTAAGCGGATCCAGGGCGCACCGGCCGCGGACGCCTTCGATCGCATATTGACGGGAGGTGTGGATGCGCACCTTTTTCCCGGTCAGCAAGGCGACCGCCTCGGCAGCGGTCTTCCCGACATTGTCCGTGACGCCCGGCCGGAATCCCACCTCGACGAGCCAGTCGAATTCCGAGGCCAGGGGGTGGTCGATGGAGAACTCCTGGATTACAGGATCGGAAAGGGGACCGCGGGCCGCCTGTTCCAGCTCCTCCCGGTCCAGGGGGCCGTCGATCGTGTAAACCTCGATCGTGTGAACCGAATCCACGGGAATCCCGAGGTGTTCGATGATCCGCTTCCGGATCTTTTCCCCCAGGGCGTCCCGGATTCCCTTCCTGAAACCGATTTCGATGCGATGCGCCATGGCGCCGTCCGTTGCCTCCGGTTGCTTTCCGATCTCCCACTGCAGAGGGCTGAGCAGAAGACAGGACCGTTCCCTCAGGAATTCAGGGCCTTTTTCACGGTTTCCGCGATCTGCCTGCAGTATGCGCCCGTTTCCTCGTGCGAGGGGCCTTCCACCATCACCCGACACATGTTCTGCGTCCCCGAGTACCTCACCAGGACCCGGCCCTGGTCCCCGAGCTTCCGCTCCACCTCGCGGATGGCTTCCATGATCTCGGGCACCGTCGTGATTTCCGGCCGCGACTGAACGGAGACGTTGATCAATTCCTGGGGAAAGACCTTCATGATCTTCGCCAGTTCGGAAAGCGGCTTCCCCTCCTTTTTCATCGCCGCCGCCACCTGCAGGGCCGTGATGATTCCGTCTCCGGTCGTGTGGTGCTGGAGGAAGATCAGATGTCCGGAGTCTTCGCCGCCGATCGAGGCCCCGCGGGCCTGCATCTCCTCGAGGACATAACGGTCGCCGACCTTGGTCATGACGGAGTCGATCTTCAGCGATTGAAGGGTGACGCTGAGCCCGATATTGCTCATCACCGTCCGGACGACGAGGTTGTTGGTCAGGCGGCCTTCCCTCTTCATCACGTTGGCGCAAATGGCCAGGATCTGGTCCCCCGTCAGCACCGCTCCCGTCTCGTCGACGGCGATCAGGCGATCCCCGTCGCCGTCGAACGCAAAGCCGGCTTCCGCGCGGGTTCTCACCACCTCTTCGGCCAGCGCCTCCGGGTGCTGCGAACCGCAATGGAGGTTGATGTTCCTTCCGTCCGGTTCGTCGAAAAGGGTGGTCACCTCCGCGCCCAGTTCGGCAAAGGTCTCCGGGGCGACCCGGTAGGTCGCGCCGTGGGAGCAGTCGAGCACGATTCTGCTCCCCTCCAGCGAATATTCTTTCGGAAAGGTGTGTTTCAGGAAAACGATGTAGCGGCCCCTGGCGTCCTCCATCCGGTAGGCCTTGCCCAGTTCGGTCGGAGACGGATGGAGGGTATGGAGGTTATTCGCGAAGATCAGTGCCTCGATGGAGGCTTCCGTCTCATCGGGGAGCTTGAATCCCTCGCTGCCGAAGAGTTTGATGCCGTTGTCCTGAAAGGGGTTGTGGGAAGCGGAGATCACGATGCCCGCGTCGCACCGCATACTGCCGGTCAAGAAGGCGATTCCCGGGGTCGGGATGACGCCGACCAGAATGGCATTGACGCCCATGGAGCAAATTCCGGAGACGAGCGCATTTTCCAGCATATATCCCGAAAGGCGGGTGTCCTTGCCGATGATGATTTTGGGATTGTGCCCCTTGCGCTTGAAGAGGTGCGCCGTGGCGCGCCCGATGTTCATCGCCATTTCCGCCGTCATGGGATAATCGTTGGCCACCCCGCGAATCCCGTCCGTGCCGAATAATTTACCCATATCTGTCCGCTCCAAAATCTGTTGTGCCGCGGCAGTTGTCGCCTTGCATCCGTCCCGGCGAAGTCCGCAACGGGATATCCCGTTTTATGGCGACGGCGCGGTCTGAACCGGTTCAGGGGTCGGATGGGCCCATCCCCTGTAAGTTCCAAAACGGCTGACCAGCGTGGCACCCAGGCCGAGAACGATGGCGATCGCCTTGATCATCCATCCGATGTAGGGAATCCAGCCGGCGAGCCAGAGGATGACCAAGCCCCAGAAGGTTTCCCGGACGATCCCCGATCCGAACCGCTTGACGGTGCGAAGGAACCTTTCGCCCACGAACCGCCCGACCGCGATGAAACCGAACAGCACCGAACAGACGACGAAAACGATCTCCAGCGGGATCAGGGCGATCCCCACGACCGAAACGGCCAGGAGCAACGCGAGCGGTGCGATCAGGATCAGGCCCAGGAGGCCGCAGAGGAGAACCTTGGAGGTGTTTTCGCCGATCGCCTCAGAGACGACCATGACCGGCTTCGGAAGCAGGGCGGTGATCAGCAGGGCCAAAACCATGAGGCCCAGGAAGATGGAGAGCGAAATGACGGCGAAAAGCCAGGACCAGCCCTCCCATTCGTTGCTCAGGGCGGTCGTCAAGGCCCCATAGAGGTTGCTGGAATTGATCTCCGTCAGGTCGCCTTCGACCTCCGCGTCCCTGGCCATCACGATGATCCCTCCCAGAGACGTGACATCGCCCTTGACGACGGCCGTCTTGGTCAGGACCACGGATCCGCCGATGGCCACGACGTCCTTGTCCACGGTTCCCTTCACCGTGATCTGGCCGCCGATCGCGACCACTCTGTGTACTTTCTGCCCCGCCTCGACCGTCACGTCGCTGCCGATCCGCACCATGGTCTTGTCGCTGGCGGTGGCCGCCATGGCGGTCGGCAGGAGGGATAGCCCGAGAAGAAGGATCAAAACCCTTTGAATCCGTTTCATGTTTCCTCACGATCGGCCCGATGGCCGCCGGTGTCTCTTTACGAATCAAGTCGCTGCGCGCCGTTGCCGGAAGTATTCGATCACGCCGGGCAATACGGAAAGGATCACGATGGAGGTGATGACCAGCGTGAAATTGTTCCGGATCAGCGGGAGGTTCCCGAACCAGTACCCTCCGAAGATGAAAAGCGCGATCCATGAGACGCCGCCGATCACGTTGTATGCGAGGAACCTCGCATAGGACATTTGGCCGATTCCGGCGACGAAAGGGGCAAAGGTCCGGATGATCGGCATGAAGCGGGCGATCACGATCGTCTTTCCACCGTGCTTTTCATAGAATCGGTGGGTGCGCTCCAGGTATTCCCGTTTCAAAAAACGTACATCCTCCCGATGGAAGATCTTCGGTCCGAAAAAGTGGCCGACCGCATAATTCACGGTGTCTCCGGCAACCGCCGCGACGGACAGCGTGACAAAGAGCCATTCCACCTCCAGCGGTCCTTTCAGGTGGGGGTTGGCCGCGCAGGCCCCCAGGCCGAAGAGCAGCGAGTCCCCCGGAAGAATCGGCGTCACCACCAACCCCGTCTCGCAAAAGATGATCAGAAACATCAGGACATAGGTCCATGGTCCAAAATATTGAAGAATATCAGCCAGGTGTCGATCAAGATGGAGAAAGAGGTCGATGAAATTGAACAACAGGTCCGCCATAGGCTGTGTTCTCATGCTCCCGTTTTTATTCGCGTTCTTTCGCAGGTTTCGTTCAGCGCTGCCCGAAGACGGCGGTAGTATAGGGGAGGGACGACCGGCTGTCAATCACAAACAAAGGGGCTCACAAACAAAGGGACATCACAAACAAAGGGGGGGTGTCACCCAAAGGGAGGGCGGGAATAACTTGACATCCCCGTTTCTCTCATGTATATGTCAAAAAAAATATAATAGGCCGTAAAAGTGTGCAATCGTCATATGAGCTTTAACATGAATCAGTGAGGGCGCCATGGACGAATGATCACAGACCCCGTATCTCGACGAGTGCGGGGTTTTTTATTATGGAAACCCTTTATGGCACGCAACATGAAAATTTCTGTTCCGAATGACGTCCATAAGATCAATCTTCATTCCCGAGAAATCGAACTATTCGATTTCGATCTTCTATAAACCCTTCTTCTGATCATTAACCGGACATGACGGTCATAAAAATATAACAAGCAAGCCAGGTTCTTATACGAAAGGAGCATCCGTATCATGAAGCATGCAAGATTTCTTTTCTTTGTATTTCTCTTCGCCTGCTGTCTCTTGACGTGTCCGGCTACAGCGCTTTCCGAGGGTGGCTACCAGTTTGTCGCGAAGTGGGGTTCGGAAACCGGTGATGGACAGCTCCGTTCTCCTTGTGCCGTAGCCGTCGATGCCACAGGGAATGTCTATGTTGCCGATAGTGAAAACCATTACATCCAGAAGTTCTCTTCTTCTGGGGAATTCATTGCCAAATGGGGCACGCAGGGTTCAGGAAACGGGAAGTTCCATTCTCCTAATGGGTTAGCCGTTGACGCCTCGGGGAATGTCTACGTTGCCGACAGCAGAAACCATCGTATCCAGAAGTTCTCATCCTCGGGGAGTTTCATTGCCACGTGGGGCTCAGAGGGCACAGGGGACGGGCAGTTCAATTTTCCTTATGACATAACCGTTGACGCCGCGGAAAATGTCTATGTCACCGACGCACAAAACCATCGTGTTCAGAAATTTACTTCTTCGGGGGTCTTTATTGCCAAATGGGGATCACAGGGTACTGGGGATGAACAATTCCATTCACCGAGAGGCATTGCCTGCGACGCCTCGGGAAATATCTACGTCGTTGATGCCGATAACCATCGCATTCAGAAATTCACTTCCGGGGGAGGCTTGATTGCCAAATGGGGATCACAGGGTACAACAGGGAACGGACGGTTCAATTCCCCTACGGGTATAGCCGTCGATGCCTCGGGAGATGTCTATGTTGCCGATAACGGTAACTATCGTATCCAGAAGTTCACTTCTACAGGAGACTTTATTGCCAAGTGGGGTTCATTAGGCACAGGGGACGGACAATTCTATACTCCCACGGATACAGCTATTGACGGGTCTGGAGATGTTTACGTCGCCGAGGCATCTAACCGTCGCATCCAGAAATTTTCTTCAACCGGGATCTTCATTGCCAACTGGCACTCAACATCTGGTGACGGACGGTTGCGTTTTCCCCGTGGCATAGCCGTCGACGCCGCAGGGAATATCTATGTAGCTGAAAGTGGAAACCATCGCATCCAGAAGTTCACTTCAGGAGGGGTCTTTATTGCCAAGTGGGATTCACAGGGCACAGGGGACGGCCAGTTCTATATCCCTGCGGACGTAGCCGTCGATGCATCGGGGAATGTCTATGTGCTGGATTACGGAAACCATCGCATCCAGAAGTTTACTTCGGAGGGAGCCTTCATTACCAAATGGGGTACACGGGGCACAGGGGACGGACAGTTCGATTTTCCATATGGCATAGCCGTTGACGCCGCAGGGAATGTCTATATTGCTGATTACGGTAACCATCGAATCCAGAAGTTTTCATCCTCAGGGAGCTTTATTACCAAATGGGGATCACAGGGCACAGGGGACGGTCAATTCAATTATCCTATGGACGTAGCTGTTGATGCCTTGGGAAATGTCTATGTCGCTGAAAGAAGCAACAACCGCATCCAAAAATTTTCTTCTGAAGGGAGCTTCATCGCCAAGTGGGGTTCATTCAGTTCTGAAGATGGGCAGTTCTTTTATCCTGCCGGCGTGGCCGTCGATGCCTCAGGATGTGTCTATGTCACGACTGAGAGCAACTATCGCGTCCAGAAATTCTCCTCGTCAGGGGAATTCATGAACAAGTGGGGTGTACGGGGTTCAGCAGATGGACAGTTTGAATCTCCTTCAGGCATAGCCGTCGATTCAACGGGCAGCGTATATGTTGTGGACAGTACCCACTGGAACGTCCAGAAATTTTCTCCAATTTCTTCATATGCGCCCTTCTTCCCCCATGTGTCGGCAAACGCCTCCTGGCAAACGGAGATTGCCGTCATCAATAGCAGCAATGGGATCGTCACCGGCACGCTGAAGGCCTTTAACGATAGGGGACAGCTTGTAGGAACCAAGACAGTCACGCTTCCCGCTCACGGTCGGAAGCAGAGCGACATTGCCGCTGAATTTACAAGACACAGCGAGATCGGATATCTGATTTTCGACACCCACTCGGCTGCCGTCCATGGCTACGCGAAGTTTTACCGGGAAGGGATCTATCGGGCGGCCATCCCGGCCATCAAAGAGGTGAACACGTCCGACATTTACATCCCTCACATTGCAGCCAACGCCCAATGGCGGACCGAATTGAGCCTGTTGAATACAACCTCGGCTGCGAAAGAATCGACCATCGCCTTCAACAATGGACAGATCAGGAATATCACACTCAATGCCAACGAACACACGGTGTTCGACATCGCAGACCTGTTGGGCAACCCACCCCGGCCGGACCTTGAATCGGCGACCATTCTCAATTCAAACGGCATCATTGGAGTAGCACTCTTTTACAGTGCGGACGGCAGCCAGATGGATGGGATCCTTCTGACAGACAAGGCGGCTTCGATCCTTTATTATCCGCACGTGGCCGATGACAACTGGTGGACCGGAATTGCGGCCTATAACCTGTCGAATCAGTCGAGTACGATCACCATCACGCCTTACGATAGCCAGGGCGCCGCTCTGGTCTCTTCGACCCTTTCAATGGAAGGCAAGGGGAAATATGTCGGTGTGGTTTCGGACCTTGGATTGCCTGCAGAGACGGCATGGTTCAGGATCGACTCGTCAAGCCAAAGGCCCCTCACCGGCTTTGCGCTTTTCAGCCCGGTCGACAACCAACAGCTTGCGGCCTATGCGGGAGGCGGCGGCGAAGGATTGAAAAACGGTGTTTTCCCCAAGATCGAGAAGGACGGCTGGACCGGCATTGCATTCGTCAACACCGAATCCGCGGATGCGAACGTTTCGCTGATTGCCTACGACGACAATGGCGCTCCGGTGGACGCGCGTACGCTTAAGGTCGGCGGCCATGCCAAGGTGGTGGAGCTCGTGGAGGATCTCTTCCTGCACGATATCGGCGGGGCCACCTATGTTGCCTACTCGTCGGACGGGAATATCGCGGGGTTTCAACTCAATGGCAGCGCAGACGGGACGATGATCGACGGACTGCCTGCCCTTGGCGGAATCCATTGATACGAAAAAAGCACATAAGTCTGACTAAAAATCAGAAGAAAGGATTTCTGATGGGGAAGATTAAACAATAAAAATGTCTCGAACGATTTAATGGGGAGGTAAAACAGCTATGAAATGCATCATTACAAAAGAAATTGCCTGTGCATTCCTCTGTGCCATGCTCACTTTCATTTTCGTTCCTCAACTATACCCCCAGCAGGATATACCTTCTGAAGTCTACAAATCAGCAGAACAAGGATTGATCATGTACCGGAATATAGTTTCTCAACCAGTGACAATTAGAGGAAAGTCAGTAATAACGAAAGCTGAAGGTCCTGGTTCGCCATCACTTAAACCATTTGACATTGCGAATAATCCATCAAACTTGGTGGATTCGACAATCCCATCGGCAAAAGTTCTTATTGGTTTTAAAGAGGACGATTCTCTGGATCAAATTTTTTTAGGCGAGCCATTTAAATTCTATCTGTTTAAAAATGAAGCTCTTCTCAATTACGCAAGGGGTGGTGATGTGAGTTCTTTATTGTCTCAAATTGATGAATTTTATTTCCCTGTGATGATGGGCGAAAATGCAGAAACTCTCTTAATAGTCGCCAAAATTAATAACTCATGGAGGGCAGTGTCGTTTGGTGGAAGAAAAACATTAGCCGTGGAATTAGATAAAATCAGGAAACATTGGCCATTGGGGCAAGGGTATACTCCTC
>CAZWTL010000012.1:2668-54374 GCA_964637025.1 uncultured Syntrophaceae bacterium | reverse complement strand
GGGCGACGGACCTGCGCCGCCAGACGATCTTCGCCCTCCAGGAGATGGGGATCCGGGTCGAGTACAGCCATCATGAGGTCGCCCCGAGCCAGCACGAGATCGACCTGCGCTACGACGACGCGCTCTCGATGGCCGACAAGGTGATGACCTACCGAACCGCGGTCAAGGAGATCGCCCGGCAGAACGGCGTCTACGCGACCTTCATGCCGAAGCCGGTCTTCGGACAGAACGGCAGCGGGATGCACGTCCATCAGTCCCTCTTCAAGGGGAGCAAGAACGCCTTCTTCGACAGCCGGGACAAATACGGTCTCTCGAAGCTGGGCAAACATTACATCGCCGGCATCATGACCCACGCCCCTGAGATCACCGCGGTCTGCAACCAGTGGGTCAATTCGTACAAGCGGCTTGTTCCCGGATACGAGGCCCCCGTTTACGTCTCCTGGGCGCGGCGGAACCGTTCCGCGATGATCCGCGTTCCGATGTACAAGCCCGGCAAGGAGAAGGCGACCCGCATGGAGTACCGCTCGCCTGATCCGGCCTGCAACCCCTACCTCGCCTTTGCCGTGATGCTGGCCTCCGGAATGAAGGGGGTCGAAAAGGCGTATCCGCTGCCCGAACCGATCGAAGAGGACATCTTCGAGATGGACGAGAAGGCGCGGGCGGAGGCGGGGATCACGTCCCTTCCCGGGAGCCTCTATGAAGCGCTGCTGAATGTGCAGGAGAGCGCACTCGTCCGCGAGACCCTCGGAGAGCACATCTTCGACAAGTTCGTGGAGAACAAGAAGGTGGAGTGGGATCGCTTCCGGACCCACGTAAGCCATTACGAAATCGAACGGTACCTGCCGATCCTGTGATGGAGGGGATCGGAACGCGGTGGGGGTCCCCTGTCCCCGCGGGCAGGGGGACCGGCGTCATGAACAGAGGGGTGTGGAGCGCGATGGCCGGAGAGGAACGGATCAAGGCCCTGCTGGTGCTTGAAGACGGAAGCGTTTACCCCGGCACGGCGTTCGCCGGCAGGGGCGAGGTCCTGGGCGAGGTCGTCTTCAACACCGGGATGACCGGCTACCAGGAGGTCCTCACGGATCCCTCCTACAAGGGACAGATCGTGCTGATGACCTGCCCCATGATCGGAAACACCGGCGTCAATCCGGACGACATGGAATCGGCCGGAATCCACCTGGAAGGGTTCATCGTGCGCGAGTATCAGGGCTATCCGAGCAACTGGCGTGCCCGGCAGGATCTCAAGAGCTTCCTGGAGGCTCACGACAAACTCGGGGTGGAGGGAATCGACACGCGGGCCCTGACCCGCCGCATCCGGCTCGCGGGCGCTATGCGGGGCGTCCTTTCCACGGAGACGGAGGACAGCGATCGGCTCCTCCAGCGTGTTCGGGCATATCCTGGGCTTGTCGGCAGGGATCTGGTAAAGGCCGTGACCTGCCGCGAGCCCTATCGCTGGGAAGACGGCACGCCCCGGAAAATGGCGGCCGGCTCCCCCAGAATCCCGGACCGGCGGCGCGTCGTCGTTCTCGACTGCGGGGTCAAGTTCAACATCCTTCGTCATCTGGAGAAGCGGGGCTGCGAGGTGATCGTCCTGCCAGCGGCGACGGCGGGGGAGGAGATCCTGGCCTGGAAACCCGACGGCGTCCTGCTGTCCAACGGGCCCGGGGATCCTGCGGCACTTCCGTACATCGTGGATGCGGTCCGCACGATCCTCGGAAAGATCCCGATTTTCGGAATCTGTCTCGGTCACCAGATCCTGGGACAGGCGGCGGGGGGGCGGACGGCGAAGCTGAAGTTCGGCCACCACGGGATCAACCAGCCGGTGAAGGACCGGCGAAGCGGACGGGTCGAGATCACCTCGCAGAACCATGGGTTCGTGGTGCTGCCCGAATCCCTCCCGGGGACGCGGGAGACGATCCGGGGCAACCTCAACGACGGCACCTCCGAAGGGATCCGTTATCCGGCCCTGTGGGCCTTCAGCGTCCAGTATCACCCCGAGGCGGCGCCGGGGCCGCACGATGCGGATTATCTGTTCGACGAATTCATCCGCCTGATGGACGAAGGGGGGATGTCATGAGGCATGGCCCGTCGCCCGCAACATCGCAAGCAAAGGAGGGTCCTTTGTGATCCTGATCATTGATTTCGGGTCTCAGTACAACCAGCTCATCGCCCGGCGGGTCCGGGAACACCGGGTTTATTGCCAGATCGAACCGCCGGGAATCGACATCGAAAAGATCCGCCAGCTCCAACCCGAGGGGATCATCCTTTCAGGGGGGCCCGCCTCCATCTACGAGGCGCAGTCGCCGCGGGTCCATCCCGGGATCTTCGGCCTCGGGGTTCCGATCCTGGGGATCTGTTACGGTCTCCAGTTCATGGTCGATGCGCTGGGTGGCGAGGTCGTCCGTTCGGACAAGAGGGAGTACGGCCTGGCTGAACTGGATGTCCGCAAGGACGGCGGGGACATTCTTGCCGGCATTGGAAAGAAAACGCGCTGCTGGATGAGCCACGGCGACCGGATCGGCCGTCTGCCCAAGGGATTTCGCGTGACCGCCTCGACCCTTAACACCGAGGCGGCCGCGGCCGAAGACGTGAAACGGGGGCTTTACGGCCTCCAGTTCCACCCGGAAGTGGTCCACACCCCCGAAGGGAAGAAGATGATCGAGAACTTCCTCTTCCGCGTCTGCCGCTGCGCGCAGACCTGGACGATGAATGCCTTTGTCCGTGACGCCCTGGCGGAGATCCGCAAGACGGTCGGCGACAGAAAGGTCATTCTCGGGCTGTCCGGAGGGGTCGACTCCTCGGTCGCCGCCGTCCTGCTGCACCGGGCGGTCGGCCGTCAGCTGACCTGCGTCTTTGTGGACAACGGCCTGCTGAGACTCAACGAGGCTGAAAAGGTCCGGGCCCTTTTTGCGCGGCATCTGAAGATGGACATCCGCTTTGCCCGGTCCCGGAAGATCTTCCTGGACCGCCTCAAAGGGGTGACGGACCCGGAACGGAAGCGGAAAATCATCGGTCGGACCTTTGTCGAGGTTTTCAACCGGGAGGCCGGGAAGATCCGGGGTGCGGAGTTCCTCGCCCAGGGGACGCTCTACCCGGACCTGATCGAATCCCGTTCCGCCTTCGGCGGTCCGAGCGCGGTGATCAAATCCCACCACAATGTCGGCGGACTCCCCAAACGAATGAAGCTCAAACTTGTCGAGCCCCTGAAACACCTCTTCAAGGACGAGGTGCGGCTGTTGGGAAAGGAGCTCGGCCTGGCCGACGACGTCATCTGGCGCCAGCCCTTTCCGGGGCCCGGTCTCGCGGTGCGGATCATCGGCGAGGTGACGGAAAAGCGGTTGGCCATCCTCCGGAACGCGGACGCCGTGCTGATGGAGGAGATCCGGGCGGGCGGCCATTACCGGAAACTTTGGCAATCCTTCGCCGTGCTCCTGCCGATCAAAAGCGTCGGGATCATGGGCGACCAGCGGACTTACGAAAACGTCATCGTCATCCGGGCCGTGACGAGCGAGGATGCGATGACCGCGGACTGGGCGAAGCTTCCGCACGGGCTGCTGGGCCTCATCTCCAGCCGGATCATCAACGAGGTCCGCGGGGTGAACCGCGTGGTTTACGACATCAGCTCGAAGCCGCCGAGCACGATCGAGTGGGAATGACATGCCCAAGAGAACGGACATCAAGAAAATCCTGATCATCGGCTCCGGGCCGATCATCATCAGCCAGGCCTGCGAGTTCGACTATTCCGGGACCCAGGCCTGCAAGGCGCTCAAGGAGGAGGGCTACGAGGTCGTCCTCGTGAACTCGAATCCGGCGACGATCATGACCGACCCGGAGACGGCGGACCGCACCTACGTGGAGCCGATCACGCCGGAGGCGGTCGAAAAGATCATCGCCAGGGAACGGCCGGATGCACTGCTGCCGACCCTCGGGGGACAGACGGGTCTGAACACGGCGGTTGCCGTCGCCGAGGCCGGGGTTCTTTCGAAATACGGCGTCGAGATGATCGGCGCCTCGTTGCCCGTGATCCGCAAGGCGGAAGACCGCCAGCTTTTCCGGGAGGCGATGGAGAAGATCGGGCTGAAGGTTCCCAAAAGCGGCTTTGCGCGTTCCCTGGAAGATGCCTTCGCGATCGTCTCCGAAATCGGCTTTCCCGTGATCGTCCGCCCCTCGTTCACCCTCGGGGGAACGGGGAGCGGCGTCGCCTACAACCGGGAAGAGCTCGCCGAGATCGCCAAAGGGGGGCTCGACGCCAGCCTGATCCATGAAGTCATGCTGGAGCAGTCCGCCCTCGGCTGGAAGGAGTACGAGCTCGAGGTGATGCGCGACCGTGCGGACAACGTCGTCATCATCTGTTCCATCGAGAACCTGGACCCGATGGGAATCCATACCGGCGAGTCGATCACGGTGGCCCCCGCCCAAACCCTGACCGATGTTGAGTACCAGCGGATGCGGGATGCGGCAATCGCGATCATGCGGGAGATCGGCGTCGAAACGGGCGGTTCCAACGTCCAGTTCGCGGTCCATCCCGAGACCGGCGAGTTGATCGTCGTCGAGATGAACCCCCGCGTCTCCCGCTCTTCGGCCCTCGCCTCGAAGGCGACCGGTTTCCCGATCGCCAAGATCGCGGCCAAGCTGGCCGTCGGCTACACCCTCGACGAGATCCCCAACGATATCACCCGCGAAACCATGGCCTCGTTCGAGCCGACGATCGATTACTGCGTCGTGAAGATCCCCCGCTGGACCTTCGAGAAGTTCCCCGAAACGGAGGATGTCCTGACGACCTCGATGAAATCGGTCGGCGAAACGATGGCGATCGGCCGGACCTTCCGCGAGGCGCTTCAGAAGGCCATCCGATCGCTGGAGATCAAGCGGTTCGGACTGGCGATCGACCTGCCGGTTTCGCCGGATCACACCGGAACCGCCGGGCCCCTCCGGGAATTCCTGGAGCCGAAACTGAGCAGACCCAACTCCTTACGGCTGTTCTATATCGCCGCCGCGTTCAGCCGCGGCATGACCCTGGAGGAGATCCGGCAGTTGACCGGAATCGATCCCTGGTTTCTGAGCCAGATCCGTTCGCTGGTCGAGGCGGAGGAGGAGATCCGGAAGCGGCCCTGTTCGACCGAACGGCTCCGCGAGGCCAAAAGGCTGGGGTTCTCCGACCGATCCCTCGGCGGGCTCTGGAACCTCCCGGAGGAAGAGATTCGGCGCCGCCGTTACGCGGCCGGCATATTCCCCGTCTACAAACTCGTCGACACGTGCGCCGCGGAGTTCGAGGCTTACACCCCATATTACTATTCGACCTACGAGGCGGAGGATGAAACCAGGCCTTCGACGAAACCGAAGGTGGTCATCCTCGGCGGCGGACCCAACCGGATCGGCCAGGGGATCGAGTTCGACTACTGCTGCGTCCACGCCTCCCTGGCGCTCCGGGAGGAGGGGTACGAGAGCGTCATGGTCAACTCCAATCCCGAGACGGTGAGCACCGACTACGACACCTCCGACAAACTCTTCTTCGAGCCCGTGACCCTCGAGGATGTCCTCCATATCCTGAGGGCTGAGAAGCCTGACGGCGTCATCGTCCAGTTCGGCGGCCAGACCCCGCTCAATCTCGCCAGGGGGCTGGAAGCGGCGGGGGCGCCGATCCTCGGCACCTCGCCCGATGCCATCGACCGTGCCGAGGACCGGAAGCGTTTTCAGGAGATCGTGAACCGCCTCGATCTGCGCCAGCCCGACAACGGCACGGCCATGGACACCCCGGAGGCGGTGCGCGTCGCGGAGCGGATTGGCTATCCGGTCCTGGTTAGGCCCTCCTATGTGCTGGGCGGCCGCTCGATGGAAATCATCTACGACACCCCGGCCCTGGAGGCGTTCATGGTCCGGGCGCTCGAGGTCTCCCCGGGCCACCCGATCCTGATCGACAAATTCCTCGAGGACGCGATCGAGGTGGACGTGGACGCGATCAGCGACGGGAAGACAACGGTCGTCGCCGGGATCATGGAACACATCGAGGAGGCGGGGATCCATTCCGGCGACAGCGCCTGTTCCCTGCCCGCGATCAGTTTTTCCCCGGAGCTGCTGAAGACCATCGAGGGCCAGACCCGTCGGATCGCCGGAGAACTCGGCGTCGTGGGGCTGATGAACATCCAGTACGCGATCAAGAACGGCGAACTCTTTGTGCTGGAGGTCAACCCCCGCGCTTCGCGGACCGTCCCCTTCGTCAGCAAGGCGATCGGCGTCCCGCTGGCGAAGCTGGCGACGAAGGTCATGCTGGGGAAAACATTGCAGCAGCTGGGATTTACGGAATCCATCCGGCCGAAGCACATCTCGGTCAAGGAGGCGGTCTTTCCCTTCAACCGGTTCCCGAACGTGGATATCCTGCTCGGCCCCGAGATGAAATCGACGGGCGAGGTCATGGGGATCGACCGCTCCTTTGGTCTGGCCTTCGCGAAATCGCAGATGGCCGCGGGATTCAAGATGCCCCTGTCGGGGAAGGTCTTCCTGAGCGTTCACGATGCCTACAAGGAACGGATCGTCCCCGTGGCCGACGCGTTTGCGAAGATGGGATTCCGGATCGCCGCGACGCGGGGGACGGCGGCAAGGCTTCGGGAGCGCGGCGTGCCGGCCGAAACGATCCTTAAGGTCAATGAGGGACGTCCCAACGTGATCGACCACATCAAGAACGGAGACATCCAGTTGGTCATCAACGTGAGCCTGGGGAGACGCTCTTCGCGCAGGGACGCCTATTACATCCGCAGGGGGGCGCTCGTCTACAACATCCTCTACACAACGACGATTTCCGGCGCCCGGGCACTCGTGGAGGCGATCGACGCGTTGCGGCGGGATCCGTGGGATGTGACGCCGCTCCAGGTGTACCATAAGACAGGGGGATGAACATGTGGGATCCGGAACGGGACGACAAACCGCACGAGGAATGCGGCGTATTCGCGGTATACGGACACGAAGAGGCGGCGAGGGTGGCCTTCTTCGGCCTGTTTGCCCTCCAGCACCGGGGGCAGGAAAGCGCGGGCATTGCGACGGCGGACGGCTGTCAGGTCCGGGCGCACAAGGGGATGGGCCTCGCCTCGGAGGTCTTCCGGGAGGACACCCTTTCGAAGCTCCCGGGCAACCTGGCGATCGGCCATGTCCGCTATTCCACGACCGGGTCCTCGGTGCTTTCCAATGCCCAGCCTTTCCTGGTCCATCACGCGGACGAATACTATGCGCTGGCGCACAACGGGAATCTGATCAACGCCGCGGAGCTCCGGAGGGAGCTCGAGGAGAAGGGATCGATCTTCCAGTCCACCATGGACAGCGAGGTCATCGTTCACCTGATGGCGCCGTATCTGAGGGCGGGGCTCGAAAAGGCCCTGACGCGGGCCCTTTCCCGGGTGCAGGGGGCCTACAGCATCGTCATGCTCACGAGGGACCGCGTCGTCGCCGTCCGCGATCCCCGCGGATTCAGGCCGCTCGCCCTCGGACGCTTCAACGGCGGCTGGGCGGTGGCGTCGGAGACCTGCGCCTTCGACCTCGTGGGGGCGCGATACGTCCGGGATGTCGATCCCGGGGAGATCGTCATCATCGATGCGGCGGGCCTCCACAGCCTGAAGCCTTTCGCGGAAGCGAAACCGGCCCATTGCATCTTCGAACTGATCTACTTTTCACGTCCCGACAGCCAGATCTTCGGTCAGAACGTCTATCTCTGCCGCAAAAGGCTCGGCCGCAATCTCGCCCGGGAGTACAGGCCCGAGGCGGACTTTGTCATGCCCTTCCCGGATTCGGGAAACTACGCGGCCCTCGGATACGCCGAGGAGAGCGGACTTCCCTTCGAGATGGCGATGATCCGGAACCACTACGTGGGGCGGACGTTTATCCAGCCGAGCCAGGCGATGCGGGATTTCAGCGTCCGGGTCAAGCTCAACCCGGTGCATCCGCTGATCGATGGAAGGCGGATCGTCATCGTCGAGGATTCGATCATCCGGGGGACCACCAGCCGGAACCGGGTCCGGCGTCTGCGGGAGAGCGGCGCCAGGGAGATCCACATGGTCGTGAGCTGCCCGCCCACGCGCCACCCGTGTCCCTACGGGATCGATTTCGCGGTTCGGGGAGAACTCGTGGCGGCATCCAAGGGGAGCGTGGCGGACATCGCCTCCTTCATCGGGCTCGACGGCCTCCATTACCTCTCGATCGAGGGGATGGTCGAGGCCACGGGCATGGCCGGCGGGAATTTCTGTCTCGCCTGTTACAACGGCCAATACCCCCTGCCGCCGCCGGAAATGCCCGGAAAGTTCTGCTTCGAGGCGCCGCAGGCTTGAACGCCGCGTTCAAGATGCACTGCCGCAAACCGTCGTTCGGATCCATCCTGCCGATGTTCACCTCGATCTGTTGGCCGTCCTCTGGACGAAGATGACGGGTCTGATCGTTTCCGGCGCGCCGTTCTCATTTGCCTCCACGTCCTGACCACGGTGACCGCCTCGCAGTGAGGTGATGCCGTCTTCCTATCGAGGATGGATCGCATCTTCGGCCTTTCCACATGGTTTCACGGATCGGGCAGGCGGCTGGCTTTGCCCCGGCCGGCTATTTGAAGCTCCCCGCGCACTCCAGGCGCTGATCATCGGCATCTGTCCCTTGTTGGTCCTGCTGCGCCTGAAGGACCCCGATAGAAGCCTACCCCCGTTGCTTCATGGATCACTTTCTTCAGGAGGGCGTTGGCTATTCCGATGATCATCCAACCCTTCATGGGATCATCATGATCCTTAAAATTGTTTGACACATCAGAACAAATGGGTCAGCATGAGCATGGTTCTCAATCGAGGGATCCCGTCCATTCAACCCGCACCAGGATATGGAGGCGAAAGATGAGAATCCGCATCAAACCCGTGATGATCGTTTCGTTGCTTCTTTTCGTGACCCTGCCATCTCCACGATCGATTTATGCCGCACCTCTCTATTTTCCCCACGTCGTTACCAGCATTCCCTGGCAGACTGAAATCGCCGTGATCAATACCAGCCCGGATCAGCCAGCCTCAGGCATCCTTCGGGCCTTCGGCAACGACGGCCGGCCCGTGGGGGCCAAGAACGTCGCCCTACCCGGCCGCGGCCGGATACAGATCAATGTGGCAGAGAGGTTCAAGAACCACACGGAGATCGGCTATCTCATCTTTGAAACGGATGCTGACACGGTCCAGGGGTATGTGAAATTCTATCATCAAGGTGTCTGCAGAACGGCAATTCCCGCGGCGAAAGAGACAAGCATGTCGAATATCTACATCCCGCACATTGCCTCGGACACGCGATGGCGGACTCGGCTTTGCCTGTTGAATACGACCGCATCTGAAAAAGAACCTATTGTATCGTTCAACAACGGGTTCATGAAGCCGGTCAAGCTCGCTGCGAAAGAACAAAAAACCTTCGATATTGCGACCCTGTTCGTCGATCGGCCTCAGACGAATATTCAGTCCGCGGTCATTCCGTATCACCCCATGTTTGCGGAGGGCATCATCGCATTGGAGCTCTTCAGCAGCATCGACGGCAGGCAGCAGGACGGCATTCTGCTTCCCGGCCAGACCGCAACGAGCCTCTGTTTCCCCCATGTGGCCGATGACGGATGGTGGACCGGCATTGCGGCCTACAACCCGTCGACGTCAGACGCCTCGACCACCATCACGCCTTACACCTTCATTCCTGAACTTTCCGAGGTAAGAACTCTGTCGACTCAAAGCCTTGCCATCAAGGGGCGTTCGAAATCCATGAGAACTGTTTCACGAGGTTATTTTGGATCATGGTTCAAGATGGAATCCTCGACGCCCTTGAGCGGCCTTCAACTGTTCGGCACATCGGACAACGGGCAGCTTGCCGCTTATGGCGGTGGAAGCGGCCCCGGCGCGAAGACCGGCATCTTCCCCAAGATCGAAAAGGACGGCTGGACCGGCATTGCTTTGGTCAACACGGGTGACCGCAACGCATCCGTGACCCTGAGTGCCTATGACGACCGGGGAACCGAAGTGGCCAGCCGCGTCATGCCGCTCATTGGACACGCCAACATAACCCATGACGCGGAGGACCTCTTCTCGCAGGATATCGGCAGGGCCACCTACATCGCCTACGCGTCGGACAGAAACATCGTGGGGTTCCAGCTCAACGGCAGCGCGGACGGGACCATGCTCGACGGACTGCCGGCCCTGGCCGGAATCGAACCCCCGGAGGCGGGGCTGCTCATTTCCGACAAGAAGCGCAACCCCTCTCCGCAGGTGCCGCCGGAAGATGCCACGGCCCTGATCGAAGGCAATACCTCTTTTGCCCTGGATCTCTATCGTTTCCTGGTGAATGAGAAACAGGACCGGAACAGGTTCTTTTCGCCTTACAGCATCTCCCTGGCATTTGCGATGGCCTATGGGGGAGCCCGTGGCAATACGGAGAGACAGATGAAAAATGTTTTCCACTATGCCCTGGGTCAGGATCGGCTGCACACGGCCTTCAATGGCCTCTCCCTGGATCTGGCATCGCGCGAGCGGGACTATGACGCAGACGGGGTGAAGGACTTTCAGCTCAACATCGCCAATGCCATGTGGGGGCAGGAGGACTACACCTTTTTGACTTCGTATCTGGATCTGCTGGCGGAGCACTACGGGGCAGGAATCCGTCTGCTCGATCTGCAGCACGACCCGGAAGGTTCCGCCCAAGCCATCAATGACTGGATCGACGAAGCGACCAGGGGATTGATCCGGGAAGGCGTCTCGAAGGACGATTTCAATGCATATTCCCTGTTCGTTCTGGTGAACGCCATCTACTTCAAGGCCAAATGGATGGAAGAATTCAGTGAGAGCCTCACCCGTGACGACGCATTCTTCGCGCCCCAGGGGAGCGTGACCGTACCCATGATGAATCAGTGGGCTTATGTGAATTATGGCGAGGGCGAGGATTATCAGGCCGCGGAAATCCTTTACAAGGGGGATTCCTCGGGAATGCTGGTGCTTCTTCCCAGGGAAGGGAAATTCGGCGAATTCGAGGCGTCGCTGACCCGGGAACGGCTTTCCACGATTATAGAAGGTCTTGAACGCAGGGAGGTGGTCCTCAAGCTGCCCAAATTCAATTACACCCCCGAGACGATCAATCTGGTCGACGTCTTGCCGCAAATGGGCATGACCGATGCCTTCAAATTCGGTGTGGGCGATTTTTCCGGCATGGACGGCGTTCCCAAATGGATATACCTCCATTTTGCCAGACACAAGGCATTCGTCAGCGTGGACGAAAAGGGCACGGAGGCGGCCGCCGTCACCGTGATCGGCGGCGGGGCCGGAGGTTATCCCGAGACACCGGAGACCGAGTTTATCGTGAACAGGCCATTCATATTCCTGATCCGAGACCGCGTCACCGGAACGATCCTGTTCATGGGTCGCATCCTGGATCCGTTGTTATCGGACGAGTAGGAACGGATCCCATCGGATGATTCCGGATTCCAGGGCTTCGTAAATCCGTTCGGGTATCCCTGCGGCCTTCGTCGTTGCGGATTATCCCGGATCGATGACGGCCTGCGGGGGGAGGAAATTCCCGAAGACAGGAACGCTACGATTCATAGGCCGCTTCCTTGAGCAGGGCCATGATGAATCGCACCCCCTCCTCCAATTGCGCGACCGCGATGCGCTCCTGCGGCGAATGGGGATCCTCGATGCCGATCCCGAGGGCCACGCAGGGAAGACCGCGGCGGTTGAAGACGTTGGCATCCATCCCGCCGCCGGACGTCCAGAGCCGCGGCGCGATCCCGAGTCCGCGCGCCGCGCGCAGGGCGGTGGCGACCACCGGATGGGTTTCGGGAAGGTTGAAGGCCTCGAACGGGACCTCCCGGCGGACGGAAAGCCCGGCGCCGGCGGAGGCCGCCTCCTCCCGGAAGGCATCCAGGACCGCCTGCACCTCCGTTTCCAGCCGGTCCGCTTCGGCCCCCCGGACCTCCATGATCACCTCCGCCCGGTCGGCGACGATATTCCGGATCTGGCCGCCGCTGATCCGCCCCACGTTCGAGGTGGTCCCGGTATCGATGCGGCCGGTGCGGAGCCGGGCAATGGCCCTGGATGCAACGACGATGGCGTTGATCCCGGTTTCGGGACTCATCCCGGCGTGCGCCGCCTTTCCCTCCACGACGAGGTCGAGATCCACCTTGGAAGGCGTTCGATGGATGACGGTGCCCACGGGGCCGTCTCCGTCGAGGATGTAGCCGAAGGCGGCCTTCAGCTCCGCTTGAAGATGCTTGGCGCCGACAAGTCCGACCTCCTCCTGGACCGTAAAGACCGCCTCGATATCGGGGTGGGGCGCACCCCCGGCCTTCAGCTCCGCGAGGACGCCCAGCATGATCGCGATCCCGGCCTTGTCGTCCGCGCCCAGGACGGTCCGGCCGTTGCTGTAGATCACGCCGTCGCGCACGGCGGGCGTCATCCCCTCCGTCGGACCGATGGTGTCCATATGGGCCCCGATCAGGACCGCCGGCCCGGGGGCGTTTCCCGGAATGCGGACGATGAGGTTGCCCGTGTCGCTGCCCGTCTGGGGGGCCGAATCGTCCACGAGGGGTTCGAACCCCATGGCGCGGAGCCTTTCGGCCAGACAACGGGCCACACGGCCCTCGTGCCGCGAGAGGCTGTCGATCGAGGCCAGGGCGATGAATTCTTTTGCCACGTCGATGCGCATGAAACCTTCCTTTTCGGTTGTCCCCGTCGGGCCGCCGTCCCGGACGCGGATTCCGGATAGCCGCGGGGAGGGATTTGCGTCTAGTCCGCGGCCGCGCCCCAAGACGGTGTCCGGGATGAACCGCAGGCTCCCTTGAGCAGCTCGATGAAGGCCTCGATCCGGGTCTCGATCTGGCCTTCGGCGAAGCTCCGTTCGTCGACCATATCCGCCTCGATCATGACCGTCGGGATCCCCGTCTTCTCCCGGACGATGCGCTGGATGTCATACTGGCCCAGGGAATAGGGCTTGCAGCTCCGGTTGGAGTGCATCACGAGCCCGTCCGCGCCGTACTTTTCGACCATTTCGACGACCTGCTGGGCCATCTCGTCCACGCCGATGTTCAGGTAGATCCGGCTGTAGCACTCGGCCATCGTCCCGAGAAAGTCGTTTTCATCGACATACCTCAGGGCCCCGCACCAGGCCGAGGTGTAGGTGTCCGCGACGAGACAGGCATCGTGGGCCGCGAATTTCTCGGAGAGCCATTTCGTCCGGAACCAGACCGGGAGGTTGTCCCAGAGGAGCCTGTGCCTTTCGTTCGGGACGGCCCCGATCCCCTCCTGGACGCGCTCCTCCATCTCCGCCAGCAGCATTCGGTAATAGTCCACGGCCTGCTGCGTTCCCCGAAGGGTCACGATCAGTGCGAGATGGAAGAAGGCGTCGAACGCGGACAGGGGGGCGGGCCGGTGGACCGCCGTGTCGAGGACCGCCTGCCAGAGGCGCTGGCCCTCCACAGAGAGCCGCCCCACCTCCTGCATCCGGTCGCGATCGAGCCTTTTCCCGCAGACCTCCTCCAGAAAGGCGATGTACCCGTGGATCTGTTCCTCCACGTAGCGCCGGGCCTCCTCCGTGAACCCCGTATGGCAGAAGGGGGTGTCCAGGATGAAGAGCGGGGCCTTGAAATAACGGGCCTGGACCTCGTACCACTTGAGCACCGTCCCGCAGATGTTGTTGCAGCAGACCAGCATGTCGGGCCGGGGCAGGCCGCCGATCGGCCCGCCATTGACCGTGGCGGCGGAGATGTCCGAGCGCGCGTACGAGCACAGGTCGCTCGAATAGCCCATCGCTTCCGCCTTTTCGCAGAGGTCCACGCCCATCTTGCTGGCGCCGATCATCGCCCCGTGATTCTCCGGATAGACGGGGATCACGTCCATCGCGATCAGCGGCTCCACCGGGCCGCCGCTCGTGATCCAGGCGACCTTTTTCCCCGTCTTATCGGCGGTTTTCGCGTCGATGTAGTAGGCCGTCATGATCTCCTTCATCCGTTTGACCGCCCGGATCTTCCGCTTTTCCTTCGTCCCGTCCGTTTCCACCATGGGGTCTCCTCAGATCATCTCCACGAAGGTCTCGAACCGCGTCCGGAGCCGCCCGTCGGCCGGGAGCCGGTCCTCGACCTCCACGAGCAGGCTCGGGATCTTTTCGCGATCGAGGGCCTCCTTGAGAACAGGGTAATCGAAGGCGTGGGGGTCGCAGAATTTCAGCAGAAAGAAGATCACCCCTTGCGCCCTCTTTTGCCGGACCAGGCGGATGAGATGGTCCGCCCGCGCGTTCAGCCCCTTGTGCTTCGCCGGACAAACGGCCCGGTCCAGGAGGCGTCCCGCGATCGCCTCGATCGGTTCGGCGGATTCGTCGGCCAGCCCGCTGAACCAGCGTGATCCGGTGCAGAGATCGTCGCCGACGACTGCGCCGCCCGCCGCCTCGATGATCGCGTAGACGTCGGGGTGGCTGCAGACGCCGCCCGACAACACGATCCGCTTATGCGGCCATGCGGCGGGCATCGAAACGCTCCTTTTCTCGATCTCGGTGACGGCCTCCTCCAGAAGGGCCGCCGCTCGAGGCCGTTCCAGAATCATCGCGGCGCGGACCAGGGCATGGAAGTCGCCTCCCTTTAAGATCTCGGGACGCTCCCCGACCAGGTCGCAGATCCGCGTCAGGGCGGCTCGGATCCGGTTCATCGTCCGGATCGCGGCGCGGAGGTCTTCGTCGGAGATCGCCGCGCCCAGCTTCTCTCCCAGTTCCCCGCGAAGCCGCCTGAGGACATCGATCAGGTACCGCCGGGCGGCCTCCGTGTCCAGCCGGACCGGAAGGACCGCATCGAGATGAAAGCAGGAGGCGACGTTGAGACGCCAGATGTCGGACAGGCGCTGGATCGAGTCGCAGGTATGGGGGAAGACGACGCCGTCCAGGAATCCGAGTCGGCCGCCCAGGGCGTCCTCCAGCGCACCCCTGACCAGCGAGCAGCAGTAGGATTGCAGGTGGGATTCGGCCAGATGGATCTTCTCCCCCGAGCCGAAGAGCCGGCAGGGGTGGGCGCCTCCGGCGAGAATGATCTCCTCCGGTGCGTAGGAACAGAAATAACCAACCGCCTTTGCGCCGGTTTCAGTCTTGATCCTCTTGACGTAACCGTCAGGGTCTTCAAGAATCCGACGGCATTCTTCGATCGACCTCATCGGTTTCGCCTCCGTTGTCTTTGATCCGAAACAAGGTTTCGTCCCGCCCCACGCGCCTCCATGGACGCCCGACCCGGGGGTGCGGCTTGCCCATCGGATAGCGGACGCCGGGCACCCGGTCCCATCGAATCCTGCCCGGCGTCCATCGCTGCTTGGGCTACAGGTGATAGTCTCCAGCGGCTTCCGGCTGATAAAGGGTCTCGAGAATCTTCAGCCGTTTCACTCCGGACGGCACCTCCCATTCCACGGCATCCCCGGCGCGATAGCCCAGCAGCGCCGTGCCGATCGGAGCGAGGATGGAGATTTTATTGCTCGCGATATCCGCCTCAGCGGGAAAAACGATCGTGTATGTCGAAACTTCTTCGGCTTCGACGTCCAGGACGCGGACCGTTGAATTCATGGTGACCGCATCCGCCGGGATCTTTTTCTGGCTCACCACCTTGGCCCGGTTCAGCTCGTTTTCGAGTATCTCCAGGTTCCGTTTGGGATTCACCGCCTGCACGCCCGCGATCAGGGCCTTGAGTTTTTGCATATCCGGTTTCGTGATGTAGATCACTCTGCTGCTCATGATGAAATTCCTCTGTGTTCAAGGGTTCAGAACCGTTGATCCGGTCTATCCATTTATGCGCATCCTCCGGGGATGTCAAGATCCGCGGGATGGAACCTGGGATTACGACCCGCAGTATTTCCCCTGGGCCTTCAGGTTGGCGACCTCTTCCGCCTGGAGGACGTTGAAGGCGACCTTGCCGACCAGTGTGCAGGGCAGGTCGTTCCTGAACTCGATCTCTCGGGGGCAGCTCCAGCGGATCAGGTGCTCCTGGCAGTGGGCGATGATCGCCTTCTCCATGTCGGGTCCTGCCTTGCCGGGCTCCTTGAGCACGACGAATCCCTTGACCCGCTGGACCTGCTTCTCGTCGGGCACGCCGATGACGCAGGCCTTGAGGACCGCAGGATGGCGGTAGAGGACATCCTCCACCTGGGCGGGATAGACGTTCATTCCCGACGACTTGATCATTCGCTTCTGGCGGAGCTTGAAGTAGAAGAATCCGTCGGTGTCCATCGTGCCGATGTCCCCGGTGTGGAGCCAGATCCGGCCGTCGGCATGCGTCCGGAGCGTTTCGGCCGTCTCCTTGGGCTGATCGAGATAGCCCAGCATCACGGCCGGGCCATGCACGCAGATCTCCCCCTCTTCGCCGACAGGGGCCTCCTCCGTTGTTCCCGGCTTGACGATTTTGGCCATCATGTCGGGGAAGGGGATCCCCACGCTCCCTTCGCGGTACTGGTTGAGCGGTGTCGCCATGATCGCCGTGACCGCCTCCGTGAGGCCGTAGCCTTCCAGAAGCTGAACGTTGCCGCCCCGCTCTTTCACGATCGCCTCGAATTTTTCCTTGACCGGCCGGGGGAGCGTATCGGCGCCGCTGAAGGTGGCCTTGAGGCAGCTCAGATCGGTCTTCCGAAACACCGGGTTGCTGCAGAGCGCCTCGAAGAGGGTGGGCACGCCGACAACGAAATTCGGCCGCTTCGTCCGGATCAGATCGGCCACGATCTCCGGCGTGAACTGGGGGACGAGAACGCTCTTTCCCCCGCCCATGAAGGCGGCGTTGATGCAGACCCCCAGTCCGAAGCCGTGGAAAATGGGGAGGATGGCGAGGATCGTGTCCCCTCCCCCCAGGCTTCCCCAGGCGGAAACCTGCATCCCCTCACTGATGAAGTTGAAATTGGAGAGCATGATCCCCTTCGGGACGCCCGTCGTGCCGCCGCTGAAAAGGATCACGGCCATCTCGTCCGTGCCCATGTCGGCCTTCGGTGCCGGAGGCCAGGACCGCTTCATCAGATCGTTCCACCAGACCACCATCCTGTCGTCCTTCGGGACCGGCCGGATTTTCCTTCCCTTGGTCAGGCGGAATCCGATTCTTTTGATCCAGGGAAGGTAATCGGGGATCCTGCAGAGGATCAAGGTCTCGAGCCCGGCTTGCCCTGCGACCTCCCTGAATTTGCCGTAGAAGGCGTCCAGCGTCAGGGCAACGCGGCTCCCGGCGGTTTGGAGATAGAAAGCGATCTCTTTCGCCGGGGAAAGCGGGTGGATCATGCTGGCCACCGCGCCGAGCTTGTTGACGGCATAGAAAGAGATGATCCCCTGCGGACAGGTAGGCATGGAGATCGTGATCCGGTCTCCCCGCTTGAGGCCGAGGGATGACAGGGCATCCGCGCAGCGGTCGATCTCTGCGGCGAACCCGCCGTAGGTCGCTGCATGACCGAAGAAATCGTACGCGGCGGCGTCCGGATTTCTGGAAACCGTCTGCATCAGCGCCTCGTACATCGTCACTCTCGGATAGCCGATCTGCTCCGGGATACCGCCGTAAAACTTCAGCCAGGGTTTGCGCTCGTACATGGTCCCTCCTCGGCATGACCCCTCCGTCCCGGGAAAAGGCGGGCGGGCAGGGGTGATATTGCGTATTTCGGCGCCGCAAGCGTCAGCAACGGGGCGGAATGGATGCAAAGCGGTATTGGACTCAAAACGATCATATACGTTTATCGCGGATTTGGCAACTGCGTCCACGGGCCAAACCGCCGTCCGAATGGGAAGACGGAGGCGGAAAACAGGAGGTCGGAACGTCGCCGCCTGAGAAGCGCTGCAAGGCGCCCCTGAACGAGAATCCCAAGGGCTGACGCGACCACGGACGCGGGAGGCCAACAATGGATAGCAATTAGCCGTCCGGGCGGCGAAGATGGGTAGTTATTGCCCAGCACGGCCTGACGGAGAGAGGGGGTCCGACCCCGGCTCGTTCGGCACAATTCCAATTATAATGAATGGTTACAAATCATCGAGGCGTTTGGCACGGCTTTTGTTTTACGCTCCCGTGTGAAACGTGACGGGAGACGTCTGACACCATGGGTCTCTACCGGCGGAATGTCCCGGATCAGATCCCGGCGCGAGGGGGACAAAACGGCGGGGCAGGGCCCACGGTCGGCAGGCGATGACGGGTTCATGAGTCACAAGTCCATTGACAATTTCAAATGACTGTTTTAAATCTGCGCCGAAAGCCATTCAATGGGAGGAGCGGATGAAAATTCCCAGAGAGGAGCCGGCCAAGACCCGGGACCGGCTGCTGGAAGCCGCGGTTGAAATCTTTGCGGAAAAGGGTTTCCGGGAATCGACGGTTGCGGAAATCTGCCGGAAGGCTGCGGCGAATGTCGCCGCCGTGAATTATCACTTCGGCGGCAAGGCGGCGCTGTACGGCGAGGCCTGCCGGCATGTCATCTCCCAATCCCACAGGGCCCATCCGCCGGATGGCGGCGTTTCGGACGGCGCGCCCCCAGAAGAGCGCCTGCGGGGGCAGGTCACAGCCCTGCTCCGCCGCGTCGCCGACAAGAACAACCGGGAGTTTCTGTTCATGCACCGCGAAATGTCCCATCCCACGGGACTGCTGAAAAAGGCCATCCAGGACGAGATCCGGTCGCTGAGCCGGCGAACGGAACGGCTTGTCCGCGAACTCCTGGGTCCCCGGGTATCCGAGACGGAGGCGCGGTTCTGCGCATGGGGCATCATCAGCCAGTGCGTCAATCCCTCCGTCATCCGGCGGCGCTGCAAAGACGGCCGGGCCGCTCAGGACGGACTGCCGAGGATCGACGACATCGAGGCCTATGCAAGGCATGTCGCGCTCTTTTCCCTGGGCGGGATCGCCGCCGTTCGCGAGATGGCTCAAGGGCTACGGGAGAACCGCAGGGCGCGATCCTGCAGGAAGGAAAGACGCCCGTGAATCCTTCGGTGAAGGGCAGACCAATGAACCGACCATGGCGGGCGCTGATGGCATTCTTTCTCCTTCTCGCCGGTTGCGCCGCAGTGGGTCCGAATTACGTCCCGCCCCAGACAACGGCCTCCCCCGCCTGGAATACCCCCCTGCGGGGGGGGCTCCAGGTCGAAGCCGATCCCGTGACGCTGGCGTCCTGGTGGAAGACGCTCGATGACCCGGAGCTGTCCCGGCTGATCGACCGTGCGACGGCCCGAAACCGGGACCTTGAAAAGGCACGGGCCCGCATCCGTGAGGCGCGCGCCCGCAGGGGCTTGAATGAGGCGGATCTCTTCCCGCGGCTGGACGCCAGCGGATCCGTCAGCCGCAGCCGCGGAAGTTCCGAAACAGGGGGAGCATCGACCCGCGATCTTTTTTCCGCGGGGCTGGACGCATCCTGGGAGCTCGATCTCTTCGGCGGCGTCCGGCGTTCCGTCGAGGCGGCCGAGGCGAATTTCCAGGCCGCGGCGGAGGATCTTCACGACACGCTCGTCTCCCTGCTCGCCGAGGTTGCGTTGAATTATCTCGACCTGCGCACCGGCCAGGCCCGCATGGGGGTAACAGAGGAGAGTCTGAAGACCCAGGAGGAGACGCACAGCATGGCCCTCTGGCGCTACCAGGCGGGACTGGGCGACGACCTGGCCGTGCAGCAGGCACGCTACAGCCTTGAGAGCGCCCGGGCGCAGATCCCGGACCTTCAGGCCTCCATCTCGGAGGCCAAAAACCGACTGGCGGTCCTGCTGGGCGAAATCCCCGGCGCGCTGGATGCGGAGATGGAGCCGGTACGGCCCATACCGACCGCTCCCCCGGAGGTTGCCGTCGGCGTCCCGGCGGACATCCTGCGTCAGCGTCCGGATGTGCGCCGCGCGGAACGCCAGCTTGCCGCCCAGACGGCGCAGATCGGCGTGGCCACGGCGGAGCTGTACCCCAAATTCAGACTGAGCGGCGCGATCGGCCTGGACGCATTGACCTTCAGGGGCCTTTTCAACAGCGGAAGCCTCTCTTCCAGCGGCTCAGCCGGCCTCTCCTGGCGGATCTTCGATGCCGGAGCGATCCGGCAGAACATCGGGATCCAGACCGCGCTGCAGGAGCAGTCCCTGATTGCCTACGAATCCGCCGTGCTCGCCGCCCTGGAGGAGGCGGAAAACGCGATCGACGCCTATGCGCAGGAGCAGAACAAAAGGCGTTCTCTGCTCGAGGCGGTCCGGTCAGCCGAGGCGGCGGCGGAATTGGCCCGGATCAAATACCGCACCGGTCTGGCCGATTTTTCAACGGTTCTGGAAACCGAACGCTCGCTGCTGGGATTCCGGAATCAGCTCGTCCAGAGCGAGGGGGCCATGGCGATGAACCTGGTCAAGCTCTACAAGGCCCTGGGCGGAGGCTGGTCGGCGGACGCCACACCGGAAACGAAAGCGTCTGTGAATGGAGAGAAATCATGAGCAAGAAGCCGGATGATCATGGGATTGACGAAACCCTTCAGCTTGGAAACGGGAAAGCCCCGGCCTGGAGATGGGCGAGGTGGCTTGCCGTCGTCCTGGCGGTCGCGATCGCGGCGACGGCCGCATGGATCGTTCTGAGCGGCAGGGAAAAGGCTGCGGCGACTCGCTACAAGACCGAGCCGGCGGTGCGCGGAGACATGACGGTGATCGTCACGGCGACCGGAACCCTGAAACCGACCAACTCCGTGGACGTGGGAAGCGAACTTTCCGGCACCGTCAAGAGCGTGGAGGTGGACTTCAACAGCCGGGTCAAGGTGGGACAGATCCTGGCCCGGCTCGACACCACGAAGCTGGAGACGGCGATGACACAGGCCAGGGCTTCTCTGGAAGCGGCGCAGGCAAGGGTCCTGCAGAACGAGGCCACGGTGGCGGAAACCAAGGCAAAACTCGCCCAGCTCCGGAAGGCCAGGGAACTGAGCCAGGGAAGACTCTCCTCGCAGCAGGAGGTCGATGCGGCAGAGGCGGCATTTGCCCGTGCCAAGGCCGAGGCGGCAAGCGCCGCCGCGGCGGTGTCCCAGGCCAAGGCCGTCCTCGAGGCAAACCAGACCGACCTGTCCAAAGCGGTGATCCGTTCGCCGATCAACGGCATCGTCCTGACCCGCAGCATCGAGCCCGGACAGACCGTGGCCGCCTCCTTCACCGCCCCGGTGCTTTTCACGCTGGCCGAAGACCTGACCCGGATGGATCTGCACGTGAACGTGGACGAGGCCGATATCGGCAAGATCCGCGAAGGACAAAAGGCCACGTTCACCGTGGCGGCCTACCCCAACCGTATCTTCTCGGCGCGGATCATCCAGGCCCGATACGGCTCCTCCACGACCTCCGGCGTCGTGACCTACGAAACCATTCTCAAGGTCAGCAATCCGGACCTTTCTCTGCGGCCGGGGATGACGGCGACTGCGGACATCACGGTCAAACAGATCCAGCAGGCCCTGTTGATTCCGGGCGCCGCGCTGCGCTTTGCCCCACCAGCGCAGCAGGAGGGCAAAACCTCCGGTGGCCTGCTGGCCTCGCTGCTTCCACGGCCGCCGCGTCTGGCCCCCAGGGGCAGCGGCTCAAACGGCGGCAAAGGACAGCAGCGGGTGTGGATCCTCAGGGACGGCGCGCCCGTCGCCGTTTCGGTGACGACCGGGTCGACCAGCGGAAGCCTCGTGGAGGTCGTTTCCGGCGATCTCCAGCCCGGCATGCCGGTGATCGTGGATATCGTGACAGGGGGCAGATCATGACCGATCCGGACGGGACAGCCGCCCCCGGGCCGCCGGAAGCACTGATTGCCTTTCGGGGCGTGACCAAGATCTACGGCCGGGGGGAAGCCTCCATGAGGGCCCTGCAGGGGATCGACCTCGACATCGAGGAAGGGGAATTCGTGGCGATCATGGGACCGAGCGGATCCGGGAAGTCGACCTGCATGAACATTCTCGGCTGCCTCGACACGCCGACAGCGGGCAGCTATCGGTTCAAAGGCGCGGAGGTCGGCCGCCTGACCCGCAACCAGCGGGCCCTGCTGCGCCGCCATTACCAGGGATTCGTCTTCCAGGGATTCAACCTGCTGAGCCGCACGTCCGCACTGGAAAACGTCGAGCTGCCCCTGATCTACCGCGGATTTTCGGCCGCAGAGCGGCACGCGCGCGCCCGCGATGCCCTGGAGACGGTCGGCCTGACCGGATGGGAGGCCCATACGCCGGGCGAACTGTCGGGGGGACAGCAACAGCGGGTCGCGATCGCGCGGGCCATCGTCACGAACCCCGCGGTGCTGCTCGCGGACGAACCGACGGGCAACCTCGATACGGCGCGAAGCCGCGAGATCATGGAGCTGCTGACCGCCCTGAACCGCGACCGGGGGATCACCGTCATCATGGTCACCCATGAACTGGACATGGCCGCCTTCTCCTCGCGGATCATCCGGTTCAAGGACGGGCTGGTCGAATGCGACGAGCCGAACGGAGGAACATCATCATGATCGGAAACACCATCCTTCTGGCCATGCGCGAGATCCGGCGCAACGTGCTGCGCTCCTTTCTGACCATCCTGGGCATCGTCATCGGCGTAGGCGCCGTGATCACGATGGTGACCATCGGCGGCGGCGCCACGCTCCAGGTCCAGCAGCAGATCGCCTCGATGGGGAGCAACCTGCTGATCGTCAGTCCGGGCAAGCGAATGGGGCCGGGCCGCGGCTCGGGCGCGCCGCTGTTCAAGGAGGCCGACGCGGATGCCATTGCCGCGGAGATCAGCGATATCGCCGCCGTCGCCCCGGTCGCCTCGCGTTCGGTTCAGGCCATATTCGGCAACCAGAACTGGTCCACCGGCGTGACCGGGACCGACAACCGCTATCTCCGGGTCACGAACCGGGAACTCCAGACGGGCAGAACCTTCCACGACAGCGAGCTCCGGGCAGGCGCGGCGGTCTGCATCATCGGGGACACGGTGCGCCGGAAACTCTTCGGCGCCCAGAACGCGCTCGGCGAGAGGATCCGGCTGCAGAATTTCTCGTGCGAGGTGGTGGGGCTGCTGGCGGCCAAGGGACAGAGCAACATGGGCCAGGACCAGGACGATATCGTGTTGATCCCGCTGCGCACCATTCAGAGACGGATCACCGGCAACCAGGATGTCTCGTTCATCCAGGTTTCGGTCCGGGAGGGCGCCTCCACCGACAAGGCCAAGAACGACATCGAGGCGCTGATTCGGGATCGGCGCCATCTTGCGCCGAGCGAGGAGGACAACTTCAACGTGATGGACATGAAGGAGATCGCCACCATGCTGACGGGGACCACGCAGATGCTGACCGCGCTGCTGAGCGCGGTCGCAGCGGTGAGCCTCCTGGTCGGGGGGATCGGCATCATGAACATCATGCTGGTTTCGGTGACCGAACGGACCCGTGAGATCGGCATCCGGTTGGCCATCGGCGCCCTCGAGCGGGAGGTCCTCACCCAGTTCCTGGTCGAGGCGGTCGTCCTCTCCTCGTTCGGGGGCTTGATCGGGATTGCCCTGGCCCTGGCCGGATCGGCCTGGCTGTCGGGTGTTTTGAAGGTGCCGTTCGTCTTCAACGGCGGAATCGTGCTGGTCGCATTCCTCTTTTCGGCGGCGGTCGGGGTGATCTTCGGCTATTTCCCGGCGCTCAAGGCGGCACGCCTTGATCCCATCGAAGCGCTGCGCCACGAGTGACTCCGGAAAACGGCCGGACCGGCCGGGGAGGAATGCCGATGCGGCCGACGGGACACGGCCTTCGAACCCGGGAATTCCGCCTGTTTGCGATGATATCCCCTGGCGGTGCAGCATTCATCCGGGATGGCGGTCTTCTCACGCCGGGATGGCATGTTCATATTGACAGCCGCCACCCTATTCCCTATAGTACCCATCCTGAAACAAACCCCGGGAGGCGCCGTCTTCATGAACCTGCAGGGTATTGTCGGGATCATCTTTCTGACGGGCATCGCCTGGCTGATCAGCGAAAACCGGCGCGCCATCCGATACCGGATCATTCTCACCGGGTTCGCCGTCCAGTTTGCCCTGGCCCTGATCCTGCTCAAGATCCCCCTCTTCGGGGAGTTGTTCGTCCTGCTCAACAAGGGGGTGGATGTGCTCTCCAGGTCCACGGCCGCGGGAACCTCCTTCGCCTTCGGCTATCTCGGGGGCGGGAAGCTTCCCTTTGCCGAAACCTACCCTGGATCGGCCTTTGTCTTTGCCTTTCAGGCCCTGCCGCTGATCCTGGTCGTCAGCGCCCTCTCCTCCCTCCTCTTCTACTGGAAAATCCTTCCCTGGGTGGTCCGGTCCTTTGCCTGGCTGCTCCAGCGGACGATGCGCGTCGGGGGCGCGGTGGGATTCGGCGCGGCGGCCAATGTTTTTCTGGGGATGCTGGAGGCGCCCCTGCTGATCCGGCCCTATCTGGACCGGCTCACCCGGAGCGAACTGTTCATCACCATGAGCTGCGGCATGGCCAATATCGCCGGCACGGTCATGGTCCTCTATGCGACCATTCTCGGCCCGCAGATCCCCGGCGTGATGGGGCACATCCTGATCGCGTCGATCATCAGCACGCCGGCGGTCATCATGCTTGCCCTGCTGATGGTGCCGGAGACGGGGGAGATCACCCCCGGGGAATATGTCCCTCCCCAGACCGCATCGGGATCCATGGACGCCGTTGCCCGCGGCACCTCGGAAGGCATCACGCTCTATCTGAACGTCGTGGCGATGCTGATCGTCCTGGTGGCGCTGGTCGCGCTGACCAACGAGCTCCTCGCCCTCCTGCCCCCTTTCCGGGGCGGACCCGTTACCCTGCAGCGGCTCTTGGGTTATGTCATGGCCCCGGTGGCCTGGATGATCGGCATCCCCTGGTCCGAATGCACGACTGCCGGATTGCTTCTGGGGGAAAAGACGATCCTCAACGAACTCATCGCCTATCTGGACATGTCCAAGCTGGCGGCGGGCTCGCTCAGTCCCAGAAGCCAGCTCATCATGCTCTACGCGCTCTGCGGTTTTGCCAATCTGGGGAGCCTGGGGATCCTGATCGGCGGCATGGCGGCCATGGCCCCGGCGCGTCGCGACGAAATCGTTTCCCTGGGATTCAGGTCGATCGTCTGCGGCACCATGGCCACGTGCATGGTCGGCGCCATCATCAGCCTGATCCTGTGACGTCAATCCCCCCGAGATGCCCCGGTCCGTGAGCCGCAAGACAGGCGGAGAGCTCCGGCTCGCTGCCGCCGAAGAAATGATCGGCGCCCCGCAGCAGCTTGATGGCCGCCCCGATCCGGCGCGCCTCCCCCAGCAACCTCTCCGGGTTGCAGTAAGGGTCCCTGTCGCCGGCAACGATGAGGGCAATCCTGCCGGCCAGGCCCGAGAAATCGAAATCCATCAGACCGATGGGAGGGGAGACGAGAATCCCGGGGCGCAGGGAGGGATCACGCCGCAGGACCTGAACATTCACCCACGCCCCGAAGGAGTAACCGGCCAGCAGAATGTCCCGCACCCCTTTGAGCCTCAGGTATCCGATCGCGGCCGCCACATCCTCCTGTTCCCCGATCCCGCCGCCGTGGCTCCCCCCGCTCCGGCCCACGCCCCGGAAGTTGAAGCGAAGCGTCGCATAGCCCTGATCGCGAAGCGTCGCCGTCAGCGTCTCAACCACGTTGTTCTCCATGGTGCCGCCCATCAGCGGATGGGGATGCGTGACCACCGCGCCCGGACCGGATCCCGCAGGGGCGTAACGGCCCTCGATCCGGAGAGGGCCGGCGGCGAATACGATGCTTTCCTCCCTCAGCCCGGCATGCATCGGATCGTCCGTCCGCCGTGCCCCGCGCATCCCCGGCGCAAGGATGGGAAAAATCTTGACAATAATGGTTGCATGAAGATATGACTACACGCCCCGGATGGGAAAGTCAACCCACGGGGAATCAGCATGTCCGCTCCACCTCAACGCTTCATGCCGGAGGCCGGCTCCATGGCCGCGGCGGTGAAGCAAACCGTATGGGAACAACCATCGCAGTCGGGTTCTTTCTAAAGATCGCTGTTCACAGGGCGGTGTCCGGCCCGGGTGACCGGGCACGCCGAACCTGCGCCTGCAGGAGGCACTCGAACGGCGACCTGCCGGGGAACCCCAAAGGGATTTTTGGATTGCAACGGAGGATGATATGGAAAAAGTGACGATCAGAACGTTGATGGAAAAAAAGACGAAGCACCAAAAGATCACCTGGCTGACGGCCTATGATTACCCCACGGCCCGGCTGGAGGAAAAAGCGGGCATCGACATCATCCTGGTCGGGGATTCGATCGGAATGACGATTTTCGGTTACAAGTCGACGCTTCCCGTAACCATGGATCTTCTGGTGCCCCATACCGCCGCCGTTCGCAGAGGAGCCCCGAACGTGTTCCTGATCGGCGACATGCCTTATATGACCTATCAGATCAGCGTCCAGGAGGCGATTCGGCACGCCGGCCGCTTCATGGCGGAATGCGATTGCGATGCCGTCAAACTCGAGGGAGGGCGCGAGATGCTCGATGTCATCAAGGGGCTGATCAAGGCCACGATACCCGTGGTGGGCCATCTCGGACTGACGCCGCAATCCATAGCGATGTTGGGAGGATTCAAGGCCCAGGGCCGGGACGCGAACGCGGCCTTGAGGATCATCGAAGACGCCAAGCTCCTTGAGGAGGCCGGGATTTGCCTGTTGCTGCTCGAGGCTGTCCCCCCGGAGGTCGGCAAAGTCGTCGCGGAGAGGGCCGCGATTCCGGTCATTGGAATCGGGGCGGGGCCCCACGTGGACGGACAATGCATGATCGTCCATGACATCCTGGGAATGTTCGACGCCTTCACTCCAAAATTCGTAAAGAGATACGCCAACATCGGTGACCAGATCGTGAAGGCGCTCAAGGCGTTCGGTGAGGAGACGGAGGGGGGCGTTTTCCCGGCTCCCGAACAGTGCTACACGATGCCCGCGGAAGAGGTCGCGAAGCTCGAAAAAATGCTTGAGCAAACCTTTGACAAGGGAGTGCAGTGAAGATCCGGCGAGCCAGGGGAGATCGGTTTGGAGACTCGGACCATACGCCTGAAATACGGTGAAGGGGAGGTGGCGTTCTCCCTTCCCGCCCGGCAGATCTATTTTGAGGTGGTCGGAAAGGAGTATCCGGCCATTGCGGATATCCCCGGGGCGATCCGCGCCGCCCTGGAAAGTCCGATCGACTCCCCGCCCCTGCGGGATCTCCTCCGCCCGTCAGACAAGGTGGTCATCACCGTCAGCGACATCACCCGGAGCTGGCAGCGGATGGATCTCGTGCTGCCGACCCTTTTCGATACGATTTCGCAGGCGGGAATTCCGGACCGAAACGTCACCATCCTGGTCGCCGTCGGGGGGCATCGCCAGAACACCCGGGAGGAGATGGAGCAGCTCTGCGGCGGCGCGGTCTGCCGCCGGGTGAACGTGGTCAACCATGACGCGCGGGATCTTCAAAGCATGGTTTACCTCGGGACCACGAGCCGGGGAACGGAGGTTTCGGTCAACCGGGTTGTGGCCGAGGCCGACCGCCTCATTCTGACCGGCGGGATCATCTACCACTACATGGTGGGATACGGCGGGGGACGCAAGAGCGTCATCCCCGGCCTCAGCTCCATTCGAACCATCCAGCAGAACCACCTCTGGGCCATGGGACGGGAGCTGGGTTCCGGGTCGAACCGCAACGCCCGTTCCGGCAAGACCCGGGGGAACGAATGCCACGAAGACATGATGGAGATCGCCGGTTTCGTAAGGCCGGATTTCATCGTCAACGTCGTCCCCAACGCCGACGGGGATTATGCCGGGATCTTCGCCGGAAACTGGATCTCCGCCTGGCAGGCGGGCACGCGGCTGGTGGACGAGATTTACGGCGTCGGGATCCCGGGCCAGGCCGATATCGTGATTGCCTCGGCAGGCGGGTCCCCCCGGGACATCAATCTCTACCAGACCGGAAAAACCCTGGACAACGCCTCTTACGCGGTCAAAAAAGGGGGGGTGATGATCGTCCTCGGCGAATGCCCGGACATCATGGAGCCTCCTGAATTTCCCAAGTGGTTTCAGTATCCTTCGATCCTGGAGCTGGAGAAGGCCCTGCGGGCCGATTTCACGATCCCGGGATGGGTCGCCTTCAAGGAGGTGGAGTGCAGCGACATCGCCGCAGTCATCATGGTCACCCGGCCGGACAATTTCGAGCTGGTGGGCAAGGCGGGCATCATCCCCGTCACGACCATGGAAGCGGCCCTTGATGAGGCCTACAGGCGATGCGGGACCACGACGCCTCGGATCACGTTGATGCCGCAAGGGGCAAATACCTTGCCGATATTGAACTGAGCTGTTGGTACACCACTACATCATGAAGGAGGAAGGGAGATGAAGAAAGGTTGCGTTTTGGGGTTCGCGGTATTGATGGCGCTGATCTGGACGGGATCAGCGGCGGCGGAATACAAGGTCGTCTGGAAACTGGCGTCCACCCAGGCCATGGACCATCCTTACATGGTCGGGGCGCAGAAGTTTGCCGATCTGATGAAGGAGAGGACCAATGGGCGCATCCAGACGAAACTCTATCCCAGCAATCAACTGGGCAAGGGCGAACGTGAGATGACCGAGGGGATCCAGCAGGGTGCGATCGACCTGCTGGTGACGTCCACCGGCCCCCTGGGCGGTTTCAGCCCCTCCATCAATATCCTGGATTTTCCATTCCTTTTCAGGGACTTCAACCATGTGGACCTGGTTCTGGACGGCCCCATCGGACAAAAACTGCTGGATGACTTCTCCAAGGCCAACATCAAGGCCCTGGCCTTCTGGGAAAACGGCTTCCGCCATCTGACCAACGCCAAGGGGCCGATCAAGAAGGTCGACGACGGCAAGGGGCTGAAGATCCGGACCATGGAGAACAAGGTGCACCTGGCGGCCTGGAAGGCGGCGGGGCTGAATCCCACCCCCATGGCCTGGGGCGAGGTGTTCACCGCGCTGCAGCAGAGGGTCATCGACGGGCAGGAGAACCCGATCGCCGTCTTTTACAGCAGCAAACTCTGGGACGCCGGCCAGAAGTACTTTTCCTTCAGCGCCCATGTCTACTCCCCCTCCCCCTTCCTGATGAGCCCGAAGGCCTTCAACGCACTGCCCAAGGAAGATCAGCAGCTCTGCGTGAAAACCGCGATGGAGGTGGCCAAGTTCCAGCGAAAGATCAACCGCGACGCCGAAGAGGCGAAGCTCCAGGACATGGCCAAGAAGGGCGTGACCGTCACCCGCGACGTGGACCGCGAAAGCTTCAAGAAGGCGATGGCGCCGGTGTACGATCAGTTCAAGGAGCAGTTCACGAAGGCCGAGATCGAGACCATCATGAACGCGAAGTGATCCGGACGGCGGGATGACATTTCCCGATCCGGAAATCGGCAGCCGCAACAAGGCTTCCCGCGGCACGCGCCCGGCACGCGCCGCGGGAAGCGTATTCGGTTCACGCCACAGGGCGGCCTGCTTTGCACCCGGCCCGCGCCGAGGATGGAAAGGCGGTTCGGGTGCAGGAGGCACAGGAAGGGTCGGCAAATCCGGGGATGCTTTTGAAAAGCCCCCTCTTGCCGAGAGGATGGGAGCAGCGTGATGCGCTTACTGCAGCGGTTCAATGCGTTTCTGGTGGCCGCGGGAAGCTGGGGGACGATCCTTTTCATGACGGTCATCGCCGTCGTCGTCCCTTACGAGGTGATCGGTCGCTATGTCTTCGAGAAAATGACGATCTGGTCCGGCGAGGTCTCGACCTATTCGCTCGTCTGGGCCTCCATGCTGGGCGGCGCCGTGGGGTTGAAGAAGGGCTACATGATCAGCATGACGACGGTCCTGGATGCCTTCCCGCGGGGACTGGTCAAAATCCTCAAGTTGATCAGCTATCTCTTCGCTCTCATTTTCTTCGGCGCGATGTTCGGCTACGGGCTCTTTCAAACCCTCTACAACCTGAAGCAGACCTCTCCGGCCATCGGTCTGGTGATGACCATCCCGTATGCCGCGCTGCCGACCGGCTTTTTCATCATGTTCTTCGTGACCATGGAAGAGCTTCTGCTGTTCCTGGGCCTTGGACCGAAAGGGGAGCGGTCATGATCGTCTTCGTTCTCACCTTCGTGTCGCTCCTGTGCATCTCCGCGCCGATCGTCGTGGCACTGGGAGGCTGCTCCCTGGCCTACGCCCTGTTCACCGAAAACATGCCGCTCACCACCCTGATCCAGACGGTCTTCGGCGGTCTGGCCACGTTTCCCCTGCTGGCCATCCCGCTTTTCATGCTGGCCGGGAATCTCATGAACGAGGGCGGGATCACGCAGGACCTGGTCCGATTTGCCCGGCTTCTCCTGGGCCACATCCGGGGCGGCCTGGGCCATGCCACAATCCTGGCCTGCGCCATCTTCGCGGCGATCTCGGGCGCGGCGGTGGCTACCGCGGTCGCCATCGGCGTGGTGATGATCCCGGCCATGACCAAGGCCGGATACGACGAGGACGTGGCCGGCGCGCTCACCTGCACCGCCTCCTGCATGGGGCCGATCATCCCGCCCAGCATTCCGTTCATCATCTACGGCGTCGCGGCCAACGTCTCGATCGGCGCGCTCTTCCTGGGCGGCGTCTTCCCCGGCCTCCTGCTGGGCGGCGCCCTGATGATCTACATGTACCTGGTGGCCGTCAAGCGAAACTACCCGCTGGATGCGAAAGCCCCCCTCAGGGACATCCTCATGGCCACGGTCAAGGCGATTCCCGCGCTCTTCATGCCCTTCCTGATCCTCGGCGGGATCCTGAGCGGCACGTTCACCCCCACCGAGGCGGCCGGGGTGGCCGTGGTCTATGCCGCCGTGGTCGGGATGGTCATCTACCGGAGGCTCACGCTCCGGAACCTCCCCAAGGTCATTCTCAAGGCCGGTCTGGAATCGGGGATGGTGATGATGCTGATCGCCATGTCGGAGCCCTTCGCCTGGATCGTCGCGGTGGACCAGATTCCCCAGATGCTGATCGACTGGATCTCCACCCTGACCACCTCTCCCTGGCTGATCCTCCTGTTCGTCAACCTGCTGCTGCTGCTGATCGGGATTCCGATCGAAACCGCCCCCGCGCTCGTCATCGTGACCCCCGTGCTGGCGCCCATGGCCGTCCAGTTGGGGATCGATCCGGTGCACATGGGGATCGTGATCTGCCTGAACCTGGTTCTGGGGTTGATCACGCCTCCGGTGGGTGCGGTCCTTTTTGCGGTCTGCGGGGTGACGGGATTGTCCCTCGACCGCCTGGGGAGGGCCGTCTGGGCGCCTTTTTTCGTCTCACTTGCGGTGCTGGCCTTGGTGACCTATGTCCCCTGGCTGAGCACCTTCCTGCCCAAACTCTTCATGGGCGGCTGAGAAGAGACGGGATGCGGAAACGGCATGAGCCGGCGCGGCGAAGCAAGGCTTCCACGGGGGGAAAGGAAGCCGGCACGGCGCGTTTGGCGGCGTCGGTGCGATGAAGGGGATTTCAGATCCGCTGAAGGGTGTGCCGGTCGGCCAGGCGGAGCAGGAGATTGCCCGATACGGCCCTACGGTAGGCCGCGCCGGCCCGGATGTCGTCGATCGGCGACACCGCCTGTCTGAGCTGCCCGGCCGCTTTTTCCAGGGCCGTGCGGGAGAGCCTCCGGCCGATGAGCGACTCCTCGACGGCGGTGCAGGTGACGACGGTCCCGCCGATGCTTCCCCAGGCGAAACGGGCGGCCTCGACGACCCCGTCAGGGGATGTTTTCAGCACGGCCGCCATGCTGACCACGCTGCAGGCCATGGATTTCCTCAGCCCGACCTTTTCGAAATGATGGATGTCATAGAACGGCTCCTTATCCAGGAGAACGGCGGCTACGATTTCGCCGGGCCGCAATTGCGTGCGACGCGGGCCGGTGATGAATTCGGAGACGGGAAGGGTGCGGCGCGCCTCCCGGGTGCGCAGCTCGACCTCCGCCTTCAGGACGTAGAGCGGCGGCAGCGTGTCCCCGGCGGGCGACGCCGTGCACAGGTTGCCGCCGAGGGTTCCCATGTGGCGGATCAGCGGGGATCCCAGGGTTTGCAGGGCCCGGGACAACACGGGGAACCGCGTCAGGATCAGCGGATGGTCCAGGAGGTCTGCGTGCGTCGTGCACGCGCCCAGGCGCACGGTTGACGCCGTCTCCCCAACCCCCTTGAGCTCCGCGATCCGTTCCAGTCCAATCAGGCCCGGAGGGTCGATCTTCCCGGAACGGAGCTGCGGCATCAGGTCGGTGCCGCCGGCGTACAGCAGGTGCCGGGGATGGGCTGCAAGGCAGTCCCACAGCTCGTTCAGGCTGCCGGGCAGGCAGACGGTCCTCATGAGGTTTCTCCTCCGTCGGCGGTCCGGGCGGCCGTTTCCACGGCGTCGACGATCTTCTGATATCCCGTGCATCGGCAGAGGTTCCCGCTCAGGGCCTCCCGGATCTCGGCGCGGTCGGGGTGCGGATGCCTCCGGAGCAGCGCCGTGGCGGCCATCAACATGCCCGGGGTGCAGAATCCGCACTGAACGGCGCCGCAGCGGACAAAGGACTCCTGGAGCGGGTTCGGGCGGCCGTCGGCGTCCAGCCCTTCGACGGTGGTGACGACGAGCCCTTCGAGCTGGGCCGCGAGCATCAGGCACGAGAGCCGGGGCTCGTCTCCGACGAGGATCGTACAGGCCCCGCATTCTCCGATTCCGCATCCCTCCTTGGTTCCGGTCAGTCCGAGATCCTCCCGCAGGAGGTCCACCACGCGGCGGTCCGGGTCGGCATCGATTTCCGTTACTTTCCCGTTCAGGGTGAATCGTATCTTCATCGTCCCTCCGGAACCGTGGGTGGACCGCTTTGGGGGAGGCAGCCCATGACGTATTCGGCGGTCAGCGGGGACCGGACCGGGTGGATCCCGCAGCCATCACGGAGGGCATTGGCGATGGCCGGGAGCGGGCCGTTGGCCCCCACCTCGCCGACGCCTTTCATGCCGTAGGGTCCGGAAGGTTCATGGGCCTCCACCGGCACGGATGTCGTTTCCGGCACATCATGGGCGGTCGGGATGATGTAGGTGTCGAAGTTCGGATTCATGATGCGGCCTTCCTGAACAACGATCCGTTCGGACAACGCGTAGCCGATTCCCTGGGCAACGGCGCCCTGGACCTGCTGTTCAAAGGACTGGGGATTGATGACTCGGCCCGCCTCCGTCGCCGCGAGATATTCCTTGACCTCGACGGCCCCCGTCAGCTCGTCCACCTCCACGCAGGCCAGATGGGCGGCAAAGGAGAAAAGCAGATGGGGGAAACCGAGGGCAAACTCCTTGCCTGTATCCGGCACGTCCCGGACCACCGGCATGATGAACTGGCGGATGCAAACCCGTTCCTGCTCGCCCATGGCGGAAGCGATCTGCTTCAGCGACACCTCCCGTCCGGAGGCGAGGTGCCGGACCCGCCCGGGCAGCAGCTCCATGTCCTGAGCGGTGTCCGCAAGGAGCAGCAGGGCCGCCCTTCCGGTCAGACGGTGACGCAGTTCCTCGCACGCCTGGATCAGCGCATTGCCGTAAGTGTAGGTCGTGCGGCTGGCCGAAGAGGAGCCGGAGGGAAGGGTTCTGTCCGTGTCCGGCTGGATGAGTTCGATGGCCGTGTTTTCCTGGCAAAGGATCTGGCCCGTGATCTGGACGAAGGCCGTGGCGTTCCCCTGTCCCATATCGGACACCCCGCTGTATACGCGGATGCGGCCGTCTCCGGCCAGTTCCACCTTGGCGACCGCCGAATCGGGCAGCCCCCGGCCGTAACCCATCGCGTTCCATACGGCGGCGATCCCCACCCCCCTTTTCTTGAAAGGTCCGGCAGCGGATTTCCATGCCCTCCTCTGATGCCAAAGCGGATGTCCCTGGAGGGCGTCCAGGCAGGCCCCGATCCCGGTGGGCTGCGTCATCGTGACCCCGGCGCCGTTTCGATCCCCTCTCCGGAGCGCATTGCGGATCCGCAGGTCGAGGGGATCCGCACCCAGCCTTTCGGCGAGCAGGTCCATCATGCGTTCGAACGCGAAGCTGACCTGGACGACGCCGAAACCCCGCATTGCGCCGGCGACGGGATGGTTGGTATAGAGGCACCATCCCTCGATCAGGGTGTTGGGGATGCGGTAGGGACCGCCGGCGTGTTCCATGCCCAGGGCGAGCACTTCCCCCCCGAGGTGGGCATAGGCGCCCGTGTCGTAGTAAAGGCGGCAGTGCAGGGCCTGAAGCGTGCCGTCGGCCCCGGCCCCGAGGCGATAGTGCATGCGGGCGGCGTGGCGTTTGTAGCCGGCCACGAGGTTCTCCTCCCGGTCCCACCACATCTTCACCCGTCTGCCGCCGGCGTGCATCGCGGCCAGCGCGAGCAGACATTGGACCGTTGCGCCGTCCTTGCCGCCGAATCCCCCGCCGAGATAGGGGCCGATGATCCGGATCCGGTCCATGGGGATGCCCAGGGCATGGCTGATCTCCCATCGGTCCCTGAACGGCGCTTGCGTGGAGACGATCATGGCGATATCCCCGCCGGGATTCTGCCAGGCGACGCCGTTTTCGGTTTCGAGGAAGGCATGGGCCTGGACGGGGACTTCGAAGGTCTCCTCCAGGAGGATGTCGCATCCCGACAGGGCCTCTTCGCCCCTGCCGGACCGAATGGTGGCTTTCAGAAGGATGTTGCCGTGGGGGTGGTCTTCATGCACCGGGGGCGCGTCCGGTTTCAGGGCATCGTCGATTCCGAAGACGCCGGGAAGCGGCTCGAAATCGCATTCGATCAGGGAGATCGCCTCCTGGAGGGTGTCCCGCCCTTCGGCCAGGACCAGGGCAACCGCATCCCCGCAATGCCTGACCTTGCGGTCGGCCAGGACCGGCTGATCCTTGTGAACGATCCCCTGTCGGTTGGTCCCGGGGACATCCCCGGCTGTGAGAACGGCGACCACCCCGGGGAGCCGCTCGGCCTTCTCGGTGTTCAAGCGACGGATCAACCCGTGGGGAATCCCCGCCCGCCGCACGCCCGCCCAGAGCATCGGGCCGCCGTAATGGTCCGCGGCATATTTCTCCGCCCCGGTGGTTTTCGCCTCGGCGTCCGCCCGCGGGGTCGCACTGCCGATGCCCGGGATATGGGGTGCAAGCATCAATCGTCTCCTCTGGTTTCCGCAATGTCTCCGGCATCGAAGCGGGATGCGACACAAAACGTAAAAGACGAAACCGGATGATTTTCTGCGGACGGCATGCTATAAGGAGCCGGCCGATTTATAGCACAGCGCCGGCCGCCTTTCAACGGGCAAACTTCGGGAGATCGCCATGGAGGAGAGAGACCCGCTGCGCCATCCGACGGAACTGTACCGCCACATTGCGGAACGCTTGGGGCGCGGGGAAGGGATGTGCCTGGCAACGGTCATATCGTGTTCCGGTTCGGGTCCGCGCGAAGCGGGGGCCTCGATGGCGGTCTCGCAGGATGGAAAGACCGCGGGTACCGTCGGCGGCGGTCTCCTCGAAGCCTGGACCCTGGAGACGGCCAGGACCGCCATCCGCGACCGCCGCTCCTTCTGCCAAACCTTTTCGCTCGACCAGAGGCAGGCCTCGGATGACGGCATGCTTTGCGGGGGACGGGTCGAAATCCTGGTGCAGCCCCTGGACGGCGGCGACCCGGTTCATCAGGGCGTCTTCACGGCCCTGCTGGGGAACGGGAAAAAAGGACGACCCTGCTTCCTGATCCGCTCCATCCGGGCGGCGGGGGACAACGGCGCCGTGGAGGCGGGTCTCGGCCTTTGGGCGGAGGAAGCGGGTCTCGAGATCGGCTCCCTGCCCGGGGAGGACCCGGACATCAGGATCCTCGAACGCGCATGCCGGGGCCGGGAACCTGTGCTGGCGTCGCGCGGCGAGACGCGGTATTTCATCCAGCCGATCGATATCCCGGAAACGGTCTTCATCTTCGGTGCGGGCCACGTGGGCCGTGAAGTCGCAACGGTGTGCCCATGGGCCGGTTTCCGGACGGTCGTCATCGACGATCGCCGGGATTTCGCCAATGCCGAGCGGTTCCCCTCCGCGGATGAGATCATCGTGGATGCGTTCGAAGCCTGCTTCAGCAAACTGCACGTCGACGATTCGGCCTATATCGTGATCGTCACCCGCGGCCATGCCCACGATCAGGCCGTTCTGTCCCGAGCGCTCCGGACCCCTGCAAGGTACATCGGCATGATAGCGAGCCGCAGGAAAAGGGACATCATCTTCCGGTCCCTCAGGGACGAGGGTTACTCCGCCCGGCAGCTGGCCGGCGTTTACAGCCCCGTCGGCCTGGACATCGGCGCGCGAACGCCCGCCGAGATCGCCGTGAGCATCGCGGCGGAAATGATCGCGGTCAGGGCGCGGGGGGAGAGGCGCAGGCCATGAAGGGGCATTTCGCGGCCCGGGGCGTGATCGCGACGGATGCCGCAGCGGTTTTGGCCGATACCCGACCCCGCAATTCCCTCAACCGCGGAGGCAAATAAGCCATGGGTGAAGAGAGCAAACGGTTGTTGAGCCTGGGGATCAGCGCCCGGACCGATTACGTGGCCGTCGTCACGCAGTTCGTCGAATCGTCGGCGACCGTTTTCGGAATGCAGAAGGAGCAGTATCTCCCGCTGTGCCTGGCCACGGAGGAGATCTATCTTTACCTCTGCCGTTTCGTCTGCCCGGACAAGGCGCTGGAGGTGCAATGTGCCAACGGGCTGTATTATGTCCGCGTCCTCTTCCGGTTTTCAGCGGTGGAACTGAATCTGAGCGGCCTGAACATCGCGTCGACCGTGTCCCCTGACCGGGACGCCGACCTGGATGCCATGGGCCTTTTGATCGCCTCCCGTTCCGTGGACCGGCTCAACATCGTTGTGGAGAAGGGCAACCGGATCTGCCTGACCGTCACCAGGGAAAAGTCTTACCCCGCATACCGGGAGACCTTCCCCGCGCCGCAATCGGCCGGGCAGATATCCCTGGAAACCCCGGACGTGGAGAGGCTCAAGTGGTTTGCCGCCCAGGCCGGGCAATCCCGTGAGGCGACCGGGCGGCCTTCCTTTTTGGGCTATCCGGGCAAGGTCGTGGATATGGTGGCGGCAGGAGAGTACGATGCCGTCGTCGCCCTGAATCCGAAGCGGGAGGTTGTCGGCGGCATCCTCTACGGCCATCAAACCGAGAAGATTGTCCAGTGTTTCGGCCCCTATGCCTTCCATCGGGGGCAGGCGGACGCGATATGCGAGGCCCTGCTGGAAGCCTGCATCGGCCGCATCGCCCGCACCAAGGCCCTGGGCCTGCTCAGCCTTTCGGGCCTCCCTGAGTCGCTCCGGAATCATTTCGAGCCGTTGGGCTCCCTGCTGCATTACGAGGCAGGCAAGGCCCCAGTGGGCGAATGTTCCTATTACCGTCATCTGCACGAAGACCCCGGCATGGAGGCGTGGTCCTGCGCGGAAATCGAGGAGTATCTGCGCCGGGAATATCGCCGTCTGGCGCTGGGAAGAGAAATCCGGACCGTCCTGGATGCAGGCGAGACCCGCGCCGGCGCCTCGCTGTTGTCCGCGGACCTCCATCAGGACCGCCATGAAGTGACGCTCCGTCCCCTCTGGCCCGGTGAGGATTTTCCGGCCAATCTCGAGCGTCACATCCGTTTCCTCCGGAATGAAGGCTATCTCAACATCTGTTTCGAACTGGATCTGGGGGTGCCCTGGCACGTGAAGCTTGTCCCTGTGCTTGCGGCCCACCGATTTGAGCCGGGATTCATTCTGCCGTTTGCCGGACAGTCGGATCTGTTGATATTGCAGAATCGCGATGACGCCCAATCTTGACAGCCTCGTCCCCGCCTACGTCAGGGAATTCGAGCCTTATATCCCCAGCCGGCCCGATCCGGAGCTTTGCAAGCTTTACGGATGCGAAAGGCTTTACCGCCTCAACAACAACGAAAATCCGCTGGGGCCGCCGCCCGGGGCCCAGGAGGTGATCAAACGGTTTTCCCCTCCGCGGGGCGCGGTCTATCCGAGCGGCGACTGCTACTACCTGCGCCGGGAAATCGCCGCCAGGCACGGCATCGACGCCGAACAGGTCATCGTCGGAAACGGCGCCAACGAGGTGATCACCTTCGTGATCAAGGCGTTCTGCGAAAAGGGCGACAACATCATCACCGCGGACAAGACGTTCGCCGTGTATGAATGGGTGGCCGCCTTTTCAGGCATCGAGGCGAGAATCGTCCCCCTGAAGGAGGAGCGGTTCGACGACCGGGAGATGCTGCGGAGAATCGACGGACATACGAAAATCGCTTTCGTGTGCAATCCGAACAACCCCACCGGCACCTACTGGTCGAAGGAGGTGCTGACCGGTTTTCTGGACGCGGTCGGGGGGCGCTGCATCGTGGTGCTGGACGAGGCCTATTGCGAATTTGTCGATGTACAGGACTACCCGGACGGCGTGTCGCTGCTGGCGGAGTACCCGAACCTGGTCATTTTCCGGACGTTTTCCAAGATGTACGGTCTGGCTGCCCTGAGAATCGGTTATCTGGTGGGGGATATGGGCGTGGTGGATATGGTCCGGCGGACCTGCGTGGTCTATTCCGTCAACAGCATCGCCCAGGAGGCGGCCCTGGCGGCGCTCCGCGACGACACGGGCCATATCCTCAAGACCCGCGCCCTGATCCGGGAGAGCAAGGCGTTTCTGCGCAAGGAAGCGGAGAAGATGAACCTTCCCGTGATCGCGAACGAGGGAAATTACGTCATCCTCAGGCTGCGGGGAAGCGACACGCTGGCCTACCGCAAACTGATGTACGAAGGGATGATGATCCGTCCCATGACCGGGTTCCGCTATCCGAACCATATTCGGGTCACGCTGGCGCCACTGGAGGTTATGGAGGCCTTCATCGGGGCCTTGAAGAGGGTCATGGCTTCATGAACCCCGATGGTGAGGTTCCAGCGCGGTCCTCTCCCGGGGCCGTCTCGCCGTAAATTTCCTGATCATTCACGGCGGTTATGATAAGATGGGTCCGCGGCATCTTGCGGCCTGCAGGTTCAGCGGGGACAACAACGAAGAGGAGGAAAGGGGAAAGCAGATGGAGATCATCGTCACCGAAAAGCCGTCCGCGACCGTTTTTTCGATCTGCGGCCGCATGGATGCCCTATCGGCTCCGGATGCCGAGGCCAGGATCCGTCAGTGGCTGGAGCAAAACAGGACCAAACTGATCATGGATCTGGAGAATCTCGATTACATCAGCAGCGCCGGCCTCAGGATCCTGCTGTCGGCTGCCAAACAGATGAAGGCCAGGGGAGGGATGCTGCTTCTGGCCCGGCTTCAGTCCGGCGTCAGGCAGGTCTTCGATATTTCGGGATTCGCCGTCATCATCCCCATATACGAAACCCTCGAAGCGGCGCTGGAGGCCGCGGGATGAGCCCTTGCTCGGGACGGGACGCATGCTGAACAGGACGCTGCCGGCGCGGGTGGAGAGCCTCCATGAACTTCTGGCCTTCATCGGCGCAGGCGCCGAAGGGAAGGGGTTCTCCAAAGACGCGGTCAACCGGATAAGGCTTGTCGCGGAAGAAGCCCTGGTGAACGTCTTCAATTACGCATACGCACGCGGGACGCAGGGCGAGGTCGAGGTGCGCCTGGTGGATATGGAGGGGCCGGAATGGGGGATCGAAATCCGGGACCAGGGCATCCCCTTCGACCCGCTGTCCGTAGCCGACCCGGATGTGGAGGCGGACATTGCGGAGCGGAAGATCGGAGGCATGGGCATTTTCTTTATCCGCAGCATGACGGATGCAGTCCGTTACCGGCGCGACGCCGATACCAACGTCTTGACGCTGATATTCAGCAGCCGCTGAGGATGGGCCCGAGGATTCGAAGAGACGATCCATTGACGCAGCCGCGCGCCGCATCAAGGTCGGTCGGGGAAAAATGGCCGCAAGCAATACCCCTTTGAAAACCGAAAAAAAAAGAGGAATCCGTCGCGGCAGAGGCATCGCCTTTCGTTTCAGCGCCTGGATCCTGCTCAGCGCGACCCTCATTTTCGGTCTGGTGTTCGGTTATTACTACGAGCTGTCCCGCGGGCTCCTCGTCGCCAACATCGAACAGTACGCGAGGCAACTGGCGCAGGGAACGGCCGGCCGAATCGACCGGATACTGGCGGCCACGGAAAAGATACCCGAGAACCTCTCCCTGTTTATCGTCGAGGCGGACTCCCGGGACAAGCTGGAGTCCTACGTTCGGAAGATTCTCGAACGGAATGCCGACGTCTACGGCAGCGCCGTGGCCTTCGAACCCCACGCCTGGAAACCCGGAATCCCCCACTTCTCGCCCTATCTGCACAAGGAAAAAGGGACCATCCTGGCCGCCCTCATCCCCTATGACTACTTCACCTGGGACTGGTACCGGGTGCCTAGGGAACTCAACCGGCCCGTCTGGACCGAGCCCTATTTCGACGAAGGGGCCGGGAACATCGTGATGTCCACCTACTCGGTCCCGTTCTACCGGGAGGTCAAGGGGGAAAAGCGGTTTCAGGGCATTGTCACGGTGGACATCTCCCTGGAGTGGCTGCGGCATATCGTGTCGAACATCAAGATCGGCAAAACGGGTTATGCCTTTCTGATTTCCCAGAAAGGCGCCTTCGTCACCCATCCGAATCCCGGGTTGATCATGAACGATTCGATTTTCAAGCTTGCGGAAAACCGGAGAGATCCGGTGCTCCACCTCATCGGCGACGAGATGACCGCAGGCCGGTCGGGATTCATACAGAACGACAGCCTGATGGACGGGAGAAGCTGCTGGCTCGCCTACACCCCCCTCGCCTCCAACGGGTGGTCCCTGGGGCTGGTATTCCCCCAGGACGAACTGATGGCGGACGTCACCAGCCACTATCGGCAGGCCCTCATTCTGGGCGCCTTGGGACTGCTCTTCATATGCGGGGTCATCGTCTGGATCGCCCGGGGCATCACCCGCCCCCTGCGGTCGCTCACCGATTCGGCCGATCTGATGGCCGCGGGAAACCTGGATGTGCCCATCCCCGCCGGCCGTGCCCAGGACGAGGTCGGCCGGCTCGCCGGCGCCTTCGCCGCGATGCAAAGCGCCTTGAAGGCTTATATCCGGGACCTGACGGAAACCACCGCCGCCAAGGAGCGGATCGAAGGCGAGCTGAAGGTCGCCCACGACATCCAGATGGGGATCCTGCCGCGCACCTTTCCCCCCTTTCCCGAGCGGCCGGAGCTCGACATCTTCGCCTTGCTCAAGCCGGCCAAGGAGGTGGGGGGGGATCTGTACGATTTTTTCTTCATGGATGAGCATCATCTCTGCTTCACGGTGGGCGATGTGTCCGGGAAGGGGGTGCCCGCCTCCCTGTTGATGGCCGTCACGAAGATCCTGATCAAGTCGAAGGCCACCCAGGGGCTGACGTCCGATGCGATCCTGGCCCGGGTCAACGAGGACCTTGCGCTGGACAACCCTTCCATGATGTTTGTCACCCTTTTCCTGGGCATCCTCGATGTCCGCACCGGTGAGGTCGTCTACTGCAACGGAGGCCACAACCCCCCCTACGTGATCCGGGCCGACGGCCGGATCCATCCGCTGGAACCCACCGGGGGCATGGCCCTGGGGGTGATGGGGGATTTTGCGTACCGTTCCCTCTCCGTTACGCTCCAGGAGAACGACCGCCTGTTTCTCTATACCGACGGCGTCACGGAGGCCAGTGACGCCCGGGAGCGGATGTTTGCGGAGGAGAGGCTGGAAGAGACGCTTGCCGGGCTGCGGGACAGCCACCTCAAGGGGCTGGTCACGGGCGTCCTGGAACGCATCGAGGATTTTGCGAAAGATGCCCCCCAGGCCGACGACATCACGATGATGGTGGTGGAGTACTACGGCCGGCCGAACGGCTGAATCCGCCCCCCCCGCCCGGATTCGCCCCATCCCCCTGGCGTTCAGCGGCGGGTCCGCCGCCCGGATCCCGGAGGAGCGACCCCATCCGGGGTTGAGGATGCGCGGCCCTGATCCTGCCTGCGGACCATCGGCTGCAACCGGTTCATGGCCGGACCGCGCGGCGAACCGCTTCATCATTCCGGGCGGGTGCGAGGCGGGGATGCGGTCATGCGCCGGAAACGGGCATGGCCGAAGGCATCGGGGAACCTCCCTGTTATGAGCCCCATGAAATTAATTCTATTGACGGATGCCCAAAACAGTGCATAAAAAGCCGACATGACGCGAACGGTGTACGAGAACCGTGCAACATTCGAACCCACCCTAAACGCAAAAGGAGGAAAGGTATGAAAAGAAAAGGTTTGATGGTTTTGGCCATGGTGCTTGCCTGCGCGCTGGTGCTGGCCTGGGGTCCGATGAGTCCGGCTTCGGCGGACGGGAAGACGCTTCGGCTGATCACGTTTCCGGGTTACGCGCCTCCGGAACTCGTCAAGAAGTTCCAGCAGGAGACCGGAATCACGGTTGAGGTCACCGATTCCAGCAACGAGGACATGATCGCCAAGCTGCGCGCCACCCGGGGCGGCGGTTTCGATCTGGCGCAGCCGAGCCAGGACCGGATCATTGCCGTGACCCAGCAGTTCGGCCTCTACCAGCCGATCGACCTCAGCAAGGTCAACACGGATCAGATCGATCCCGTCCTTCTGGACTCGGTCAAGAAGAACGCCTCCGACAAGGGCAAGCTGTACGCCCTCCCCCACGTCTTCGGCACCTCGGGGCTCATCGTGAACAAGAAAATGGCGCCCGAAGCCAGCGACTGGATCGATTTTCTGAACCCCAAATACACGAACCGGGTCTCCTACCGGATGAAGCGACCGACCCTCTGCGCCATGGCCTTCGCCCTCGGCGACAATCCCTTCGCCAAGTACAACGACAAGGCGGCCTACCAGAAACTCCTGGACAAGGTCTCGGCCGAACTGATCAAGGCCAAGCCCATCGTGAGGAACTACTGGGAAAACGGGGACGCCCTGGTGCAGTCGATCCGTTCCGGAGAGGTGTGGATCGCCGAAGGATGGGAGCAGGCCGGCTGGAAGCTCTATGAGGAGAACAAGGACATCGACTGGATCGGTCCCAAGAGCGGCGCCATGGCCTGGATCGACACCTTCGCCATTCCTTCCAAGTCCGAGAATCTCGAAGGGGCCTACAAGTGGATCAACTTCTCCCTGAAGCCCGAGAATGCGGCCGTGTTCACGAACAAGGAGAAGTATGCCACCGCATCCAAGGACGCCGTGAAGTTCCTCGACGCGAACATCAAGGCGAACTTTACGCGCTGCTACACCCCCGAGGTCATGAAGAAGATGAACTGGTATCCCACGGTGCCCGCCGGTCTCGAGGAGATGGAGGGCAAGGTCATGGACAAGATCAGGGCGGCGAAATAGCCCGGCTTCAGGCGCCGTGACGGCCGCCCGCCGCCACGGCGCCTGGATTGCGATCGCCATTGCGGGTGGACGGGCTATGCAGATCGATCTATCGGTACGGAACGTTGTAAAGAAATTCGGAGAGTTCGCGGCGGTCGACGATGTCTCCTTCGAGGTGGAGACGGGAAAGTTCTTTTCCATCCTGGGACCCTCAGGCTGCGGCAAGACAACCCTGCTGCGCATGGTGGCGGGATTCTACGAACCCAGTTCGGGCGCCATCCGCATCCGCGGTGAGGATATGGCGGGGGTCGAGCCGAACCGGAGGCCCGTCAACATGGTCTTCCAGCAGCTCGCCCTCTTCCCGATGATGAACGTCGCGGAGAACATCGCCTTCGGCCTGAGGCGCCGGGGCGTCCGGGGCGGCGAGATCCGCAAACGGGTGGACGACATCCTGGAGCGGGTCGGGCTTCCCGGATTCGGGGAGAAGAAGATCAGCCAGATCTCCGGCGGCCAGAAGCAGCGGGTCGCCCTGGCCCGGTGCCTGGTCCTCCAGCCGGTCGTGCTGCTCCTCGACGAGCCGCTGGGGGCCCTCGACCTGAAGCTCCGGGAACAGATGAAGGTGGAGCTCAAGAAGCTCCAGCAGCAGGTGGGAACGACCTTCGTCTACATCACCCACGACCAGTCCGAGGCGATGGTCATGTCCGATCTCGTGGCCGTCATGCGCGACGGCCGCTTCGAGCAGATGGACACCCCCCAGAACATCTACAACCGGCCGGCCACCCCCTTCGTGGCCCAGTTCGTCGGAAACAACAACCGCTTCCTCGGCCGCCTGCGCCGGGACGGGGACGGCCCGTTCTTCGTCGAGACAACGGACCGGAACCGGTACGCCGTCGTGCCCCCGGAAACCGCGTGCGCAGAGGACCGGGTGGAGATGTACGTCCGGCCGGAGGCGATGATGATCAATCCGGACGGGCGGCTGACCGCTCTCAACCGGGTCGCGGTCGGGGTCAAGACGGTGCTCTTCGACGCGGGGAACAGCCGGCTCATCGTCACGCCGGAGAACTCCGGTCAGGAGCTGATCGTCGCGCTGCCGCAGAACCGCCAGTACGACGACATCCGGGTCGGGGACCGGATCGGGATCGGCTGGGACCCGGCCTCGGCATTCTGCTTCTGCAAGTCGGAAATCGAGGTCCGCGATGAATCCTAAAGGAAGCGGCATCCGCTGGGTGTTTCTGCTCTTCTTCACGCCGGTCGCCCTCTGGCTGTTGCTGCTGCTGATCCTGCCCCACATGGAACTGCTGCGGATGTCGTTTCTGGCCGGGGAATCGGGCGCCGGGAGGGGCGTGACCTGGAACAACTATCTCGGTTTCTTCCAGGAGCCGATCTACTGGACCACCTTCGTCCGCACCGCCCTCTACTCCGTGGCGGTGACCCTGATCGTGCTCGCCGTATCGCTGCCCATCGCCTTTTACACCACCAAAATCGCCGGGGTGAAGATCCAGGGTTTCCTGCTGGTCCTGCTGCTGCTCCCCTTCTGGGTCAGCGAACTGATCCGGGTCTACGGCTGGATGATCATCCTCCGGGAAAGCGGGGTCCTCAACAGCCTCATGTCCTCCCTGGGACTGTGGGACAAGCCGGTGGAGCTTCTTTACAACGACGCGGTCATGATCATGGGGCTCGTCTACACGACGCTGCTGTTCATGATCGTCCCGATCATCGGCGTGCTGGAGAGCCTCGACGACTCGCTCATCGAGGCCGCCTACGATCTGGGCGCCGGCAAGATCGCCATCTGGAGGAAGATCATCATCCCCTATGCGATGCCGGGGATCATGTCCGGAAGCATCGTCGTATTCATGATCGTTCTCGGGAGCTACCTGACCCCGAAACTGATGGGGGGAAAGAACTCCCTTTGGTTCACCGAACAGATCTACAACCAGTTCATCACCTACTTCAACTGGAACCAGGGCTCGGCCTTCGGGTTTCTCCTGCTGCTCCTCTCGTCCGGGATCATCTGGGTGGCCCTCATGCTGACGCGACAGAAACTCAGTGATGTGTTGAAATGATCCGCACCTTGCCCAGTTCGAAATTTTACCGGTGGGGCTTCCGCTCCTACGTCCTCGTCTATTTCTTTTTCCTGTTTGCGCCGCTGCTGGTCACCTGCGTCCTGGCGTTCAACGACTCCATGTTCCCCTCCCTTCCCTGGAAGGGGTTCACCCTGGACTGGTTTTTCGGCGACGGGCCGCAGAAGATCGGTTTCTTCCACGACCAGAAGAACCTGCGCAGCCTCTTCGTCTCCCTGAAGGTGGCCTTCAGCGTCACCATCCTGTCGACCGTCCTGGGGACCTGCGCGGCCTTTCTGTTCGAGCAGGAGGAGTTTCCCTTCAAGAACGCCATGTATTTCCTGATGCTGGCCCCCCTGGTGATCCCCGGGGTGATTCTGGGAATCTCGATCCTGCTGTTCACCAACACCCTCGGACTCTTTTTCGAGAAGGGATTCGGGTGGGACATCAAGCTGCTGCGGCCCGGTTACTGGCTCGTGGTCTTCGGCCAGGTCTCCTTTATCTCCACCTTCGTGGCCCTGGTCGTGATCGCCCGGCTGCGGAAATTCGACCGGACCCTCGAGGAGGCGGCCATGAACCTCGGGGCGAGCCGGATCGGCGCGATCTGGCACATCACGCTCCGCTTTCTGAGGCCTTCCCTCATCAGCAGCGCCGCCGTGGCCTTTTTGATGTCTTTCGAGAACTTCAACACGACCCTCTTTCTCGTGGGCTCCGAATCGACCATCCCGATCACGCTTTACCTGCAGGTCCGGGACGGCTCGACGCCGGTGATCAACGCCATATCCTTCATCCTGATCCTGACGTCGTCCGTCATCGCCCTGACCAACCTGTTCATCGCCAGGAAGGTGTCGACATGAAAAACCTCCTGGCGTGGAGGACGAAGGATGACTGAAGCATTGTTCAAGGCCATGGACAGGGCCCTGGAAGAGATGGGCCTCAATCCGGGGCCGGTCCATCTGTTCCACCACAACGACGCGGACGGACTGACGTCCGCCGCCATCCTCACCCGGGCCTTCGAGAGGGCAGGCCGTTGGGTCCGCAGGTGCGCCCTGGAGAAACCCTATCCGGCGGTTCTGGAGCGGATCTTCGACCGGCAGGACGGGGTCATCGTGTTCGCCGACTTCGCGGGGCGGATCGCCCCCATGATTTCCGGGCTGAACCGGGGAAGGAACCTGGTGCTGATCCTGGACCACCACGTCGCCTCTCCGGCGACCGATCCCCGGGTCCACAACCTGGATCCCGATCTCTACGGCCTGAAAGGGGATCTCGACATCTCCGCCTCCGTCACCTGCTATCTCTTCGCGAAGCGGATGGACGGGGCCAATGCCGACCTGTCCGCGCTGGGCGCGCTGGGCGCCGTGGGCGACGAATTCTTTCTCGACGGGAAACTGGCCGGCGAAAACCGGCGCGCCGTTCAAGAGGCCGTTGCCCGCGGGGAGGCGAGAATCGAGGAGCGGGAAAGGGGCGAGACCTACCATTTCATGACCCAGCGGGGGGAACGCGAGGGAAGCGCCCTGGCCGAATACCTCGAGACGCTCGGCGCCGTCGGATACTACCGGGAGGGGCCGGAGGCGGGGGTGGCGGTCTGCCTGCACGGGGCCGGCGAGGCGTCCGACCGGATGTACGGCGAGCTCAAGACCCTCAAGGAAGAGCGGTTCCGGCGGGAGATCGAAAGGCTCCAATCGGGAGGGCTGCGCCGGACCGAACACCTCCAGTGGTTTCATCTGGAGGACCGGTTCGACCCGATGGGGGTCAAGATGGTCGGCGCCTTCTGCGAACTCATCCGCGGCATGGATTTCATCGATCCCGAAAGATATCTGGCCGGTTTCCAGAGGCTCCCCGACCTGATCCCGGGATTCGGGCCCGTGGCGATGGGGGACGTCAAGGTCTCCATGCGCGTCTCCGCATGGATGGAGGGGCGGGTCCGCGGAAAGCAGGCCATGGGTCTGAACCGGCTTCTGCCGGAGGCGACGGCGGCGGTGGGCGGATTTGCGGACGCCTGCCACAGTCTGGCGGCGGCCACGACGGTCGGCGTCGGCAGGGAAGAGCAATTGATTATCGAGATGGAGAAGATCCTGGCGGCCCCTGGCGGGCATGCCGGGGAATGAAATCGGCGATATCCGATTCTCCATGCATTCACTCACGAATCGAAGGAGAGATATGGGCAAGGGAACAGGTTTCGGAAAGACGATCCTCATCGGGGATCAGTTCGTCCTGGAGGAGGTGCCGGCGATCGTCTCGGCCATCGCCTATGAGACGGAGGCGGTCGTTGAAAGGCTGGCAGGCAGGGGACCGGAAGGCAGGGGGTGGATCCTGGAGGACAACCGCCGGGAGGTCCCGGGATACAAGGAGAGCAAGAAGGAAAAGCAGGTGGAGTCGATCGACCGGATCCTCAGGGTGATGGGGATCGACACGGGGAAAACCCCGCTGCGGATCACCCTCGGGGGATCGCTGCTTGCCGGCAGCGGCATCGGGGCGAGCGCGGCCGGATGCGTGGCCCTGGCCCGGGCGCTCAACGAGGAGTTCGGCCTGGGATTGCCCATCGAGGAGATCAACCGGATCGCCTGGGAAGGGGAGTTCCCGTACCATGGGCTACCCAGCGGGGTGGACAATACGGCTTCCTGTTACGGCGGCCTGCTCTTCTACCGGATCCAGGGCGGACAGAAGGGGGCAACGCCGATTCCGGTCCGGGAGCCGATCCCGATCGTTCTGGCCAACAGCGGGATCTCGGCGGACACGAAGCTCCTGGACGGCTTGGTGGAGGGAGAAAAGAGGAGGGATCCGGAAAAGTTCCGGGAGCGGATGGACCTCATCACGAAGCAGTCCTTCCGGATGAAGGAATGCCTTGAGAAACATGACCTGGCGGATGTCGGACGCCTCATGGTCGCCAATCACGAGATCCTCGTCGATATGGGGCTCTCCCACGAAAAGCTCGATTATCTCTGCCGGATGGCCCTGAGCGAGGGGGCAACGGGGGCCAAGCTCACGGGCGGAGGCATGGGGGGCTACATGATCGCGCTGACCCCGGAGCCGGAGGTGCAGGGCCGCGTGGCCGACGCCATGGAAAAAGAGGGGTTCCCGGTGATCCGGACCACCGTGGGGGGGACTTAACGAGGGTGCCGCGCAGGACGACGCCGTCCGCTTCAGCCCCGGGACGTTGACGCGTCCGGCGGATCGCCGCCAGCCGTGATTCTCGGCAGCATGTCCGGCGCGTGGGTCAGGACCGTGACCCGGGCGCCGGTTCCTTTTTGGGCGAGTGCCGCGTCCAGGGCCTCCTGCACGGAGGCGAACCGGCGGAATCCCAGCTTGGCCGCCTCCTCCGGGCAGATGCCGTCGGAGACGATCCAGACCTCCTCCCGCTCCCGCACCTGGGCCCAGGCGATCGACAGCGCGGCAGCCACCTCGTCCTCGAGCTCCCGGGCCGCGACCATCTCCAGCAGCCGCCGGGAACCGTGGGGCGTCATCTCCAGCATGTTGCAGTGCGTGCGTGCGACCCCTTCATAACAGGGGGTCGCCACGATCACGATCCCGCCCGCCTTGACGGCCAGGTCCGCCGGATAGAGCGTCTTGTGGGCCTGCCAGAACTCGATGTCGCAGGGATGGGAGCTCGCCAGAACGACGTCGGCCTCCTCCGGAATCGGCACCTCGTAAACCTCCCGGGATTTGGCGACCCCGGCACGGAACGCCTTTTCCACATCTCCGAAAAAGGCCTGGACGACCCGGCCGCGCCGGTCGAGGACCGTGTTCAGGATCGTGTGCATCCCGACCTTGCGGGCGATTGCGTCCAGCTCCGCGCGGACCGGATTTTCCAGCAGGCCCAGGTAGGATCGGTGCGCCCGCACCGAAAGCAGATGGGTGTGGGCGGTGGTCTCCTCGCCGGAGACTCCCGGCTGGATGATCTTTGCGCCGCCGGCGTATCCCGGGATGTGGTGGGGGACGATGCTGCCGATCCCCATCTTGAAGTCGGCCTCGACCACCGCGCGGTTGATCCGGATGCGGCCCCCGCTTTCTGTCGTTCCCAGATCCACGAGCGCGGAAGGGTCCTGGTAGGCGTGGTTGACGACCGGCACGCGACCAAGCGTCTCGGCGCCGAACTTCGCCCGGATTTCGTCCCCGGTCATGGGGCGGTGGGTTCCCAGCGCGATGATCACGCGGATCGCCGCGTCGGGGATGCCGGCTGCGTTGCACTCGTCCAGCAGGATCGGGATCACGATGTCCGTCGGCGTCAGGCGCGTGTTGTCGTCCGCGATCAGGACTGCGTTTTGGCGCCCCCGGAGCTGCTCCCTCAGGGGCGGCGATCCGATGGGCGACTCCAGGGCCCTCAGGATTTCCGCCCGGACGTCCGGCGCCGGGGCCGCATCGCGCGGCGAATAGACCCCCACGAGATTCTGCTCCGGGATACGGACCTCGATATGGGTCCGTCCGTACGGCAACGTCACTTTATCCGGGGACATAATACACATTTCCTTCCCATGCGGTCATATCCGTTTCGACCGGGGCCCTATTCCCTATTTCCAAGGCGTGTTCCAAGCACGATTTCCACTGCACTCCGGAGACATGACCGGGTTTGTGCCAGGGACGCTGTCCGATCTGCCTGCTTGCGGAACAGGGCCTCATCCGGCGTTTCGATTTCCATTGCACTTCCGGAAGGTGTCACCGAAACCGCGACAGGTCTTGAACGTGAAATCGGTATTGTGTCCCCGAATAAAGTTATTCAAGCACCGAGCCCTGCATCGCCGACCCCACCATCCGCCGGTAACGCTCCAGCAGGGACCCTTTCTCGATGTCGGTGCTGGCGGGCGGCTTCCATGGCTTCTTCCGCTCGTCGAGCACCTTCGGATCGACCGCCCATTCGAGGGTGCGCCCCGGGATGTCGATCCGGATCGTGTCCCCCTCCGCCACGAGCGCGATGGGGCCCCCCAGATAGGCCTCCGGCGAGACGTGGCCGATGCAGGCCCCCTGGGTCGCCCCGGAGAACCGCCCGTCGGTGATCAGGGCCACGCTCTTTCCCAGACCCATGCCGATGATGGCCGAGGTGGGCAGAAGCTGCTCGCGCATCCCCGGCCCCCCCTTGGGCCCCTCGTAGCGGATCACGACCACGTCCCCAGGCCGGATTCGGCCGCCGAAGATCGCCTCCAGCGCATCCTCCTCCCGGTCGAAGACGCGTGCGGGCCCGGAATGGACCAGCATTTCCGGGGCCACAGCGGCGCTTTTGACGACCGCCCCCTCGGGGGCCAGGTTCCCGTAGAGAACGGCCAGCCCGCCCCTGGGGGAGATGGGATTTGCGACCGGATGGATCACCTCGGGATCCAGAATGTTTCGTCCGGCGATGTTTGCGGCGATGGTCCTGCCGGTCACCGTCATGCAGTCGGGGTGGATCAGGTGGTGCCGGTTGAGTTCGTTCATCAGGGCCGGGATGCCGCCCGCCTCATACATGTCTCCGGCGAAAAACCTTCCCGCCGGTTTGAGCAGCGTCAGGTGGGGCGTCCGCTCGGCGATTCCGGTGAACCGGTCCATCCCCAGCGCGATGCCGGCCTCCCGGGCGATCGCGGGAAGGTGGAGGCAGGTGTTGGTGGAGCCCCCGATCGCCATGTCCACGGCGATGGCGTTCTCGAAGGCCTCGAGGGTCATGATGTCCCGGGGCAGGATGTTGCGGTCGTGGAGGGCCATGATCGCATGTCCGGCCCGCTTGGCCAGGGCGATGCGCTCCCCATGCACCGCGGGGATCAGGGCGCCGTCGGTCAAGGTCATTCCGAGCGCTTCGGTGAGCATGTTCATCGAGTTCGCGGTCCCCATCATCGCGCAGGAGCCGGGCCCCGGGCAGGCCGCGCGCTCGAACGCGGCGAGCTCCTCTTCGGCCATCTCGCCCCGCACCACCTTCCCCTCCGCCTCGATGAGGTCCGTGTAGCAGACCCTTTTGCCCTGGAAGGAGCTGCTGTCCATGGGACCCCCGCTCACCAGGATCGCCGGGATATTGAGTCGGCCCGCGGCCATCAGCATCCCCGGCGTCACCTTGTCGCAGTTGGTCAGCAGCACCATCGCGTCAAAGCCGTGGGCCGTGACCATCAGCTCGATCATGTCGGCGATCATCTCGCGGCTGACCATGGGCATCTTCATCCCTCGATGCCCGGTGGCGATGCCGTCGCAGACCGCGATGCAGGGGAACTCCAGGGGCGTGCCGCCCGCCTCGGCCACTCCCCGTTTGATGGCCTGACAGAGCGCCTGCAGGTGCACGTGGCCCGGCGACACCTCGTTGAAGGAGTTGACCACGGCCACCAGGGGCCTGTCCAGGTCCTCCCGGCTGTGGCCCATGGCATGGAACAGGGACCGATGCGTGGCGCGATCGATCCCGCGGGTGACCCCGGCGCTTCGCAGCGGTTTTCGGGAAGGGCTTGACTGGG
>CAZWTL010000012.1:0-2568 GCA_964637025.1 uncultured Syntrophaceae bacterium | reverse complement strand
ATTCCGGGGACATGTTCCGATCCCTTTGGGCTTCCGGAACATGTCCCCGATGATCGCGGAACATGTTCCCGGTGATCCGGGCCGCTCGACCCCGATCCGATCGGTGAAGGATTCAGGGCCGCCCATGCGTTGCCAGACGCGCCGCGATACGGATCGCCTCGACCATGCTTTCCGGGTTCGCCCGCCCCTCGCCCGCCTTGCCGAACGCCGTGCCGTGATCCACGGAGACCCGGACAATGGGCAGGCCGCAGGTGATGTTGATCCCGGACATCGACCCCCAGGTCTTGGTGCGTTCGTCGTACTGAAACCCGATGGTCTTGATGGGGATGTGCCCCTGGTCGTGGTACATGGCCACGACCAGGTCGTACTGACCGCCCTGCATCTTCGAAAAAACGGTGTCCGGCGGGATGGGGCCGTCGATGTCGATCCCTTCGCTCCGGGCCTGGAGGATGGCCGGTTCGATCTCCTCGATCTCCTCGCGGCCGAACAGCCCGCTTTCGCCCGCGTGGGGGTTCAGGCCGGCCACGGCGATGCGCGGGCGATCCACCCCCAATTTCTTCACGGCATCCTCTCCCAGGCGGATCACGCGGCAGATCCGGTCCTTTTTCACGCGGTCGCAGGCCTCCCGGAGGGAGACGTGCGTGGAGACGTGGATCACCCGGAAGTCCTCGTGCGCCAGCAGCATCGCGTAATCCCGGGTTTTCGTCAAATCGGCGTAGATTTCCGTGTGCCCGGAATAATGAAACCCCGCCCGGTTGATGGCCTCCTTGTTGATGGGACCCGTCACCGTCGCATCGACCTTCCCGGCCTGGGCCAGTTCGATCGCCTTGCGGACGTATTCGAAGGAGGCGCGGCCCGTCTCCTCGGACACGGCCTTGTAGCGGATCTTGCCGGCGTCGATGTTCTTCAGGTCCAGCACGTCGACGACGCCGCACCGGTACAGGCCCTGCTCCGGAGCGAAAACCGGGTGAATCTCCAGTTGCAGTTGCGAGAACCGGACGGCCTCGGCCATCATCTTGGCCTCACCCACCGCCAGGGGGCGGCAGATATCGTAGATGTCCGGAAGGGCGAGGGCCTTGGCCGTGATTTCCGGGCCGATTCCCGCCGGGTCGCCGACGCTGATTGCGATCAGGGGCCTGCTGTCCTTCATGGCGTTTACGGATCCTCCTTGCGGGCACGGGACGTGTCGGACGGCTCAAGCGGCCTTCCCGCCACGAACCCGATGATTTTTTCAAACGCGTCTTCCTGACCGAAGGCCCCGGCCTTGGTAATGATCCTCAGGCCGTCATACGGCCCTCCTGCCAGCCGGCTGACGACGATGCCATCGAGTGCCTGCCCCAGGATGCGGAGCTCCTCGGCGCCCAGAGCCTGCAGGACGGCCGCGGCCGTGTCGCCTCCGGCGGCGACCAGCACGAGCGATCCGACCGGAAGACCTGAAGCCGCGAGTGCGTGACGGGTCATCAGACCCAGGTCTTCCGTGATCCGGGTCTGGACCGGGGCATCGTCCCGCGGCTCCAGTCTCGCATGAGGCGGCTTGAGCAGGACATGGCCCTGTCCGAGGGCCCGGCCCATCCGCTCGGCCGTCCGGAGAACGGCGTCCTGTCCGGACGGGGTTGACCCCATCCCGGCGTACAGTTCAAATGCGGCGACGGAGCCCCTCTCCTCCAGATATCGGATCTGTCCATGCGTGACGCCCGAGGCGCTGCCGCAGACCCATAGAATGCGCATCGACCCTGCATCGCCGAAGGGAGAGGGCCGGCGTCCGGCGTCGGAGGAAAGCATGCCGGCGACCTCCCCGGCGAGCCCCGCGGAGCCGATCCAGAGGGGCTGCTGGGGCATCCGGAACCCGGCCTCGGCGATGTTGCGCAGATCCGCCCGCGTCGCCGCGTCGAAGACGATGAGGACGCCGTTTCCGGAGGAACCGTGCCTCATCACCTCGGCATGGAGCGCATCGACCGTGGACCCTACCTGGTCCAGGCCGATCCAGACGACCTTTCGGCGGGACTGGGCCCGGAGCAGTTCCGGAACGCGGGATTCATGGATCGGGGTCACGGCGTCCCGCGCCGCCTCCGTGAGCGCCAGCGGCTTTCCGTCGACCCTCAGGATCCCGCCCTCCACGCTTCTGTGCTGCTCCGGAAGGGAGGGCGCCACGAAGCCGACGGATGATCCGGTTGCGTCCATCAGGCTGTCGATTTCGGCGCCGATGTTTCCCCGGAGCGTCGAGTCGATCTTCTTGTAAACGAGCCTGAAGCCATCCGGCCGACCATCCCTGAGCAGCAGGGCGATCCTGTCGGAGGCACGGCCGGCATCGAGACCCCGCGACCGGGTGTTGACGACCAGGACATCCCGTGTCCGGTACCGGCTGAAATCGATCGGCCGGTCGCCTTCCGGCGATATCAGACAGGCATCGCGTCCGCGGATCGCGAACTGCACCCCGGTATCGGCCGCACCCGTCAAATCATCGGCGACGACCAGGCATGGCTTGTTTTCCATCGGCATGCCGGAAACCATGATTTTGGCAAAGGAGTATAGGAAAGCGGTGCAGGGGTGTCAAGAAAAAGCGGGACA
>CAZWTL010000011.1:0-58389 GCA_964637025.1 uncultured Syntrophaceae bacterium | reverse complement strand
TCCCCCGCGGGGAATGGAATGCCCTGGCCTCCCGCGCCGTGACGGGAACGGTCTTTCAGACCTATGAATGGCATCGGGCGTGGATCCATGCCTTCGGCGCTGCGGAAGGGCTGCGGATCGTCTCCGTGCGCGACGCCGGAGGGTTGAGGGCGATCGCCCCCTTCAGGCTCGATGGCCGGCGGGGCGAACGCGTGCTCCGGTTTGTCGGCGACGAACGTTCGGATTACGCCGACGTCATTTATTGCGCCGGCCATGAGGAGTGTCTGACGAAAATCCTGGACGCGCTCCGGCATGGCCCGGAAGAGATCGATGCGATCGAGCTGAACAACATCCCCGCCGCCTCGCCGACGGTCGGAACGCTGGAACGGGGAGGCGCAAGGGGATGGCGGGTTTTCCGAAGCGCGGCGGTGTCCTGCCCGGCCATGGCGATAGCCGGGGAAGAGGACTTTGTCCAGCGGGCCCTGCAGAAAAAGAGCCTTCGCCGCCATGCCCGCCACTACGAAGAAATCGGAGGACTCCGGGTGGAGCATCTCCGCGAAGCGGCCGAGATCCGCAGCGAGCTGCCGGCGTTCTTCACCCAGCATATTCAGCGCTGGGCCCTGCGCGGCCCCCAGAGCCTTTTCGTCGACCGTGAGAATCGCGAGTTCTACCTCTCATTGGCCGCAGAGATGGCGGAAGCGGGCGCCCTGCTTTTTACAACGGTCCGTTCGCAGGGGCGTCCCATCGCTTATCATTTCGGGTTTCAGGACGGGCAGAAGCTCCTCTGGTACAAGCCGTCGTTCGACATCGCCGAGGCGGCGCATTATCCGGGCGAGGTGCTCTTGAAGGCGCTGATCGAATATGCCCGGGGCCGGGGGCTTGCGGAACTGGATTTCACCCGGGGCGACGAATTCTTCAAGTCGCGTTTCGCCAACCGGATCCGGCGCAACCATTCCGTAATCCTCTGCCGCACGCTTCCGGCCGCGGCGGCCCGGTGGATGAAAAACAGGGTGGGGCGTTCGCCGATGTTGCGCTCCGCCGCCGAAACGGCCCTGGCGTTGAAGGATGCGCTTCGTCCGGCGGGGCTGAAGCGGCAACCCGAGGACCCGGAGCCTGCGGTGCGACTCGAGAACACCCATCGGGATCACTATGACAGCGCCAGGGTCGTGGAGCAATACCGGCGCGAGCGCGGCCTTCAGAAACCGGAGGCCGAGATCCTCAATCGCCTGCGCCCCGAACTGCCCGGGATGAAGATGCTGGACGCCGGCGTCGGCGCCGGCCGCACGAGCGTCTATTTTGCGCCCCTCGTGAAGGCGTATGCGGCGTTCGACGCATCGCCCAATATGGTTCTCGCCGCGCGCCGGCTCGTCGGCGATTATGTCGATCCGGAGGTGTTCGCGGAGGGGGACATCCGCCGAATGCCGTTCCCCGACGCCGCCGGATTCGACTTCGTTCTGATAAGCTACAACACGATCGACTGCGTTTCCGAACGGGAACGGCAATCGGTGTTGTCGGAAGTGCGGCGCGTGCTGAAGCCGGGGGGGCGATTCTGCTTTTCCTCACACAACCTGGAGAGCCTCACCGTTCGGGGAGCCCGGGGGATGCGGGAGTTCCTGAAGCGCGTCCGGCGGTATCGTCTCCTGGCCGCGGCGAACGAAAATCTGAGTGCGGCGCGATCGATGGACCGGGCGATGATCCGGGACGCCAGCACGGATTACCGGATTCCGATCTATTATATCGGGCCTTGCGCGCAAATCAGACAACTGGAGGCGGCGGGCTTCACGGATGTTCAGGTCTTCAGCCTGAATTCGGGAAGGGAAATCGACCCTCGCGAACCGGACGTTCGGTTCACGGACAGCTGGCTTTACTATCTTTGCCGTTCCGGAAAGGGCTGACTCCCGCGCGGTCGAAACCTCCCGTCCCAAGCCGCCCGGTCCCGGAACGGGGCCGTCCGTACGGCGAGGGATGCGATCCGTTTTCAAAACAGGGGGGAGGCGCAAAGAGAAGCGCTCATGAACAAGCTGTGGTCCATCGTGATGGTGGAATTGACCAATGGCTGCAATTTCCATTGCAGCTTCTGCCCGATCGATGCCTCGAAAAGAGACAAGCGGCAGATGCCTCGGGAACTTTGGCATAAGGTGCTGACCGAACTGGGAAGGGAGAAGCTCTGCTCGACCGTTTTTTTCCATCTGCTCGGCGAGCCGCTGCTCCACCGCGAGGTGTTCGAGGCCATCGCATACGCCAACAGCCTGGATCTCAGCGTGAGCCTGTACACGAACGCCGCCCTTCTGGATTCGACCAGGGCGGTCTCGCTGCTCCAGTCCCTCAAGAAGGGGCGTGTCGTCATCAGTCTGCAGGACGTCGATCCGCTCTCGTTCAAAGAGAGGAGCCGGGGCCGGATCCCCTGGGAGCAGTATCAGGAGCAGATCAAGGCATTCGTCGAGCTGGCGGCCAGCCGGGAAAACAGAATTCCGGTCCAGATCCACTGCCTGGTCGATATTCTGGGGATGGGGTGGAACGTGATCGGCATTCTGAGGGAACAAAACCGCGTCCGGAAATATTACGGATCATGGTTCAAGGATGGACGGCATCCCCGGATCAATATTTTCAATCCGAGCGGCGTCTATCCGCTTCCGGAAGGCAATGCCTCCCTGTACATCAAGCACAAGGGGACGTGGGACAATATGTACATTCCCGACACCCTGGAGGTGGTCCCGCGGGACACCGGTTACTGCCACCTGATGACGGACACCTTTGCCGTGCTATCGAACGGCGTGTGCACCTACTGCTGCTGCGATTACGAAGGCGATCTGAATCTGGGCAACGCCAACGATCAGACCCTGCGGGAGATCTATTTCGGCGCCAAGGCGACCCGGATCAGGGAGGAGGGACTCAAGGGGAGGATGGTCGAAAACCGCTGCCGGATCTGCCGGGGGACTCTGGTATACCGGAAGGACGGCAAGGCGGTCCCGTCACGCAATCTGATCACGGAGTTCTATCTTTTCAAGGACCACCTGCGGCGATACGGGACGGCCGGAACGATCCGAAAGATCGGGGAAAATCTCAGGCGCAGGTTCCGGACCGGTTGACGCCCCGTTGCCCGGGGAACGTTCGCAACAAAGGATGGGGAGGAACCCTGTCGAATGCCGATCGGGAGAGATTGCCCCTTCACCTGCAGAAGAACGGACCGATGAGATGAAGATCGGCATCGCATGCCAGAATTATCCCCCGGCAACCTACGAGGGGGGGATTTCCCATTACAGCAGGCTTCTCGCCCGGGGGCTGCGGCAGCGGGGACACGATGTCCATGCCCTCGCGTCGACCGAGTTCGCCAGACCGCAAGGCGCAGAGGCCTCTTCCGATGGGGTGAAGATCGTCCGGATCCAGGGGCCGTGGGACCGTCGAACCGTCGGTGAAATGCGGGCCATTGCCAAGGAACGGGGACTGGAGGCCATCATCCTGGAGTTTTCGCCCGCGTCCTTCAGCCCGTCTTTCCGGATCGCGTGGGCCCTGGGCCGGTTCGATTGCCAGAAGATCACCGCCTTTCACACCCTCTGGGGGAAAGGTGCGGACCGGATGCTCGGCATGCTGACGCTTCTCGGATCGCAGAAGATCATCGCGACCAATTCGGAAATCATGTTTCTTCTGGAAAAATACCTGCCCCGGTTCCTGCCGAAAACCTACTGGATACCGATCGGGAGCAACATCCTCCCCGACCTCCGGGGGGGAGCGGCCGCCGAGCCTTCGCCGAAGCCGATCATCTCCTACTTCGGCATGCTCTATTCCGGCAAGGGGCTCGACCTCATTCTGGACTGCCTTCAAAAGCTCGGGGAAAGGGGCCATCCCTTCGCCTTCAAGTTCATCGGCGGCGGCATGCTCGATCAGGAAGCGTACGAGGCGGATTTCCGGAGAGAGATCTCCAGAAGAAACCTGCAGAATGACGTGGAACACCTCGGGCTGGTATCGGACCGGGAGGTTTCCCTTTGGATTTCCCGGAGCCGCTTCGTCTTCCTGCCGTATGACCGGGGCGTTTCCGACCGCCGCGGGACGCTGATGGCGGCCATTGCACACGGAAAGGCGGTGCTGACGTCACCGCCGGTTGTGGACATGCCGTTCCTGAAAAACGGGATCAATCTTTGCTGGCCCGACAACCATGCCATCGGGGAGTATCTCGCATGGATGGAGCGCCTCCTGCGCGATGACGCGCTCGTGGAACGGCTGGAGGCCGGGGCGAGGCGACTTTCGTCTTTTTTCGACTGGAGCCGAATCGTCTCGGATCATGAACTCGTATTGAGACAACCCTGAAGGGAGACGATGCTCAGGCGAATCATCAAGGCCGGCCGATCCTGCAATCAGCTTGGTTGCATGGACCGGGTCCTGTCAAAAAAAAGGAAGCGATCCGTCGATCCGGGCGGCGCCCGGCGCTTCCTCTGCCTGCAGATGAACGCCATCGGAGACGCCGTCATGGCCCAACCGGCGTGGTCCGCCATCGGGAAGGCTTTTCCCGGCGCGACGATCGACCTGGCTTGCAGCCCCCACATCGCCCCGCTTTTTGAAAACGATCCGGCCCTTCACCGCATCCACCGCCTGAGGAAAAGCAGGTATCGGCCGTGGCTTTTTGAGGACGGCAGCAGCGTCCGGGAGACCTTGAGGGGCGCCCGTTATGACGTCATCGTGGATTTTTCGGCTCTCCCGCTCACGGCCAACCTTTGCGCGCAGGAGGAGATGCCCTTTTCCGTCGGCTTCCAACGGCGCATGGAGGGATGGAGAGGAGGGCTGGATTTGGGGCGCGCCTATGATGGGACCACTCCCTATTCCGAGGAGGTCCATTGCCGGGCCCTGATGCTTCACCTGGCGAACGTCATATGCAACCTGGACGATCCCGAACCGGCGCCGAAAATCTACACGGATGACGCATCCCTGAGGAAAGCGTCCGCCGTCCTCGAAAGCCTCGGTCTCCGGGAAGGATCTTTCATCACGATTCATCCCGGAGCCAAGTGGTCCCCGAAAATCTGGCCGGCCGGCCACTGGCAAACATTGATCCGGAAACTCAGGGACGACATGGACGCATCCCTGTTCCTCCTGGGGGGGATCCAGGATCGAAAAATCATGGACGAGATCCTTCATGAAGGCTCGATGGCGGGCGTGCCCCGCTACGTCAGCGACGACATCATGCTTTCCGCGGCCCTGATCCGCCTGTCGGCCCTTTGTCTCTGCCATGATTCGGCCCCCATGCACATGGCCGCGGCCCTGGGCGTCAAGAGCGTCGCCCTGTTCGGACCGGTCCTGCCCTCGCGATCGGCCCCGCCTCAAAGCGAGGGGTGCCGCGCGCTGCATCGGGAGATGTTCTGCAGTCCATGCACGCTTTATTATGCGGGGGAGCGGTGCCGCAGGGGCATGAACTTCTGCATGCATGCCCTTGGCCCCGACGAGGTGTTCCGGGCGGTCGGGGACGCCCTGGCCTTCCCGTAGCCCATGACCATGAAAAGCGAGCCCGTGAAGATCGGCTTCATCTTCAACCAATCCTTGTTCCTCGGAGGGGGCGAGCACAGCCTGTTCCTGCTGATCGCGGGGCTGAGGCATTCGGCGTTCGAACCCGTGGGGATCGTTCCGGGGGAGGGCGAGATCCTCGAACGCCTCAAAGCCCACGGCGTTCCCGCCGCGGTATGCCCCCTCGGTTCCCTGCGACGCGGCGTCGGCGCATCGTTCTTTCGCGATGTGAAAACGCTCGCCAGGGCCGCAAGGGATCGCGGCATCGGGATCATTCATGCCAACGGGTCGAGGGCGTGTCTCTATGGGGGGATCGTCGGAAGAACGGTCGGCATCCCGGTGGTCTGGCACGTGCGGGAAACGATACGCGACCACTTCCTTTACGACGGCCTTCTCGGCCTCCTGGCGACGCGCATCGTGTGCGCCTCCCGGGCGATTGTGCAGGAGCGGTTCGCGCGTTTCGGAACGCTGCTCGGCAGAAAGACGACCGTGGTCCACAACGGGGTCGTTCCGGCGGATCTGCAGCGGGACGGCCATAAGCGCGCCGCCATTCGCGCGGAGCTCGGCCTCGGGGAAAACGACGCGCTCATGGGCATGCTCGGCAACTTCATCCCGCTCAAAGGCCACGAATTCCTCATCCAGGGCGTGGCGGCCGCCCTCAAACGCAACCCCCGGTCAGGGCTGAAGCTTCTCTGCATCGGACGCACCGTGGATCCCGATTATCACCGGAGGGTTCTGGCGCTTGTCCGGGAACAGGGGCTCGAGGAGAGGGTGATATTCAGGGAATACACCACCGATGTGTCGGGGATGCTGTCCGCCGCGGACATCTTCGTCCTGCCATCCCAACGCGAGGGGTTCAGCCGCTCTCTCCTGGAGGCGATGGCCATGGGGCTTCCCGTCATTGCGACCCGCATTGCCGCCATCGCGGAAGCCGTTGAAGACCGGACGGGCGGCATGCTGGTCGAGGACGGCGATGTCGCCGCCCTGGCGCAGGCCATCCTTGCGCTTTGCGGGAGCGCGGATCTGCGGAAGCGCATGGGGGAGCGAAATCGGGAGCGCGTCCTGCAACGCTTCACGGCGGACATTCATCAAAAAGCCATCGAGAACCTCTATGCCACGCTGCTGAGGCGCGACGTGAATTGAACCGGGGGGCCCGTATCCTGATCGACGCGCGCGAATTCGTACCCGGCCGCATGACGGGCATCGGACGCATGCTTGCGGGCTTCGTCGACGCATTGGCCGAAAGCGACTGGGTCGAGAGGATCACCCTGGCAACCGGTCAGGAAGCCGTTCCCGCCCATCTCCAACGCGATCCCGTTTTCCCGGTCAGGCTGCCGGAATCGTTTATCGGCGCCGAATGGACGCTTTCCCGTCTGACCCGCGGGGCATGCGATCTCTTCATCAGCCCCTATCCGAAGCTTCCCCTGTTCGGCGTCCACTGCCCCTCCGTCCACACCATCCACGACGTCCTGGACCTCAAGGCCCCGGGCCGCAGGAGCCGCCGCAAGGCGTGGGTCGACCAAAACAGGCTCAAGCTGACGCTGCGGCGTTCCGACATGACGTGGTACGATTCGCGATGGAGCTTGAACGAAACCGAGGCCCTGATCGGATTCAAGGGCCGGGACCCGCGGGTCAGGCCTCTCGGGATTGACGGCCGCTTTACCGATGCGGCGCAGCAGGCGGACGAGGCGGTCTTGAAAAAATACGGTCTCGACCGGGGATACCTGCTGACCGTCGGGAATGGACTTCCCCACAAGAACATCGGCCTTCTTCTGCAAATCGCCGAACGGACGGACCGCGTACCCGTTTTTGTGGGCGTCCCGATGAAAAACAGGCGTTTCTGGAAAGGTTTCGATCGGACGCAACGGGCGAGATGGATCGAAACGGCGCGCGACGAAGAGATGCCCGTCCTCCTGAGGCAGGCGTTCTGCCTGTCCCAGCCGTCCCTTGCGGAGGGCTACGGATACCCTCCCCTCGAGGCGATGGCCTGCGGAACCCCTGCCGTGGTCAGCGACATCCCCGTGCTGGTGGAAACAACGGGCGGAAACGCCCTTGTCGCCGATCCCCGCGACGGAGGGGGCTGGATCGCGGCCTACCGTCGTCTTGAAAACCGGGACGCGTATCGCGCGCAGGTCGAAAAAGGGCTCCGCTGGGTCGCCCCTCTGAGGGGAAGAGCGGGGTGGGCGCGCCATGTCGAGGACATCGCGGAACTCGTGGAGAGGGGCCGTTGAACGGCGATCCCATGGCGAAAGCGACATGAAACACCCGAACGGACGAAAGCTTTTCGTGACGTGCGATTTTCCCCCCGTCTTGGGAGGCCAGGCCAACTATTTCAAGAACCTCTGGCTGGAACGGGACCCGGAAAACGACCGCCTGCTGCTTCCCGAATCCTGCAGGGCCTTTTGCGCTTCGTCCGGTCTCTCCAACGTGCGCTTTGCGAGGCTTCCCTCGGGCGAGACCGGATTCGCGCGGCTGGGCCGGGTCGCATCGCTCTTTTTTGCGCTCCTGGGCCAATGCCTCGTCTTCAGGCCCGCAGAGATCCATGCCGGGCAGATCCTCTCCGCCGGGCTTTGCTGCCGTCTCCTGAAGCCCGTCTTCAGGTTCCGGTACGTGCTCTATCTCTTCGGCGCGGACGTCATGGAGTTCACCCGCTTCCGGCCGTTTCGGCGCCTCATGCTCTCCATCATGCGGCGCAGCAGCCTGATGATCGCGTGCAGCAATTACACGGCCGGTTATCTCAAGGAACAATACCCCGGGGCGCCGGCGGCCGTCGTGGTCCATCCCGGTGTGGAGGATCGATTCTTTGAGGAGGCCCCGTTGCCGGACCGCGTGCGCGAGGTCGGTCAGGGGCTGGCAGGGAGGAAGGTGCTCCTGACCGTGGGGCGCCTCGTTGCCCGCAAAGGCCATGACACCGTGATCCGCGCCCTGCCTCTCATCGCGCGGGACGTGCCTGAAGTGCATTATCTGGTCGTGGGCGACGGCCCGAACCGGGAAAATCTGCGGCGCCTCTCGCAAACGACGGGCGTCTCCGACCGGGTCACCTTCTGCGGTTCGGTCCCCGATTCCGATCTTCCCTCGTATTATCGGATCGCCCATGTGTTCGTCATGGTGTCCCGCCGTATCGAAAGCAGGGGCGACGTCGAGGGCTTCGGGATCGTTTATCTCGAGGCCAATGCCGCCGGCCTTCCGGCCATCGCGGCCGGCGGGTGCGGCGCCACGGACGCCGTCGCCGAAGGGGTCAACGGGCTTCTGGTGCGGGATGCGGAATCGCCCTCGGAGGTGGCGCAGGCGGCGCTCAGACTGCTCAAGAATCCCGGGCTTGCGGCGAGGATCGCCGAGTCGGCCAGGGAGGCGGCCCGTTTCTCCGTCTGGGGACGCCGCCGCGCGGACTGGAGGACGGCCCTGGAAACCCAGCGGGAGGATGTTTGAAGGGGTGTTTCCGGTGAAGGATTCCCGTTCACTGCTCCGCCATCTGGCGCCCTCGGGAAGCGTCCGTATTCTGATGTACCACGGCTTCACGGAAGAGGGGGAGTGCCCCGGCATCAGAAACTACGGCGGGAAACATCTGCAAATCGGGAAGTTCGAGGAACAGATGCGATATTTGGACCGGCACTGTCGCGTGATTCCGCTGGAGGATGGGATCGAAGCCTTCCGCGGTCGTCAAAAAATCGCCCCGCAATCGGTCATTCTGACGATGGATGACGGCTACGGCTCGAATTACGCGTTGGCCTATCCCGTCCTGAAACGCTACGGCATGCCGGCCACGATTTTCGTTTCCACGGATTTTGTCGAAAAAAAGGATTTCCTGTGGGTGGATCGTGTGGAATACGCCATCGACAGGACGACGCAGCACCAGCTCCGGATCGAATGCGGGGCCCGCGTCCGACGGCTCGACTTGAAAACGGTCGAAGAGAGGAAGACGGCGGCTTCCCTGATCAAGGCCGAATTGAAGAAAATGCCCTTGCCCGAACGGGAGGGGGTGGTCGCCCATATCGAGGACGAGCTCGGCCACAGGCTCTCTTTCCGCGGTGCGATGGATCCCATGTACCGGCCTCTGGAGGTGGCCGAGATCCGGAAGATGTCCGAAGAGGGACTGATCGCCTTCGGGAACCACACCTGCTCCCACATCAGCCTGACGGCGTGCTCCCCCAACGAGATGGTTCGCGAGTTGCAGGAATCCCGGGCCAAGGTCGAGGAATGGACGGAAAGGCCCTGCGATGTTTTCAGTTACCCCTATGGGGAGAAGTCGTGCATCAACGAGCGGAGCCGGACGGTTCTGGCGGAGCTGGGATTTCGATGCGGCCTGACGGCGATCCCGGGGGCCAATGGTCTTGCGGCCGACCTCTATGAGCTCAAACGGTTGAATATCCACAACCAGGGGACCTTCAGGGGCTTTGTCCGCACGTTGTCGGCATTCGGCCGATTCCTGAGGATGGTCAAGCGCGACGTGATGAGACCCTTCCGAAAGGCCGGGGGCTGACGGACGGCATGATGTCCGAACACGGAAAGATCAAGGTGGTCCATGTCATCACCCGTTTCGACAAGGGGGGATCGGCGGAAAACACCTTCCTGACGGTTCGCGGGCTTGACAAGACCCGCTACGACCTCCTGCTGGTCACGGGCGGGCCCCCTCCCCGGCGGCCGGAAGACCGCGAAGCGGAAGCGGCAGACGCCAACATCGCCGCCGTGCAGGCAGCGGGCGTCCGGCTGATCCGCATGCCCCGGCTGGTGCGGGAGCTGAGCCCCTTGTCGGATCTGGCCGCCTTGGGCTCCCTGATGCGGGTCATCGGGCGCGAAAGGCCCGGGATCGTCCACACCCATACGTCGAAAGCGGGGATCCTGGGCAGATGGGCGGCTTGGCTGTGCCGCGTTCCCGTCATCGTCCACACCCCGCACGGCCACATCTTCTGGGGGTACTTCGGCCCCTGGAAGACGCGCTGTTTCGTGCTTCTGGAGCGGTGGACGGCCCGGATCACCCGAACGATCGTCACTCTGACCCCGCAGGAAAGGGACGACCATCTTCGTTTCCGGATCGCGCCGGAAGAGAAGTTTGCGGTGATCCACAGCGGCGTCGATCTGCGGCGGTTCCAGGCGGCCTCGCATGAGCCGCGGGAGGCCCGGACGAGGCTGGGGATCCCGCCGGAGGCAACGGTCGTCGGCACGGCGGGCCGCCTGACCCCGGTGAAGGGGCAGGACGTTTTGATCCGCGCGGCATCCGAATGCATCGGACGGGGCGAGAGGATCCTGCTCCTGCTCCTGGGGGAGGGCGAGCGGCGTCGGGATCTGGAGGAACTGGCCCGCGGCCTGGGCATCGCGAAGCATGTCCGGTTTCTGGGGTGGAGGCCCGACGTGGCCGGGGTCATGGCCGCCTTCGACATCTTCTGCCTCCCCTCCCTGAACGAGGGGATGGGCAAGGTCCTGGTGGAGGCGATGGCGATGGGCAAGCCGATCGTCGCCAGCGCGATCGGCGGGATACCGGATCTTGTCCGGCCGGGGGAAAACGGGATTCTGGTCCCTGCCGGGGACGTCCAGGCCCTCTCGGAGGCCATCGCCCGGCTCTGCCGCGCTCCGGAGGAGCGCCGCCGGATGGGAGAGGCGGGTCGGGGGATGGCGCCCCGCTATGGCGTGGAAGAGATGGTGGAGAGGATGGAGAGGCTTTACGCCGAGCTCCTGCATGGATCCGAAACAGCGTCCGCGCGGGAGGCGGGACGGTGAAGCGCCGCAGGCGGACATGGGGAACGCTCCTGCTTCTGGCGGCCGTCTGCGTCCTGGCGTCCCCTTGGGCCGCGGCCTACGAGCCGGTGCCGGCCCTGATCGACCTCCGCACCACCTTCAGCGACGGCGCCTACGATCCGGAGATCCTCCTGCAGATGGCGGCGAAGAAGGGGTTCAGGGTCGTCATCTTCAACGACCACGACCGTATGGCCATGGAATACGGCCTGCCGCCCTTCCGGAACATCGTCAAGAAGAAGGTCGAGCGAAATTCCATCAACAGGTCGGGCGCGGAGCGTTACCTGGGGACCATCGCAGATCTGCGGAAGAGGTATCCGGACAGGATCGTCATCCCGGGCGGAGAAAGCACCCCCTTTTACTACTGGACGGGAAGCCCCCTGAAGGGAACCCTGACCGCCAACGACCATGAGCGGCGGATCCTGACGGTGGGCCTGGAAAAGCCCGAGGACTACGAAACCCTGCCGGTGCTTCACAACGTCCTGTCCGGCCTCCGGAACCGCTCCGCCATCCCCGCGCTGGCGGCCTTTCTCCTGTGCTTTCTCATCGCGGTCTCGTTCCTGTTCAAGCGAGGGGGGTGGCGGATCTGCGGCCTGGTTCTGGCCGTGGTCAGCGCCGGTTTTTTCATCGACAGCCTGTTCGCCCGGCCGTCCCCTTTTGACGCCTATCACGGCGGCCAGGGGGCGGCCCCGTATCAGTTGCTCATCGACGACGTGAACCGGAAGGGCGGGCTCACCTTCTGGAACTATCCGGAAACGCGATCGGGGGTCGGAAGGCTGGGGCCCATTCACGTCAAGACCCTGCCTTACCCCCACATGCTTCTGGAAACGAAGAACTACACCGGGTTTTCCGCCCTGTATGGCGATACGATCACGGTGACGGAGCCCGGAAACGTCTGGGATGCGGTCCTCGGGGAACACTGCGCAGGATATCGCGAGCGGCCGGCCTGGGGAATCGCCACAGGGGACTTCCACAGGGAAGGCGAATCCGGCGAGCGGCTGGGGAATTTCCAGACCGTCCTTTGGCTGAACGGATCCTCCCCCGAGGCCGTCATGGAAGCCCTGAAGGCCGGCAGAATGTATGCCTGCAGGGGGAAGTTTCCGCAAATCCCGCGGCTGGACGAATTCTCGGTCTCCGCCGCCGAACCGGACGCGGCGCCCCCCGCGATTTCAGGGGAGGAACTTCGGCTCCGGGGCCGTCCCCGCATCCGGATCGCCGTTTCCGGCGACGCGGGAGGAGCGGGAAAAGAGGTCCGGGTTCGGCTGATCCGGTCCGGCTCGATCGTCGGGGTCTTCAAGGGGCCCCTGCCTCTGGCGATCGATCACGTCGATTCCGCCGGAACCCCGGGGGAGCGGATCTATTACCGGATGGACATGGCCGGGTACGGGAGGATCGTTTCCAACCCGATCTTCGTGAGGTTTTCCGAATGATCGTTGCCGTTCATCAGCCCCAGTACATGCCCTGGCTTGGCTATTTCGACAAGATGGACCGCGCCGACGTCTTTGTCCTGCTCGACACGGTCCAGTTCAAGAAGAACGAATGGCAGAACCGCAACCGGATCAAGACGGCCGACGGCCCCCGATGGCTGACGGTGCCGGTGACCTACAAATTCCCCCAGCGGATCCATGAGGTGGGCGTCAACAACCGGGAGCGCTGGCAGCATCAGCAGCGGCAGGCCCTCCTTTCCAATTACCGGAAGGCCCCCTGCTGGGACGCCGTTTCCCCGCTCCTCGAAGAGGTTTTTGCGCGGGAGTGGGAATTTCTCGCCCCTCTGAACATCTTTGTGGTAAAGAGACTGGCCGGGCTGCTGGGAATCCGGACCCCCGTTCATGTGGCCTCGGAACTTCCGGCGTTTCCCGAGCAGCCGGATGAAAGGCTCATCGCCATTGCAAAGCATTTCGACGCGGATGCCTATCTGGCCGGAGGCGGCGGGCGGGGCTACATGGATCTTGACCGCTACCGGGAAAATGGCATAAAAGTGGTTTTTCAGGAGTATCGTCATCCCGTATACGAGCAGAGGTTCGGCGCGTTCGAGCCGTTCCTGTCGGTTCTGGATTTGCTGTTCAACCATGGATCGGAAAGTCTGGACATTCTGAGGGGGAAGGGATGAAAGTCTTGGCGATCGGCGCCCATCCGGACGACATCGAGGTGGGTTGCTCCGGCACCCTGGCCAAATACGCGAGGAGCGGACACGACATCTACATCCTGGTCATGACGGAGGGCCACATGGGGGGCGAGGTGGCGATCCGGAAAAGGGAGCAGGAGAAGTCGGTGAAGATCCTCAGGCCCCGGGAGCTGCTCTGGGGGTCGTATCAGGACACGCAGCTCACGCCCCACATGAACCGGATGGTCCAGGACATCGAAACGGTGCTGAAACGCCTGGCGCCCGATTTCATCTTCGTTCACCACGGGGACGACACCCACCAGGATCACCGGGCCCTTGCCAAGGCGACGGTTTCGGCGACCCGCTATGTCCGCAACGTCCTGTTCTACGAGGGGCCGACGACGCAGAACTTTTCTCCGACCGTATTCGTGGACATCAAGGAAACCCTCGACCTGAAAATCGAAATGCTCCTGGCCCATCAATCCCAGGTGGAAAAGACCAACATCGAGGGGCTGTCCATCACGGACGTCGTCCGCTCGACCGCCGTGTTCCGGGGCATCCAGGGGCGGGTGCCGTTTGCGGAGGCCTTCCTCCCGCTTCGCCTGTTCATCAATGTTTCACACGAATCCTAGAGGGGCGCCCTTCCATGCCGACGATTCCCCATTCACGGCCCGCCATCGATCAGGATGACATCGACGCCGTCGTCGCCGTCCTGCGGTCCGGGGAACTGGCTCAGGGAGAGCGGGTCATGGAGTTCGAGGCGGCCCTGGCCTCCCTGGTCGGCGCCCGAGGCGCCGTGGCGGTGAGTTCGGGGACCGCCGGACTGCACCTGGCCCTGCGGGCCCTGGGGATCGGCGACGGGGACGAGATCGTGATCCCCAGTTTCGTCTGCACGGCCCTGCTCCATGCGATCCTGCATGTCCGGGCCGTGCCGGTCCTGGCCGACATCGATCCGGAGACCTACAACATCGATCCCCGTGATATCAGGCGGCGGAGCACCGGAAGGACGAAAGCCGTCATCGTCCCCCACATGTTCGGCCTTCCGGCCGACCTCCGGGAAATCATTGCCCTGGGCATTCCCGTGATCGAGGATTGCGCCCAGGCCCTGGGAAGCCGCTGCGACGGGGCGCCGGCCGGGAGCTTCGGCGTGCTCTCCGTTTTTTCCTTCTACGCCACCAAGGTCATCTGCACCGGGGAGGGGGGCATGGTCGCGGCGAATGACCGGCAGTTGCTCGAGAAGATCGGGGATATGCGGGACTATGACGAAAAGGAGGTCCACCGCCTCCGCTTCAACTGCAAGCTGACGGACCTGCAGGCCGCTCTGGGGCTTGCGCAGATGCGGCGGCTGCCGCTTCTGATCGAACGCCGCCGGGCCATTGCCCGCCGATACGATGCGTTCCTCCGCGAGCGGCAGGCGCCCGTGCCCGCCAGCCCGCCGGGCCGCGACCCCATCTATTACCGGTACGTCATCCGGTCGAGCCGGGCCGCGGAATTCGTCGTCGCCGGTGCCGAGGCGGGCGTCGCAGTCCGGCGGCCGGTCTTCAAGCCCCTGCACCATTATCTCGGCATGGACGGCTATCCGCAGACCGAAGGGGCGTTTCTGGAAACCGTTTCCCTGCCTCTCTATCCCTCCCTGAGCGATGCGGAGGTCGAAGCGGTCCTGGATCTGGCCGGGTCCGTTCTGCAATGAGGCGACCGACATGTTCTCCAGCGAAAGCAGAAAGAAGTTTTCCTTCCTGAGGGTTTTCTGGGGTCTGGCGCTGATCCTCTTCGCCGCCCTGGTGACGCCCCCCGTCCGGCTCTTTTTCTTCAGCCATCTCGGCCGGTGGATGTACATTTTCCTCATGGCCTTTTCGACGGCCGCCGTGCTCACGCCGCTGATGATGTTCGTCGCCTCCAGGGCCGGCATCGTCGATGCGCCCGGCGGCCGGAAGATCCACACCCGGATCACGCCCCTGCTCGGAGGGGTGGCGATCATCGTCTCCTTCATCTCCGCCCTGCTGGCCAACATGATCCTCGATGCGCGCGATGTCGCGCTGGTTGCGGGGGGAGGCGTCGTTGCGGCCGCCGGCGTCATCGACGACTGGAAAGGCCTGCCGGCGCGCTACAAGCTCCTCATCCAGATCTGTGTCGTCGTCGTCCTGATCCGCTCCGGGATCATCCTCGATCTCTTCCCGGCCCAGACCGCCTGGGGGTATCTGCTCAACGCCGCGCTCTCCATCGTCTGGGTCGTGGGGCTGACCAACGCCATGAACTTCATCGACGGCATGGACGGCCTGGCGACAGGGGTTTCGGCGATCATGGCCCTTTTCATGGGGATTGTCGCCTTCCAGACCGATCAGCCTTTCATGGGCTGGATCGCCATCGCCATGCTGGGCAGCTGCCTCGGTTTCCTCCCGTTCAACTTCAGCCCGCAAAAAAGCAGGCCGGCGTCCATTTTCCTGGGAGACGCCGGCAGCACCTTCTGCGGTTTCGTGCTCGCGGCCCTCGCCATCAAGGCCCACTGGGCGGACAACGATCCCATCGTCTCCTTTTCGACCCCCATACTCATCTTCTGGGTGCTGATCTATGACATGGCCTATATCAGCGTCGAGCGGATCGTCACCGGAAAGGTGAAGAACTTCCAGGACTGGATCGATTATGTCGGAACCGATCACATCCACCACCGGCTTCTGGCCGTTTTCGGCGACCGGCGGAAGGTGGTCCTGTTCCTGTTCTTTCTCTGCGCCACCCTCGGGATCAGCGCCATCACCCTGCGGGGGGCAAGCACGATCGACGGCATCCTGACCGTGGTGCAGGCCTTTCTGATCACGGTCATCGTTTCCATTCTCGAATATTCGGGCAGGAACAACCGGAATGGAATCCATTCGTAACCGTAAGGGAAAGAAGGCCGTGGCCCTGATGCCGGCAGGGTGCGGCAGGGGCGAACCGGGGGATGGCGTCCCGGACCGCCGTTTGGATCCGTGCCGGAAAGGGCGCCGCGCGCCTGTCGAGAGGCGGTTGTATGCTTAAGGTAAAGCAGTTTCGATATGGCCCCGACAATCTGGGGTATCTCGTTTACGGAACGGAAAGCGGCATGGCCGTGGACGGCGGAGATCCGGAGGCGATCCTCGCCTTTCTGGGGGAGCGCCGTCTGAGGCTGAAATATGTCGCCAACACTCATGGCCATCCGGACCACACGGTCGGCAACCGGCCCCTCCTGGAGGCCTCCCACGCCCGCCCCCTGAGCCGGGCGGACCTTCCGGACAACGGCTCCATCCCGCTGGAGGGGGGGGAGGTCCGGATCATCCATACCCCGGGCCACACGGAGGATTCCCTCTGTTTCCATGCGGGAAGGTTTCTGATCGGGGGGGACACCCTCTTCAACGGAACGGTCGGGAACTGCTTTTCGGGAGACCTCGAAGCCTTCTACCGCTCCATCCTGAGACTGATGGAGCTCCCGGACGAGACCGTGGTTTATGCCGGCCACGACTACGTGAAGAACTCCATGGCCTTTGCGAGGCGGATCGAACCCGGAAACCGGGCCGTCGTCGCCTTCCTGCGGCGCTACGATCCCAACCACGTCTTCTCCACCCTGGCGGACGAGAGAAGGATCAACCCCTACTTCCGCTTCAATGAGCCGGAGATCGTCAAACTGCTGGCGAAGCTGCGCCTCCCCCGGGAAACGGAGTGGGAACGCTGGCAGTCTCTGATGAGCATCGAATAAGGCATGCCGCCCGTCCGTCCGGACGGCGGTCCCGACCCCCTGCGTTCGCGCCGGGAAAGCCGTTCCCGGCCCCGCCCACCGCACGCTCCTTCGGCGAAGGAGCCCCGCCGGATCATTCCCGAAACATCCCTTCGTTCCCAACGGTTCAGATGAAGCGGTTCATGGCCGCCGAGAGGATCCGCTCCATGGAGCCCTCGCCCGACGCCGCACAGCGGTCGACGATTTCCTTCAGCTCCCGATAGACGGACCTGTCCGACAGATCGGACAGCCTTCTGTAGAATCCGCTCCGCCTGCCCAGCCGGAAGACGAGCCTCTCCTCCGCGGAAAGGGCGAAATACCGGTCCACGACGTCCAGCATCTTCCGCTTGTCCCCTGGAAGCCGGCCTTCGATCTCCTCCAGCAGGTTCAGGATATGGTCGCTGACGATCGTCGTTTGGATCCCCTCCAGTCCGGACAGGAATTCCCGGATCTCCCGCACCACCTCCTCGTCGTCCAGCGGGGAGAAATCCCCCTGCTGCACCATCCCCATCAGCGGCGTGCCCGGGACCACCTGCAATGACCGCAGACGGACGAAGTCCGGATCGATCTCATGGATCACGCGGGCCGTTTCCCGTGCATGGTCCGCAGAGAGGGCCCTCCCCCCCAGGCCGGGGATGACGTACTCGCAAAGGGAGATCCCGGCCGCCTTGATCTTCCGCCCGGCCGCGATGTGGTCGGCCGCCGTTGCGCCTTTCCGGATCCGTTGCAGCAGCGGATCCAGGCCGCTCTCCATGCCGACATGGATCCGGTCGAGGCCGGCTTCCCGGAGCGACCGCAGCTCGTCGGCGGATTTGCGGGCGGCGGTCCTGGACCGGCAGTAGGTCGTGATCCTGGAGACGGACGGGAAAACCGCGCGGATATGCCGGAGGATGGATGCGACCTCTTCCGTTTTCATGACGAGGGAATCGGCATCCTGCAGGAAGACCGATTCGCCGCCGCCGTGGAGCCAGAGGGCGACGGCCCCGTGGCATTCATCGTCAAGGCCATGGCCGTCGAAAACAACCCGGAGGATTCTTTCCGTCACCCGTCCCCCCTCCCCTTCCCGGAGGGAGAGCTGTTTCAGCCGCTCCGCGATGTCGGACATGGCGTCGATGTCCCGCCGGATCTCCTCGACCGTTCGGATCTCGAACCGGGACTGCTTGTAGGTGCGGCAGAAGGCGCATTGGTTCCAGGGACAGTTCCGACTCAGCCGGATGAGGAGGCTTCCGGCCTCGCTCGGGGGGCGTATGGGACCCTGTTCGAAGGACCGGGCCATTCAGATCCTCGTCAACTGCCGGTACTTGATGCGGTGGGGCTGGCTGGCCGCCGCGCCCAGACGGGTCTTGCGGTCCGCCTCGTATTCGGAATAGTTCCCGTCGAACCAGACGGTGGCGCTGTCCCCCTCGAAGGCCAGGATGTGCGTCGCGATCCGGTCCAGGAACCATCGGTCGTGGCTGATGACGACGGCGCAGCCGGCGAAGTTCTCCAGCGCCTCTTCGAGGGCGCGCATCGTGTTCACGTCCAGGTCGTTCGTCGGCTCGTCGAGGAGCAGCACATTGGCCCCCTCCTTGAGCATCCGCGCGAGATGCACCCGGTTCCGTTCTCCGCCTGAAAGCTGCCCCACCTTTTTCTGCTGATCGGTGCCGGAGAAATTGAACCGGGAGACGTAGGCCCGCGAGTTCATCTCCCGGGTCCCGAGCAGGACGATGTCCTGGCCGTCCGAGATCGTCTCCCAGATCGTCTTGTCGGGATCGAGGGCGTCCCGGCTCTGGTCCACGTAGGCGAGTTTGACCGTCTCGCCGATCCGGATCGTACCGGAGTCGGGCTGCTCCTGGCCCGTGATCATCCGGAAGAGGGTCGTCTTTCCGGCGCCGTTCGGGCCGATGATGCCGACGATGCCGCCCGGGGGCAGGCTGAAGGACATCTTGTCCACGAGAAGGCGGTCGCCGTAGGCCTTGCTGACGGCCTCGGCCTCGATGACGAGCTTCCCCAGCCGCGGTCCGGGCGGGACATAGATCTCCAGATCCTTTGACCGGGCCTCCGTCTCCTGGGACAGGAGGTTCTCGTAGGCGCTGATCCGGGCCTTGGATTTCGCATGGCGCCCCTTGGGGGACATCCGGATCCACTCCAGCTCGCGCTGGAGGGTCTTCTGGCGCTCCGTCTCCGATTTCTCCTCCTTCTGGAGCCGGGTCCGCTTCTGCTCGAGCCACGACGAGTAGTTTCCCTTCCAGGGGATCCCTTCCCCCCGGTCCAGTTCCAGGATCCATCCCGCCACGTTGTCGAGGAAGTAGCGGTCGTGCGTGACGGCGATCACCGTGCCCGCATACTGCTGGAGGTGGCGCTCCAGCCAGGCGACGGACTCGGCGTCGAGGTGGTTGGTCGGCTCATCGAGCAGCAGGATGTCTGGCTTCTGGAGCAGAAGCCGGCAGAGGGCGACCCGCCTCCGTTCACCCCCCGAGAGGACTTTGACCGGGGTCTCTCCGGGTGGGCAGCGCAGCGCATCCATCGCCATCTCGAGCCGGGAATCGAGGTCCCAGGCGTCCAGGGCGTCGAGCTTTTCCTGCACCTTGGCCTGCCGGTCCAGGAGCTTGTTCATCTCCGCGTCGGCCATCGGCTCGGCAAATTTCTCGTTGATCGCGTTGAATTCATTGACGAGATCGACCGTCTCCTGGACCCCCTGCTCCACCATTTGGCGGACGGTCTTGGTGTCGTCCAGCCTGGGCTCCTGCTCCAGGAAGCCGACGGTATGGCCGGGCGACAGGATCGTCTTGCCGATGAAATCCTGGTCCACCCCGGCCAGAATCCTCAGGAGCGAACTCTTGCCCGAGCCGTTGAGCCCCAGAACGCCGATCTTCGCCCCGTAGAAATAGGAGAGATAGATCTCCTTGAGGACCGGTTTCTTGTCGTAGAACTTGCTCACTCCGATCATGGAGTAGATCACCTTGTTCGGATCGTTGGCCATCTTGTTCCTCCTTGGGGGATGTTGGTCAAATTCTATCAGCAATCCAACGCGAGGGGAAGGGTTTTGCGTGCATCGAATGTTGCGCGCTCCCGTGCGCGCCGAAGGTTCGGTCCTTTCAGAAGGTTGTTCTGCGGGCGGGCTGTCCGGGTCTTCCGGTGCGGGACATGATTCACAGAACCATGATCACGTCGGGGTGACTGCGGAGTTTTTCGTAGCAGCCGAGGCGATCCGGTTCGTTGCCGACCGTCATCTCGACGTTGAGACAATGGTAGGCGCCCCCCGGGCTGCTGCGGGAGGGGGTGGCCGAATAGGCCCGCCCCGAAAGGATTTCGGCGGCGGCCGTTCGGAGCCGCTCCATGTCGCGGCCGATGACCTTGTAGACCCAGGGGCAGGGATAGGTGAGATCCGGTTTGCACGATCTTGTGCCGTCCTTCATCGATCCTCCATACCGGCCGCGCGACATGACGGCGGGCGACCCATGGGACCTCATAGCCCATTTGGCATCCGAATGCAAAGGGTTTGGACGGGCGGGGATGCCGTTCCGCCGGCAAGGAGAGGTCTCGCTTGGCTTTCGAAAATAGGTTTCGAACCGGGAACGTCTTGCCGTCAGGGCGCTCCGAAACGTCTCTCAATCGAGCGGCCCGAGGCCTATGGGCGCCAGCATGAGACAGCCTCGTCGGCGGGCTCCGGCTTGACACCCGGCGCCGCCGATGTCATAGTCATTCCAAGGCATGGATCACGAGGACCGGGAGGCGCGGTTATGAAGACCTTATGGGGATTGGCCCTTTGCGCGGCGACGACGGCATCGCCGGCCGGGGCCCTCGAGACGGACGTGCTCCGGACATCGGCGGGGGATCTGAAGGTCACGTTCATCGGCCATTCCTCTCTGATGTTCGAATTCGGAGGCAGAACGATCCACAACGATCCGGTCGGCCAGAATGGGGACTACGCGAAACTGCCGAAGGCGGACCTGATCCTGGTGGGACACGAACATGGGGACCACTTCGATCCGGAGACGATCGGAAAAATCGGAAAAACCGGGAGCCGGATCGTCATGACCCCGGCTTGCGCCGCGAAGCTGAAGGGCGGCATCGTTCTGAAAAACGGGGAGGAGACGACCGTCGACGGGATCCGCATCCAGGCGGTGGCGGCCTACAACCTCGTCCACATGCGGAGCCCCGGCGTTCCCTTCCACCCGAAGGGGCGCGGGAACGGCTATATCCTGACCTTCGGCGACAAGCGGGTCTACATCGCCGGGGATACGGAAAACATCCCGGAGATGAAGGGGTTCGGCCGGATCGATGTCGCCTTCCTGCCGATGAACCTGCCCTACACCATGACCCCGGCGATGGTCGCGGACGCCGCCCGGATGCTGAAACCGGCGATCCTCTATCCTTTCCATACGACGGACACGGACACGTCGAAGCTTCAGCCCCTGCTGGCGGATGAAAAGGGGATCGAGGTCCGGATCCGCCGGATGCCGTGAAACCCGAGCGGCCGGCAGACCCGAAGAGGTCCTGAACGCTCCGTTCCTGTCATTTGCCGGGCGGGATTCGGTGTGAAGGTTCCGGCTTTGACGGAAAAGGGAAGAGGGGATGGCCTACCGGATTTTCGACCATACCGCCGATCTGGGCGTGGAGGTGACCGCCGCGACGCGCGGGGAGCTCTACGCGGAGGCCGCTGCCGCCCTGTTCGACCTGATGGTGGGCGCTGCGACGGTCCGGGCCGCGGCGTCGCGGGAGATCTCGGTTGCAGGCGCGGACGCGGCCGACCTGCTGGTCAATTTTCTCCGGGAACTCCTGGCCGTCTACTACGGCGACGGATTTCTCTTGAAGGCGTGTCGCGTGAGCGGGATCGACTCCCGCAGCCTCAGGGCGCAACTGAAGGGTGAGCGCTTCGACCCTTCTCGCCACCGGATCGAACGGGAGATCAAGGCGGTGACCTACCATCAGGCCTGGGTCGGTCAGGCCGGAGAGGGATGGAAGGCCAGGGTGGTTTTCGATGTCTGAAGGCCGTTTCAGAAAGATCGACGCATGGCGGTGGGAGATCCCCCCGACGGGGGGGATGCGCGTCCCCGGCATCCTATACACGAGCGAGCGGCTGATGAAGGGGATGGGCGCCGACGAGGGGCCGAGGCAGGTGGCCCATGTCGCCCACCTGCCCGGGATCGTATCGGCTTCGCTGGCGATGCCGGACATGCATTGGGGCTACGGTTTTCCGATCGGCGGCGTCGCGGCCTTCGACCTCGACGAGGGGATCGTCTCTCCAGGCGGCGTCGGCTACGACATCAACTGCGGCTGCCGGCTCATGACGACCCGTCTTGCCTACGGCGATCTCTGCGAAACGATCCCGGCGCTCGTCGCCGCGCTGTTTCAGCACATCCCCTCCGGTGTCGGGTCGCGGGGGCCCCTGCGCCTCTCCCCCCGGGAGGAGAGGCAGGTCCTGGTCGAAGGCGCGGCCTGGGCGGTTCGCCAGGGCTACGGAGAGGGGGCCGATCTGGAGACCACCGAAGACGGCGGCGTGATGGAGGGCGCCGATCCGGAGAAGGTGAGCGAACGGGCGATGGAGCGCGGGAAAGATCAGCTCGGAACGCTCGGATCGGGAAACCATTTTCTCGAGATCGAGGTGGTCGAGGAGATCTACGACGGGGAGGCCGCCGCGGCCTTCGGTCTGGAGAAGGGCCGAATCGCCGTCGCCATCCACAGCGGATCCCGCGGCCTGGGCTACCAGGTCTGCGACGACTCCCTGGCCCGGATGGTCCGGCATGCCGGCGAGACCGGCATCGCCCTGCCGGACCGCCAGCTCGCGTGCGCCAGATTGAACTCCGGCCGGGGCCGGGACTACCTCGCGGCGATGGCCTGCGCCGCGAACTATGCCTGGGCCAACCGCCAGATCCTCATGCACCGCACCCGCAAAACCTTCCAGGCCGTCCTGGGAATTTCGCCGCGGGAACTGGGCATGAGGCTCCTCTACGACGTCTGCCACAATATCGCCAAGATCGAATCGCTGCCGGTGGGGGGACGGGAAGTCCGGCTCTGCGTCCACCGGAAGGGGGCGACACGGGCCTTCCCTCCGGGGCATGCGGCCCTGCCGCCGCGCTACCAAAAGGTCGGGCAGCCGGTTCTCATTCCCGGGGACATGGGAACGGGATCCTATGTTCTGGCCGGCACGCAGCAGGCCTTCACGGAAACCTTCGGAAGCACCTGCCACGGCGCGGGCCGGGTGATGAGCCGGACCCAGGCGACGAAGTCCTGCCGGGGGCGGTCGATTCCGAAGGAGATGGCGGAGCGGGGGGTGATCGTCATGTCCACGGGGAAGGGAACCCTGACGGAGGAGATCCCCGAGGCCTACAAGGACCTGGACGAGGTCGTGGAGGTGGTGCACCGAGCGGGCATCTCCCGAAAAGTGGCCCGCCTGCGCGCCGTGGGCTGCATCAAGGGATAGGAGGGGAGTTCAGCATCCGGCGCGGGAGTCGGGGTCGCCCGTCCCGCGTACGGGACCGCGAACATTTCAGGAAGGCATGACAGGAACCATCATCAACGTCGTCGCCATACTGGCGGGCAGCGGCATGGGCGTTCTGTTCGGGGCCCGCCTCCCGGATCGGCTCAAGTCCACCGTGCTGTCGGGCATGGGCATTTATACCGCCGCCGTGGGCATGCAGATGTTTCTGAAGACGGGAAACGCCCTGGTGGTGCTCGGAGCCCTGATCGCGGGGGCCCTGCTCGGCGAGTGGCTGAAGATCGAGGAATGGGTGGAAAAAGCGGGGATCTGGCTCGAAAAACGGCTCTCCGGCCGTTCCGAGGGAGGGACCGGCCGTTTCGTGCGCGGGTTTCTGGCCGCGTCCGTGCTCTATTGCACCGGACCGATGGCGGTGCTCGGCTCCATCAGCGACGGCCTCAGCGGCGATTACCTGACCCTGTCGATCAAATCCGTTCTGGACGGATTCATCTCCATCGCGTTCGGCTCGACCCTGGGGATCGGCGTCGCATTTTCGGCGATCCCGGTGCTGATCTATCAGGGGGGAATCAGCCTGCTGGCGGCGCAGCTCAATGCCCTGGTCAGCGCCGCCATGATGGACGAGATGACGGCCACGGGAGGGATCCTGCTGATCGGCATCGGCATCAGCAGCATCCTGGAATTGAAAAAAATCCGCGTGGGCAACTTCCTGCCGGCCCTCGCCATCGCGCCGGTCATCGTGTATGCCCTGGACCTGGCGACACGATAGCCCCGGGTGAAGCGGGCCTTCGGGAAATATCCCGGCCGCGCCGTCTCGCACCCGGGCGTTCATCCAAAATGTTCTGTATAAGATCGCTGCAACTGTGGTAGATTTCCGCCGGAAACCAATACACGCAAAGGAGAGCGGCATATGGCAGAAGACCTGAAGAAGATGTACCGGACCGTGATGGAAGACCACTTTCCCGATTCCCTGCGCCTGGCCTTCGGCGATCAGGAGCTCGTCTACCGGAAGCGGACCTGGAAGTTTCCCGATGCCAAGGGCGAGCTGATCGAAAAAGGACTGCGCTACGGGGAAAATCCCGGGCAGGAGGCGGCGCTTTACGAGCTGGTGGGGGGGAACCTGATTCTCGGGGGGTGCCGCTTCATCGACCCGGAGAACGGCCTGGTCAGCGCGATCCGCGAGGAGGACATGCTCCAGGAGGGGAAGCATCCCGGCAAGACCAACCTGACCGATCTGGACAACGGCCTCAACATCATGAAGTACCTGATGGGAAAGCCCGCGGCCGCCATCCTGAAGCACAACAACCCCTGCGGCGTCGCCTACGGGGCGAGCCTCGCCGAGGCCTACCGCAGGGCGAACCGCGCAGACCGGATCGCGGCCTTCGGCGGCTGTCTGGTCCTGAACCGGCCGGTGGACAAGGAGACGGCGGCCCTCATCGCCGAGAACTACCTTGAGGTTGTCGGGGCCCCGGATTACGAGGAGGGGACCCTGGAGATTCTCAAGGGGCGGGCCAATCTGCGGATCATCCAACTGGCGCGGATCGACCGGCTGGAGGACTACCTGACGCGGCGTTTCGTGGAGATCAAATCCTTGATCGACGGGGGGATCATCGTCCAGCAGTCGCCCCTCAACAAGGTCAAGGGGCCGGCCGATCTGACGCCGGCCGAAACGACCTACAAGGACAAGACCTACCGGATCAAGCGGCCCCCGACTGCGCGGGAGATGGAGGACCTCCTCTTCGGCTGGTTCGTCGAGCAGGGGGTGACCTCGAACTCGGTGCTCTACGTCAAGGACGGCTGCACGGTCGGGATCGGCACAGGGGAACAGGACCGCGTCGGCGTGGCGGAGATCGCCGTCTACAAGGCCTACCAGAAATACGCCGACGCCCTCTGCTTCGACCGCTACGGCATTCCCTACAAGGATCTCGAACTGGCCGTCGAAAAGGGGAGCCGGCCGAAGGATCAGAAGGAGCGGATCGATGCCGAGACGAAGGAGGCCAAGGCGGGGCTCGTGGGGTCGGCCATGGTTTCGGACGCCTTCTTCCCGTTCAGGGACGGCGTGGACGTGGGCATCCGCCAGGGGGTGACCGCCGTGGTCCAGCCCGGAGGTTCCATGCGGGATTGGGAGGTGATCGAGGCGTGCAACGAAGCGGATGTGACCATGGTTCTGACCGGCCAGCGGGCCTTCAAACATTGATGGGATCGGGGGGCCGTTCCGGGGCGCAGGGGACCGGCCTCCCTTTTTCCCAGGCTCCGGCGGACCGGGCCGTCATGGCCGGAGAAGCCGGGATTCATAGAAATGCGGACAGCGAAGATCTGATGCGCTGGGAGGGCATGCGTGAAGCAACACAGCAAATCGGCAACAGGACTGAAAGAACTTATCAACCGCGCGATCAGCGACCTGGTGATCACCCCCGAAGAATATCGCCGCATCCTGGAGAGCGCCCATGATGACGGTCATCTCGACAAGGAGGAACGGGCGCTGCTCGCCCAGTTCCATGCCATGATCAGCGACGGCACGATCAAGCGGGTGGCGGGCTGAAACCGCGCCGGTCTACCTATAACCCATAGAGCTTTTCCCCCGGCAGGACGGTCAGCCCATTCTGCCTGAGGATCTCGATGGCCTTTTCCGGGGCGTCGAATCTGAAGATCATCACGGCGTTCTCGCCGCTGCGCTCCACGAAGGCGTAAAGGTACTCCACGTTGATCCCGCTTTTCGTGACGACCTGGAGGATCCCGTGAAGCCCGCCCGGGCGGTCCGGCACCTCGACGGCGACGACGTTCGTCCGGCTGATCCGGAAGCCGCTTTCCTTCAGGACCCGCGAGGCCGCGTCCACGTCGTTGACGATCATGCGGAGGATGCCGAAATCGGAGGTGTCCGCCAGCGTCAGGGTGCGGATGTTGATCCCGGCCTGCTGCAGGATCCCCGTGACCTGCTCAAGGCTGCCCGGCCTGTTCTCCAGAAATATGGAAATCTGTTCCACCTTCATCGGTTGACTCCTTTTCTCGTTTGCCCCGGTCTGCCGAAGGATCATCTCCCCGGGGCGGTTCTCGCTGAACGGGTTTCCCGGGAACGAACGCCGAGCGGGCCGGTCCTCCCGCCCCGTTTGCCGTTGGCCGCCTCCGATGCGGCCTCGCGGCATCAGATCTGTCTCCGGTCCACCACCCGGCTCGCCTTGCCCTCCGCCCTCTGGATGGTTTTGGGCTCCACCAGCTTGACCTTGGCGGACACTCCAAGGAAATCTTTGACATCCTTGACGATCCGCCGCTCCATCTTCTGGAGGACCTTGACCTCGTCGGCGTTGGAGAAGATCTGCTCGCCGACCTCGACCTGGATCTCCAGGGTATCGAGGTTGCCGGCCCGGTCCACGATCAACTGGTAGTGGGGTTCCACCCCCTCGATGGCCAGCAGGATGGCCTCGATCTGCGACGGGAAGACGTTCACGCCCCTGATGATCAGCATGTCGTCGCTGCGGCCCATGACGCGATCCATCCGGTAGAGCGTCCGGCCGCATCGGCAAGGCTCGGTGATCAGCCGGGAGAGATCCCGGGTCCGGTAGCGGATCAGAGGAAACGCCTCCTTCGTGATGGTCGTGAAAACGAGTTCCCCCTCCTCGCCCGGCGGCAGAACCTCGCCGGTTTCCGGATCGATCGTCTCGACCAGGAAGTGGTCTTCGAAGATATGCATTCCGTGGCGCCCCTCCAGGCATTCCATCGCCACCCCGGGGCCCATGATCTCGGAAAGGCCGAAGATGTTGAGGGCCGTGATATTGAGCGCGCTTTCGATCTGCTCGCGCATCTTCTCGCTCCACGGTTCGGCGCCGAAAATCCCGACCCGGAGATTGAGGGCCTTCATGTCGACCCCCATGGCCCTGCCCTGTTCGGCAAGGTTCAGGGCGTAAGAGGGGGTGCAGCAGATGGCCGTGGGGCCGAAATCCTGGAGGATCATGATCTGCCGTTTGGTGTTGCCGCCGGACATGGGAATAACGCTCGCGCCGAGTCTCTCCGCCCCGTAGTGGGCGCCCAGACCCCCGGTGAAGAGGCCGTAGCCGTAAGCGTTGTGGATGATGTCGTTCTTCGTGAGCCCCGCCGCAACGAAGCAGCGGGCCATCAGCTCCGACCAGGTGTCGATGTCGCGCTTCGTATAGCCCACGACGGTGGAGCGGCCGGTGGTCCCGGAGGAGGCGTGGAGGCGGACGATGCTGCTCATCGGGACGGCAAAGAGGCCGAAGGGGTAGTTGTCCCGCAGGTCCTGCTTGGTGGTGAAGGGGAACCGTTTGAGATCATCCAGGGTCTTGATGTCGTCGGGCGTGACGCCGGCCCCGTCGAAGCTGCGGCGGTAAAAGCCGACGGTATGGTACACCCGCTGGACCACCTGTTTGAGCCTCTTCAGTTGCAGGGACTCCAACACTTCGCGCGGCAGTGTTTCGAACTCCTCGTTGTAGATCATGGAACCTTTCCCCCTCTCGTGGTTTCGGGATGGATCCGCCCTTGGATCGGGATATCGCAAAATGCGCACACAAGGGTCTGGAAGACGCGAAAACGGTACATCGCCTTGAAGATCGTTACGGTGTCACGCGTCGCTGGGAACCTCTTTCCAAATGGATCAAAGGCCTCCCCTGGGGGATGTCATAGCAAAATTTTTTTCCGGGGGCAAGGGGACCTTTTCCCCTGGAGCGCAAAAACAGCTGTCAAAACAAAAATCTCCCTTGACCAACCCGCTTTCATCCGTTGAATTTCCCGCGCCCATGCGTTTCGGCCCTCATGGAGGGGCGGAAACGGTCCGGATCAGGCCCGTCTGCGGGATGATTCCGTCACGGGGCGGCGCTCCGGTTCAGGAAGCCTGCGGGGTGCGGCGGCCGTAACGCTGCCAGAGGCGCACCATCCGGACGATGACGATGGCCATGACGAGGCGGGGGACGTAGAGCCAGAAGGGGTGGATGCCCATGGGCAAGAAGAGTGGCGGGTCCTCGACCATCGAATGGTTCGTCCCGATGGAGAGATGGAGCAGCTCCAGATCGTCCCGGCTCAGGTGGCCGTTCTTGGCCTCCTCCACGATGATCGCCCCGCCGTAGGTGAGTCCGAAGATCACCGCGGTCATCCAGAGGTACCCCACCTTCTGGTCGAGGCCCATGAGACGCAGGAAGGGCCCCAGGGCCCGGACAAAAGGGTGGATCAGTTCGAAGGACTTGAGGAGTTCCAGGAGCGTCAGCAGCGCCATGATGATGAAGAAGATCTTGACGGTCAGGCGCAGGGTGGTCCAGGCCCAGTGACGGATCATCTCCCAGAAGTCCGGCTGGACAAACGGAAGGCCCCCCGATGCGGTCGGCATGACCGTAGAGCTGCCCACCCAGGGAACCACCAGAAGAACGGTGACGATGGCGGCCCCGATGCGGACCAGCGTGGCCTTCAGGGGATGAATGCCCGACTGCCCCTGGATGATCCCCTCCGGGATCAGGGCGTGGCACGTCAGGAGGAAGACGGCCATGAGGGTCATCTGGGCCGTGCTGAAGGGCAGGACGACCATCGAAGCGATGCCGCCGTAAACGGAGCTCAACATCCCGATGAGCAGCGGCAGGGCGGCCGCCGGCGGGAGGTCGAGGAGCCCCATCAGAGGTTTCAGAATGATGTCGAGATGGATCAGGAGGCCGCTCCAGTCGAGGATCGCCGTGAAGAGCGATACGGGAACGACGATTTTCATCATCCAGACGAATCCGCTCCCGCCCTTCCTCAGGCCGGCGAAGGCTCCCTGCCGCAACCGCATCCGGAATGTGTCCCCTGGGTCCATGCCCTCCTCGAGATCGCCTTGCAGCGGGTCCTGGCCCGCGGCCCTTCCCTTACCAAATCGGAGGCGTAAAAGGGAAGGTTTTTCTTTGGAAACCCCTTTACGCACCCGACGGGGATATGCTACTGCATTCGATGCGTCCGGAACCGATATCCGGAATCGCTGGGGAACAGGAATGAAGCTGACGATCTATCGCAAGCTGCTGTTGATCTACCTGGCCATGGTTTGCCTGACCGTGCTGGCCAGCGCCTACGCGATCTTCAGCCTGCGCCAGCTCAACGAACTCGCCTACCGGATCATCAGCGAGGATTTTGCCCTCGTCGATCAGAGCAAGAGCCTGCTGGACGCCCTGATCGCCCAGGAGAGCGCCGCCAGGCGTTACCTCATCCTCCGGGATCCGACGCTCGAGGAGATCTTCTGGTCCAGGAGCCGGGAATTCAAAGGCATCCTCGCGGAGATGCGGAAGAACCCCTTCTCCGGGGGCTCGACGGCGATTCCGGGCCTGGTCCGCCTTCATGGACAATACGAAGCGCTGTTTTCCCGGGAGATCGCCCTCCCCGGGGAGAACCGGAGCGGAGAGGCCCATGCCTTTTCCGATGGGCCGGCGAAGAAGACGATCGACGAGATGGCCGCGATCATTCGCGGGGTCCAGAGGATGGCCGAGGGGGATATCGACGCGCGGATGAACCGGATCAAGGAACAGGGGCTCCGGGCCTCGCACCTGACCATCGCCCTGAGCCTGGTCAGCCTCGGGATCGGGGTGCTGCTCGTTGTCCTGGCGACCTACAGCATTTCCCGCCCGCTCCGGAGGCTCGAAAAGGCGACCGCGGAGATCGCGGAGGGGCGGTTCGACTACCCCGTGCGTCTCGATCGAAACGACGAGATCGGAAGCCTGGCCCGCGCCTTCAGCGACATGGCCAGGCGGCTCAAGCTCCTTGAGGAGCGCAGCCTCGACGCCAGCCCCCTGACGGGTCTTCCCGGGAATCTGGCGATCGAACGGGAGCTCGCGAAGCGCCTCAAGGCGGGGACCCCGGTTTCGCTCTGCCATGTGGATCTGGACAATTTCAAGCCGTTTGCCGATCAGTACGGCTATGCCTGGGGCAGCGAGGTCATCAAGGAGGTCGCCCTGCTGCTGACGGAAGCGATGCGGGCGGCGGGGGCCAAAGGCGATTTCCTCGGCCACATCGGCGGCGACGATTTCGTGATTATCTCCGTGCCGCCGCGGGCGGAGCAGATCTGCCGCCGGATCGTGGCCGGCTTCGAGGGGCGGATCCGGAAATTCTATACCGAAGAGGACCGGGCGCAGGGATGCTTCGTGGGAAGGGACCGGAAGGGGACGCTCCAGAAATTCCCTCTGATCAGCGTGACGATCTCGATCGTGACCGACGACGGCGGCCGTTTCCGAGACCCTTTGACCATGGCCGAGGCCACGGCGAGGCTCAAGGAATATGCCAAGACCCTTCCGGGCAGCAATTGCATTACGGAAAAGGATGTGCACAGGACATGAAGGGGATTTCATTTGTTTGGGTGTTTGTCGTTGTTTCCCTGGCGGGATGCGCCTCGGCGCCGCCGGTGATCGAGAAAGCGCCGGCCGAAAGCAGAGAGGGCGGGATTTCGGTCGCCGAGCCGGTGAAGGAAGCGCCGGCGGTTCTCCCGCGCCTGTTCGAGGAGCGCGATCTCCTGTTGCAGGGGGTTGAACTCCTCAACCTCCAGGAGCGGACCAGCCAGGAACAGGCCCGTTCGGTCTTCGTCTCCCTGATTCAGCGTTATCCGGAGAGCCGGTGGCGTCCGGCGGCCGAGGCCTTCATCCGGCTGATCGACGAAAGGGATGCATTCTGGGAGGCGAACCGGCAGGACCATATCCTGATCGGCAGGGTCCAGTGGGAAAAGACCAAGACGCAACAGGAGAATGACCGGCTGAAACTGACGATCCGGGAATTGACGGAAAAACTCCAGTCGGAGACCACGTCGCTGGTCCAGGAAAACGACAAACTCAAAAAGGATATCCAGCGCCTCAAGGAGCTCGAGATCGAGATCGAAAAGCGGGACCGGAAGCTCCGCTGATCCTGTCCCGCCCGGATCCGGGCTTGATCCTGCGGGTGCGCGCCTGTTAGGCGCTTCCCGTCAGCCGCAGCCTTCCAGATATTCCCGGGCCATCAGAATGCCGAGCGCCGTCTTGGCGTCGACGATCTGCTGGTCGCGGATCATCCGGCGGGCCTCCGCAAAGGAGACCGCCATCACCCGGATGTACTCGTCCTCGTCCCCGGGAAGCGAGGCGGGCTCGAGATCGAGGGCAAGATAGAAATACATGTATTCGTTGCAGTATCCAGGGACCAGATACCCCTCGAAAAGCCGGATCAGCCGCCCCGCCCGGAAGCCGACCTCTTCGGCCAGCTCCCGCTGAACGCACGCCTCGACGGTCTCGTTGTCACGGTCCATGTTCCCCGCGGGGATTTCCACGATCATGCCGCCCGTGGCATGGCGGTACTGCCGGATCAGGACAAGCCTGCCTTCCGGATTCACCGGGACCACGGCGATGCAGGGTCTGTGGTCGATCCAGTTCTGTTTGAAGATCCGGCCGTCGGGAAGCCGGGCATCCCCCTCGTACACATCGAAGACCCGGCAGTGATAGACGCGCCTTCGGTCGAGTTTTCCTGAATCGGTCATAAGAATGGCTCAAGCGGGACCGCGGGAAATCCCCATCCCTCCGCGCGGCGCCCGAAGGAATCCGTTTCCCCGATGATGCAAAGGTCTCCCGTCTCCTTTCCTGGATCAGTTGGTCTTCATGATGGCGATGAGGTGCTGCTCGATCGTCTCTCTGGGCAGAGCGCCGACCAGTCGGTTGATCAGTTTCCCGTCCTTGAACAGCAGCATCGTCGGGATGTTTTGCACGCTGAAGCGCGACGCCGTCAGGGGGTTCTCATCCACGTTGAGTTTGGCGATCCTGACGCCCCCCGCGTACTGGGTGGCCAGTTCGTCGAGAACGGGCGCCACCATGCGGCAGGGGCCGCACCAAGGGGCCCAGCAGTCGACCAGAACCGAACCCGGGACCGAGAGCACCTCCCGGTTGAAGGTGCTGTCCGTGACCTCGACGGGACGGCCGTGATTGATGGTGACGACCAATACGGCGCCGCACTGTCCGCAGAGCGGCTTGTCGTTGAGCCGGGTCTCGGGCATGCGGTTCTTCGTGCCGCATCGCAGACAGCGGATGATCATTTCGTCCAGCGTGCCGCCGCATTTTCCGCAGAGCGGACGGTCATGAAGCCTGGCCTTCGGGATGCGGTTCTTCGTGCCGCAGTTGAGGCAGCGGATTACCATCTGTTCGTTGCGCATGGATCTACCCTCATGTCTTACGGCGCCAGATTGCCATTATCCGTCCGAAAGTTCAAGTGAAAAACGGTTCGGGTCACGGGTCCCTGTCAGGGTTCGCAGGATGGGCCTGCGGCCGGATTCAGGAACCGCCATATCCGCTCCCGGGCCTGGTCAATCCGGAGAGGGACCTCATCCTCCCGGGCGCCGCGCGCCAGGAAAAAAGGAATCACCTGCAACTCGACCCGGAAAACCTCCCGGAGGGCGGCCACGGTCTTTTCCCTCCTGGCCTCGATCGCGGTCCGCATGCCATACCGGTCCCCCAGTTCCTCGTTGTAGCCGAAATCGTCGACCAGCAGCATCTGCAAGGGCTTTTCCGGAGAAATCCTGCGCTTCAGAACCTCCCAGAAGCGCCGGTCCTCCTTCCAGAAGCCGATGTCCGCGGAATTGGCAATGAGGAAGGGGGGGCGAACACCGTCCTCGTCCCGGACCGTCTGCGCGGGAATGCCCCATCCGCGGAGGTTCCGGATGATGGTTCCCGTGGCCTCGGCGTAGTGATCGGTCGCGATGACCACGGACGCCCCGGGGAAGCCGGCCAGCCTCGTGAGCAGGCCCCTCCAGAGCGGATCGATCCGGGAGTGGTCGAGATAGCCGTCGACGAAGCGGGAAACGGCAGCCCCGATCTCGTCCGCGTTCCCGCCTCCTGCCAGTGACCCGACCCTTTCCGCCATGACCCGCTTGTATCCGAGCGGTGTTGTGCTTCCCTCGATCCAGGTCGGATTGACGATTTGATCCCAGAAAAAATCGGGGGTTTTGACGCCGAGAGCGGAAAGGCCGCTTTCGGCGAAGGCACGGACCAGGCGGTCCGGCTGTCCGAATCGCGGCGCCTCCAGGCTCAGCGTTCCCGAATAATCGAAGACGACGAGCTTTCTTTCCTCCGGCTGCCTCATGTCCCGTACCTCGATGCCGTTGCCGGGCCTGCCTTCGAAGGCCGCCGCATCCCGGAGGCCCCATTGCGGGAGTCCGGGGCTACAGGGCATACCCTCATTCCGCTCCCTCGATGTCCCGCAGGCGCCCGATCCCTTCCATCCCGATGCGCACCGCATCTTTCCTTTCCAGGAAACCTCCTCAACTCGTTCGGGCGCACAACGGGTGCCCCGGATAGGCTGGAATCTTATCGTGATTCCGGAAGAGTTTCAAGACATGGGAAAAACAGAGGAGGGGCGGAGGCTTTTTCATTGACCCCCCGTTCCGGATGGTGTTATAGAAAACGCTCTTCTCAGCGGTCGAACGTCATTCATCCACGCGCGGCAAGAGGTGTGAAGCCATGTCAGATACCCTGTCGGTTCTTTTGATGATCCTGATCATGATCGCCGTGTTGATCATGACCTTGTTCCTGACCGGAGTGCGGATGCGAAAGGCCGCCGACTTCATCCTCAAGGATCTCGAGCGGAAGAAGGCCTTCGACCCGGCTTCTGCGGTCGAACTCCCCTACTGTAAAGAGACCTGGTTGCGCTTCGGATTGAGGGACTTCAGGCCCAAGGCCCTGGGGGCCCTCCTGCAGAGCGGCAACGTCCGGGCAGCGGACGGGGGCCGGTATTACCTTCAAGGCCCCGGAACGAGCGGGACCGAAGGCGGAGCGGCATAGCGGCAGGCGCCCCCCCCAAACGGCGTTGCCCTGCCTGCGATCGTCGCCCTGCGGTTTTGCGCCGCGGGGGAGTTGATTTTCAGCCGTTTTTGCGATAGGGTGCCTTCCCGTTAAGGTCACGCGCAAAAACGGAAGCCCTTGGAGTTCAAAACGTGGATTTCAATCCCTGCATGAAACATAAGGCGGTCCGCAAGGCGGTGCGCATGTTCGCCGAGTCGGAACTCGCGCCCATCGCCCGCGACATCGACCGGGATGCCCGCTTTCCCTGGGACGTCATGGAGAAGATGAAGCCCCTGAATTTCTTCGGCCTCCAGGCGCCCAGGGCCTACGGCGGAGCCGCGATGGACACGGTCAGTTATGCGATCGTGATCGAGGAGATTTCGCGCGTCAGCGCCGCAGTCGGCCTCTGTCTGACGGTTCACAACAGCGTCGGGGTTTACCCCATCGTCCGCTTCGGGACGGAGGAACAGAAGCAGCGCTTCCTTCCGGCGATGACGCGGGGGGAACGGATCGGCGCCTTCTGCCTGACCGAGGCCAACGCCGGCTCGGATGCGGGCGGCGTTGAGACGATCGCGGTCCGCGACGGCGGCCATTACGTCCTCAACGGCACGAAGATCTTCGTCACCAACGGCGGCGTCTGCGGGACGGCGCTCATCTTTGCGGTCATGGAGGCGGAGAATCCCCAGAAGAACGCCGGGGTCTTCATCGTGGACCGGGATACCCCCGGTTTTGCCGTGGGCGAGATCGAGGACCTCTGCGGGATGCGGGCAAACCCGGTCTCCTCCCTTTTCCTCGAGGAGTGCCGGGTTCCCGAGACGAATCTGCTGGGCCGGCCGGGCGACGGGATCAAGATCGGCCTCGCCACGCTCGACACCGGACGGATCGGCATCGCCGCCCAGGCCCTGGGAATCGCCCAGGCCGCCTTCGAGGATTCGGTCCGTTATTCCAAGGAGCGGCAGCAGTTCCGGAAGCCCATCTCGTCCTTCCAGACCATACAGAACTACCTTGCCGACATGGCGACGGAGATCGATGCGGCGCGTCTGCTGCTCTACCGCGCCTGTGCGGTGCGCGATGCGGGGCGGCCGTTCGGGGCGGAGGCTGCCATGGCCAAGCTCTACTGCAGCACGATCGCGTCGCGGATTACGAACACGGCGGTCCAGATCCACGGCGGATACGGCTACAGCAGGGAATACGACGTGGAACGCTACTTCCGGGACGCCAAGGTCACCGAGATCTACGAGGGCACCAGCGAGATCCAGCGGATCGTGATCTCCCGCGCCGTGCTTTCTCAGAGGACATAGGACATGCTGAAACTGGTCGTATGCATCAAACAGGTGCCGATGGTCTCCGAACTGCCCTGGGATTCGAGGACGGGCACCCTCCAGCGGGACCTTGCGGAGGGGATGATGAATCCCGCCTGCCGTTCGGCCCTCGATGCGGCCCTGCGGATCCGAGAGGCGCAGGGGGGCGAGATCACCGCGGTCACCATGGGGCCGCCCATGGCCGAGGAGATCCTGCGCGAGGCCGTCGCCCTCGGGGCGGACCGGGGCGTCCTCCTCACCGACCGGAAAATGGCCGGGGCGGACACCTCAGTCACGTCGTATACGCTCGCGCGGGCCATCGAGAAGAGCTGCCCGGGATTCGACCTCGTCCTGTGCGGCTTTTCCACGAGCGACAGCGAGACCGCCCAGGTCGGTCCCCAGCTCGCAGAGGAACTCGGCATCCCCGGCGTGGCCTACGTGGACGAGTTGGTGATTTCGAACCGCACCGTCCGGATGCAGCGGTTGACCGATAATTTTCTCGAAACGCTGGAGATGGAACTCCCCGGGCTGGTCACCGTGGCCACCGGGAGGTTTGCCACACGTTACGTGCCGATGGGGGGCCTTCAGACGGCTTTTAACGGGGCGGATATCGTTTCCCTCGATGCGGCCGCCCTCGGCCTCGATCCGGAAAGGCTCGGGTCCAAGGGGTCGGCGACGAAAATCCTCAACGTCTATTCGCCGACGGCGGGGAAAAAGAACATCGTGCTCACCGGGGCGCCCAAAAGGATCGTGGAGCAGATCTTCGATCGGTTCGACGACAAGATCGGCGGCGCCATCGGCAAAGACTTGAAAACGGAGAGAAAGGGATCGTGAAGCGACGGAGCATCTGGGTCTTCGGAGACTACCGGAATTATTTTCAGAATCGCGTGACCCTCCAGCTCCTCTCGCGGGCGAGGGATCTGGCGAAGAAGATCGACGCCGAGGTGTGCGGGATCGTCTTCGGCTACCGGACGGACGAGTGGCGGGGCGACACGGTTTCCTACAACCCCACCTTCTGCGGGGTCGTCGGCGAGTATATCGCCCATGGCGCCGACAAGGTCTATCTGGCCGACCACCCTCGCCTGGAAGCGTACAGTCTGGAGACCTACACGCTGCTGATGGAACGCCTGGTCAAGCGGGAGAAACCGGAGATCCTCCTGATCGGGGCGACCGCCTTCGGACGGGAATTCGCCCCCCGGCTGGCGAAGCGCCTCGAAACGGGTCTCTCCGCGGACTGCATCGGCCTCGACATCAACGGGGAGGGCCTGCTCGTCCAGATCGCCCCTTCATTCGGCGGAAATCTGGTCGCGGAAATCGTCACTCCCGAACGCCGGCCCCAGATGGCGACCGTACGCCCCGGCACGTTCCAGGAAATCCCCCACGACCGCACCCGGACGGGTGAGGTGGTCCCTGTGCCCCTGCCCAAAAACCTCCCGGCCGACCGGGTCCGCCTGGTGAGCTCGGAGCTCCGTCCCCAGCGGGACCAGAAATTGGAGGACGCCAAGGTCGTGGTCTGCGGCGGGCGGGGGATGGGAAGCAAGAAGAAATTCGCGAAGCTCTTCGAACTGGCGGAGCTTCTGGGCGGCGAGGTGGGGGCGACGCGTCCCGTCGTCTACGCGGACTGGGCGGATCACAGCACCTTGGTCGGCCAGGCGGGCAAGCAGATCAAACCCCAGATCCTTTTTTCCTTCGGGATCAGCGGCGCCATCCAGCACACCGCCGCCTGCAACGGCGCGAAATTCATCATCGCGGTGAACAAGAACCCGAACGCGGCCATGATGAAACGGGCCGACGTCGCCATCGTGGCCGACGCCAACCAGATCTGCACGACCCTCATACAGGAGTTGAAGCGACGCATCCGCTGACAGGGCCGTTGAAAAGCGCCCGTTTACGGCGTTGCGCTTCAAACCTCATCGCTCAACGTATTTCCCTATACGCCGCGCTCTTCGGTTTTCGCGCGCCTTGCCGTCCGGCCATTTTTGAACGGCCCTGGCTGAGAGCCTCACAAGCCGATGCGGCCGGCGATCTGCCGCATGCCTGCCAGGCTGATCTCCACGAACTCGTCGAGGGGCAGGCCGATCTTTTCGCACTCCCGGATCGTGTCGCGGTTGACCGACGCCGCAAAGGCCTTCTCCTTCATCCGTTTGGTGATCGACTTTGCCTTGACGCTGGCGATTTTTCGGTCGGGATAGACATAGGCCGTCGCCACGATCAGGCCGGTGATCGTCTCCCCGGCGGCGAGGGCGTGCTGGAACTCCGTGCAGCGCCCGGTGTCGCAGACAGACTCGTTGTGCATTTTCACCGCCTCGACGATCTCCGGATCGATCCCCGCCTCCGAAAGGATCCGCACCGCCTCCAGGCCGTGACGGGACAGATCGCCCCCGACCGCCTCGATGTCGATGTCGTGCAGCAGCCCCGCGAGGCCCCATGTCTCCTCGTTCCGGCCGAGTCGCCGGGCAAGGGCCCTCAGGACCGCCTCGGAGGCGATGCAGTGGTCCAGCATCCGTTCGTTCTTGACGTACCTTTTCAGAAGCTCTTCCGCGTCGTCCCGGGTCATGTCATCTCCTTTCTTTTTTCTCGGATTCGATGTCATCCATGAATTCCAGCAGATGGTCCCGAACGACCACAAAGGAAGGGCCTCCACCGAACTCGACACCGATCGCGGCCGCCTCCAGAACGTCTGCCCGGATGGCGCCGGCCGCCATGGCGTTATGGGCGTGATTGGCCAGGCAGGGGACGCAGCGGGTTGCCACGGCAGCCGCAACGGCCATGAGTTCCTTGTATTTGCGGTCCAAAACGCCGTGTTTGTAGCAGTGCTTCATCAGGTCATTGAAGCCGTTGTAGAGATCGGACGCCTCCTCCTCCAGGCGCGCCCTGTTTTCCGTCCTCTTTTTCAGGATCTCTTGGACTGCACCCATTTCCTCCTCCTTTCCGGACTCCATGGCCTCGGTCCGATGCTTCTATCCAAATGGATTGTATCCGGGTTTCTTGTAGATCTTCTCGGGGTGGCCCAGGATGTCCGGCCGGTAGACCTCCTCCGCCCAGGCCTCGGGTTTGATCTCCTCGATGGCAACCGAAACGGATTGCTCCTCGCATTTCGCGATGGCGACGACGTCCTTGACGATCTCCTCGACCAGCCGGTTCTTCTGCTCCTCCGTTCTTCCCGGATAGAGCTTGACGATAACGTGCGGCATTGTTTCCTCCCTGGCTATCATGCCGACATGAGGTCGGCATCTTCAAACATCGCCTTCCAGGCCATGTCCGCTTGAAGAAAAACCAGCCGAAACGCCGGCGATGGCGGCATGGTCCTTGGGCACCCCCGTCATGGGCGTGAACCGAAGGGGCGAAAGTCCCCCTGTAGATGAATCCGATCCATGTCGGCAACCTTGACACAAGTGCCGGACGAAGGCAAGGGTAGAACCACGGGCAACGGCCCCGGGGAAACAACCCGTCGGGAAAAACCATGGGAAGCGGACGGGGGATCAGCCCATCGCGGGATCTGGTCGAAGAGGGGCGCAAACAATCACCATCCGAATCGATCGTCCATCCTGGTTAAGGAAACGATGGATGAAGCGAAGGGCGGCCGTATCGAGACCACAAGGGGGTGGATCACCCCTCGGCAGGAGGGCTATTCCCTGAAGAATCGTTCGTAGAACCTCCCGGCGCGCCGCCGGTAGGAAACGAACCCCTTTTCCGAATCCGTTTGGACCGAGGCGCAATCGATCCCCTGCTGATCGGCGAGCCAGTCGCGGACGATGTCCGGAGTGACCTCGATGTGGAACTGAAGGCCGTAGATCCTGTCCCCGCAGCGAAAGGCCTGGTTGGGATAGAGATCCGAGGACGCGAGCCGCACCGCCCCGTGGGGCAGATCGAAAGTGTCCCCGTGCCACTGAAAGACCCGGGCCGCGTTCCGTCCGGGAAGGGCCAGGGTCGACAGGAGGGGATCGGCCTTGCCATCCTCCGAGAGGCTCACCTCATACCAGCCGATTTCTTTGGCGGGCCCGGGATAGACGCGTGCGCCCAGCACATGGGCCAGCAACTGCGCGCCGAGACAGACGCCCATGACGTGTTTGTGGGCGTCGATCGCGCTGCGGATGAGATTGGCTTCTGCAGAAAGATGGGGATAGCGGTGCATCTCGTAGACGGCCATGGGGCCGCCCAGGACGACCAGATGCGTGCAGCCATCCAGCCGGGGCACAGGGTCGCCTGCCTGGAGATCGATGATCGTACAGGGAATCCGCTCCTGGTGGAGATGATCCTCGATCGTGCCAGGCCCCTCGACAGAGACGTTCTTGACGATCAGCACATTCATACCGGCCTCCGTTGCCGAAAAACGTGGATGGGCGCCTTCTGATGGTTACAGGATGCCTTCTTCGCGGATCCCATAGCGCTCTTCCATGGACCTCACATACTCCTGGTCCGTCAGGGTCTCCATGGGTCTTTTGGGGGGTGACGCTGCGAAATGGGCCGCCCCGCCGCCCGACATCCGCTCCGGGGATTCATCGGACTCGCTGCCTGCATGAACGTTCATGGCGCTTGTTTGGACATCGGTGCCGCTCTTTTCCAGGATCATATCCATCATCTCCTCCTCCCTTCAGAAAAGCCTGCCGGTCGCTGAAATAAAAAAACCCCGGCGAACGCTTCATTCACCGGGGCCCCATGACTTCTTTTAAAAACCGAAACTCAGAACACTCCCTTCCCCGGCGAATGGTGAATTCGCTGACGCTGCTGATTCCTCTGCCGGGAATGGACGTTCGTAAATTTCGATTGCATGGTCCCTCTATATCCCCAATGGATATTTTGTCAACAGAAAATTTGGCGGCCCACCGGGAGACGGCGCTTCGCCGCCCATCCAAACATGCCTTGCGGCGGCAGAACGATGCGGGGACGTCTTTCCCTTTCGAGCCCGGCGCTTTTGCGGTATGATGGGCCGTCGCGCTTCAAGGAAGGATCGATGAAAACCGGAATCGCCCATCTGCCGCTGCACGGAGGCAAGGCCCCGGCGTGGCTGTTTTCGAGAATGAGACTCCTGGCGGCGGAAATCGCCCGCGTGATCCTCTACGACTTCGGCACAGCCGAGTTGCTCAAGCGCCTTTCCGATCCCTTCTGGTTCCAGGCCTTCGGCTGCATCCTCGGTTTCGACTGGCACAGCAGCGGCCTGACCACGACCGCCTGCGGAGCCCTCAAGGAGGGGATCAAGGGGATGGAGCGCGAATGGGGATTTTTCGTGGCCGGCGGCAAGGGACGGGTCTCCCGACGCACCCCGGAGGAGATCCTCGCCCGGGGGGAACTGCTCAGGACCGACCCGCAATCCTTGGTCTACGCGAGCAGGATGTCCGCCAAGGTGGACAGCGCCGCCGTGCAGGACGGCTATCAGCTTTACCACCACGTGATGTTCTTCGACCGGGAGGGGCGGTGGGCGGTCGTCCAACAGGGGATGAACGGGGAAAACCGCTACGCCCGGCGCTACCACTGGCTGGGGCTGGAGAAGGTGAACTTCGTCTGCGAGCCCCATCAGGCGGTCTGCTGCGACCAGCGGGGGGAGATCCTGAATCTCGTGGCGCGGGAGGGGGAGGAGAACCGGAAGGTCTCGGCGGCGCTTACCGCCGAGGAGCCGGAACGGCTGATCAGGGAATACCGGCGGATCGAGACGCTGGAACTTCCCCGCCGCCACAGCGTCACCCCGGAGGAGGTTCGGAGCGGCTACCTCTCGCGGATCCTTGTCGAAACCTACGAACGGCGACCGGAAAATTTCGAGGCCCTGCTCGGGATCCCCGGGGTCGGGGCGAAGACGCTCCGTTCGCTTTCGCTGCTGGCCGAACTCCTTTACGGCGCGAAACCCTCGTTTCGGGACCCGGCCCGCTTCAGTTACGCCCACGGGGGCAAGGACGGCCACCCCTACCCGGTGGACCGGGAGAACTACGACCGGTCCATCCATTTTCTGCGCGAGGCCCTCAATGCGGCGAAAATCGGCGAGACGGACCGCAAGCGCGCCTTCGAGCGGCTGAAGGCCTTTTCCGGGAACGGGGAACGATAAGAGCTCCGACCCGGCTCCTGCGGACATCCGCCTCTCCGGATCGTCCGAACGTCACCTCGTTCCCCAGACGGATCCCCGGCTCGTCTTCCCGCCTCTCCCGGCGAATGGCGATCATCGCTTCCCCTCCGCGACGGGCAATCCCTTCCACGGCCGGCGGCCGATGTAAAGGTGGGTGATGCCGAGGGTGAGGGGACGACATTCCAGGGCTTCGAAGCCCGCATCCCTCAGCATTTGCATGAAAGCCGCCGGCGGCGGGAAGTGCAGGATGGAGTCAACCAGATAGAGGTAAGCGGCGGGGTTCCGGGAGAAAAGCCGCGCGGCCCTTGGCAGCGCGCGCTTCAGATAGGGGGCGAACAATCCCCGCACGATGCGGTTCTGCGGGGCGCTCATCTCCAGGATGTGGACGCTTCCGCCGGGGGCGAGAACCCGCCGGACCTCCTGCAGGGCCTCAAGACGGTCCGGCATGTTCCGGATGCCGAAGGCGATGCCGGCCGCGTCGAAGCTGCCGTTGGCAAACGGGATCTTCATGGCGTCGGCCCGGAAGAGGCGGATCCGGCCCTCCAAACCCCGGTCCCTGATCTTTTGATGTCCCAGGGCAAGCATCTGCGGAGCGAAGTCGATCCCCTCAATCTGGATGCCGGGATGCCGCCGGGCGGCCTCGATGGCCAGATCCGCCGTGCCGGTGGCAACGTCCAGGAAGCGGAAGGTGTTGAAGAACCGCATCCCGCGGACGGCAAAGCGTCGCCAGGCCACATCGCGGCGAAGGCTCAGGACGCGGTTGAGGAGGTCATAGCGTCCGGGGATCGTGGCAAAGATCTCCCGCACCATGCCGACGTGATCGTTGTGGCCGATTCCCGCCACCGGCGGGTATTTCCCGTTGTCGGTTTTCCCCATGGAACCGTCATCCGTGCATGAAGCCTTAACAGGTCTCTTATTCCGTCCGGTCATTCGATAGAAAATACCATCGCCTGCGTCCGGTGGCAAGAGGATCCTGCCTGCGGGCCACGGAGGCCCGACGCAGCGACGGGTCCCCGACAAAACGCTTGAAGATTGTCCCTGAAAGGGTAGAATACGGATGTCGCCGTCCCGGGCCTCGGCTTGGGATCGCGGAAAGCCATCGGAGGAGATCGAACCGCGAAGGGAGAAAGCCATGAAATTCCGATTTGCCCACAACAACTTCAATGTATTCGACCTCGAAAAGAGCCTCGCCTTCTACCGGGAGGCCCTTCAACTCAGGGAGGTGCGGAGGAAGGAGGCCGACGACGGCAGCTTCATCCTCGTCTTCCTCGGCGACGGCGAGAGCGGCCATCAACTGGAGCTGACGTGGATGCGGGACCGGAAGGAACCCTACAGCCTCGGCGACAACGAGTTCCACCTGGCGTTTGTCGTGGACGATTTCGCCGCCGCCCATGCCCTGCACCAAAAGATGGGCTGCATCTGTTTCGAGAACCCGGCGATGGGGATCTACTTCATTCACGATCCGGACGATTACTGGATCGAAATCCTCCCTGTCCGGCGGTGAAGGCGGGATGGGCAATCCCGCGCCGCGACGGGAACGCGTCCACCGATTTTGAACGCCGGAGCGCGGCCGTGCGGAGGCGTCGCGCATTCCGGGCGGGGAAAAGGTGCTGAGGCATGAAGATCATCTATGCGGCCGATATCCATGGCGCCACCGAAAGGGTCAAAGCCCTGCTGTACGAGACGGTTGCCGACGCCTATATCGTATCCGGCGACCTGATCGACATTCCCTTTTACAGCATGGAGACGGCCATCCGCTATCACGAGATCCAGACTTATTTCAACAAATTGCGCGGGCAGATGGGGAAGGCCGGGACGGTCCTGGAAGATTTCGTGGATGAACTGCTCGAGATCCCGGACATCCCGGAGGAGATGCAGCGGAAGGGAACCACCTATCAGGAGTACACGATCCGCGCGCGGCGCGTCATGCAGCAGAAGTACAAGGTTCTCGAAAACATTATCTCCCTGAAGCCCAACTCCCGCATCTTCTGTCTTCCCGGCAACTACGACATGGACCTCCGCTACACCTCGCTCCACGAACAGGACCTCCACCTCCACTGGTACCAGCTCGAGGATCTCCGGATCGCGGGTTACGGCGGCGCGGACGTCTGGACCGGCGGGATCCCCGAACGCTACATCGTCCGGTACCGGGCGGGGATCGGTACGGACGACAAACACAACGAGATGTACCGTTTCTTCAAGGCGGTCAAACCGGACATCATCGTCACGCACCAGCCTCCTTACGGCATCCACGACGGCGTCCCCTCGAACGGCCCCTCGGGCTCCCCGGCGCTCCGCGTCTTCTGCGACAACAATCCCGTGCTGCTGGCGCTTTCGGGACACATCCATGCCTCCTGCGGCTTTCAGGCGACCGGAAACACGATTTTCCTGAATCCGTCCAATTTCGGCGCGGTGACGGACATCACCGCGGAGGTCTTCGAAGGGGGGGGGTTCTATGCGATCGAAATCGAGGGAAGGAAGGTCGTCAAGGTGATCATGAAGAAACTGGTCGACCACCGAATCTACGATATTGCCGATTATTACCTGCAGGACGGCCGCTGGGCGGAGGAGGTCATCGACCGGGACCGATATCAGGCCTTTATGAGACGCGAGAACTACGACACGAAGAACCACCGGTTTTCCCACATCCCCGAGATCCAGCTCTACAACGAGATCAAGGAGTTCTACCGGATGTTCCAGACCCAGGAGACGGAGGAACGCCTCGACAAGCTGGAACAGGCGGCGCTCCTGATGGAGGAGAAGATCCAGGACGATATCGCGATGGACGTGGTGGGTTCGGTGAACGTGGGCATGTCCGAAGAGGACTCCGACATCGACATGATCCTCTATCTCCGCTGCGAACCGGGCTGCGCCGACAACTTCCTCCAGTGTGAACGCTGCCAGCGGGCGGAGAAGATGATCCGCGAAATTCTCGGGGACCGCTTCAAGGCGGAAATCCTCGATTGCATCGACCTCAACCGGGTGGAAAAGAGCATCCGGGAGAAGAACTACGAATGCGAGGTGACCCAGCGGTTCGTCGCCTACCGGTCGCTTTGCAGGCCGATCCATTACCGGGTCATCGCCCCGACCGAGGACCTCCTCAACCAGGATACGGCTTACCGGAAAGAGCTGGAGGGAAGCATCCGTTCCTATTTCAGGATCTTCACGACCACCTCCCAGCATGTCCGTTCCTTCAGCAAATACGAGGCCCGGCTGAGCGCCGTCGGGATCAAGCTCCCCGAGTCGATTCGGGGGAAGGTCCAGCGCTACCTCCAGGGATCGGACAAGGAGCCGCCGCCCGGATCCATCGCATAGGCGGTCTGGGGCGGTGCAAGGCAGGGTTAATGAAAGAACGGTACGCCGATTTCACATGATGTGACAATCATCCCGGACTTGAGATGAAGGCGGCAAAGATTCTGCCCGTACACGGATTCCCGGAGACGGAATACCCGATCCCCTTCGCGGTGAAGACATTCGATTACCTGGGCCCCCCGACACAGGATGGATCGCCGCACCGGCATGAATTCTACGCGATCCAGTATGTCACGGGAGGCAGGGGAAAGCACGTCATCGATTTTTCCCCTTATGCACTGTCGCCCGACACGCTCTACTTTATTTCCCCCGGTCAGGTCCATTTTGGGAAATTTACCCGTCCGCTGGAAGGATATGCGCTCGTGTTTATGGATGATTTCCTGTTTTGTCCGGGTTCGTTCACCGGCACCATCCATGAATGGTCTTTTTTTCATACCTTCGGCCAAAAACCCCTACTGCATTTGAACCCCCCGGAAGCCGCCAGAATCAAATCCCATATCGCGGCCATCGAGCAGGAGTACAATGCCGATGCCCCGGATCGCGTGCCGGTCCTGCGGGCCCATCTCTATATCCTGATGGTGAATATCCAACGTCTGTATGCGGCAGCCTATCCGGGACTGACGTCCGCGAAAGAATCCTCCTTTGTACGAAGATTCAAACATCTCGTGTCGATCCATTGCGTCGCGGAAAAGGGATTGGAACCATACGCTGCAAAAATGAATGTCAGCAAGGGGCATCTGAGCAATACGATCAAGTCGTTGACCGGTCATTCCCCGGGGCAGATCATACGGCAAGAAGTCGCTTTGGAGGCCAAACGCATGCTGGCTCATACCGATCTCACTGCCGCCGAAATCGGATATCACCTGAATTTCGAAGACCCCTCTTACTTCGGCCGCTTCTTCAAGAAGGAAACCGGTCTGAGTCCAACCGCCTTCCGGAACCATATTCGCGGCAAATATCATAACATCCTGTCGACCGTGTGAGCTGTCGCCATGATGATGTCTGGTTTCGAATGATCTGCATCAGTGCCGGGAGATTGAAAGCGATCGAGACGCTCCGGGCATGCGGCCTTGCGGTCTTTGCCCTTCCTGGTGCCCCCTTCCCTCCGGCTCCTTCCGCCGTTGGCCGATGGGCTCACCGCATATGAAAATAATGCCAGATCTCGTGTGAATTGTCCCTTCTGATCCTGCCCGTGATCGCATAAGGATGAATCGCAGAGATGTTTGGCAGAAGGGGTGTATGATCCCTTTGTCGCCCGGAGGTCGGCCGCGGTATTCGGAGTCCCCCGGGAGCATACAGGAAAGCTGAAAGGAGAGCTTATGAAAAAAGACTTTTTTGTTCCGAAAATCCTTGCGGGTCTGCTGCTCTTTCTGGCAGCCGGCGCTGGTGCCGCAGAGTACAAGCTGGACACCCCGAGTGGGCTGGCTCTTCACAACGTGACCGCACAGGCGGCAAACTACCATGGCCGTGAAGCCCTCAAGGTGGAGCTGACCGACGAGATCCAGCAACGGATACTCAAAGGGGAGGGCAGCAACTTTCCGGCATTTGCGGTACCGCCTGTCGAGTTCAAGAACGGGGTCATCGAAGTGGATCTTGCGGGCGAGCTGAACGGAAAGGGGGCTCCCGATGCACGAGCGTTCGTGGGCGTCGCGTTCCACATTCCCGGGGACAAGGGCACCTATGAGGCGGTCTACCTGCGCATGACCAACGGCCGCCTGGCGAAGCCTGCCCCGATGGAGCCCCGCATCTCGCGCGCCATCCAATATACGGCCCATCCGGATTTCCACTGGCCGGTCAGCCGGAAGGCGTTTCCCGGCAAGTATGAAAAGGGGGCAAATATTGCACCCGCCATGTGGATTCACCTCCGTCTTGAGATCTCGGGAAGCGAGCTCAAGGCGTTCATCAACGATGAGAAGGAACCGGCGTTGGCGGTCGGTGATCTCAAGTTCGGCAATGCGGCAGGCAAGATCGGTTTATGGGTGGACGACGGGACGGCGGCCTATTTTTCGAACCTCCGCATCCAGCAGAGATGATCCTTTTGAAAAAGGGTGAAAGGAGAACAGCGTGATGAACAGACGTGACTTCCTCAGAGCCGGGATCGCCGGCATCGGCGCCTGTGCCCTGGCCGGCGCACCCAAGGCGTCCGCACTGGAATTCTATCCCCGGGCGGCGGAAAAGAAATGGGCCGTCCTGTATGCATCCTGGTACGGTACCTCCCGGGATGCTGCATTGTGGGTTTCCGAAGGCATGGGAATGATCGCCAATGTCTTTGACGTTCGGGAAAAACCCGATCTGGGAGGATACGATTTTTTGGTGGTGGGCAGCTCCATCCAGTGGGGCAAGATCTCCCCCGATCTGCAGCAGTACCTGGAGGCCAAGAAGGACCGATGGAAAGGCAAGATCAAAGGCCTGTATGCGGTGTGCGGCAACCTGGGCAAGCCGCCCGGCCCCAAGCAGCGCGAGAGCTATATCGAAAAGCAGTTGGCCGTGGTCTGCGAAGCGGACCCGGTCCCGTCCAGGGTTTTCGGCGGCCGCATGACGAGCGCATTGCTGACGGACCAGGATGTCAAGTCCCTCAGGGAGGCTGGCGTCAAGTTCAATCTCGATTTCCTCAAGGAGTACGACAACCTTTCCCGCGGGGAGTGTATGGCATTCGGCAAATCGATCCTGGAAGGCGTCGGAAAATCCTGAATGCGGAAGGCCTTAAGCACTGAGGTCGTGGTTTTCGCGGATGGGGAGATCCCTGTTTCAAATACCCGTCGCTTCAAGACGGGACAGGCCGACCACCCCCCTGCAAAAAGCCACGACCTTTTTGCTCCTCCCATGTCCCCCTGAAAAAGGCCCCTTAAAAAACTTGACAAGACATCTGATGTAGGATATCAGACAACCTAAATTGCCGTTTGATATCGGGTGGCGGACATGCTCAAGCCCATCAAAAAAGAGAGCGTTCGTGGCCAGGTCTTCTGGCAGCTCCGCGAGCAGATCCTCCGCCGCACCTGGCCTCCGGGGAGCAAACTCCCCTCCGAAAACGATCTATCCCGAACCATGGGCGTGAGCCGTGTCTCCATCAGGGAAGGGATCCAGCATCTGGTCTCTTTGGGAATCCTGGAGACAAGGCACGGAGAGGGCACCTTTGTCCGTGAACTGAGCGGTCAGATCCACTTCAATGCACTCATCCCCCTGCTGGTCCTGGACGATATCGACATCCTGAACGTTCTCGAATACCGGCAAATCATCGAAAGAGGCACGGCCGCCCTGGCAGCCGAACGCGCAACCGACCAGGACCTGGCCGAAATGGAGGAGGTCTACGATCAAATGGTGCGGCTGCGCGAGAACGTAGCCGAATTTTCCCGTGCCGACCTGGAGTTCCATCTCGTTCTCGCCAAGGCCACCGGCAATCCCATCATCATCAAGGTCAACAACGTCCTGCAAAGCATTCTCGAAGTCTCCATGGAGAACATCGTCAGTTCCCTCGGGATGGAGGATGGCCTCCACTATCACCGACTGATCATCGATGCCATCCGGGCCCGGGATGCGCAGGCTGCCGAGAGCATCATGCAGGAGCATGTGGACCGGACCATCGTGCGTCTCAAAAACGAGACCGGGATGGTTCCATCCGGGAAACCTGCCGGAGAACGATCCTCACGGTCGAGCCTGGAGGAAAGGCTTGCCCTGCACCGGGCCTTCTGGACCCGGCAGAAGCAGCCTCGACCGCTGGCCTCTTTCCGGATCGGCGACTTCTTTTTTGCACGCCATTTTCAGGCCGCCCTTCCCCTGCTGGAGCCGGGCAAGATCCTCTCCCCGGAGATGTTGAACGTGGCAGATTTTCTGCCGGACTACGAGCGCATGTTCCTGGAGGCCGAAAGGCTCGGCCAGGATGGTTTCTGGACGGCCGAGCCCTATACGGGAATCCCCTGGATGGAGGCGATTCTGGGATGCCCCGTCCGCGGAGGTCGCGACAGTTTCACCTCCAGACCCTGGCTCTCTTCCCCGGAGGAGGCCCTCGAGAAGGTCGTTTTCGATCCGCAGAATCCCTGGTTGAAAAAATACCTGGAATTCGTCGCCGCGCTGGTACGCCAGAGCCGCGGCCGTTATCCGGTGGACATGCCGATCATGCGCGGCCCCTCCGACATGCTCGGCGCCCTGCTGGGCCAGCAGGAGATGGTCATGGCCCTGATGGAGGCCGATCCCAAGGTCATGGGGCAGCTCATCGAGCGGGTGACCCGGGCCTTCCTGTCCGTCATCGAGGCCCAGCGCCGCCTGACCCCGGCTTTTTACAGGGGCTCCGCCCTCGGGTTTTACCACATCTGGGCCCCCGGCAGGGCCATTTGGTTCCAGGACGACCTCTCGGCCATCCTCTCGCCGGAGCTCTACCGACGGTTCTTCCTCGATTCAGCCCGGCTGATTCTCGCCGGTCATGACCACGATGCCGTCCATCTCCACCCCTCTTCCTTCTTCATCCTGGATGAACTGCTCACCTTGGAGGATTTGAAGGTTGTGGAGGTGAACAAGGACATCAACGGCCCGGACGTGAAGGAGATGCTGCCGGTTCTGGCCAGAATCATGGAGACGCGCGGCCTCATCCTGTGGGGCGACCTGACCGTCGAGGATCTCGAAATCGTCAAAAGGAATCTTCCCTGCCGGGGATTGGCCCTCAATGTGGTGGCCCCCACGGCGGAAGAGGCCGAGGCACGCCTGAAGTACATTCGAAACTGGGACTAACCGATTCTTCGGCGGACTTGTCAAATCGGAGAAGGCTATCGCACGCAGCGACCTGCAAACCTGGGAGGAATGTCACGATGGATCCTGAACCTGTCTCAACACGGTCCCGGCTCGAGGTGATCAGCCGGATCATGGACAAAATCCTGTCCTACATCATGGCGATCCTGCTGGTGGCCATGTCGGGGGTCGTCTTCGGCAACGTTTTCAGCCGCTACTTTTTGAACACCACCTGGGGCTGGTACGAGGAGGTCTCCCGGTTCCTGCTCATCTGGATCGTGTTTCTCGGGGCGGTTGTGGCCCTGATCCGCGGCGACCACCTGAGCATCGACCTCCTGTCGATTGTCTTTTCCCCCAAGGTCTGCCGGGCCATGGCGATTCTGACCGACCTCCTGTTGCTGGTCGCCCTGGCCATCATGTGCAAGGGGGCCTGGGACATGGCCGTCGATTCGCTGGCCAGCGGCTGGGTGGCCTCTTCGATTCCCATCCCTTACGGCTGGGTCTACATGATCGGGCCCGTGGCTGCGGTCTTGATGCTCGTCCAGACCCTGATCAAAACCGCTGGAGACATCCGGGCCATGAAGGGGGTGAAGCCATGATTCCCATCTTCCTCTCCTCGCTCTTCGGATTCATCCTGGTCGGCGTGCCCGTGGCCTTCGCCCTCTTTTTAACGGCCCTGGTCCTTTCGTGGTTCATGGACAACTGGTCCCCAGCCCTGGTGGTCCAGACCGTCTTCCGCGGCATCGACAACTTCCCGTTGATGGCGATCCCGTTTTTTCTGCTCGCCGGCGAGATCATGAACACGGGCGGCATCGCCCAGCGCATCATCATGGTGGCCAAGGCCATGTTCGGCCACGTGCGCGGCGGCCTCGGCTACGTGACGGTCGTGGCCAGCATGCTGATATCGGGGGTGTCCGGTTCGGCGGTGGCCGACGCCTCGGCCATCGGCTCGCTCCTCTACCCGGTGATGAAGAAGGAGGGTTACGAGCCGGAGAAGGCCGCGGCGCTTTTTGCCGCTGCCACGACCAACGGCCCGATCATCCCCCCCTCCATCCCCATGGTGGTTTTCGGGGTCATTGCGAATGTCTCGATCATCCGGCTCTTCATCGGCGGGATCGTCCCCGGCATCATCCTGGGGGTGGGGCTGATGATCGGCTGGTACCTGCACGTCCGGGGAAAGGCCCGCTATCACGTCGAGGGAAAATTCAGCATGGTCGTCGTGCTCAAGGCCTGCTGGGACGCCTTCTGGGCCCTGATGCTGCCGATCATCATCCTGGGCGGGATCCTGCTGGGCATCTGCACCGCCACCGAGGCAGCCGTGGTCTCGGCGGTCTACGCCTTCATCGTCTCGGTCTTCATCTACCGTGAGCTCAAGGTCAAGGACTTCCTCCCGGTTCTGGTCAACACCTGCCGGGGTACGGCGGTCGTTCTGCTGGTCTGCGGCGCGGCCATGGCCGCCGCCTACTTCATCACCACGGCCCAGATCCCGGAGATGATGGCCAAACTGCTGCTCCAGCTTTCGGGCGGCAACTGGATCCTCTTCATGTTCTGGGTCAACATCCTGCTTTTGATCGTGGGCTGCGTCATGGACCTGGTTCCGGCCCTGCTCATTCTGGGGCCGATGCTCCTGCCCATTGCCACACAGTACAATCTGGACCCGGTCTACTTCGGGGTGGTCGTGATCGTGAACCTCTGTGTGGGGCTGATCACCCCGCCGGTCGGCAACATCCTGTTCGTGGCCTGCGGCATCTCCAAGATCCCCATGGCCGACATGGCCAAGGCCATCTGGCCGAACGTCATCATCGGCATCATCGTCGTCTTCATCGTCACCTACCTGCCCTGGACGGTTACATACCTTCCCGGCCTGATTCCCAAATAGCAGGGGTCGGGGGGATGGTTTTTGAAACGGCATCATGGAAAGCAGCGAGACACCCCAAAACGAAAGGAGAAAAGAGATGAGAAAAACGGTAGTGTTTGTCCTCGCCATCGCCCTTGCCGTCGTCATGACGGCCGGGCAGGCCTTTGCACAGGCCAAGGTCCTCAAGATCTCCAACGGCATCAACGAACAGCACCCCTCCTACCTGGCGAACAAGAAGTTCGGCGAGATCCTCAATGCCAAACTCCCCGGGAAGTACAACGTCCAGGTCTACGCCAACGCCCAGTTGGGCGATGACGTGCGGGCCACCGAGGCCGTGCGCATGGGCACCCTGGAGATGGTCACCACCTCGGCCTCGCCGCTGACGGGTCTGGTGCCGGAGTTCAACGTCTTCGACCTGCCCTTCATCATTCCCAGCGAGAAGGCGGCCGACGCCGTCTTTGACGGGCCGATCGGCGCCAAACTGGCCGCCGCCCTGGAAGCGAAGGGGATCAAGCTGCTGGCCTACTACGAGAACGGCTTCCGCCAGTTGACCAACAGCGCGCGTGCGGTGAGCAGTCCGGCTGACCTCAAGGGCCTCAAGATCCGCACGATGCAGAACCCGATCCACCTGGAGGCCTTCCGGGCCATGGGCGCGAATCCAACGCCAATGCCCTTCAGTGAGGTTTTCACCGCCATGCAGCAGAAAACCATCGACGGTCAGGAAAATCCCATCCCGACGATCTGGCTCTCCAAGTTCTACGAGGTCCAGAAGTATGTCTCACTGACCGGCCACGTTTACGGACCCCACATCGTTCTGATCGGCAAGAAGCTCTGGGATTCCTTTCCCGCCACCGACCAGAAGATCATCGCCGACGCGGCCAAGGAGTCGGCCGTGTTCCAGCGTGCCCTGAACCGCAAGATGAACAGCGAGTTCGTAGACAACCTGCGTAAGGCCGGGGTCACCGTGACCGAGCTTACCCCGGCGCAGCACAAGGCCTTTGTCGATGCCTGCGCCTCGGTCTACACGACCTGGGAGCCCAAGATCGGCAAGGCCCTCCTGGATGAGTTCCGGGCAACGGTCAGCAGTGTGAAGTGATCATCGACGATCCGCCTTCCCACGGAAGGCGGATGACATTTTGGTGCGCCTGACGGGAATCCGGGTTCTTCTGACGGAATCCCGCTTCAGAGCGGAGCCCCGGGAAATAAACCCGGGCGATCCACGAACGGGAAAATCCCGGGCGCCCTCCGAGGGCGGCCCGGGATTCCCGGCCATATCCGTCCGCCTTGCCCCAACCGGGGCGGTGGAAACAAGGAGGGTCTGATGCGTCTCAAGGACAAGGTTGCCCTCGTCACCGGCGCGGCCCAGGGGCTGGGGCTGGCGATCGCCCGCCGGTTCGGCCTGGAAGGGGCAAAGGTGTTTCTCGGCGACCTCAAGGAGGAGCAGGGACGGGAGGCGGCCGCAGGGCTGGTCGCGCAGGGCGCCCGGGCGTGGTTCGTTCGCCTGGATGTGGCCGACGAGGAGAGCTGGAAGGCCGCGCTCGCCGAGCCGATCGGGATCGCGGGGAAGCTCGATATCCTGGTGAACAACGCCGGGATCAACATCCGCGTGCCGATCGAGGAGATGACCGTCGAGAGCATCGATGCGATGCTGGCCGTGAATGTCCGGGGACCCTTTCTCGGGATCAAGCACGCCCTGCCGCTGCTGCGGCGAAACGGCGGCGGCTGCATCATCAACATGGGTTCGGTATGCAGCCTGATCGGCCACAAATTCACCCCCGAGGCCTACACCACGGTCAAGGGGGCGCTGTCCCAGCTGACCAAGTCGGTGGCCGTGCGTTATGCCAAGGACAACATCCGGGCCAATCTCCTCTGCCCCAGCACGGTGGAAACCCCTTTGGTTCAGGAGATGATGAAGGATCCCGAGCGCCGCCGGGAACGTGTGGGCGAGGTGCCGCTGGGCCGCCTCGCGGACATGGAGGACGTGGCCGCCGCCGCAGTCTATCTGGCCTCGGACGAGGCATCGTTCATCAACGGCGTCGCCTTCCCGGTGGACGGCGGCGTGACGGCATGGTAGCGTCGGCCGGAACGGCGGACGGTTTGAAAACCGTGCGACCGGCACGGATCCTCCGCGGCCCGGCGGGGCGCGCAACAGGAAACCTGTGAGGCATAACATGAACAAGGCAATGGAAATCATCCGCCTGCGGAAAGCGTTGTCCGATTACTCGAAACGTTCCTTCCGGCGGGGATTGGTCAGCGGGACCGGGGGGAACATGAGCGTCCGGATTCCCGGCACGGACGAGGCCCTGATCACGCCCACCGGCATATCCCTGGAGGAGATCACCCCGGAAATCAATCTCCTGATGAACCTCGACGGCTCCGTTCTGGAGAATCCGTGCGGTCTGAAATCGTCGAAGGAGACGGGCTTCCATCTGGCGGCCTACCGGCTGCGTCCGGACGTGGGAGCGGTGGCCCACCTTCACCCCCCTTACGCGACAGCCTACTCGAACAAGCTGAGACCGCTGCCCATGGTCACGGTTTCGGCCCGGGGCGTTCTCAAGGAGGTGCCGTGCATCGAAAGCGCGCCGGCGGGGTCTCAGGAGCTGGCCGGATTTGTCCAGCAGGGGCTGAAGCAATACCCCGCGGCCAAGGTCATCCTGATGCGGGAGCATGGAACCCTGGCGCTGGGCGCGGATCTCGCCCACGCCTATTATCTCACGGACCTCGCGGAGGACACGGCGAAAATCGCCTTCATCGCGGGCAGGATGGCCTGAGGAGCGGGGCGGTGCCAGCGAAAACTCTGCCTCCCGCGGTCAAATCGGGTCATCGACCCCACGGGCGCCGATCCGGTGTTTTTCCGTCCGATAAGGAATGAAGATGAACGACCTGTTGATGGCATTTTACGGCGACGATTTTACAGGCTCGGCAGACGCGATGGAGGCCCTGACCCTGAACGGGGTGCCGACGGTGCTCTTCCTCGACCGCCCCGGCTCCGCCCTGCTCAGGGAACGGTTGAAAAACGTCCGGGCCGTGGGCGTGGCGGGAACCAGCCGCGCCATGACGCCGACGGAGATGGACGGTGAATTGCCGGGGCAGTTTCAGCTGCTCCAGGAGCTGGGGGCGCCGATCATCCATTACAAGGTCTGCGCGACCTTCGACTCGTCTCCCGGGATCGGCAGCATCGGCCATGCCGCCGATCTCGCATTCCGGGTTATTCAACCGCCCTTCGGGGTCATTGTTCAGGGGGTTCCGGTGATCGGACGCTATGTCGTTTTCGGGAACCACTTCACGACGGTGGGGGACAAGACCTATCGACTGGATCGGCATCCGATGATGAGCAGGCATCCCATTACCCCCATGGACGAGGGGGACCTGCGGCTCCATTTCGCCAAACAGACGAGAAAGAAGGTGGAGCTGATTGACCTGCTGCAGCTGAACAGGTCCTTTGAGTCCGTCTCCGGACAATTTGACCGTTACATTGAGGAGGGCAATGAGATCATCCTCTTCGATACCCTCGAAGAAAGTCATCTCCTGACGATAGGCCGATTGATCCACAACAGGAGCGGTGCGCGGCCGATTTTTGCGATCGGTTCCTCCGGATTCGAATATGCGATGGCCCGCTATTGGCAATCTCAAGGCATGGTTCCGAAATCCGGACCCATCGCCCCGGCGGGGGCCGTGGAGAGGCTGATCGTCATCAGCGGCAGCGCGGCGGACAAGACGGCCGAACAGATCCGGTGCGCGATGGATCACGGCTTCGAAGGGATTCGATTGCTCACGGATCGGCTCATCGATCCCGAATCCAGCCAGGAGGAGCGAAATCGGGCGGTCCGGGAATCCCTGAGCGCTCTCCAGGAGGGGAAAAGCGTCATTCTCTTCTCCGCCCTGGGACCGGATGACCCCTATATCCCCAAAACCAAGGATAAGCTGAAATCCTTCGGCATCCATGTCAACGAGGTCGGCAAACATCTCGGTAGGCAACAGGGATTGATCCTGCGGGAGTTGGTTGAGAAAACGGGTCTGAAGCGGGTCTGTGTCGCAGGGGGAGATACCTGCAGTTATGTCCTGCGGCAAATGGACATCCATTCGCTGGAGCTGCTGATGCCGATCACCCCCGCGGCTCCCCTCTGCCGGGCATTCTCCAACCGTTCAACATTCGACGGCCTCCAGGTGGCCTCGAAAGGGGGGCAGATCGGGGCGCCCGAATATTTTATCCAAGTCCTGAACGGACGGAGAACGGCGCCCTGATCCGGCCGATCTGCGGGGATTCGGCGCAGCACCCGATGGCGTCGACCCGGACCGCATGGACCCCGGCACCCTGGGCGCCATCCTGTCGGGGCGGGCGACCCCTCTCAGGGGATCGCCTTCCGCGGTCTCATGGCTCGATCTCGCCGACGATGGCGACGGAGGCGCTGGCGCCGATGCGGTCCGCCCCGGCCTCGATCATCGCCAGGGCGTCGGCGAGCGTCCGGATCCCGCCCGCGGCCTTGACGCCGATGTGCTCACCGACGGTTTTGCGCATCAGGCGGACGTCGGCGACGGTTGCGCCCGCGCTTCCGTACCCGGTGGAGGTCTTCACGAAGGCCGCCCCGGCCTGCACGGCCAGCCGGCAGGCCCGGACCTTCTCCTCGTCGCTCAGGTAGCAGGTCTCAATGATGACCTTGACGGGGAAACCCGCGGCCGCATGGACCACCGCGGCAATGTCCGCTTCCACTTCATCGTCCCGGCCATCCTTCAGGGCGCCGATCCGCAGGACCATGTCCACCTCCCCGGCCCCCAGACGGATCACCTCGGCCGTTTCGGCGGCCTTTGCGGCCCGGGTATGGGTCCCGAAGGGAAAGCCCACCACGGAGCAGACAAGGGGCGTTTCGCCCTTGAGCAGGAGCGCGGCGTCGGCCACGTGGACGGGATTCACGCAGACCGCCTTGAAGCCGTGCGCCACGGCCTCCGCGCAGAGCTTCTTCAATTCCTCCCGCGTGGACTGGGGGCGAAGCAGCGAGTGGTCGATCATGGCCGCCAGCGCATCCTTCGTGATCTTCATATCAGCCTCCTTCAGCCTTGCGGCGTTTCAAGACGAAACGGTTCGGATAGCGATTCCGGCCCGACGGCCTCGGGATCGCGGGGCGGTCCATGCCGGTCTTCGCCCCGTTCAGGGGACGGCTTTTCCCGGTCGCTCAAGCGAACGCAGGTGGCCGACGATCCGGGCCGTATCCTCGTGGGAGGATTTGCCGAAGGGCATGATCAGGTAGATCCCCCGCGCCTCGGCGGCGACGGTCTCGGCGAGATCGAGGGCCATTTCGAGGCCCGCCTTCTTCTGGTCCCCGGCCGATTCATACCGGGCGAAGACGGCCACGACTTCGTCCGGAACCCGGATTCCCGGTATGCGGCCGCTGGCGAAGAACTCGGCGTTTCGCCGGCCCGTCAGCGGCAGCAGTCCCGGAAAGAGCCTCGCCCCCAAGGCGCCGGCCTCGTCCTGGAGCTGATAAAACGCCTCTGCCGAGAAGACCGGCTGGGAAAAGACGTACTCGGCGCCCGCATCGATCTTCTTTTTGAGCCAGGCAACCTGCGCCGGGGAGGGCCAGCCGATCGTGGCGCCCGCGCAAAAATCCGGCGGATCGGCGATCCGGTCGCCGTTGATGAGCTCCCCTTCCCGCAGCTTCCGGACGAGGCGAAGCAGCTCCACCGAGCTCTTGAGGTCCGTGACGCGCTGGGCCAGGGACCCCAGAGGGCCCATGGACGGGGGATCGCCGGTCACCGCGAGGATGCCCCGCAGACCGAGATCCCAGCATCCCAGGAGGCCGGAGTGGAGCTGAAGCAGGTTGGATTGGGTCACCGCCTTGTGGCAGATCGACGGGATGCGCAGAACGTCCTGAAGACGGGCCGCGGTGATCGGGGCGTCCCGGCCGACCGTGGCGCCGGGATTGTCCGGGACGTCGAAGAGATCGGCCCCGGCGAGGGCGATCTCCCCGGCGCTGCGGCAGATCTCGTCCAGGCTGCTGTTCCGATCGGCACGGATCTCCACGCTGATCAGGAACCGTTCGGAACGGATCAACTCCCGGATCGGATTCGGCGGCGCCGGTCGGATCGGTAGGGCCTCCGCGACAGCGGTTTCCCTGAGCTCGATCCGGGCGGACGGCCCCACGGCCCGGCCGGCGAGCAGCGGTGCGATCGCGCGGATGTGGTCCGGCGTGGTCCCGCAGCAGCCGCCGATGACCGAGACGCCCAGGGCGGCCAGGCGGCCCGCAATCCCGCAAAATTCTTCCGGGGTGAGCGGATAGCGGACCAGCCCCCGCTCGATCGAGGGGTTGCCGGCATTGGCCGAGGCCGTCACCGGCAGACGCGTACGGGAAACGAGGTAGGCCGCCACATCCACGATGTCGTCAGGGTGCTGGCAGTTGGTTCCGACGGCCGACGCGCCCGCCGCCTCCGCCTCGGCGAGCAGGACATCGACCGTGGTCCAGCGGTTCCGGCCGCGGCCTGTGTGGCCGACCTGAAAGACGACAGGAAGCCCGGAGGCCGCCGCCGCCTTCAGGGCGGCCCGCGCTTCGCGCGGATCCGCGAAGGTTTCCAGGACGATCGCGTCCGCCCCGGAGAGGGCGGTGCACTGCACGCCGTAGATCGAGGCAAGTTCGTTTTCCGGATAATCCTCGTGCCGGAGTCCCAGGGAGAGGGGTCCGACGGAGGCCCAGACCAGGCAGCCATCCCCGGCTGCCTGCCGCGCCAGGCCGATGCCGGCTTCATTGATCTCGCGGCAGAGCGAGGCCGCCCCGCACTCCTCGAGAGACAGGGGGTTGGCGGCAAAGGTGTTCGTTACGAGGACCCGCGATCCGGCCTCGCGGTAAGCCTTGTGGAGGGCGAGCACCGCTTCCGGGCGCCTCAGGTTCAGCAGTTCGACCGGCTCGCCCGAGAGTTCCTGCCCCTTGCGCAGCACGGTTCCGATCGCTCCGCTGCCGACCAGAA
>CAZWTL010000010.1:0-59394 GCA_964637025.1 uncultured Syntrophaceae bacterium | reverse complement strand
TCGTATCCTACAGTCAGTCAGTGTGGCTGGTCCTGAAGGGTCCGGCCAATAGGACAACGGGATTTTGAACATGACAGCGGTTGCGGAAGCGGCATATATCGGCAACAACTTGCTCGCCCTCCTCCTTTTGGGCCTCGCCCTTCTTTGCCTGCCCGACAGGCCCCTCCGCCCGTTGTTTTTAGGAATGCCGTAACGACCGATCAATCGATCAAAACCTAAAGGCCATGGGCTTCGAAACCCATGGCCTTTTTATTTTGTCATGAAAGGAGTCCGCGATGGTTTCAGCAAAGCAGAGGGTGTTCATCTTCGATACGACGCTTCGGGACGGCGAACAGTCCCCAGGGGCGAGCATGAACCCGGAAGAGAAGCTCCGGATCGCCCGACAACTCGAAAAGATGGGCGTGGACATCATCGAGGCCGGCTTCCCGGTTGCCTCGGACGGGGATTTCGCCTCTGTCCGGCAGATCGCGATGGAGGTCCGCGGATGCCAGATCGCCGCGTTGGCCAGGGCGAACCGGAACGACATCGACCGCGCCTGGGAGGCCGTCTCCGGGGCCGCAAACCCCCGGATTCACACCTTCATCTCCTCATCCGACATCCACCTCAAATACCAGCTTCGCAAAACGAGGGCCGAGGTGCTGAAGGAGGCCTGTGCCGCCGTGGCCCATGCACGCGGTTATACCGAAAATGTGGAATTCTCACCGATGGATGCGACCCGGAGCGACCGGGACTATCTCTGCGAGATGGTTGAGGCGGTCATCGCTGCAGGGGCGGCCACGGTCAATATTCCCGACACGGTCGGCTACGCCATCCCGGAGGAGTTCGGGGAGCTGATCGCCGCCCTCTTCGCCCGTGTGAAGAACATCCGCCAAGCGGTGATCTCGGTCCACTGCCACAACGACCTCGGCCTCGCCACGGCCAACGCCTTGGCGGCCATCCGCAACGGCGCCAGGCAGGTGGAATGTACAATCAATGGAATCGGCGAGCGGGCGGGAAACAGCGCGATGGAAGAGGTGGTGATGGCCATCAAGACCCGCAAGGATCTGTTCGATCTCGAAACGGGGATCAAAACCGAATACATCCACCAGACCTCGCGCCTGCTGACGCAGATCATCGGCGTTCCGGTTCAGCCGAATAAGGCGATCGTCGGCGCCAACGCCTTTGCCCACGAATCGGGAATCCACCAGGACGGCCTGCTCAAGGAGAAGATCACCTACGAGATCATGACCCCCCAGTCGGTCGGGATCTCGGAAACCCATCTGGTGCTCGGCAAGCATTCCGGACGCCATGCGATTTCGGAAAGGCTCCGGGAGATGGGATACAGCCTCGGCGAGGAGGATCTCGACCGGGTCTTTGTCCGTTTCAAGGAACTGGCCGACGTCAAGAAGGAGGTCTTCGACGAGGATCTGGAGGCCATCGTTCACGAGGAACTCTCAAGAGGCGGCGAGAAGTACCGTCTCCTCTACCTCAATGTGGTCAGCGGCAGCGTCGCGGTGCCGACGGCCACGATGCAGATGGAAATCGACGGCACCATGGTCCAGGAGGCCGGATTTGGCGTGGGGCCGGTCGATGCCATCTTTGCAGCGATCCGCAAGATCACCCAGACCAACTACCCTCTGCTGAGGTATGCCGTCAACGCGATCACCGGTGGCACCGATGCGCAGGGAGAGGTGATGGTGCAACTCAAGTTCAACGGCCGTTCCGTCGTCGGACGGGGCGCCCATCCCGACGTGCTGGTGGCCTCGGCCAAGGCCTACATCAATGCGCTCAACCGGCTGGAATGGCTGAGCAAGGACGTGCGCAAGGTGATCCCGACCGAAGGGTAAGCTCGGCTGCTGTCCACACCGATTCCGGCACTGCAGGACCGGGGAAACGGCGGATGCGGAGCCGGACCGACTGTGAAGACGGGCCGGATGATGGTCCCGTGCCCGACCTGAGAGGCTCGTGTATCGATTGGCCGACGACCTCTGCTTTTCGTTTCGCCATTGACTTCCGGTCCGGATGGCCCGACGGGATTTGCACTTGACAGGGCTCCCGGATTTGCAGATAGGTAGGCACTGCAGGGTGGTATATGGGGAATACGACTCGACAGGATGGGAGGTTTCCGATGCGGACACTCGTTTTAGCCTTCCTCGTGGCGTTCTTGTGGACCGTCCCCTGCCCGGCCGCCGAAAGCGGCTTCACGGAAGGGGCGAAATCCATTGGCCGGGGCATTCAGGACGGGGCTCAAGAGGTGGGTGAGGGGGCAAGGGAAGTCGGCCGGGAGATTACGAAGAAGGGGAAAGAAACCGGTCAGGCGATCAAGGAGGGGACCCAGGAGGCGGGACAGAAGATTCGGGACGAGGCCAGGGAGGTTTCCGAAGGCGTCAAGCAGGGGATCGAGGAGACCAGACGGGAGGCCCGGAAAAAGGGTCGAACCGTAGGGGAGTGGTTCAGGGAAACCGGAAAAAGGATCGGAGAGGCCTTCCGTCAGGCGGGCCGAGAGTTCCGGAGATTCGTGACCGGCAAGTAACGTCTGGAGCCCCTTGCGATGCAGGCCGCGGCCTGCTCTAGGGCAGGCGTCCCTCGGTACGGAGCTGCTCCAGGATCTGCCGGATCCGGGGAAGGGCCAGGGTGGCCGCCTTCTCCCCCTCGAAAATCGCCTCGCTGCGCTTGTCGAAATCATTCGTGGCGATATGGCGTACCTGGGGCTGGATGACCACGTCGGCGTCCTTGAGCTGGGCCTTGGCGATCTTCTCGTACATGATGTCGATCGACTGCAGGATCGTGTCAAGGATCCCTGCCGGCGCAGACGCTGCGACGCCGGAGGAGATGTCCACTGCGATGACGACGTCGGCGCCGGCCCTGCGGGCCGCATCCACCGCAACGGGACTGACCAGGCCGCCGTCCGCATAGGTCTGATCCCCGATCCGGACCGGCTGGAACACGCCGGGGATAGCACAGCTCGCACGGACCGCCCGTCCGGCGTTTCCCATGGCGAACACGATCTCCGCGCCGGTCTGCAGATTCGCGGCAACCGCCCTAAACGGGATCGTCAGCCTTTCAAGGGGGGTCTGGCGTACCGACCGGTTGATGAATTGTTCGAGTTTGTCCCCGCGGATGAAACCGTTGTCTGGCAGGGTCCAATCGATGAGGTCCTCCTTCTGGAGAGCCAGTGCGATCCGCTGGAGTTGGAAGGCGTCGATTCCGGAGGCGTAAAGGCATCCGACGGCGCTCCCCGCGCTCGTCCCGACCACAAGATCGATGGGTATCTTCTGCGCTTCCAGGACCTTCAGAACGCCGATGTGTGCGAATCCCTTGGATGCGCCCGCCCCCAGAACCACGGCGACCTTCGCCGGCTTTGGTCCCGGCAACGGTGGAAGAATCTCCTTGGGCGCGCATGCAAAAAGCAGGAGGAGGCTCAGACCGAGGGCCGATCGTCGAAGCCTGCTCATTCCTCCGGCTCCGTCCCGCCGTTGAAGGGCGTCAGATCGAATTCGGCGCCTCCTTCATCTGCTGAATCCTCCTCCCCCGGCGCAGTGTCGTTGTCCCGTTCCTCCCGTTCGGCCCGAGCCACGCCGACGAGCGTCTCGTTATCGTCCATGTCGATCAGGCGCACCCCCTGGGTCACCCGATGGATGACCCGGATCTCTTCGGCCCGCATCCGGACGATCCGGCCCGCATCGCTGATCAGCATGATGTCCTCGTTGCCGGAGATCTGGAGGATTCCGGATACGTTGCCCACCTTCTCGCCGGTTCTCAGGTTGATCGTTCCCTTGCCGCCCCGCGTCTGGAGCCGATACTCGGCGATCTCGGTGCGCTTGCCGTAACCCTTCTCCGAGATGGTAAGGATCGTGTTTCCCTCGGTGGGAATCTCCATGCCGACAACGTAGTCGTCGGACTCCATCATGATTCCCCGGACGCCTCGGGCTGTCCGGCCCATGTCGCGCACCTCTTCCTCCCGGAAGCGGATCGATTTCCCCTTCCGGGTCCCCAGGAAAATGTCCTGGCTGCCCAGGGTCATCTCCACATCGACCAGTTCGTCCCCGTCATCGATCGAGATGGCGATGATCCCTCCGGAGCGGGGATTGGAGAAGGCGGAAAGCTCCGTTTTCTTGATCGTCCCCTGTTTCGTCACCATGACGACCGACTTGTCTCCGGAGAATTCCTTCACCGGCAGGACTACGGCGACCCGTTCGCCTGGGGCCAGGTTGACGAAGTTGACGATCGCCTTTCCCTTAGCGGCCCGGCCGGCCTGCGGTATCTGATAGACCTTCAGCCAGTAGAGGCGGCCCTTGCTGGTGAAAATCAGGACATAGTGGTGGGTCGAGGCGATGAAGAGCCTTTCGACGAAATCCTCCTCCTTGGTCCCCATCCCGATCTTCCCCTTGCCGCCGCGACGCTGGCTTTTATAGAGACTTACCGCGTTGCGTTTGATGTAGCCGGCATGGGAGATCGTCACGACCATGTCCTCCTCGACGATCATGTCCTCGATATCGATCTCCTCGGAACTGGCGACGATCTCCGTCCTGCGTTCGTCTCCGTAGCGGGCCTTGACCTCCTCGAGCTCCGCCACAATCACATCAAGCACCTTCTGCGGGTCGTCGAGAATCCCCTGGAGGGTCCTGATCAGGGAGGAGATCTCGGCGTATTCCGATTCGATCTTCTCCCGTTCCAAGCCGGTAAGGCGCTGAAGCCGCATATCGAGGATCGCCTTGGCCTGGGCCTCGCTGAGGCCGAAACGGCTGCAAAGCGCGTTCGACGCCTCCGGGGGGTTGGCCGCCGCCTTGATCACGGCGATCACCTCGTCGATCCGATCCAGGGCGATGATGAGTCCCTCGAGAATGTGAGCCCGCTCCCTGGCCTTGGTCAGGTCGAACCGGGTCCTGCGGATCACCACCTCCTTGCGGAACGCGACGAAGCTCTGGAGGAGGTCCTTGAGGTTGAAGACCCGGGGCTGACCCTGATCGATGGCCAGCATGATGATCCCGAAGGACGATTCCATCTGCGTGTGCTTGTAGAGCTGGTTGAGGATGATGGCCGAGGCCTCGTCCTTCTTGAGGTCCAGGACGACCCGGATCCCCTCCCGGTCCGACTCATCGCGGAGGTCCGCGATCCCGGCGATCTTCTTCTCCTTGACCAGATCCGAGATCTTCTCGATGAGGGACGCCTTGTTGACCTGGTAGGGGAGCTCCGTCACCACGATGCTCTCCCGGTCGTTTCGGGCATTTTTCTCGATCAGGGCCCGGGCCCGGATCCGTATAATCCCCCGACCGGTCCGGTAAGCGGAGAGGATCCCCTCCCGGCCGTTGATGAAGCCGGCTGTGGGGAAATCAGGTCCCTGGATGTAGTGCATCAACCCTTCGATGGCGATCTCGGGGTTTCGGATGAGCGCGATCGTCCCGTCCACCACCTCCCGGATATTGTGGGGGGGGATGTTGGTCGCCACACCTACCGCGATCCCGGCGGAACCGTTGAGCAGCAGGTTGGGGATCTTGGCCGGAAGGACCACCGGTTCCTGGAGCGACTCGTCGTAGTTGGGCATGAAATCAACGGTGTCCTTCTCGAGATCGGCCAGGAGCTCCTCGGAAAATCTCGCCATCCGGACCTCGGTGTACCGCATCGCCGCCGGGGGGTCCCCGTCGATGGAGCCGAAGTTTCCCTGCCCGTCGACGAGCATGTAACGCATGGAGAATTCCTGAGCCATCCGGACGATCGTGTCGTAGGCCGCTGTATCGCCGTGGGGGTGGTACTTTCCGATAACGTCTCCGACGATCCTTGCCGATTTCTTGTAAGGCTTGTTCCATCGGTTCCCCATCTCGCTCATGGCAAAGAGGACCCGGCGGTGGACCGGTTTCAGGCCGTCACGGCAGTCGGGGATCGCACGACCGATGATGACGCTCATGGCATAGTCCATATAGGACTTCTTCATCTCGTCTTCGATCGTGACAGCCACGTTCTTTTCAAAAAGGGAATCCATTCTGATCTATCTTCTCCTTCGATCAACCGAGAGACCCTGCCGGCCTGGCCCTCGGTCTTTAACAACAGCCGGCCCCCCCTGCTCGGCAGCATCCATGGGGGAAACGACGGCCAAAAGCGGTCCTGCCATCGGGTCCCTAAACATCAAGATTCTTGGCATACATGGCGTTTTTGTAAATGAATTCGCGCCTCGGCTCGACCTGGTCGCCCATCAAGGTCGCGAAGATCTCGTCGGCGGCAACGGCATCCTCGATCCGGACCTGAAGCAGCGTCCTCTTTTCGGGATTCATCGTCGTCTCCCAAAGCTGTTCGGGATTCATCTCTCCGAGGCCTTTGTAGCGCTGGATCGCCAATCCTTTCTTCCCGGCGGCAACAATCCGGTCGATGAGGGCGGCCATGCTATCCGCGGTTTCAGGCAGCGCCTCCGCGCCAGCATCGCCATTCTCGGCGTAGACGTGATAGGGTGGTTCGCCCAGAGCCGCAACCTGGCCGAGCAGCAACCTGAGCTCCTGGAATTTCGGCAGCTTGAAGATCAAGCGGTCAATACACGAAGCCATGATCTGACCGCCCCGCTTGATTCGAAAAACCATCTTCCAGTGGCCATGTTCCTGGTCGCCCTCGACACCCTGTCCGTCCAGGAGATCCCCGAGGGCCATGGCGGTTCTTCCAGCGACACGGGAAAGGGCCTCTTCGGCAAGAAAGTCCGCCTCGGAAAAAGCGGGATCTCCGGCCAATATGCGTATCAATTCCCGGTGTTTGTCTTCACGTTCGAACCGGTCGAGAATCGTCTCGATCCTCATGGCCTTCTTGATGATCGTCAGGAGACGGCTTCCGGTGAAGATCTGGGCAGATCCTTCTCCCGTAACGACACGGACCCTGTTGACTCCGTTATCCAGGACATGCCGGTTCATGTCTCTTTCATTGTGGATGTAGATCTCCTGCTTCCGGTCGCTGACCTTGAACAAGGGGGGCTGTGCAATGTACAGGTGACCCCTTTCAACCACCTCCTTCATCTGCCGGAAAAAGAAGGTCAAAAGCAGGGTTCGGATGTGAAGACCGTCCACGTCGGCATCGGTCATGATGATGACCTTGTGGTAACGAAGCCTGCTGATATCCTTGTCTTGGTCTCCTAGGCCGACGCCGGTACCCAGGGCGGTGATGAGGATCTTGAACTCCTCGTTTTGGAGCATCTTGTCGAAACGAGCCTTCTCCACATTGAGAACCTTGCCCCGCAAAGGCAGGATCGCCTGGTTTTTCCGATCACGACCCTGCTTGGCGGAACCGCCTGCAGATTCGCCTTCCACCAGATAGAGTTCGCTTCGCGCCGGGTCCTTTTCCTGGCAGTCGGCCAGCTTACCCGGAAGGGACCCCACCTCCAGGGCCGTCTTGCGCCGGGTCAGTTCCCTGGCGCGTCGGGCTGCCTCGCGTGCCCGGGACGCCTCCAGGCATTTTCCCAGGAGCTGCTTGGAGATGGACGGATTCTCTTCGAGGTAGCTGCTGATTTTGTCGTAGACGATGCCCTCGACCAGTCCTTTGACTTCGCTGTTGCCGAGCTTCGTCTTGGTCTGGCCCTCGAATTGGGGATTGCGAATCTTGACGCTTATGATGCAGGTGAGCCCCTCCCTCAGATCCTCCCCCTTGAGAGACTCCTTGCCGTTCTTGAGGATGCCGCTTGATGTGGCGTAGTTGTTGAAAGCCCGGGTCAGGGCGGACCGGAAACCGACGAGATGGGTTCCCCCCTCCGTCGTGTTGATGCTGTTGGCAAAGGAAAAGATGTTCTCCGTGTAAGTATCGTTGTACTGGAGGGCGACCTCGACCATGCAATCCTCCCGTTCGCCCTTGATGAAGATCGGGTTCTTGTGGAGGACCCGTTTATTGCGGTTGAGGTATTCGACAAAGGAGACGATTCCGCCCTTGTAGAAGAACTCGCTGCTGCGGTCTATCCGTTCGTCGATCAGGGTGATCTTGACACCGGAATTCAGAAACGCCACTTCTCTGAGTCTGTTGGAAAGGATATCGAAGCTGAACTCCGTGTCCTCGAAGATCTCCTCATCCGGTTTAAAAGTGATCTTGGTACCTCGGCCCCGCGTCTTTCCGATCTTTTCCAAGGGGGCATTGGGGATACCGCGTACGTAGGACTGTGCATGGACGCCTCCGTCTCTTCTCACTTCCAGCTCGAGGTAAGATGAAAGGGCGTTGACTACGGAGACGCCGACGCCGTGGAGGCCGCCGGAGATCTTGTAGCTGTCGTTTGAAAACTTCGCCCCGGCATGGAGTTTGGTTAACGCTACCTCTGCAGCCGAAACCCCCTCTGTCTTGTGGATTTCGACCGGTATCCCCCGGCCGTTGTCGTCCACGACAATGCTGTTGTCCACCCTGATCTTCACCATGATGACGTCGCAGAAACCGGCGGAAGCCTCATCGATGCTGTTATCCACCACCTCGTAGACCAGATGGTGCAGCCCTTCCTTTCCTGTGCTTCCGATATACATGGCCGGGCGCTTCCTGACCGCCTCAAGACCCTCCAGGACCCTGATACTGTCGGCGCCATAATCTTCCTTGACCTGTTCGACTTTTTCCTGATAAATCTCTTCCATTCAACCTCTTTCCATTCTGATGTGGATCTCTATAATTTCAGTGGCATGACAATGCAGAAATATTGATCATTGCCGACCGCCCGGATAATGCCGGGCTTCATTCCCTCCCCCACCTCGAAGCTGATCTTCTCTTCGTCGATCACTTCGATGGCATTAGCCAGATAGGCGACATTATAGCCGACGCTCTTTCCTTCGCCGGAATAGCCGACGTCGATTTCATCATTGGCCTCACCGACATCGGGATTATTCGAATTGACGATGATCTTACCCTCGACGAGGGTCAGGATCACCCCATTGTAACGATCGGACGAGATAACGCTCATGCGCCGCAGCGCATGGAGAATCTTGTCCTTATCGATTTCCAGAACGATCCCCTTCTCCGTCGGAATCACCCTGCGGTAATCCGGATAATCTCCCTCAACCAGACTCACCTTCAACATCGTATGATCCGTCTTGAAAACGCATTCCCCATTCCGGAATCCCATCCATACATCTCCAGGTTCGTCCTCTACAAAACGACGGATCTCCATGAGCCCCTTACGAGGAATGATCACATTCCTCTCCGTCTCTGCAAAATCCTTTTCCCCTGTATCCATCTTCATCAAAGCCAGCCGATGCCCATCCGTGGCCACCATTTTCAAATGATACGTTTCCCCCGTCTTTTCCGTCTCCACCAAAACACCACAAAGTGTTTTTCTCATCTCATCAGTGGATATCGCAAAGGAGGTCTTCCGGATTAACTCCTTCAACACAGCCCCTTTAACCCGATAACAGGGCACATCATCCCGATCCTCCACCACGGGATAATCATCTTCGGGAATGCCTGGCACCCGATAGGTGGCCTTGTCACAGGTCAGAACCACAATATCCCTGTCTTTCTTGACCACATGAATCCGCTCTCCCTGAATCTCCCTCACCATCTCGTGAAGCTTTCTTGCAGAGAGCGTGATCCCTCCCTCCCGGACCACTTCCGCCTCATAGTCCGCCACCCATCCGATTTCACGATCCGTCGCCATAATGGTCACCCGGCCCTGAGCCGCTTTGATCAAGAGGTTGCTTAAGATCGGAATGGTGGTTTTCTTTTCCACAATGCCCAGCGTTTTTTGAATCCCCGACAAGAAAATATCTCTTCCGATGCTAAATTCCATAATCCATCCCCATCCTTTCCCTGCAGGTTCCAATCTAATCCAAGTTTCTATTAAACAATAATCAGTAGCAGTAATAGACGCTGTGCACTGTGTCGATAACCTTCCTTCCTATTCAGATCACGATGTTTTTCTTCCCTTAGGGTTGTGGACGAAGCCCCTCAATCCCACATTCAATCTTTGTGAAGAAGCGAATCCTGGATCTCCTCCACATGATCCCGTAGGACTTTGTTGACCGTCAGGAGCTTTTTTACTTTGTTGTGTGCGTAGATGACCGTGGAATGGTCTCGGCCTCCTATTTTGGTGCCGATATCCGGAAAAGAGGCGGTGGTCATCTCCCTTGCCAGAAACATGGAGACCTGACGTGCCAAAACAATATTTTTATTCTTTTTATGCGATTTAATGTCCGAAATCTTTATACCAAACTTCGCTCCCACCGACTTAATGACATCTTCGATCGTGATGACCGCCTTTTCTTCCTTCCGAAGCAACTGTTTGAGAACGCTCTTGACCAAGTCCAGGTCGATCTGTCGTCCTGTCAGAGAGGAATATGCAGCAATCCTGACGAGATATCCCTCCAATTCCCGGATGTTGGATTCCGCTTGTGAGGCGAGGTAAAGGGCCACATTGCCCGGTAGGGTGATATGGTTCTCCTGGGATTTCTTCTCCAGGATCGCTATTTTGGTTTCGATCTCGGGGGGCTGGATATCCGCGATCAATCCCCATTCAAAGCGTGACCGCAATCGACCCTCTAGATTAGGAATATCCTTTGGAAATTTATCACTCGTCACCACGATCTGCTTACCGGCGTCGTGAAGGGTGTTGAACGTATGAAAGAACTCTTCCTGTGTTCTTTCTTTTCCGGCAATGAACTGGATATCATCAATCAACAGACAATCGATATTCCTGAATTTTTCACGAAATTTCGGCATTTTGTCGTATCGTATGGAATTGATCAACTCGTTCATGAACACCTCGGCCGAGACGTAGACCACGTTCATGTCCGGAAAGAGCTTCAGGGTCTTCAGGCCGATGGCATTCAGAAGGTGGGTCTTTCCCAGCCCCACACCCCCATAAATGAACAGAGGGTTGTAATTCTTGGCCGGCTGTTCCGCAACGGCTTCTGAGGCCGCATGCGCGAACTGGTTGCAGGATCCCACCACAAAACGGTCGAAGCTGTAGTTTTCGTTCAGTGTGGAATGGATTCGCGAACGGGATGACCGTCTGGCCGCTCCCCGAGCTTCGGAAAGCCGTTCGGATGCAAGTCCGGTTGGAGTGCTGACATGATTATCCTGTTCGATGATCCATTCGACGTGCAGCGAGATGCCGGTAACCGTTCTCATGGACTCCTGCATCAGGCCGAGATAGTTCTCCACCAGCCAGTCGCGGAAGAATCGATTGGGGACGCGGAGGCGGACCTGATCACCTTCCATGTCCGCAATGCGAACGGGACGGATCCAGGTTTCGAAGTTCTGCTGGCTTATTTTTCCCCTTAGGATATTAAGGGTTTTTTCCCATAACGCTTCCACGTTTCACAACCTTATGCACAAGTTTCTCAACATCTGTGGATAACCACCGTAGGCGCCGCGTCACTCCCGATCGAGCAACAGACGTACCAAGCGGTTCAATTCATCGCCATTCACGAAGCGGATCTCAATGGTTCCCGCTCTGTTGCCGGCGCGGATCTGGACGGCCGTCATAAGATGGGACGACAGATCGCGCTCGAGATCCGTCAAGTAGATATCCTTGCCTTTGGGCTTCGCTGGGTTTGCAGGCCGCGATTTGAGCCTTTTGATCAACCTTTCCGTATCGCGAACGTTCAGTCCTCTTTGCAGAATCGTCTTCAGTGTCCCGATTTGATCCGCCGGACGATCCAGGGCCAGCAGGGTCCGGGCATGACCGGCCGTGATCTGTTTGCCGATCAGGGCCTTCCGGACAGCCTCCGGAAGCTTCAGCAGCCGGATCGTATTGGCGATCGTGGAACGGTCCTTTCCGACCCGCGCAGATATCTCTTCCTGAGAAAGCGAGAACCGCGTCAGCAGGGTCTGATACGCTTCCGCCTCCTCGATGGGATTCAGGGCCTCGCGCTGGATATTCTCGATCAGCGAAATTTCAGCCAGCTCCTGATCCTCCGCCTTGCGGATGATAACGGGAACTTCCTTCAGACCGGCTGCCTGCGCCGCCCGCCAGCGCCGTTCGCCGGCGATGATTTCATAGCCCATGTCCGATTTCCGGACGATGATCGGCTGGATGATCCCGCTTTGCCTGACGGAATCGACAAGCTGCTTTTGGTCTGCGTCGTTGAAGTCCCGCCTGGGCTGGAACCGGTTCGGCGTCAGTTCCTCGATGCCGCAGTGCACATAGGATGGCCGGTCGCCGATAGGGTTCAGGAGATCCGGGAACATCGCTCCCAGCCCCCTGCCGAGGGATTGCTTGGATGGCATCATGACCTCCCGTTGCTGATGATTTCCTTGGCCAGTTCCATATAAGACACCGCGCCGCGCGAACGGATGTCATACAGGATGATCGGAAGTCCGTGGCTGGGGCTTTCGGAAAGCCGGACATTCCGGGGGATAACCGTTTGAAAGACCAGGCTGCCGAAATGGCCTCGCACGTCTTCGCTCACCTTTCGGGAAAGCAGGTTGCGTGTGTCGTACATGGTCAAGAGAATCCCCCTCAGGGTCAGCGTGGGATTTAGACGGTTCTTCACCAGATTCATCGTGTTGAGCAATTGACCCAATCCCTCCATTGCGAAATACTCGCACTGAAGAGGCACAATCAGTTCGTCCGAGGCCACAAGCGCATTGACCGTGAGAAATCCGAGTGCCGGGGGACAGTCGATAATGACGTATTCATAGGCCGTTTCCAACGAGCGGATCAGGTTTCGGAGACGCTTCTCGCGATCCTCGAGCGAGATAAACTCCACCTCGATTCCGACCAGGTCCTGGTTGGCAGGCACCAGATCCAGATGGGGAATCTGCGTTCCGACGATGACGTCACGCAGCAACTGCTTGCCAATCAGGCAATGATAGAGGTTCTTGTCCCTGATGGACAAGCGATCAATCCCCATGCCGCTTGTCGCATTGCCCTGGGAGTCGCAGTCGATCAGGAGTGTGCGCTTCTCCGCAGCGGCCAGCGATGCCGAGAGGTTGATGGCGGTCGTGGTTTTGCCCACGCCCCCCTTCTGATTGGCCATGCTTATGATTTTACGAGTCATTCAACGGAACGCCCTGCATGATGCATCAGGATCCATGCGCACACCGAAGTTAGCACAAAAAAGGATTTTTAAAAAGGTTTTTTACAGAAAATCTTGACGGAAAGCGCGATTGTAAATGACGATTATCCTTTGTGAATTTGTTACAGGCAAACGGATGTCCCTGAGGGTAGAGAAGACCATTCCCGCACCAGCCGCCATCTCTTCCGTTTCGGCGATCTCCGCCCGCAGGTCCGGCCCCTTCATGGCGATCAGCTGCCCTCCCGGTCTGAGGAAACCAGAACCCGTCCGGAGCAGTTCCGGAAGCTTGAAGGCCGCCCGGGAAATGAGCATGTCGAAGCGTCCTTCCAGGGCGTCCTCCGAGGCCAGCTCCTCGGCGCGTCCCCGGACCACCTGCACCCCGCCAAGGTTAAGGGTACGAACGATGTGGGAGAGAAAGGAGCTTTTTTTGCGCGACGATTCCACGAGCCAGACCTTAAGATCGGGAAGAGCGATCCGCAGAGGGATCCCGGGAAACCCACCCCCGCTCCCGAGATCGATCAGACTGCCGTCGGGGCGGTCCAGAAAGGGAAGCGGGGTCAAGGAGTCCAGAAAATGCCGGATCACGATCTCCTTCGAGGAGCGGTCCGAGACCAGATTGAACCGCCGGTTCCAGTGGAGGAGCTCCCGATGGTATGCCTCGAATTGGGACAGTGCCGACGGCCCGAGCCGGACGCCGATCAACGCTGCCCCTTCGGACAGGGTGGTGGTCAGTGCTTCATCCATGGACTTCTTTTGACAGAGCGAACGGCTGATGTCAATCCCCTCCAATTTGTCATTGCAACGCACTGGCGAATCCTTATATAAGAGGCTTTCCGTTGGCCGCAGGGTCCGGCCGGAGGTGAAGATGGCGGGGAAGCAATTGTTCGACGACTGGCCGGAGCGATACGATCGCTGGTTCGAGACCCCGGTGGGCAGAGCGGTGCTGCGGCATGAATGCGGTCTGATGATCGATCTGCTCCGGCCGAAACGGGGGGAGACGATACTGGATGCGGGATGCGGCACCGGTATCTTTACCCGGGAATTCATCGACCGAGGGGCTGACGTGATCGGTATCGACATATCCCGGGCGATGCTGGCGCATGCGATGGCCAAGACCTCAAACCGGCCCCGGGGGTTCGTGGCGGCCGACATGACGGCCCTTCCCTTTGCCGGCGGTGTCTTCGACAAGACCGTTTCCGTGGCGGCACTGGAGTTCGTGGCGGATGCACGTCAGGCGATTCGGGAGCTTTTCCGTGTGACCCGGACCGGCGGGGTGATCGTCGTGGCGACGCTCAACAGTCTCAGCCCATGGGCTGATAGGCGCGCCGCGGCCGCCCGGCGTGATCCGGACTCGCTCTTCAACCGGGTCTGGTTCCGATCGCCGGCGCAGCTTCTGGCTGTCGCGTCCGTTGCGGGGGTGGCCCGGACCGCGGTTCATTTCGGCCAGGAGGACCCTCCGGATACGTTTGACCGGACCGAAAGGCAGGGGGCAGGGAGCGAGACGGGTGCCTTTGTAGCGGCCCGTTGGATCAAACCATAACGGCTTGTGGAGAGTCGATCGCAGGGGTTCATGGCATACCTGCCGAGGTGTTGGACGTCCAACCGGCGTATGGAGACTGTCGTGGCATTGGTCAATGCGAACCTCGATCATATCACCATCGTTTTAAAGGCGCCCAAATTTCCTGGAAATGTCGGGTCCGCGGCGCGCTGTGCCATGAATATGGGAATCTCCAGGATGATCGTGGTCGGGAACCGCGATCTGGACCACGAAGAGGTTCGCCAGATGGCGACCCATGTGGCGAAGCCCGTCCTGGAAGGGATCCGCCACTTCGACACGCTCGACGAAGCGCTTGCGGGCTTCTCCTGGGTGGTCGGCACCACCGCGCGGCAAGGGGCCGGGAGAGGGCCGGCGGTCTTCCCCCGGCGAATGGCCGAGATCGTGGCCGGCCTGTCTCAGGAAAACGAGATCGCCCTTCTTTTTGGTCCGGAGGACAAGGGACTGACGAACGACGACCTCCGTTTTTGCCAGACCGTGGTCACGATCCCCACCGCGGGCTTCAAGTCGCTCAACCTCTCCCACGCGGTCATGGTGATCTGCTACGAGATTCTGGTCGCACGGATGGAACCGGAAAGAGCCTTTGCGCCGAAACTGGCCAGCGCCAAGGAGTTGGAAGGGATGTACGCCCAGCTCAAGGAGACCCTCATGGCGATAGGATTCCTGCTGCCGGACAACCCCGACTACTGGATGATGCACCTCCGCCGCCTGTTTGCCCGGACGACCCTGCAGGCCCGAGAGGTCAAGATCCTCCGGGGGATCTGCCGTCAGATCGAATGGTACGGCGATCACAAGGAGCGCAAAAAACCTTGACTTTTCGACATTATGCTCGTAATGGATAAAAATTTAGGGGACGGATGTTCCGCTTGCGCATGCCCCTGCCGCAGGGGAGGGGAAATGAACGTGCAGCATGTCAAAAACATAAACGATACGAAGGGAATGGAGCGCGGATCATGAAGCCTTTTTCTTTCACGGGAGCCCCAAAAATCGTGTTCGGCAGGGGAAGCTTTGCGGACCTGGCGCAACATCTTGCGGAACTGAAGGTCAAGCGGCCGATCATCGTGCTCGACGGCAATCTGGCCGCTGCCGGATTCGGAGAACGGATCGCCTTTTTGATGGACCAGGCGAAGATCGATTGCGTTCTCTACGACCGGACGGCTCCGGAACCGCCCATCGAGCTTGCCGACGAGGGGAGCGCGCTCGCCCTGGAGAAACATTGCGACGGGGTGATCGGCATCGGGGGCGGAAGTGCGATGGACTTGGCCAAGGCGATCGCCGCGATCGCGGCGAACCGCGGGAAGGCGGAGGACTATCTCGGCCTGAACCGGATCCCCGGCCCGGGGCTCCCCAAGATCATGGTGCCGACCACTGCGGGGACCGGCAGCGAGGTGACCTTCACCGCCGTGTTTATCCGGAAAAAGATCAAGAAGAAGGAGGGGATGAACAGCCCATACCTCTACCCGGAGCTGGCCCTCCTGGATCCGGAACTGACGTTGACCCTTCCGCCCCATCCTACCGCAGCCACGGGGATTGACGCCCTCTGCCACGCGATTGAATCCTACACGTCGATCAACGCCTCGCCGATGAGCGAGACGTTGTCGCTGGAGGCGGTCCGCCTCATCTCCGACCACCTGAGGACGGCTGTACATGACGGCGCCAACATCGAGGCGAGGGAGGCGATGCTCCTGGGGAGCCTCTATGCGGGTCTCGGCCTTGCCAATGCGGGCGTGACGGCGGTTCACTCCCTCTCCTATCCGCTCGGGGGGAAGTATGGGGTCTCCCACGGCCTGGCCAACACGATCATGCTGCCCGCGGTGATGAAATTCAATCTGGCCGGCGCCCGGAGGAAGTTCGTGGATATCGCGGAGGCCATGGGCGAGATCGTCGAGGATCTTCCAATCCGCGATGCAGCTTATCTGGCGGTCGAGGCGGTGGAGTCCCTGATCGAGGACTGCGGGATCCTGACGACGCTTGAGGAACTGGGAATCCCCGAAAAGGATTTTCCCGAACTGGCGCAGACGGCGATGACGGTTGCCAGACCCCTGGCAAACAATCCCTGCCGGATGACGCTGGAGGAGATGGTCGAGATATACCAGGAGTGTTATTCCTAGAACAAAGGAGGCAACAGCCATGGCTGGTGCGGAACTGATCGGCAAGGAAGAGCTGAACGAGATGATGGCGCTTTTCAAAACGGGGATCTTCGCCCGTTATTCGCTTGACAAGGAGCGGCAGGGGATTTGGAAGGTCCGCGATTTCGAGAAGGCCTTTGCCCGTTATTTCGGCACACGATACGCCTTGGGGGTGAGCTCGGGATCCGCGGCGCTGAAGGTCGCCCTAACCGCCCTCGATGTGGGGCCCGGCGACGAGGTGATCTGCCCCGCTTTCACCTTCATGGCCACATACGAGGCGGTACTCGAGGTCGGCGCGATGCCCGTGATGGCTGACATCGACGATACCCTCAACCTGGATCCCGACGACATCCCCAACAAGCTGACGTCGCGGACCAAGGCGATCATCCCCGTTCACATGTGCGGGGCGCCCGCGCGGATGGACAAGATCATGAAGGTGGCGAAGCGATACAAGCTGCTCGTACTGGAGGACAACGCCCAGGCGTGCGGGGCGAGCATCCGGGGGAAGCTGACGGGCACCTTCGGCCAGATGGGGATCTTCAGTTTTGATCACTACAAGACCATCACCACCGGAGAGGGCGGCATGGTCGTCACCGACGACCTGGACCTGTACCATCGGGCCGAATGGTACCACGACCACGGGCACGACCACCTCTCCAAGGTGAGCCGCGCCTTGGACGGCCGGACGATCCTCGGTTTCAACTACCGGATGAACGAATGCCAGGGGGCCATGGGCATCGCCCAGCTCAGGAAGCTCAACCGGGTGTTGGCCGCCCAGCGCAGGCACAAGGCGGCGATCGAGGCGATGCTGGCCCCGATCCCCGGGTTAAAATTCCGGTCGGTGCCCGATCCGGCCGGCGATTCGGCGACCCATCTGGCCTTCAACTTCCCCACGGCTCAGCAGGCGAAAGCCTTCCAGAAGGCACTCAAGGCCGACGGGGTCGACACGGTCTGCTTCAAAGACAACTTTTGGCATTATGTCCCCAATTGGGAGCATTTTCTGGCCAAGGCCACGGCACAGACCAAGAGTCCCTTCAGGGATCCCCGGAACCGGAAGGTCACCTACAGCCGCAAGGCGATTCCCCGTGCAGAGGATCTTCTGGGACGGACCCTGATCATGGGAATTGCCGTGAAGATCCCGGCGGCCAGAATGAAGGCGGTCCGGGGAGCAATCGCGAAAGCAACGGAGGCGTTGTAGGGGGAGCAGCCCGTAAGGACGGTCTGCTTCGGGGCAGGGCGACCCGACAACAGGGGCGTCCGCGGACGCCGTTCGTTTGAGGGTGAGGCTGGCGGAAAGGGGAGTGGAAAAGCCATGATCGTGGTCACCGGCGGGGCCGGATTCATCGGGAGTGCATTCATTGCAAGGCTGAACGCGGAGGGGATCGACGACATTATTGTCGTCGACGATCTGGCATCGTCCGAGAAGTGGAAGAACCTCGTGAAGCACCGTTATATCGACTATATCCACAAGAGCGTCTTCCTCAACATGGTCGATTCAGGCCGGGTGCACTTCCCCGTCGAGGCGGTCGTTCACCTGGGAGCCTGTTCCTCGACCACGGAGCGGGACTGCAACTACCTTATGGAGAACAACTTCCACTACACCTGCCTCCTGGCCCAATGGGCCCTGGAAAAAGGGGTCCGATTCCTCTATGCCAGCTCGGCTGCGACGTATGGCGACGGCGGGCAGGGTTTCTCCGACGGGGACGAGACGACGCTCCGACTGAAGCCGATCAACATGTACGGCTACTCCAAACAGCTCTTCGATCTGCGGGTGTTGCGCGAAGGGATGGCGGACAAGGTCGCCGGGGTCAAGTTCTTTAACGTCTTCGGCCCGAACGAGTACCACAAGGGCGACATGACCAGCATGGTCTTCAAGGCCTTCCATCAGATCCAGGGCAACGGACGGGTCCGCCTCTTCAAGTCATACCGGCCAGAATATCCCGAAGGCGGCCAGATGCGGGATTTCGTCTACGTCAAGGATGGCGTCGAGGTCCTCTGGTGGCTGCTGAACCAGAGGGAGGTCAACGGGATCTTCAACCTCGGGACGGGAAAGGCCAGGACCTGGAACGATCTGGTCCGTGCCGTCTTCGCTGCGATGGACCGGCAGGTGGCCATCGACTACATCGACATGCCCGAGGCGATCCGGGGACAGTATCAGTATTTCACGGAGGCGAACATGGAGAAACTCCGGGCGGCGGGCTGCCCGGTCGTTTTTCATCCACTCGAAGAGACGGTCTGGGATTATGTGAAGACGCACCTCCTCGCACCGGATCCCTACCTCTGAGGAAGCCGATATGAACCCCCAGGTGGTCTGCATCATCCCCTCGCGCTTCGAGTCGACCCGCTTCCCCGGAAAACCGCTGGCCGACCTGTGCGGTAAACCGATGGTCCAGCACGTATACGAGCGGGTCCTTCAGACCGGCACGGTTGCGCTCGCTGCCGTGGCCACCGACGACGAACGGATATCCGCCGCGGTCAAAGCCTTCGGCGGCCATGTGGTCATGACCTCCCCGCAGCACCGTTCGGGCACGGACCGGATCGCCGAGGCGGTGGAGGCGATGGGCCTCAGGGACGACGACATCGTCGTCAATGTCCAGGGCGATCAGCCCCTCTTCGAACCGACCCAGGTGGATGAGGTGGTCGGGCCGTTGATGCAGGACCGATCGATCCCGATGTCCACCCTGGCCTACCGGATCGTGCGCGAAGAGGAGATCACCCATCCGAACGCTGTCAAGGTCGTTTTCGACCGCGACGGGTTTGCCCTTTACTTCACCCGCGCCACGATACCCTATGTGCGCGATCCTGGGATACGGGCCGAATACTTCAAACACCACGGGATATACGCCTACCGCCGTGATTTTTTGCGTACCTTCACCGCCCTTCCCGAGGGTGTCCTGGAGCGCCTGGAATCGCTCGAACAGCTCCGCGCCCTCGAATACGGCTGCCGGATCAAGGTGGTCGTGACGCCCCACGATTCCGTTGAGGTGGACACGCCCCGGGAACTGGAGCGTGTCCGGCGCCTGATCGCCGGGGAGGAGCGGCCCTAGACCGTCCCGCTCGATGCCTGCAGCGGAAGCATGCGCGCACCGGGAGCAATCCCTGCGTGTTTACAGGAGACCAGCATGATCGATGTCGCATATTTACACAGGATAACCTTGGCGTCCAATCCGATCGGACAGAGGATATTGGCGCATTTGCTGCTGTTGCCCAACTATCAGATTTTCCAGAAGGTGGATATCCGGATCGAAAACTGCGAACGGATCCCCCGCGATGAGAACGTGATTTTCGCCATGAACCATACCGACCGGTTCAACTACTGGCCTTTTCAATACCGGCTTTTCAGGATGAAGGAATTTCCGTTCACGACCGTATGGGTGAAGGCCAAGTATTACCGAAACGCCTTTCTGGCCAAGGGGCTTGACCTCTGCAATCTCATTCCTGTGCCGTCGATGGGATATCTCATCGAGGAGCATTACCGCAGTCGCTTCAACCGAAAAATGGACAGAGGGCTATACCGATCCATCCGGGACATGATCGATGGACGGATTATCGGGGCGGGGCCGCAGCAAAGCGCCGCGAATGAGACCCTGCAGGCCATGGGCGAACATTTCGTAGAGTTCATCCGGGCGCAATACGAGGAGGTCATGGCGAAGGTGGCGGAATTGAGCCGTGCGGCCCTCTGCGAGCGGAAGCTCAATCTGATCATCTTTCCCGAGGGTACCCGTTCCGTGAAACTGGCCGAGGGGAGGACCGGGCTCGCGCAGTTGGCCCTTCATACGGAAAAGAGGATCGTCCCCGTCGCCTGCAACAATTCAGAACAGGTTTACCCGGGGAGCCTCCCTTTCGCAAGGAGCGGCCGGATCACCTATCGGGTCGGCGAACCGCTTTCCGTGCATGACCGGCTCCATGAGTTCCGGATCCGGGAGCCCTTTTGCCTATTTTCCCGTGAAGCCCAGCAGCGCCATCGGAGGCAGTTCGAAGGGGCGACGAGGGTCGTCATGGAGAGCATCGAGGCGATGCTCGATGAGAAGTACCGCCGGGGGTATGCGGCAACCTGAACCCCGCTCTGTCCGGTATCCTTGCGCCACCCGCAAGGCCGGTCCGGTGAAGCTTATCCCTGCCGTGCAGTTGGCGTGCGGGACCCCCTCTCCCCCCTCTTGCGGTAATGTGCGATCAGAACGTTCTGCGGAAGGGCGCGTTCAAAACGTTAGAACCTGGAACAGGGAGGGATAAACGATCCGCGCGTCCGGCGCCTCCCCGACAATGCCATCGAGGAAAAGCCTTTCCGTTCTTGCCGACCAGAAGGGCGACTGGCGATCTTTCGGGATCGGGGCCGAGAAATCATCAAAATGAAAGGGGACCACGATCTTCGGTCTGACCCGCGACAGGATGCGTCCGAGGTAATTCGGGACAGCCTTCCATCCCGGAACGCAGAGAAACAGGACATCGCAGGTCTCTCCATCCAGCTCCCCGTCGATCAGGTTGGCGGTCCCGATGTGCATGAACGCTTTCCCGCCGACCTCCAACCGGATGATGAAAACCCGTCCGTGTCTGTAGCGAGAGGCTTTCAAAGGCAGCGTTTGCCCCGCATCGACCTCCCCGGCATAGGGGGCGCGACCGAACAGCACCAGCCCGTGTAGGGACGGGATCATCGTGACACAATCCCCTCCGGGCAGCTCCACGCGCGTTTTCTGGATGCAGACGGTGGTCCTCCCTGCCATTCCGTGGAGGGCCATCAGCGTCTCAAGACTTTCGCTCCCGATCAATGGAACGGGAGTCTTCCGGAGGATATCCGGGACATCCAGCGCGTGGTCCAGGTGCGTATGGCTGACGATCACTCCCTGAAGTCGGCCCGGAAGGGTGTTGAGGTAGCGCGCAATCTTCTCCTCATCCGGCCGGGGCCGGCCGAAGAACAGGGGAATCTTGCCGATCCGCGAAACGCAGGGATCGATCAGCCAGATCCTGCCCTCGTGCGTGAATTCCAGGCCGGCGGCACCGGTCCAGCGGACGGATACCATGCCGCATCATAGTAGCATGGCCTGCCGGCGGTCAATGGCAGGCAACGGGTTGAAAAAGGTGCGATTTCAAACATTCCATCATGTCGTTCCCCCGGTCATTATGCTATATTGCCGATGGTGCAAGAGGCCTGTATTGAGGCAACCATTCGTCGGATATCGCTGATTCGCACCGAGGGCCATCGTCATGTTGTACCCCGATCCGGACCGTTCATGGACCCCTTAAGGACAGAGGGAGGAATACGGTGAAACGCGCATGGAAGGGGAGGGTTCTGGCAGCCGCGGCCGTGCTCATCGTGGCTTCAGCCGTTTGGGCCGATCCGGCGCCGCCCGCGAGCCCGGTGAGGCTGGTCTTCATCCACCACTCCACCGGCGGCAACTGGCTGGCCGATGTCGGAGACGGGCCTTACGGCGGCTTGGGCATGGCCCTGATGAACAACAACTACTACGTCAGCGCCACCAATTACGGATGGGGCCCGGACGGGATCGGCGACCGCACCGACATCTACAACTGGCCCGAGTGGTTCACCGGGGAAAACAGCGCCACCCATCTGAGCGCGCTGTACGCGGAGTCCGGCCAGAACGAGCCCGGACCGAACGGGGACAGTTTCGGGTCCTGGTCGCGGCTGCCGACCCCCCCGGCCGGGGAAAACCGGATCATCCTCTTCAAGTCCTGCTTCCCCAATTCGGACCTGGATGGCAACCCTGGCGACCCGCCGGCCTCGGAGATCTCCTATGACCTCACCGTGGCCAACGCCAAGGCTGTGTACAACAGCCTGCTCGCCTATTTTCAGACCCGGCCGGACAAGCTGTTCATCGTCATCACCGCCCCGCCCCTCATGGCCTCCGAAACCAGCGCCGGCCACGCCGCCAATGCCCGGGCCTTCAACTCCTGGCTGGTTGAGGAGTGGCTGGACGGGTATGCGCAGCATAACGTGGCGGTGTTCGACTATTACAACGTCCTCACCGCCCCGGGCAACCATCACCGATGGAACAACAACGCCGTGGAACACGTGATCCAGACGCGTTCCAACACCGCGTACTACCCCACCGAGGACAGCCATCCCAATGCCGCGGGCCAGCAGAAGGCCGCCTCCGAATTCGTCCCTCTTCTGAATTACTGGTACCAGCAGTGGCAGAGCAGCGGCGGCAGCACCGTTCCCCTCTATTTTCCCCACGTCGCCACGACGGATTCCTGGCAGACCGAGATCGCTGTCGTCAATGCGGGCGATCAGGCGGTCACCGGCACGCTGAAGGCATACAGCAACGCCGGCGGATCGCCCGTTGAGACCAAGGCGGTCACCCTAAACCCGCACGGCCGCAGACAGATCAATGTTGCCAGCGAATTCACGCACCACGCCAGCATCGGATACATCGTTTTCGAGACGACGTCCGGCACGGTCCGGGGCTATACGAAGTTTTACAAGGGGGGCTACCGGGTGGCGATTCCGGCGGTCCGGGAGGTGAACACCTCGGACATCTATATCACCCACATCGCCTCGGACGCTGAGTGGTGGACGGGGATCAGCCTGGTGAACACGACCGCGGCGGTGAAGACCGTGACCCTGGACTTCAGTGACGGCCAGAGCAAGGAGGTTACGCTGGCCGCCCATGAGCACAGGGCCTTTGCGGTCAAGGATCTTTTCAATGACGTGCCTCAGCCGTCCATTAAATCCGCGGTGATCACCAATGCGGGCGGCCTCATCGGGCTGGAGCTGTTTGCCACCTACAACGAGCAACAAATGGAAGGGATCCTGCTGACGGACAGGACGGCCACATCCCTGTATTACCCTTACGTTTTGAACAATGCTGTCTGGTGGACGGGGATCGTGGCCTACAACCCGTCCTCGTCACCCTGCGACATCACCGTGACGTCCTATCATGCCAACGGGAGTTACCTGGCTTCCCCCACCGATACCATACCGGGGAGGGAGAAATACATCGGTACATCCGATCAACTCGGTCTTCCTGCCCAGACGGCGTGGTTCAGGATAGACGCCACGGGCAACTTGAGCGGTTTTGAACTGATCGGCACCCGGGCCCTCGACCGTCTTGCGAGCTACGCGGGGAATGGGGGGGCCGGCTCAAGAGCGGGCGTGTTTGGCAAGATCGAGAAGCAAGGGTGGACCACCCTCTCTTTGGTGAATACAGAAAATAGCACAGCGACGGTAACATTGACTGCCTATTCCGACGATGGAACCTCGGTAAGCAGCCGGCAGATCACTTTAGCGGCCCATGCGGCTATGATAGACGCTGCCGCGAATTTTTTCCCGCAGAGCATTGCCGACGCCACCTATGCGACCTACACCTCGGACAGGGACATGGCGGGGCTGCAGCTCAATTACAGCGCGGATGGAACGATGCTCGACGGCCTGCCCGGAAGGTAGCGGTGTGATGGGGCTGGGGACACCTTGTGGCAAGGTGTCCCCAGATGTTCCTCCGTATATCAGCGTTTCCGGTTTTCCGGCCGAAGCGCACGGACGGCCGAGCCGGCCCGCCACATCTCCGTATTCTTCATCGCATCGAGTTCGGCGTTGAGCTTCTGCCTGTAGTCGGGGGCATTGTTCACGGAGAGGACGATCCTCGTCTCTTCGCCGCTCCGGACGCTTTCGTAGAGTCGGTCGAAGACCGGAGCCACGGCATCGCGGAAGGGACCCTTCCAGTCCAGAGCTCCCCGCTGAGCGGTCGTGCTGCAGTTCGCGTACATCCAGTCCATCCCGTTTTCGGCGACGAGGCGGATGAGGCTCTGGGTGAGCTCCTCCACCGTTTCGTTGAAGGCTTCGCTCGGGCTGTGGCCATTTTCCCTCAGCACATTGTACTGCGCCTCCATGACGCCCGCCAGCGCTCCCATCAGGATGCCGCGTTCACCCGTCAGGTCGCTGAAGACCTCCTTCTCGAAGGTCGTCGGGAAAAGGTAGCCCGAGCCGATGGCGATGCCCAGCGCGAGGGTCTTCTCGGTTGCCCTGCCCGTGGCGTCCTGGAAAACCGCGTAGCTGGAGTTGATGCCGCTTCCGTCAATGAAGTTGGTGCGCAGCGAACGTCCCGAGCCCTTGGGGGCGACCAGGACGACGTCGAGGTCCGACGGCGGGATGACGCCGGTCTGATCCCGATAGGTAATGGCAAAGCCGTGCGAGAAGTAAAGGGTTTTCCCCTGGGTCAGATGGGGCTTGATCTTCGGCCACATCTGTTTCTGGCCCGCGTCCGAGAGCAGATACGCGATAATCGTCCCCCGTTTCGCCGCCTCCTCGATGGGAAACAGGGTCTTGCCGGGGACAAATCCGTCCTCCACGGCCTTCTTCCATGTGGCGCCGCCCTCTCGCTGACCGACGATCACCCGGATGCCGTTGTCCCGGAGATTCAGGGCCTGTCCAGGTCCCTGCACGCCGTAACCCAGCACCGCCAACGTTTCGCCCTTGAGAACCTCCTGGGCCCGGCTCAAGGGAAATTCCTCAGAGGTCACGACCTCTTCCTCCACGCCGCCGAAATTGATCTTTGCCATAATCTTCTCCTGTGTCTGCTGAAATCGTGCCACCCCTGAACCCGTCGAAGAATGGCACCGGATCCTATTTCAGGTCATGGTGCGACAGGCTTGCCATGACCCTGTCCGCAAAAGGCATGCCGCCGCTTCATTCCGGTCCGGCAGGCGTCATGCCTTTCATTCCTCCCCTTTCCGGCGGAAGACCGCGACCGCGCCGGTCCGGTTCATCTCCTTGACGCCGAACGACTCGAAGTACCGGAGGATCGCCGCCGTCTTGTCCTTGTTGGCGGTGATCTCCATGGTCAGATAATCGTCGCTCATCGCGACCACCCGGCAGCCGAATACATCGATGGCGCGCAGGATCTCGCGTCGGTTCTCCTCGGTCAGGCAAAGGCTGATGAGCATCAGTTCCCGCTGCACCGAGGGGGCGCCGGTGAAATCCGTGACGGAAATCACGTCGACAAGCCGGTCCAGCTGCTTCTTGATTTTCTCCGTGAAGTCGCTCTCCGCCCGGCTGGTCAGCGTGATCCGCGAAACCTCCGGGTTGGTCGTCTCCGCGACGCAGAGGCTCCGGATGTTATAGCCCCGGCTGCTGAAAACGCCGGCGATCCGGGAGAGTACCCCGGGCTGGTTGTTCACGAGCATCGAGATGGTGCGGTCTTCAATGGCCATATTCCTTCCTTTCTATCCTTCCTCTTTTCTCTTTCTCCCAAAGCGTCGAAGCGGGTTGGCAAGGGTTGCATTGGAGATTTTTCGGGTACCATGCTCCCGCAGCGAAATGTCCGCCGGGAAAATTGTCTGAGCGCTTCGGCGCGAGTTTTTTCCCGGCCATGGAGCGAGGAGATGCAGGTTCGAAAAATATCCAGCAACCGGGCAAAGCCGGGCCGAAGCTTTTCATTACTTTCCGCAGATCATCTCCATATTGGAACCTCCCGGCGGAATGATCGGATAGACGTAATTGTTCTGATCGACCATGGCCTCCAGCATGTAAGGACCGGGAGCGGAGGCCATTCGGGAGATCGCCGCCGAAGGGTCCTCGTCGACGGCGGTTCTCTCTGCCGGGATACCGAAGCCCTTCGCCACGGCCGTCAGATCCACGGAGCCGCCCAACTCGCTCGTCGTGAAGCGCGCATCGTAGAAGAGATCCTGCATCTGCCGGATCATCCCCAGGTGGCCGTTGTTGAAGACCACGATCTTGACGGGAAGGCGGTAGGCGCTGATCGTTGCCAGCTCCTGGATGTTCATATAGAAGCCGCCGTCGCCGCAGATCACGACCACGTCCCGCTCCGGGGCGCCTACCTTGGCGCCTATGGCGGCCGGGACGGAGAAGCCCATCGTCCCCATGCCGCCGCTCGTCAGCAGGCTGCGCGGGGAATGGCTTTGCCAGGTGCGGACCGTCCATATCTGGTTCAGCCCCACATCCGGAACGACGATCGTATCCCGGGGCATGGCGGTCTGGATCTTGCGGATCAGGTTCCCGGCCTGGCCGCAGCCGCCGTCTTTGAGTTTGGATTCCTGAATCGCGCGTTCCGCCTGAATCCTGGTCATCCAATCCCGCCGCTCACGGGGAAGGCTCATAGGGGTCAGCGCCTCCAGTGCGTTCCGAATGTTCCCCTCATAGGGGAGGTCCACCTTGATGTTCTTGCCGATGGAGGTGGGGTCGATATCGATCTGGGCGACAGTGGCCAGGGGAGCGAACTCCGTCACCACGGAGGTGCTCCGTTCCGTGAAGCGGGTACCCAGCGCAAGGATGAAATCGGCCTGATGAACGATCCGGTTGGCCAACTCATTGCCATGCGTACCGATAAAGCCGAGATTGAATCCATTCTCGGATGAGATCGATCCGAGCCCCATCATCGTCGTCACGAAAGGGATCTGCGCCTTCCGAACGAACGCGGTGGCCTCGTCGCACGCATCTCCCAGCTTGACGCCCCCGCCAATGATGACGATCGGCCGTTCGCTACGTTGCAGGGCCTGGGCGATCCGTTCGATGGGCTCCATGTTTTCGATCCTCGGCAACGGGGCCGTCACCGTCCGCTTCGGCTGATCGCCGCAGGGGGCGCTCAGGATGTCTTTCGGGATGTCCACGAGGACGGGTCCCGGCCGGCCGGAGCCGGCGAGTTGGAAGGCCTGCCTGAGCGAGGAGGCGAGCTGGTTCACGTCTCGCACCATGAAGCTGTGCTTCGTGATGGGGATCGTAATGCCGATGATGTCGGTCTCCTGGAAGGCGTCCCGGCCCCAGAGGTCGCTGTCGACCTGGGCGGTAATGGCGACCATCGGGGTCGAATCCATGAAGGCAGTGGCGATGCCGGTAACCATGTTGGTGGCGCCGGGACCCGAGGTGGAAAGGCAGACCCCCACCTGTCCCGTCGCTCGGGCATAGCCATCGGCGGCATGAGCCGCCGCCTGTTCGTGCCGCATCAGGTAGTGCCGGATGGCGCTGTCGGCAAGCCGGTCGTGAAGCGGCAGCGTGTTGGCGCCGGGGTAGCCGAAGATCGCCCGCACCCCCTCCTCTTCCAAGGTTTTCAAAACAATGTCTGCACCGATCGTGCCCATGCCAAGCTCCTTTCATACGAGAAAAGCCGCTGATTCTTTCGAACCGCGGCTTGGCTTCGGAAACAAAAAAGCCGCGGACCTTCGAGGGGCCCGCGGCTCTCGTCTTTTTCTAGGACATCCCGTCAAAGACGCCGAGCAGCGGCCCCTGCGCGTACGGCTACCACAGTAAGTACGAGAAGCAGGCTGTTCGGCAAAAATGAATTCATCGTCAAATCACACCATGATTGAATTGAATGTATCCTTTTACAGTATCGTGGCCGTCTTGTCAAGGGATTTTCTGGAACCGGACCGCCTCTCATTTGATCACGGAACCCGCGGGTCTCCTGCATGGTTCGCCCCCGGATGGCAAGCCGTTGCATACAGACGGCACTGGGGCACGCGCTCACAGATCGTAGAGGGTCTCGTCCACGGCAGGATCCGGTTTGCGCGTCCGCCTCTTTTTTCTGTCGCCGCTCATGGGGTCCTGTCCATCCAGCAGGTCGCCCATATCCGCCTCGATGCGATCGGGGTCTTCGCCCTTTTCCAGACGGCTCAACGCCTCCTCCATGCCTGAACCGAGGGATAGGCCCGTCTCGCGGCTCAGCTTTCTCATCAGTTGAGCGGCCTGACGAGGGTCATCCTCGCTGATTTTCTCCCCCTCCCCGGCGAGCATGGCCATCGCCTTCTCCATCTTCTCCGGATCGATTGGCGGCAAACCGTCCCCGGCGGATTCCTCCTGATCCCGGGCGCCCCTGGAGAAGATCGACAGCTGCCGTTTCAAGGGGCGCCGGCATTTCGGACATGGCGGAATCTTTGCCGTATTCACCCCGCGGGAGAAGAAACTGAAAACGGTGTTGCAGGATTCGCAATGGAATTCGTAGATGGGCATCGCTCCGTTCCGGCCTCCTGTGGACAAAACATCAAGGATATGCTGAAATTATTAATCTTTTTATTGGAAATATCAGATCGCCTGGGCGAGTTCAAGAAAAATGTGGTTGGTGACGGGACGAATGACGCCGAAGATCCCGGGAGGCCATTGGGGAAGATGGTATAAAATTTACAGATATTCGGCAACTTAGAAATATGATGCCTTGACAAATCCCCTTTTGAGGCGTAAAGAATTTGACCAAATTGAGCGTGCGGGCGTTTGATCCCCTCAGGTCGTAGCGTCACAACCCATGGCCAAGGGAAGGATACAGGGCTCCCGGTTCAGCGAAAGAGAGACATCATGGAAGAAGAACAGATGGGAAACGGGTCGGCGGCCGACCCGGAGCTTCACCCGGTCGCGGAGGAGAAGGGCCCGCAAGATGGAGGCGGGCAACGGATTGTCGAACCGGAAAATGCGCTGCCGGAGGCGTCGCTCGAGCAACTGCCCGAGCGGATCCGCGCGGCGTGCGCCCAAGCGGGCTGGGCCAAGCTTCTTCCCGTCCAGGCCAGGGCGATTCCCTATATCCTGGCTGGACGGAACCTGATGGTTCAGTCGCAGACGGGCAGCGGCAAGACAGGGGCTTTTCTGCTGCCGATCATGCAGCGGATCGATCTGGCGCAGAAGCAATGCCAGGCCCTGGTCCTCGTTCCCACGCGGGAGCTCGCCTCGCAGGTCTCGCATGAGGCGGAGACCCTGGGCGGGGAACTGGGGTTGAGGACCGCGGTCGTTTACGGGGGCGTGAAATACGGCCCGCAACTGGAGGCGTTCCGCGCGGGGGCGCAACTGGTGGTGGGGACGCCGGGGCGGATCCTCGACCATCTGCTCAAGGGGACCCTGGTCCTGGACGAACTCAAGATTTTCGTCTTCGACGAGGCGGACCGAATGCTCTCGATGGGCTTTTACCCCGATATGAAACGGGTCCAGCAGTTCCTTCCCAAGAAGCCGGTCGACGGTTACCTCTTCTCCGCGACGATTCCCCCCTTCGTGAACCGCTTGGCCGCGGAATTTCTCCGCAAACCCGAGTTCCTGAGCCTCAGCCGGGATCACGTCCACGTCACGGAAACGGATCACGTCTACTACCTCGTTCCGGGGATGCAGCGAGAGCGCTCGCTGGTCAGGATCATCGAGATGGAGAACCCCCTTTCGGCGATCATCTTCTGCAACATGCGGTCGACTGTTCACTTCGTCTCGGTGGTGCTCAAGCGGTTCGGGTACGACGCCGATGAACTCAGCTCGGATCTTGCCCAGGGCGCGCGCGAGAAGGTCATGGCCAGGGTCCGCAAGGGGACCCTCCGGTTCCTGGTGGCGACCGATGTGGCGGCGCGAGGGATCGACATCCCCGATCTGTCACATGTGATTCAGTACGAGCCTCCGGAGGATCCGGAGCTCTATATCCACCGGGCGGGGCGTACCGGGCGCGTCGGTGCAAGCGGAACGGCGATCACCCTGGTGGCAGGCATGGAACAGTTTGCCCTCAAATCGATCGCCCGGAATTTCAACATCACGGATCTCAAGGAAAAGAAGCTCCCCTCGGACGAGGACGTCGCCGGGATTGTCGCCCAGCGGGTGGTCGCCTCCCTGGAGGCTGAACTCCGTTCGCGCGACAGTCTCGAAAAGGAGCGGATGCGGCGTTTCATCCCCTTGGGGCGGAGCCTGTCAGAGGCGGAGGAGGAGTCGCCGCTGATCGCGATGCTCCTGGATGATTACTATCAGCGCATCCTGCAGGCCGCGCCGCAGTCTCCCGTAGGATCGCCCGCGGAGGAAGCGCCGTCTCCCGAAAAGAAGAAACGGCGGTCCCGTCGGCGGAACGGCCAGCGGCGCGTTTCCGGCGGCGAGCCGCAGGGGGAGCCGGCTTAACCCGGCGGGATCCGAATGCGAAAAACGAATATCCGTAACATTGCGATCATTTCCCACGTCGACCACGGCAAGACGACGCTCGTGGACGGGATGCTGCGTCAGACGGGAACCTTCAGCGACCGCCAGGCCGTCGAGGATCGCGTGATGGATTCCCTCGACCTGGAAAGGGAGCGGGGCATCACGATCATGGCGAAGAATACGGCCATCCGGTACGGTGATGTCAAGATCAACATTGTCGACACGCCGGGCCACGCCGATTTCGGCGGGGAGGTCGAGCGGGGCCTGAGCATGGTGGATGGCGCGATCCTGCTGGTCGATGCGAGCGAGGGACCGCTGCCGCAGACGCGTTTTGTCCTGAAAAAAGCCCTTGCCCGTCGAATTCCCGTGGTGCTGGTCGTCAACAAGATCGACCGGTCCGACGCGCGGATTGAGGAAGTGGTCAATGAGGTCTATGACCTCTTCATCGACCTCGATGCGACGGAGGAGCAGATCGAGTTCCCCATTCTCTACACGAACGCCAAACGGGGCATCGCGCATCGACGGCCGGAAGATGCATCGGCGGATTTCCAACCGCTCTTCGAAACGATTCTCACCTCCATTCCCGGACCGGAGGGGGATGACGCGGCCGTGCCGCAGTTTCTCGTCACGAACCTCGATTTTGATCCCTATGTGGGTCAGCTTGCCGTGGGCCGCCTGATGAACGGCGTGCTTGAGATGCGGCAGGCTTACAGCCTGTGTGGCGAGCACGCGGTCACCCCGGGGATCCGGTTCTCCGCCCTCTACACCTTCGTCGGGTTGAAAAGGGTGCCGGTCGAGCGGGTCGAGGCTGGGGATATCGTTGCCTTCGCCGGGGTCGAGAATCTCCAGATCGGCGACACCGTCTCCGCGCTGGAGAATCCCCGGTCGTTGCCGAGGATCCGCGTCGACGAACCCACCGTGTCGATGCTCTTTTTCGTGAACAGCGGCCCACTGGCCGGCCGGGAGGGGAAGTTCCTCACCTCGCGCCACATCCATGAGAGACTGGAACGGGAGATCCTCCGGAACGTTTCGCTCCGGGTAAAGCCGACGGACCGGGCCGACGCCTTCGAGGTGTGCGGACGCGGGGAGCTCCAGATGGCGATCCTGATCGAGACGATGCGTCGGGAGGGCTTCGAATTCATGGTTTCCAAGCCCCGCGTGATCACACATCAGGAAGGCAACAGGATCATGGAGCCGGTCGAAAGGATGTTCATCGACACTCCCGAGGAGTACATCGGCGTCCTCACCGAGAAACTTGCGGCCCGGAAGGGGCGGCTGGTCAATCTCGTCAACCGGGGGAGCGGCCGGGTGAATATGGAGTTTATCATCCCGGCGCGCGGCCTCATCGGTTTCCGGAACCACTTTCTGACGGACACCAAGGGGTCCGGCGTCATGAACACCCTCTTTGAGGGTTATGAGCCGTGGGCGGGAGCGATCCCGCAGCGGACCACCGGGGCCCTTGTGGCCGACCGGCCGGGGAGAACGACGGCCTACGCATGCCATGCGATGGCGGACCGCGGCGAACTCTTTGTGGCGCCGGGGACGGAGGTCTACGGCGGCATGGTCGTCGGGGAGCGGAACCGTCCCGTGGACATGAACGTCAACATCGTCAAGGAAAAGAAGCTGACGAACATGCGGAGCTCCACCGCGGACCAGACGGTGATTCTGCGGCCCCCGCGGCCGATGTCGCTCGACCAGTGCATCGAGTTCATTGCCGAGGACGAACTCGTGGAGGTGACGCCGGCGAGCATCCGTCTCCGGAAACGGGACCTCGACGCCCAGATCCGGATGGCCCGCTACCGGGAAGAGAAGTGGTCCTGAGACGTCTTTAAGGTCCGGGAAGACCCCAGGGTCTTCTCAGGCGCCTGTATTCCTGCTCCGGAAGCTGGATCAACACAGGATCGGCTTCGGCCCTGAGCCACCGGAGGATCCGTTCCACGTCGGCGGCCGAAAGGGCGGTGCAGCCCGAGGTGCCGACGGAGGGACCCGCCCAGATGTGCAGAAAAATGCACGACCCCGCCTCCGGCTCCACAGGTTCCTGGTTGTGACCGACCAGGAGGCCCAGCCGGTACTGGCCGTCTCCGCGCCGCATCGATTCACTGCTCATCCAGTCCTTGCGGACGGCACCCTCTTCGATCAGCCGGTTGTAGAACGCCGAGGAGGGATCGTCGACGCACCTGCTGCCTTCCAGCGTCTGCCGGTATGGCAGACCGATCCATGGGACCGATGCCGGGGAAGCGTCACCGAAGGCGGCTCCGAGCCGAAACACCCCCGCCGGCGACTTTCCGTCCCCTTCGCGTTTACGCAGGGCGTCCGCGCCGGGGTCGGGGTGGAGGCCTCTTCCCCAGGCCATCCCGTTCCGGCCAACGACGGCCTGGATTCCGGACCGTGCGGGAAGCCAGCCGGATCGGGTGTCTTTGCGTTCGTAAAGGCTCAAGTGCGCGTCCGGAGAAGACCATCCGGCCGTGGTCACCACCAGCGCCTGGAGCGTTGAAGCCTCCCAGGCGTTCGCGGTCGGCGCCGACGCCGTAACCAGCAGGGCGGTAACGGCCAGAATCGACAGCAGCGCAAAGGCCACGGATCTGTCCATCATGGAGGACAAGGGGGTTCTCCTGACGATCGTTCGATGGCCCGCCTGGGTTCTGGGCAGGATGCCGAAGCCGCATCCGACCTCATGCAGGGCTCACCGGACGGGAAAATCGAAATAGGTGTCGGGGAACGGCTCGTTCCTCAGCGTGAAATGCCACCATTCTTTTTCATAGGGCTGGAAGCCGTGCTTGTCCATCAAGGTCCTGAGCAGGAGACGGTGCGTGCGCTGCTGCTGCCCTACCTGTAAGTTTCCGGGATGGGACAGCTCGTGAAAGCAGTCGAACCCGGTGCCCATGTCGATGCTGCTGTCATGGAACCGTTCCCCGGCAGGCAAGTAACAGGCATGGAGGGGTTGTGCCGCCGTATAGGGTTCCTGGGCCGGCGTCGGAACGGGCACGATGGTCAGATCGACCGTGCTGCCTCTGGAGTGGCTGGATTTTTGCGCAATATACCCGTCGCGGAAGAGGTTGCGCTTGTCCACGGTGGGGTAGAATTCGGCCTGGGTTTTCGTATCGTTGATGTCTTGGGCCCACCGGACGAAATGATCCACTGCGCGCTGGGGCCGATAGCAGTCGTAGACCTTGAGCGAGAGGGACATTGCCTGCAGCTCCGTCTGGAGCTTCGCCAGGGCTTCCGCGGCCGGCGCGGTCAACAGGCATTTGGGGGCCTCGTATCCGTCCACCCGGGTCCCCAGGAAGTTGTGATCGGTATGGTACCGGATGTCGAGCACCACGGAAGGGATCGCCTTCTGGATGTCCACGAAACGGTCCGGCATAACGTTTTGCGTCCAGCCTGGCGAGACGCACAACAGGATCGACGCCAGCACGGGAAGAAATCCCCCTGTGGATTTTGCCTTCATGCAACTCCTCCATGTTGCTGTTTCGGTGTGCGGCATATCTTTCCCATCAGCGTGCCGCTGCACCGGGCCCTCCCTCTGAAAACACGGTTTCGCAAGGGGCGGGGCACGTCCCCCCTGTCTTGTCCGGCGGGCAAGCGCCGGTCGGAACGACCGCACGCATCTTTCATACGAATCCGTGATCTAGATGTCAAGGGGATCGAGGGTTAAAAAATAGGTTGACTGAGGAGCAAAAATTTTCTATGAAATCGTCCCATATAACAATCATCCCGCTCGTGGAAGCGGAAGCATGCAGAGCGGGAAGAAGGAGGTTCCGGGTCCCCTCATTCGGTTCATCAAGATGTCCCCCCGTGGGTGGGGCGATTCCACGCCGACCTTGAGGGTTATGGTCGGTTCGCATCGAAAAGGCGTCATGTGATCCACAGCCGGAGGCTGTGCGAATGAAGGAGAGGGATGTTCCCGTTACGCCGGGAGCGCCGCGGGAGCACAAGCCGGAAGTGTGGATTCAGTCAGGGTGTGGTGGCAGCTATGATCAACGTCGATAAACTTTGTCGTTCGTTTGGGTCGATCGTCGCAGTGGACGGCATATCCTTCGAGGTGCATAAAGGACAGGTGCTCGGTTTTCTGGGGCCGAACGGGGCAGGCAAAAGCACTGCGATGAAGATGCTGGCCTGTTTTCTCGAACCGGACAGCGGTACGGCCTCGATTTGCGGTTATGACATCCGCAGGGATCCCGTGAATGTCCGCAGATGTTTGGGTTATCTTGCGGAGACCGCGCCGGCTTACGGTGAGATGACCGTCGGCAGCTTTCTGAATTTCATTTGCGATGCCCGTCAGATCCGTGGCGCGAAACGCACGGAGGCGCTCGACCGCATCGTGCCCATGTGTTCCATTGAATCGGTATACCATCAGAACATCGAAACGCTGTCCAAGGGCTACAAACGCCGGGTCGGCCTTGCGCAGGCCCTGATCCATGACCCGCCGGTGCTGATCCTCGATGAACCGACGGACGGCCTCGATCCCAACCAGAAGTACGAGGTGCGCGGCCTGATCAACCGGATGTCCAGCGAAAAATGCATCATCATCTCGACCCATATCCTGGAAGAGGTGGAGGCGATATGCACGCGGACCGTCATCATCGCGAGAGGCAAGATCCTGGCCGATGCCACCCCCCAGGAATTGAAGGAAAAGCACCAGTGCCCCTTGGAAGAGGTGTTCAGAAACATCACCTCGACCAAGGTGGCCGCGTAGACCCATTGCAGGGAGAGTTAAATTATGAACGGTTTCTGGGCGGTCTTTAAAAGAGAGATCAAGGGATATTTCATTACGCCGGTCGCGTATGTCTTTCTGGTCATTTTCCTGTTCTTTTCCAGCTACCTGACGTTCAAGAGCGGTTTTTACGAGATGCGGCAGGCCGATTTGCGGGTGTTTTTCGGCAACCTGCCGCTGCTGTTTGTGTTCATGGTGCCGAGCACGGCGATGCGGCTCTGGGCGGAAGAGCGGAAGACGGGTTCGATCGAACTGCTGCTGACGCTTCCCATCACCGTTCCTCAGGCTGTTTGGGGCAAATTCTTTGCGGCATGGGCGTTTCTCGGCATTGCCCTGTTGCTGACCTTTCCGATGCCGCTGACGGTCTATTATCTGGGCGATCCCGACACCGGCCTGATCATCGTCGGCTATCTGGGCAGCCTGATGACGGCCGGCGCGTTTCTGGCCATCGGTTTGTTCTTTTCGGCGCTCAGCAAGAACCAGGTCATCAGTTTCATTCTGTCGGTGGTGGCGTGCGCCGTGCTGGTCTATGCCGGGATGCCGACAACGATCAATTACCTGTCCGCCTATCTGCCCGCCGGCATCCTGGCGATGGTGGAACAGGTGAGTTTTCTCACCCACTTCGAATCGATTCAAAAGGGTGTGCTGGAATTCAGGGACATAACGTACTTTGTGATCTTGATCATTGGCTGGATCGGGGCGTGCACCATTATTTTGGATGAGAAGAAGGCAAGTTGATGAACAGGACAATGCGAACCATTTTGGGGATCCTCTTTGTCGGGGTGATCATGTTTTGCGCGATCAGCATCGCGCACAATGTCGGCGATTCCATGAGGATCGATGTGACCGACCGCAAGCTTTACACCCTATCGGACGGAACCAAGGCGGTCCTCGGCAGACTCGGGCAGCCGATCAAGATGAAGCTTTACTACACCAAGACGGCCGTCATGAAGGCGCCGGATCAAATCCGGGTCTACAACAATTATTACTACTTCGTGGAAGCCCTGCTGAAGGAGTACGCCAAGGCATCCAAGGGGATGGTGCAGTTGGAGATCATCGATCCCCGGCCCTATTCGGACGAAGAGACCGAGGCCCTGCGCAACGGCATCCGGAGGTTCTTCATCACGGAGGAAGAGAATTTCTTCTTTGGCCTGACGGTTCAGACCCAGTACGGGGCATTCAAGACGATCCCGTTTTTTTCCCAGGAGCGGCAAAATTTTCTCGAATATGACATCACCTATCTGGTCGACACCGTAACGGCGCGGCAGAAAAAGCGGATCGGGATCCTCAGCTCGGCGGCGGTGATGGGGGACGACGTCAGCGGGTATCTGGCCCAGATGATGGCCATGCAGGGCCAGCAGCCGAGGCCGGCGTGGACGATTGTCCAACAGTTGCGCCAGCAGTACGAGGTCGAAAAGCTTGAAACCACGGCGGACGAGATCAAGGATATCGATCTCCTGCTCGTCATCCAGCCGAAGGATTTCGACGACAAGATTCTGTTTGCCATTGAACAGTACGTGCTCAAGGGCGGCAGGGCGATCGTACTGGTGGACCCGTTCTGTATGGCGGATGCGCCGAGCATGATGGAAATGCAGATGAGGCCGCGGATGCCCCAGAGGGAATCGAACCTGAACAAGCTGCTGAAGAACTGGGGCTTGGAAATGCCCGAAAAGACCTTTGTCGGCGACCGCAGCCTCACGCTCGCAGCGGAGATGAGCCAGGACGCACGGCCCGAGAAGATCATGGGGTATATGATGCTGACGCGGGAGTGCATGAATCCGGACTCGTCGATCAGCGCGAATTTGAACCAGGTCCGGATCCTGATGGCCGGCGAACTGAAGCCGATCCAGCAGGATCCGAAGGATCCGGCGCATCAGATCCAGTTGACGCCGCTCATCCAGACCACCGATCGCGGCAATGTGTTCAAGAACGAGACGATGGAAATGACGATGCAGTCCAACCCGGCCTCGCTGATGAAGAAGTTCGCGGACGGCACCAAACCGGTTGTGATGGGGTACCAGCTTCGAGGGCGTTTCAAATCGAATTTCCCCAAGGGGGTCGAGGTGACGGCAGAGGAAACGCCGGCAGGCCAAAGCCCTCAGGGCGCCGCGAAGAAGACCGTCACCAAACGCCTTACGGGCTTGAAAGAGGCGGCCACGGAGGGGGCTTTGATCGTTTTTTCCGACGTGGATTTCATCAGCGATATGATCGCCTATCATCAGACGTTTTCCGGAATCTCCCCCGCAGGCGACAACATCGCGCTGCTGATGAACGCCATCGAGGATATGATGGGTTCGAACGATCTGATTGCCATGCGGTCTCGAGGAAGCTTCCAGAGGCCTTTCCTGGTGGTGGACCGGATCGAGCAGGAGGCCGCAAAACAGACCGCTCAGGAAGAGGAGAAAATCAACGGCGAGATTGCAGGATTCCAGCAGGAACTCCAGAAAATCGGTTCGGAGATGAACGAGAGCGAAAACAAGTTGCTGGAAAAGACGATCCTGGACAAGAAAAAGGCGATCGAGGCCAATATCCGCGACGCCCAGCGCAAGCTGCGCAAAGTCCAGATGGAAAGACGCAGGAACATTGAGCAGCTCGGAGACAAACTCAGGAATCTCAACATGTGGTCCGCTCCGATCGTGATTCTGCTCATTGCGATTGTGCTCTGGATCCGACGCAGCGTTCGCCGGCGGAATTACATCAGCCATGCGAGCGACTCATAGTCAGATCAGCGATAAAGGATCATTGAATAACAACAACGGGGTTCGGTGATGAGCCATAAGAAACTGGCGATATTGGGAATCGTGGCCGCTGGAATGGTCTTGTGGGCGGTGGCCCAGTCGAACATTTCGCATAGACCGGTCGAACTCGGGTTTACGTCAGGCGCGACCCTTTTGCAGGGATTCGATCCGGCCGTGGTCGGCAGCATCGTTGTGCAGTCCGCAGGAAAGACCGTTACACTGGTCCGACAGGACGGCGGTTTTGTGGTGGTGGAAAAAGGACGATATCCGGCCAAGACGAAACAGATCAACTATCTGATTACGTCCTGTCTCGATATCCAGACGACCGACCTCATTACGAGCGATCGGGCCAATTTTGCCGACCTGGGGGTGAGCGACGACAAGCCGTTGAAATCCGTCCGGTTTTTTAATCCGGATCAAAGCCTCATTGCCGGCATTCTGGTCGGCAATGCCGCAAAGGATACGCAGGGCGCGTACGTGCGGCTGGTGGGAGGGGACAAGGCTTACCTGTCGGCCAATGTGCCGCCGGTGCAAACGGAGCCTATGGATTATATCGAAACGATGCTCGCGGAGGTCAAGCGGGAGAACATCGTCAAGGTGAGCGCGGAAGGACCGCAGGGAAGTTATGTCGTCATGAACAACCCGAACGGCGGCCTCGATCTGGCGAACATCCCTGCCGGCAAACAGGCCAAAGCGGAGGCGGTGGCCCAGGCCTTTGCCGTCTTGACCAATCTGAGCATTATCGATGTCGTCAAGGATACGGGAAAGATCAAGTTCGACAGGACCTATGTCGGCGAGCTGCGGGATTCCAGCGTTTACACGCTTCATGTGGCATCCCAGGGAAGCAAGCATTACGTCAAATGTTCCGCCGAATTCAGGGACCAGAGCGGCGTATTCAAGAAATATGAGGTCGAATCCCAGGAGGAGCTCAAAGCGAAAGAGGCCAAGCTGCTTGCCCGCGACAGGGCCGAGGAGTTCACCAAACGAACACGGGGCTGGATGTATGAGCTGTCGGAGTGGAACGCCAAAGCCCTGACGAGCGATTTCACGGATCTGATCGAGAACGAGCCGAAAAAGAAGCCGGGGGCCGAACCCTACGATCCGAACAAGACCATGCCCTACGATCCCAAAAAGAAATACGAATAGGCCTCCTCTTGCGGGTCCGTACGGGTTGCAGCGGCCGGCTGGGCCGCTCCGGTGATGAAAGCCGTTTGGACGGCGTCGCGGCAAGAGGAGACGATTGAGGCAGGGCACGGGAAGGGCTGTTGCCGTGTCCACGGGATGTGCCGTCTCATCAGAGGTGTTCGCGGGTCTTGCGGAACACGATATCAGGCCACGCCTCCATGACAAAGCCGAGGCGCCACTCGCTGGCAGCCATATAGGCCAGGTAGCCGTCCGCGTCGAGCGCCAGGTTCGCTTGGCACTGCTTCTCGAATTCCGCGAGCCGCTTCTGGTCCCCGCATTCGATCCAGCGGGCGGTGGCGTATTCGACCGGTTCGTAGGTGGCGTCCACGCCGTATTCGGTCTTCAGACGGGCCATGGTCACGTCGAACTGGAGGATGCCGACCGCACCGAGAATGTAGTCGTTGCTCATCAAGGGCCGGAAAACCTGTACCGCACCCTCCTCGGAAAGCTGGGCCAGCCCCTTCTGGAGCTGCTTGAGTTTCAGCGAATTCCGGGTTCGGACCCGCCGGAAGTGTTCCGGGGCGAAGTTCGGGATCCCGGTGAACTGCAGGGGTTCGCCCTCGGTGAAGGTGTCGCCGATCCGGATCGTCCCGTGGTTGTGGATACCGATGATGTCTCCGGGCCAGGCCTCTTCCACGTTCGTGCGGTCCTGGGCCAGGAAGATCGTCGCATTGGAGATCACGATCTCACGTCCGATCCGGTGGTGGAACACCTTCATCCCCCGCATGAACCGTCCCGAGCAGATCCTGAGGAACGCGATCCGGTCCCGGTGGGCGAGGTCCATATTTGCCTGGATCTTGAAGACGAAGCCTGAAAAGGTTTCCTCCGCAGGAAAGACCGTCCGGGAAACGGTGGCACGCGGGCCGGGGGGTGGGGCCATCTCCACGAACGCGTCGAGGAGCTCCCGGACGCCGAAGTTGTTGATGGCGCTTCCGAAGAAGACCGGCGTCTGGTTGCCCTTCAGATATTCCTCCCGGCTGAAGGGGCTGGCCGCCCCCTCGATCAGGGCGATGTCCCCGCGGAGTTGCTCAGCCTGGCTTCCCAAAAGCGCGTCCAGACGGGGATCCCCGAGATGGTTGATCGTGATCCCCTCGTCTTTACGGCCATCCTTCCCCGGCGTGAAGAGGTGGAGCGACTTCCGATAAAGGTTGTAGACCCCCTTGAAATCCTTGCCCATGCCGATCGGCCAGGAGAGGGGGGCGCACTCGACTTGGAGCTTGTCCTCGATGTCGGCAAGGAGGTCCATCGGACCCATGCCTTCCCGGTCGAGCTTGTTGATGAAGGTCATGATCGGGGTATTGCGCATCCGGCAGACCTCCATGAGCTTTTCCGTCTGGGGCTCGACCCCCTTACCGCTGTCGATGACCATGAGGGCGCTGTCCACGGCGGTGAGGACCCGGTAGGTGTCTTCGGAGAAGTCCTGATGGCCAGGGGTGTCCAAGAGGTTGATCTCGAAATCCCGATGGTGGAACTTCATCACCGAGGTCGTGACGGAGATCCCCCGTTCCCGTTCGATGGCCATCCAGTCGCTCGTCGCATACCGACCGGCCTTCCGCGCCTTGACCGCGCCCGCAAGCTGAATCGCCCCTCCGAACAGGAGCAGCTTCTCTGTGAGCGTCGTCTTCCCGGCATCCGGGTGGCTGATGATCCCGAAGGTCCGGCGCTGGAGGATTTCCCGATGTCGGCGCCGTTCTGCACCGGCAGCCGGTTCCGGATCGCCTCCGGACCGTTCCGATATGCGGGCCGTTTCTGTCGTCATTCCGCCATTCCGTTCGATTCGTCCCTGACCCCTCACCCAAGCGGAATCCGTCCGGTGCCGGTCAAGGTTGAAAAAAAATCCCCAACAGCCTCAGGGCGCCGGGGAATGTACCTACATGACGGATGTAAATCTACTGGAGTGCGAGAAATTTGTCAAGCAAAAACGTCTCGTTTGTCCAGACTGCCCGTTTCCCGTCGAAGGTCATAGAAGGGTTTCTGGGGACACGACATTGTTCCAAAGATCTCTTGATATGTCCAAAAAGTTGCGTTAGAGAAAAGTTATCGCACGATATCCCTCAAATCGTTCATGAGGATGTCCGATGTCGGATGCACGTTCCCGATGCAACGCAGCGAAGCCATGTCGGGCTGCCGCTATGCGTCCACTCCTTCCGAACACAACGTTTCCGTTGCCTGCCTCCGGTCCTGCGACGGCCGGAAAGGCAGGCGGAAGTCTCCACGGTCTGGAGGTCACACATGAAAATCCATGAATATCAGGCAAAGGAACTGCTCCGCGCCTACGGGGTGCCGGTGCCCCGGGGGATGGCGGCGGCGACTCCGGAGGAGGCGCGCAATGCGGCTGAAGCGCTCGGGGGCACAACCGTTGTCAAGGCCCAGATCCATGCAGGCGGTCGGGGGAAAGGGGGTGGCGTCAAGCCGGCTGCGTCGCCGGCCGAGGCCTTTGAAGCCGCGGATGCGATCCTCGGGATGCGGCTCGTAACCCACCAGACGGGCCCGGAGGGGAAAACGGTGAGGCGGATTCTCGTGGAGGAGGCCTTCGCCATCCACAAGGAACTATACCTGGGCGTGGTGGTGGACCGCTCCCGGGAAAGGGAATGTGCGGTGTTGATGGCCTCGGAGGCGGGCGGGATGGACATCGAGCAGGTGGCCGCGGCAACCCCCGAAAGAATCGTCCGATGCGCGGTGCATCCCGTCGTGGGATTCAGTCCGTTCCAAGCGCGCAAGCTTTCCGCCCCGCTCGGGCTGGAGGCGGAGCAGCGCAAAACGTTTGCGGAGATTGTCCGTAACCTCTACCGGCTGTTTCTGGAGAATGACTGTTCGCTCTTGGAGATCAACCCCCTGGCGGTCACCCGAGACGGCCGGTTGGTTGCCCTCGATACGAAGATCAATTTCGACGATGACGGGCTTTACCGCCACCCAGAGCTCCGCCAGATGCGGGACCCAAATGAGGAGGATCCCTTGGAGGTCGTGGCCAAGAACGCCTCGGTGAATTACATCAAGCTGGACGGGAGCGTCGGCTGCATGGTGAACGGGGCGGGCCTGGCGATGACCACCATGGACCTGATCCAGATGGCGGGAGGCATACCGGCGAACTTTCTCGACGTGGGAGGGGGCGCATCGGCGGAACAGATCGAAAAGGCCTTCAGGATCCTGACGTCGGATCCGAATGTGAAGAGCATTCTCATCAACATCTTCGGCGGTATTCTGCGGTGTGACCGGGTATCCGCAGGTCTGATCCAGGCGGCGAAGAACATTGAGATGAAACTGCCGATGGTGGTGAGGCTTCAGGGGACCAATGTGGAGGAAGGGCGAAGCATGCTTCAGCAATCCGGACTGACGGTCACGATAGCGGACGGTTTGTACGAGGCGGCTGCGAAGGCCGTGTCTCTGGCCCGATAATGGGCACGAATGGCGGGAGGAGATGCCGATGGCCATATGGTTGGATCACCATTCACGCATCGTCGTTCAGGGGATCACGGGTTCGGAAGGGAGTTTCCACACCCGCGAGTCGGTGAAGATGGGGACGAAGGTCGTGGCCGGGGTCACGCCCGGCAAGGGGGGGACGGAGCTGGAGGGCATTCCCGTGTACGACTCCGTTGGCGAGGCCGTCGCGCGACAGGAGGCCAATGTTTCGGGAATTTATACGCCAGCGGCGTTTACCCCGGATGCGATTTTCGAGGCGATCGAGGCGGGGATAGGGCTGATCGTCTGCATGACGGAGGGGATCCCGGTCGCGGAGATGATCCGGGTGAAACAGGCCCTGAAGGGGTCGAAAACGCGGATGATCGGGCCGAACTGTCCCGGGATTACGACCCCCGGCACGGGCAAGGTCGGCTTCATGCCCAACTTCATCCACCACAAGGGCAACGTGGGTGTCGTATCGCGCAGCGGGACCTTGACCTACGAGATGATCTGGCAGCTGACGAACCTCGGCATCGGCCAGTCTACCTCGGTCGGGATCGGTGGGGATCCGATCGTGGGCTCGGGATTCATCGATGCATTGGCGCAGTTCGAGGCGGACCCTCAGACGGAGGCGATCGTGATGATCGGAGAGATCGGCGGAACCGCGGAGGAGGAGGCCTCGGAATTCATCCAAAGGGACGTGACGAAACCCGTGGTCTCCTTCGTCGCGGGAAGGACGGCACCTCCGGGCCGGCGCATGGGCCATGCCGGCGCCATCATCTCGGGGGGCAAGGGGACGGCGGAAGAGAAGTTCAGGGCCCTGGAAAAGGCCGGCGTCCTGGTCGAGAAGAATCCTGCCGAGATCGGCCGGCGGGTACAGGAGGTGCTGAAGTCGACCCGTTCCGCCGCCGGGTGTTCAGGATAAATGTTGCCATCCCTGAGGCTTCCGGAACATGCACCCAACGCCTCCAATCACGCGTCACCGTCAGATGGCCACCCTCACGCTGACGGGTTTCAAAACCCGGATCAGTTCCGACGGCGCCATCTCGGCGAGCAGCCCCCGGCTTCCGGCGTTGATCAAGATCCTGGGCAGATCGGCGATCCCCTCCTCCATGAAGATCCGGAGGCTTTTGCGGGTCCCGAACGGGGAGGTCCCTCCCACGCGGTAGCCGGTGTGCTTCTCGGCGGTGTGAGGGTCGCACGGGTTGACCGTCTTGATCCCGAGGAACCGCGCCAGGTTTTTCGTTGAGACCTGCCGGTCCCCGTGCATCAAGACGATGAGCGGCTCCTTCCGGTCGTCCTCCATCACGAGGGTTTTAATGACGAGGTGCTCTTCCACCGCCAGCTCCCGCGAGGCCACCTGAGTGCCGCCGTGTTCCTCATAGCGGTAAGGGCGCAGCGCGAAGGCCAGGCCGTTTTTCTTCATGAAGAGGATGGCCGGGGTGGCCGGCATCTTTTCCTTGGCCATATCGATCTCCTGCCGATGGGACCTCTCTTTTGGGCCCTGAACCCTATCACCGAACCGTTGAAATGGCACTCAGCTTCCCCGGGGCTGCGTGCACGCGGGATGCGATCCTTCGGATTTCCATGCCCATATCGCCGTCGATCAGACGGGCGCGCAGTCAGCGCAAGGCGTCAGCGACGGTCTCCGGAGAAGACGGCGCGGGCGATCCGGCGGTCCGCTCCGGAAAAGGGAAGCGCCTCCGCATCGCTGGCTCCAGCCCAGCGCCAGGGCGGCCCGAACGGGGATCCCGACTCCAGGGTGCAGGAAAAGGGGGTGAGCGTAATCCGGAAATGGGTATAGGCATGCTTTACGGCGACCAGGGGCATCCCGACGCCGATTTCGATGCCCAGTTCCTCCCGGACGATCCGCCTGAGTCCCTCTTTTCGGGCTTCCCGGGGCGCCAGGATCCCGCCTGGAAATTTCCAGAGCGCACCCAGAAGCCCGCGGGACGGCCGCTGGACGATGAGCGCTCGCCCGTCTCCGTCGCGGATGATCGCGGCGACGACCTCCCGGTGGGGGATGGTCTTTTTGGATCTCCGCACAGGCAGGTTGCGGGCGAAGTTCCCTGCCCGCGCCCGGCAGCCGTCCCGGAGCGGACAGGAGGGGCAGGATGGAAACCTCGGCTTGCAGCAGACGGCGCCCAATTCCATGAGCGCCTGGTTGAACCGGCCCGGATCGCGTTTGGGCACAAGGGCTTGAACCTGCGCTTCGATCCGTTTCCCGGTGGCCGCGTCGTCGATCGGTTCCGTGATCCCGAACAGACGGCTGGCCACCCGGCGGACGTTCCCGTCGACTGCGGCCACGTCCCGTCCGAAGGCGATGCTCAGAATCGCCCCTGCCGTGTAGGGCCCGATCCCAGGCAGCCGGAGAAGCTCTTCACGCGTACCGGGTATCCGGCCCCCGTGCCTCTCCATGATGACGCCGGCCGCTCGATGGATGTTCCGCGCCCGGGCATAGTATCCCAAATTTTCACAGGTTTTCAGAACGTCGCCGACGGGGGCGCGCGCCAATGCCTCCACGGTCGGATAGCGATCGAGGAACCTCAGAAAATACGGGATGACCGTCTTCACCTGTGTCTGCTGGAGCATGATCTCGGAGATCCAGACCGCGTAGGGATCCCGTGTCTCCCGCCAGGGAAGAGGGCGCCGGTTCAGATCATACCATTGCAGCAGCCTCCGGCGCAGCCGAATCGGGTCGGCGATGATCGCTTGAGACTTCAGAAACCCATCTCCTTGTTGATGTTGCCGTGCTGTCCAGGGGCATGCGCGGCGCTGGCTCCGATCGTCGGATTGTTCCCGCTCGAAGACGTTTCCGGGCCGGTTTTACAACGAACGGCAGAGGATTTCAAAGCAAAATTGATCCCGGTTGCCGAACGGTCCGGCCGTCAATCCGAAACGGGCAGGAGCATGACCGATGATTATCGATCGTATGACTATAATTCTTTTGACTTATGTTTTCAAATGTATAGATATATATACATCGCATTAAATATGGCTTCATCCCACATCGCAGATGACTCCACCGGTTCCGGAAGGAGGTGCACGGAAAGATGCAAATGGCCCAGGCGACCTGTGCTGTTTACCCCGGACCCGCGTGCCCGATACGATTCATGACAAGACACGGATTCTCGAAAAGTGTGCGGCGATGAGCCGGGAACGCCTGTTCGAGGAAGGGACGGAAAACCCGTACAGGCGGTGGCGGACAGCGGGACCATCCCCCTGCTTGCAGCAAGCAGGAGAACAGCGGACCTTGTTTCCAAGGGGTTGTCCTTAACCGAGTTCCATGCCAGGAGGACGTTATGATTGTAGGAATTCTCAGGGAGATCAAGACGGAGGAGTACCGCGTCTCCATGACACCGGCCGGCGTCGAGGTCATGAGGGAACATGGCCATACGGTCCTCGTGGAACAGGAGGCCGGGGTCGGCAGCGGTTTGGAAGACCATGCCTATGTGGCGGCAGGCGCCGAGATGGTGAAGTCCCCTCGGGAGATCTACGAACGGTCCGAGATGGTGATGCATGTCAAGGAGCCGCTGCCCTCCGAATACGGCATGATCCGCCGGGACCAGATCATCTTCACCTATCTCCACTTGGCCGCGGACGAGGTGCTGACCCGGGCGATGGTCGAGACCCAGTCCATCGGCATTGCCTATGAGACGATCCAGCGGGCCGATGGATCACTGCCCCTGCTCATCCCCATGAGCGAGGTCGCGGGGCGGATGGCGATCCAGGAGGGTGCAAAGTATTTGGAGATGAAATACGGCGGGGAGGGGGTTCTTCTCGGCGGCGTGCCCGGTGTGGAGCCGGCAACGGTATTGGTCATCGGGGCGGGGACGGTCGGCATGCAGGCGGCCAAGATGGCCTGCGGACTCGGCGCGAAGGTTTACATGGTCGATTCCTACCTGCCGAGGCTCCGTTATCTCAACGACACGATGCCGGCCAACTGTTTCACCCTGATCGCCTCGCCGGATACGATCCGCAGGCTGATCCGGGAGGCGGATCTGGTCATTGGATCGGTCCTGATTCCCGGCGCGAAAACCCCCAGGCTTGTCACACGCGATATGGTCAAGACCATGAAGAAAGGGGCCGTGATGGTGGACGTGGCGATCGATCAGGGCGGCTGCTTTGAAACCTCCAAGCCCACGACACACAAGGATCCGATCTACACGGTCGATGGCGTCATTCATTACAGCGTCGGGAACATGCCGGGAGCGGTGCCGAAAACCTCGACCCTGGCCCTGACCAACGCCACCCTCCCCTACGCGGCGGAGATCGCGGACAAGGGATGGCAGAGGGCGATGAAGGAAAATTCCGAGATCAAGAAGGGCGCCAATGTGATTCAGGGCCGGATCACCTTCAGGGCGGTGGCCGATGCCTTTGGCGCGCCCTATGTTCCGGTGGACGAGCTGCTTTAACTCGGATATGCGAGGACCGGCTTCCGGACCGGCGGGGCGGTCCGGGCTGACCACGTCGACGGCGCGAGACCCGCAAGACATCCGGACGGAGATCCCATGGGAGTCACGACCATACTTTTGGAAGGCGTTGGCGGCATCGGCGGGGTCATTGCGGGGAAACTGATCCGGGCCGGCCACGGGCCGACCCTGGTGACCGGAAACCGGGAAATCAGCGAGGCCATCAACCGCAGTGGCCTGACCGTGATCGAGCCGGGGGGAAGGTTTACCGTCGCGACGCGCGCGTTCGCCTCGCTTACCGAACTGCCTTCCGAGGCGCGCTTCGATATCGCCCTGCTTGCCATGAAGTCCCATTCCGTGGTGCAGGCGGCCCGCGAGACCGTCCGATGGCTGAATCCTCAGGGCGGTTTTGTGGTGACCTGCCAGAATGGCATCGTTCAGGATGCCGTGGCCGAGGCCATCGGGAGGGACCGTGTGGTGGCCGGCATCATCGGATGGGGTGGAACGATGCACGGTCCCGGCGTGGCCGAACGCACGGGGCCGGGGGCGATCCACCTCGGAGAGTTGGACGGCGGCAGGACCCAAAGGCTGGAAGATCTTGCCCGTCTCCTCGGGGAGGTAACGCCGGTGGTGGCCACGGATAACATCCGGGGCGCCCAGTGGAGCAAGCTGGCCATCAACTGTACCATCACCGCGATCGGCGCGCTGACCGGGGAAAGCCTCGGCCATATGCTCAAGCATCCAGGCGTGCGACGGGTTTTTCTGGGAATTTACGGTGAAGTGATCGAGACGGCCCTTGCCCTGAACATGCGGCTCGAGCGCATAGCCGTCGATCCTATGCTGCTTTACCTGCCGGTGTCCGCCGGCTTCATTTCCCGGTGGTTCAAGGACCAGCTGGTCCGGATCGTGGGCCGCAAGCACGGAAAACTCAAATCCTCGAGTCTGCAGAGCCTGGAGCGGGGCAGAAGGACGGAGATCGATTTTCTCAACGGTTATGTGGTCGCGCAAGCCCAGAACGTCGGGGTGAGCACGCCCTTGAACGCGTCGGTCACCCGCATGGTCCAGGAGATCGAACAGGGGCGGCGAAGGCTTTCTCCGGCCAACATCGAGGAATTGTCGGCTGTCCGGCCATAACGTTCCCGGAACCGGTGGACACGATCCCACTTGCCCGAGCCAATGGCCTTCCCGCAGTGCACCCCTGCGCGCGGCAGGGTCCGGGTTTCCGGGGGCCAGACGGCGCGGCGCCGGCCCCTAGATCGTTCCCGGGAAACCCCGGGCAAGGATCCGCGGCAAAAAACAGGCGCATGCCCCTGGCATGCGCCTGTCGGATTCACCCGGGAAAAGTCATGTAAAAAACAGGATTACTCGATGACCATCATCACCTGTTCCGTATCGACGCTGTCGTTGGCCTTGACCTTGATCTCCTTGACGGTCCCGTCGGCGGGGGCGTAGATCGGATTCTCCATCTTCATGGCCTCCAGCATGATCACCTCGTCGTCCTCCTTGACGGCATCGCCGACCTTGACCAGCACTTCCAAAATCTTTCCCGGCATCGGGGCTTTTACCTCTGCACTCATTCCTATTACCTCCGTTGTATGATGGACTGTTTGAACGGTCCTGCGCGGCCGTGTTGTTGCAGGCCGCTTACACGCTGTAAGCAATCGCCACGATGGGGTTGCCGCCCCGGCCCTGGCTCCGGCCTGCTTACGGCAATCGGCCGTATTCTTTACGCTTTCTCGCCCACTCTGTCAAGCCTAAAATGAAGGCTCTTCTGGAGCGCCCCTGTGTTCCCCGCTCTAATTGGCCGCCCGGACCATGCGATAGACATACTCCAGATCGCTCGTGACCGCATCGTTTTGCTCCCTGCCGCCCGGCCCCGGCGTCTTCCTCCATGTTGGAGACAGTTCGGCCAGGGCCTGTTCGATCTGCCAGCGGTGATCGAAAGACTTTCCCCACAGCTTCTGGAAGGCCGTCTTCTGTTCTTCATGGAGTCCGGACGCATTGACGCGGCTGACCAACTGGCTCGTCACCGTCACGCGGTCGATTTCGGTCGCAGACATCACGATCCCCAACTCGCGGGGGTTGAGGATCACCCGCTGGGAGACGGCTTTCTGAAATTCCTTGGCGCTGGGGTAGGTCTGCTGGAGATCCGCCAGGTGATCCGTACGGATTCCTTCTCCCCGGATCCGCTGTTCGGCGGCGGCGGTCATCCTGTACTCGACCGGGATGAAGGTCTTCTGTTGGAAGACGTTCTGCACCACGAAGAGGGAGATGAAACTGATCAGGATGGCCACGACCGGCGTCGCCACCCACGCCCCGGTGATCTCCGCAAGCATCCCCCAGCGCACCCCCCTTCCCCCTTTGATCAGGGCGATCCCGATCACCGAACCGACGATCGCCTGGGAGCTGGAGACCGGGACCAGGGGAAAGGCCGGAAGACCGTGGCCGGTGAGAAACGACTGCAGGTCCTGCGACGCGAAGAGAAACAGGACCACCGCGTTGGAGAGGACGGCCACCAGCGCCGCCACCGGTGACATCTCCGTGATCCCCTGCCCCACGGTCATCATGACCTTCTTGCCGTAGGTAAAGGTGCCCACGGCAATGGCGACGGCCCCGATGAAAAAGAGCTGCTGGGCGGAGTTGAGTTTGAAAATGTTCCAAAAGACCATGTCCTTGAAGGGCGCGACCGGGACGAAGACGCCGACGACGTTGGCGATGTTGTTGGCCCCCAGGGAATAGGCGCCTGCGATCCCCGCGATCAATAGTCCCTCCCGGGTCAGGGCATCCAGCCGGAACATGTGGATCTTGCTCCAGCGGATTCCGTGGGCGATCCCCTTGTAGAGCAGGGCGGAGAAGATCGCGGCCAGGATCGGGCTGACGATCCAGCTCAGGGCGATCTTCTCGAGGGCGCCGAAGTCGATCAGGGTGCCGGAAAAGAGATCCCAGCCGATGATGGCCCCAACGATCGCCTGCGTCGTGGAAACGGGATAGCCCAGGACCGTCAGCCAGTAAACGGTGATGGCTGCGGCCAGCGCCACCACAAAGGCCCCGGCCACGGCATTGACCGCGCCCAGTTCGCCCAGGGTTCTCGAAGCGCCTGCGCCGCTGATGACCGCTCCGAGAATGACGAAGATCCCGCAGAAAATCGCGGCCTTCCGAAAGCTGATCATCCGGGTGCCTACGGCGGTCCCAAAGACATTCGCCGCGTCGTTGGCGCCGAGGGACCAACCGAGGAACAAACCGCTGGTCAGAAAGATGGCAAACATGTCGTGTCCCTACAGCATGCGCTTGATGACGTAGATGTTGAGGCGGTCGGAGACATCCTCGGCCTCGTCGGCGATCCGGTCCACCTGCTTCGCGAAGAAGCGCAGATGCATCTTGTGGCTCAGGCGGAGGTTCGGCCGGCTGAAGATCGCCCTCTGGAGACGGGTGGTGATCTTGTCCGATTCCTTTTCCCAGAAGATGACCTTATGGATATGGTCGGCCACCGAATTGATGTCCTTGAAGAAGCACCGACAGGATTTCACATTCGCCTCCACCGCCTCGACCGAACAGCGGAGGAGCGCTTTGAAATCCTCGTGAAACTCGACGCAGATGTCCGGATGTTCGATCTCGAACTGCCAGAGCAATCCCGTAAACCGGTCCAGCAGGGCGTCCATGTCCTCGAGGAGCTCCATGACATCCCCTCTGGATTCCGGGATCAGGGTTTTGCGATAGAGATCCTGCTCGATGGAGCGGCGCAACGCGTCCCCCCGGTGCTCGGTATCGCGGATGCTGGTCAGGCACTGGGAAAAGGCCTCCATATTCCCCTTCAGATAGCTGTCCATGCCGCTGATGCTCAGCAGCCCCGCCTCGCTGACCCGGTCCAGAAATTCGTCGATCTCTTTTTCGATTCCGACCCGTCTCTTCAATATGCTCTCTGCCATGTCCGTTTCCTTTCCGATCCGTATTCGGCGGCCTATCCGTGCACCCTTCGGGGGCATGGCGATTCCGCGTGCCGTCGAACCGGCAATGTTCGAATTCACAGGCATGATCTCAGAGTCCTGCGGCCCTGCGTCAACATTGGTTTACGCCGGGTATGCGTCACCGCCAACTCTCTTCTTGACAAATCTCTAAAGTTAGACATAGATTTAGTCAAGTTAATTAATTTCACCCCATGAATAATGACAGGTTATGAATCTCAACCAACTGAAGGTCTTTTACCTGACGGCCAAACACGGCAGCCTGAGCGCCGCTGCTGAGGCCCTCTGCATCACCCAGCCGGCCGTGACCAAGGGGATCCAGCGTCTCCAGGAGCATTACGAAATCAAGCTCTTCAACCGTTTCGGGAAGAAGATGGTGCTGACCGACGCGGGCGAGGTTCTCTACGGCATCTCCGAATCGATCTTCGAGATGGAAAATCAGGCGGAGGAGAGCATCCGGGATTTTCAGCAGCGGAAACGGGGACTCATCCGGATCCTTTCGAGCGAGAGCTTCGGCGCCTACTACCTTCCCTTCATCCTCGACCGTTTCAGCCGCGTGAATCCCAAGGTCCGGGTATCGATGGAAATTCTGCCGACGGAGCTGATCGTCGAAAAGACCGCGATGCTCGCCAACGACATCGGTTTCATCTCCTACCCCGTGCCGCACCGGAAGCTCGTTTCAAGGGAAATTCTGGAGGACAGCTACCAGCTCATCGTTCCCCGGGGACACCCCTTTGCGGCGAAGGCGTTCATCGAACCCGGCGATGTCGCCGGCCATTCGCTGATCGTCCACGAAAAGGGTTCGGCGCCCCGCAAAAGCACGGAGGAGTATATTCAGCGACACAATATCAACGTCGCGATTCCTCTGGAGCTCTCCAACAACGAGGCCATCAAGACCGCTGTGGAGGAGGGGCTGGGCATCGCCATCATCACCCGGAGGGTGGTCAGCAAGGAGATCGAAATGGGAAGCCTCAAGGCCATCCCCCTCTCCGATCCGGCCATGACGCGGAAATTCTACCTGATCCACCACAAGGACAAGTACATCTCCCGGTCCCTCCAGAGCCTGATCGAAATGATCGACCAGTGGATTTCGGAATACCGCCGCGGCTGAGATCAGCCGCTCCACTCCCCCCTTTGGAGGATTCCAGCATGCAACCGCGTTTTGCGAATCTCTGTTTTGACAGTAAAGACCATGAACTCCTGAAAATGGTTGGGGATGTCCTCAACCGGGAGGCCTCCCGGAAGCAATTCAAGGATCTGCTGAATCCTTATCTGCATCCCCACGGCATCAAGGAGATGGCCGCTCCGCAGGGATTTCGCATCGCCTATGCGATGATCAACCTGCTCCATTCACTGGAGATCGGGAGGGCCGACAACCGACTGAGCGCGCTGAGGACCCTTCACGACGAGGTGATGAACATTACGCACAGTTCGCTTCGCCGGAACACGGCCAGGGTGCTGCTCCAGATCATGAAGGAACTGGTGCGGATGCAGGGGAATCATGCGCGTCAGCTGGAGCTGGCGCACGATTTTCGCATGGCGGCGTCGGGAAAGCCCCGCATCGTCCGTCAGGAGTTGCGGCGTTATCACCTGTTGGAGATGCCGGAGGAGTGGAACCAGATCGCCTTCGACGACCATGTCCACGACGCCAATACCAAGGGGCGCAAGACGCCGACCCACCTGATCATGGATGCGTGGATCAAGGGAATCCGGCGCCTGACCGTGATCTACTACAATTATGTTCCGCCCGAGGCCGCGGCCGAGCTGTTGGAGGCCGGGGAGATCATGGAGATCACGATCCGCATCGGGGTCTCCGTCGGGGTGCAGTTTCGGGACCGGAGGATCCATTTCATCTGGGTGCCGCGGGGTTTCGCGGACGCGCGGGATTTTCTCTCTTTTCTGGCCGACTCCCCGGTGCGGGCCTTTCTCGAGGAGGGGCGGCGGGTTTCCGAATACAAGCAGAGCTACGTTCTGGCCGTGCTCGGGGAGTTCAACAGACGGCATCGGCCTGAGCTCAATGACGACTTCGGCATCGACCTTGCGCCGCTCGATCCGGCCGAATTCCTGGCCTTTGTGGCTGGCGGCCAAGCCTCGATCCTGCACCTGGGGGAATTCATTCATTCCCGGCTTCTGCCGCTCATGGACATCCGGGTGCAGGAGATGCGGGGCAGATATGGGGAGGCCCCGTCCGAGGAGAAGCTCCGGATGGAGGGGCTCCTACGGAGGATGCGCGAACTCGATTCGGAGGCGATCGTCGACCGTTACCTGAGGCCCGAGCACAACCCCACGCTTCCGGGGCCATACACGCACTGCGAGGGGAAGGAGATGCCGCAGCTGCTCGTGAACACCCCGCTGGAAATCATGGAGCGCCTCGATCAGCTCCATGCGGGATGCCGGATCTGCCTCAACCTGACGGGCCTGTCCGTCGAGGATGTTCTGGAGATGCTCTATGACTGCAAGGGGATGATCACCCACCTGGAGATCTTCAACCTCAAGGACCACGTGGACGGAAAGGCGCCCCGCTACCAGGAGATCAACGATCTGCAGATGGCGCTCAACGCGGGCAATGTCGTCACGCTGAAGCGCCTGATCCGGGGGATGCTCCAGCGGTTCGAGCGCAGCGACTCTCCGGACCGGCAGGACCGGATCGCCAAGATGACCGAGATCCTCCGCAACATCCCGGCCCTTCAGGCCCACTACCGTGTCGTTCCCCTCAAGGCGAACATCGGCAGCGATTCCACGGGCCGGTCCCTCCACCACTACGGGATGGGGCTGATCCTCCAGGACACCTTGACCCGGGGGGCCCGGAAGGCGATCCGGCATACCCTGTTCCCGTCCGTCTTCACCCTGCCGGTCCGGATGACGGCCCATCTGAGGACCACCTATATACCGGGTCCCGCCCCCCGGGGAAGCGTCCTGGGCCGTCTCTTGCGCAGTTTTCCGCCCTTGCGCTGCCTGACCGGAGAGCGACGCCACGACTGGGAGGTCCAGGACGACAGGACGCGCATGGCTGAGCCGGGCAACCTCATCCCCCTCGGGGGGCTGCACGAGGAGGGGGGAAACGATCTGCGGCTGGAGGAGAAGCAGACCCGGACCGAACGTGGGATCACGTGGAGATACCTCAACAGCGGCGTCAAGAACGCGGTCAAGGTCTTGATCGGCTTCGTTCCCGCTTTTTTGACCTTTGCGCTGACCAAGGACTGGTGGCTTCTGGCTTATGGAGGGGCCTTCATCTGGTTCGGCATCACGGGGCTCAGGAATATCCTCCAATCGGTCCTCGGCGGAGGGGGGATCCGCCGTGCCCCCCTGTTGCGCTGGAACGACTACGTGAGCTGGGACCGGCTGTCCGATTCACTGCTGTTTACCGGGTTTTCGGTTCCCCTGCTTGATTATCTCGTGAAGACCCTCCTGCTTGACCGGACCTTCGGCGTGACGACGGCCACGAACCCGTCGCTCCTCTACACCGCCATGGCACTGGCCAACGGCCTCTACCTCTCCAGCCACAATGCCTTCCGGGGACTTCCGAAAGGGGCGATTTGCGGAAATTTTTTCCGCAGCGTCCTGTCGATCCCTCTGGCCATCGTCTTTAACGCGGCGATCGGCGGCCTCCTCTTGCAGGCCGGGGTTCCGGGCGTGAACGACATTCTGCAGAAGTGGGCGGCCGTCATTTCCAAGGCGGCTTCCGACTGCGTCGCGGGGGTCATCGAGGGGCTTGCCGACCGGTATGAGAATATCCGCCTCAGGACCCGTGACTACAGCGCCAAGATTCTCCAGCTCTTCGATACCTACGCGCGCCTCGAACTTCTCTTCCCCGAAACGGATCTCTTGAAGATGCTGGAATCCCCCAAGAGGTTCATACAGACCATCAGTACCGAGGCCCAGGATCTGGAGAGGGTCATCATCATCAATGCCCTCGATCTCCTCTACTTCTGGATGTACCAGCCCCGCGCACGGAGCGTTCTGAAATCCCGCCTCCGGACGATGTCGGAGGAGGAAAGGCAGATCTTTGTCCGTTCCCAGTGCATCCTGCAGCGCGAACGGGAGATCAGCCAGCTCTTCCTGGACTGGATCATCGGACGGAACTTCTCAAAAGGACTGGCTTTTTACCTGGACCGCTATCGGGAATACCTCTCGGTCCTCAAAACGGTTGCCGTGGGGAACCGGCCGATACCGACGGCGGACGATCGTCCGCGCTGAAATGTTCGGTCGGCAATAGGCCCGGGCTTTGCGGGAACGGCATACCCATTGCTTATCCCAACATATTGTTATTCATAATATGATTATTATTCGTTTGACTTATATCGTGAAAGGTATAAATATGAACCCATAATGCTAAAAAACTGATATCATTTAGACTTTTTGATGAACACCCCCATGGGGTCAGGAGGAGGAAATGGACACGAAACATCTGCCGGACAATCCCTATCTGTTGCTGACGCCCGGTCCCCTATCGACGACAAAAACCGTGAAGGCTGCCATGCTCCGGGATTGGTGCACCTGGGATGACGATTACAAGGTGATCGTCCAGGAGGTGCGGGACAAGCTGGTGCGCCTGGCCACGGACCGGACGGACCGATACACCTGTGTTTTGATGCAGGGCAGCGGGACCTTTTCCGTGGAGGCCATCATCAGTACGGCCGTTCCGGACAGCGGCAAGCTGCTGGTCCTTCCCAATGGCGCCTACGGGGACCGCATCGTTCAGATCGCGCGGACCTTGAAACTGCCCGTGGTCTTCAACGACAGCGGTGAATTGGATCCGCCCGACCTCGGCAAGCTCGAGGAGATGCTTCAGGCGGACAAGGGGATCACCCATGTCGCCGTTGTGCACTCCGAGACCACCACCGGCATGCTCAACCCCATCGCCGATATCGGAAAAATCGTGAAGCGCCACGGTAAAATTTTCATCGTGGACGCGATGAGCAGCTTCGGCGGGATCCCCATCGACATCGCGGCCATCGATATCGACTTCATCGTCAGCAGCGCCAACAAATGCATCCAGGGGGTGCCTGGATTCGGTTTCATCATCGCCAAAACGGAGCAGCTCATGCAATGCAAGGGGCGGGCCCGCTCCCTGTCTCTCGACCTCTTTGATCAGTGGAACACGATGGAGAACGACAAGGGCAAATGGCGCTATACCTCGCCGACCCACGTTGTGCGGGCTTTCCACCAGGCCCTGAAGGAACTGGACGACGAGGGGGGCATTGCCAAACGGGCGGAACGCTACCGGGCGAACCACCGGATCCTGGTGGACGGAATGAGAGGGCTCGGGTTCCGCACCCTGCTGCCGGACGCCTTCCAGGGACACTTCATCACCTCTTTCTACAGCCCGGAAAGCCCGAAGTACGATTTCAAGACCTTCTATGACATGCTCAAGGCAAAGGGGTTCGTCATCTACCCGGGAAAGGTCTCCAAAGCCAGCGCCTTTCGGATCGGCAACATCGGGGATGTCTATCCCGCCGATATGGAACGGCTGGTCAAAACCATCGGGGCCTCTATTTTCTGGTAAAAGGCTTCTCGTTTCGTTGAGACAATCCCCTCCGGCGGATCGACCGGAGGTTTACCCGGACAGCCCAAGCCGGTTGCGGGCCGGCCGCCCCTCAAGGCCGGCCCGCCCACCCTTCTTTTGTGGAACTCCCTATACTGTTTGCGTTTATGCCGATCGGGAAGCGAAGCCGCTGATGGCCCGGCACATCCATGGAGCTGCGCAATCCGATACAATGCCGCAGGGTTCATGACGGCCGGGGACGAACCTGCAACCGATCACGCTGACACCCATTCAACATTTTTCTTGACAAGACGACTGATCTTCGATATGCGTATAGTATAGAACATAATTTCGCACAGTGAAACCTAGCTCTTGTTCTTACCAAGTCGAAGGTTAAGGTGGAGGTGGGGATGAATGCGGAAAGATTGGGAGCCATCTTCTGGCTCGCGTTTGGTTTGATCGTCATGTTCGCCTCTTTCCGTCTAGAATTAGGCACCCTGCGTACACCTGGTTCGGGTTTCCTGGGCTTTCTGGGAGGCGGCTTTGTCACCCTCATGGCACTGGTCGTCCTGGTCCAATCCTATCTGAAGCAATCCAAGCCACATACAATGTCGTCGCTGTGGAAGGGTCTCAAATGGTGGAGACCGCTTGCGATGGCCCTGCTGGTCCTTTTTTACATCCTGAGCCTGGAAAGACTGGGCTTCATCGTGACCTCCCTGTTGTTTCTGCTGGCGACATTCAGGGGGGTGGTCAAGTTCTCCTGGCCAAGGGCCGGATTGGTGACGTGCCTGGTGGTCGGGTGCTCCTATCTGCTCTTCCATGTGTTCCTGAAGGCGACCCTGCCGCGGGGAATGTTTGGATTCTGACGAGAGGTGCGGGATCATGGATGTTTTGAGCAACATCGCGACCGGTTTCAGCATCGCAGGTACGGGGACCAACCTCCTGTTTTGCTTCGTTGGGGTTTTTTTCGGCACCTTGGTCGGCGTGCTTCCCGGGATCGGTCCACTGGCCACCATGTCGATCCTCCTTCCCGTCACGTTCGGGATGTCCCCCACAACGGCCATCATCATGCTTTCCGGCATTTACTACGGGGCCTATTACGGCGGTTCCACCACATCCATTCTGGTCAACATCCCCGGCGAAGCGGCATCGGTGATCACCTGCCTCGACGGTTATCAGATGGCTCTTTCCGGTCGGGCCGGACCAGCGCTGGGCATCGCCGCATTCGGCTCCTTCATCGCCGGCACGTTCGGCCTGATCGTACTGCAGGCCGTTTCTCCGGCGCTCGTAACGGTCGCCCTTCAATTCGGCGCCCCGGAATACTTCTCTCTGATGATTCTGGGCCTCGTGATTCTCACCTTTCTCACCGAAAAGTCGATGGTCAAGGCATTGATGGTCGCCGCGGTGGGGGTCATCATGGGAACGGTCGGCATGGACAACATGACGGGAACCGCGCGTTTCACTTTCGACATTCCCGAATTGCTGGATGGACTGGGTATCGTCCCCATGGCCATGGGACTCTTTGGCATTACCGAAATCTTCCTGAATTTAGAAAAGGTGATCCAGCGGAGCGTCATGTCATCCAAACTGACCGGTCTTCTCCCCAGCATCCGAGATTGGATGGATGCCAAATGGTCGATCCTCAGAGGCTCCCTGGTCGGTTTCGGGCTCGGCATGCTTCCCGGCGGCGGCGGGGTCATCGCGTCGTTCTCCTCATACGCGATCGAAAAAATGAGTTCGAAACACCCCGAAAAATTCGGACACGGGGCGATCGAGGGGGTGGCTGGCCCGGAAGCGGCCAACAATGCAGCGGCCAGCGCGGGCTTCGTCCCGTTGCTGACCCTGGGGATTCCGGTGGGGGCCGTCCAGGCCATCCTGCTGGGCGCCCTCATGATTCACGGCATCACTCCCGGGCCCATGCTGCTGCAGGAACACCCTGACGTGTTCTGGGGCGTCATCGCCAGCATGTACATCGGCAACGTCCTGCTCCTCGTCCTGAACCTCCCCTTGATCGGTCTGTGGGTCAAGATCCTGAAGGTTCCCTACAGCCTGCTGTTTCCGATGATCCTGTTCTTCTGTCTGATCGGTGCCTATTCGGTGAACAACAGCGCGATGGACGTGGGGATCATGCTCCTGTTCGGCATCGTGGGATACCTGATGAAGAAATTCGATTACGAGCCGGCGCCCATGATCCTGGCCTTCGTCCTCAGCCCCATTCTCGAGAGCTCCCTGCGCCAATCCCTCCTGATGTCCGATGGAAGTTTCACGATCTTTTTGGTCAGCCCGATCTCGCTGGCATGCCTGCTCCTTGCCGGTTTGCTGTTGATATTGGCGTTTCTGCCGATGATTCGCAGGAAGCGAGAGGAGATTGTCGCCATGGAGGGCGATGCGGATTGATCCAGCGGATCAGCGCCGAAAAAAAACGGAGAACCCCTCCATGATGCAGATTCGAAACTTTTTGATGAAAGGAGAGACCTATGGGTAATTGGAGACTGCCCCCCGGCGGCGGCCACATGGAAAGCCCCAACGGGCTCTATCTGCAGACCATGAACATGACCCAGATCCACGAGCGGCTCAAGACGAACGACCTGATCATTATTCCCGTGGGAAGCACGGAGTGCCATGGCGCGGCCCAGCCGCTCGGCGAGGACACTTTTCTGGTCACCCGCGTGGCGGAACAGGTCGCCATGCAGACGGGCTGTACCATCGCCATGCCGATCTGGTACGGCTCCCATCCCTACCACCACATGGGGATGCCGGGGACCGTGGTCGTGCCGGAGGAGACCCTGCTGGCGAATATGCGCGCCATCATCACCGGGCTCTGGAACATGGGATTCCGCAAACAGATCTTCGTCAACGGCCACGGCCAGGAGGAGGTCCTGCCCCTGGCGATCCACCAGTGGGCGAAGAAGTACCAGGTACCGGCGATCCTGATCACCCTGCACACCTGGAACACGATTCACAACCACATGAAGGACAAGGCGCACGGCGGCCCCTTCGACACCCCCTTCTCCCACGCCGACGAGGCGGAATGCTCCTACTCGCTGGC
>CAZWTL010000009.1:8701-63429 GCA_964637025.1 uncultured Syntrophaceae bacterium | reverse complement strand
GGTAATCGACACAGACATTTCCGGTGTTTTTTACTGCATGAAGTATGAAATACCCGTCATACTTTCAAGCGGTGGCGGCGCTATTGTAAATATCTCCTCCGCAAATGGTTTGGTCGGTCTGCCAGGGATGTCCGCGTATACAACAGCCAAACATGGCATCATTGGTCTAACCAAGTCGGCAGCCCTGGAGCTGGCGGAGTCAAACATAAGAGTCAATGCCGTTGCACCTGGTTATGTCGCAACACCCAGGATTTTGGAGTCAGGCAAGGATGTTACCGACTGGATGGCGAGAGTTCACCCAATCAAGAGGCTTGCGACACGCGCAGAAGTCGCTGAACTGGTTGTCTATCTCCTCAGTGACGCCGCATCCTTTATCACTGGCAGTGTTCATTCTATCGATGGTGGGTATGTCGCGCAATAGACACGGCTGCATAACCCGCGGGTGTAGCCGACCTCGTGTCTCAGCGGCTGACCCATTCGTTATGCAGTATTGGGAAGAACATATGAGTGAATTGGTTAAAGGAATCATTCAGGAGATGGTTGATCTCGAAACCAGGGGTTGGGATACCAAGAATCCTGACCTTTTCTTGTCCATGATCCATCCGGATATGGCATGGCCATTCCCGCCAACTGCCGATGCCCATGATCCCATTGACTGGGTTTTTGTCATGGGGCGATTTGATAAGGTGCGATGTCGTAAGGATTCCTCAAGTTCCTAGGCGGCGTGATTCGGTGCCGGTGATGACCGGCGTTCGGAGTCTACCAAAAACAGTCAAATGTTTGGGTCAAAAATGAAAGTTGAGGATGGCCATGGAACAAAATATAGTGATGATTCATGGGATGTGGGGAGGGGCATGGTATTGGGAAAAATATATAAACTTCTTCACTGAAAAAGGATATAAGTGTCACGCACCCTACCTTCGTTACCACCATGTCGATCCAAAAGCCGAACCTGATCCCCGACTTGGAACCACCAGTCTTCTTGATTATGCGCAGGATCTTGAAGATTACATTAAAGCAAAGGGATTCAACGAAAGACCGGTCCTCATGGGTCACTCCATGGGGGGCCTGTTGTCGCAAATACTTGGCGCTCGGGGGATAGCGTCCGCGCTTGTTCTTTTGACACCTGCTCCTCCTGCTGGAATTTTTGCATTAAGGTTTTCGGTTATCAAAACGTTTCGGCCGGTGTTATTCAAATGGGGCTTCTGGAAAAATCCGCATTCTTTGCCGTTTAAAAATTCTGTGTATGGAATGATGCACCTTATGAGCGAAAATGATCAACAAAATCATTACAGGCAGTGCGTGCATGAATCTGGGAAAGCTGCTACTGAGATAGCGTTTTGGCAGCAGGCAGCCCGTGTAGACGAATCCAAGGTAAAGTGCCCCGTCTTGGTGGTGGCTGGAAAGGAAGACCGCATTACACCGGCTCCGGTGGTGAAAAAGGTAGCCGGTAAATATGGTGCACTTCCAGAGGACTACCAGTGCTTTGATAAGCACGCCCACATGGTGGTTTGTGAGCCGGGATGGGAGGATGTTGCCGGGTTTGTTTGGGAGTGGTTAAAAGGCACACAACTCAAAGCCGACAGGATATAGGACTCCCAACAAGGCAAATGCACTCGGACGACAACAAACCATGCTTTTTACCGCCGGTTGTTTGCAGCGTTCTTCCCGGACGCGCTTCGTGCCACCGGGGGCAATCGTGGCGCTTGCCTGCGGCTGTCCGCACCGCAAGCGAGCGCCACGATTCGACATGTGACCAAGATGAATCTTAATCCAAATGCAATCCGAGAAAAATTTGGTGATGACTACATTGCCGATGAGCGTACCTTTATCATGGGCATCGACCAGCGTATCACCAGACATTTCGCAGAACGATTTATCGGTCTTAATATTTTAGAAACTTGCACTGGTGCGGGATTCACAACGATATCGCTGGCAAGAACGGCGAAGCATGTAATCACGGTTGAGATTGACGAGTCTATCCAGAAAAAAGCGATCGGTAATATCAAAAAAGCGGGACTTTCATCCAAGGTATCCTTCTTACTCGGTAACATCCTTGAAACGGAGACCATCAAGAAAATACCAAAGGTTGATGCAATTTTTATCGATCCTGATTGGGCAGTCACGAGGCCTGATCATATATATCGATTTCAGCAATCTAACACCCAGCCGCCAGCGGATTTGGTTTTAAGGAATATGCTCAAAATAACGGATAATGTGGCTATTGTTTTGCCGCCATTTATATCGGTGGAGGAATTTAAAGGTCTCCCGAAACATGAACTTGAAAGGATCTACCTGGGTGAAAGCCATGAACTTTTTTGCCTTTATTTTGGCGACCTCATAAGATTATTGGGGCAGACTGAGTTTTGTGTAACAGAATGACAGCCTTGCCGAACAATCCCTTCCGGCCGACGCTCGTAACCAAGCAACGAATCGGACAAGCAACCACGCGGCACCCTTACCGGCACTATGCAATTCATTCGTGCCTTGTGCCTCGGCGCGAAGCGTGCCTCGGAACAAGGCACTTCGCCTGCGGCGCGGACGGCGAGCCGCAGGTGATTGCCACGATTGGGATGACATAGGGGAAGAACATGAAGCGTCGGATATCGGAGGAGAAGATCGAATTTGAGTCCCTTTCATGCGCCCCGTGAACGAGCTTGGGGTCGTTTAATGGTTCGCTATCTCTTGAAGCGGTATTTCAGCAGAGTCCAGAGGGCGGAGAAACCGTGCCGCCACGAGATCTTCTTTCCCTCCGCATAGCTCCTGCCGTAATAGGATATGGGGATTTCATAGACGCGCCACTTTTTGTTTCTGCAGATCTTGGCGGTGATTTCCGGTTCGACGGAGAAATCGTCGGATTCGATCCGGAGGGTGTCGAGGACCTCTTTCCGGAACATCTTGTAGCAGGTCTCCATGTCGGAGAGGGTCGTATTGTAGAGGAGATCCGTCAGGAAGGTGAGAAACCCGTTTCCGATCTTGTGCCAGAAGAGATGGACCCGCTGCGGTTTTCCCCCGGTGAGCCTTGAGCCGTAGACGACGTCGGCCATCCCCTCGCGGATGGGCCGGATCATCTCGACAAACTCGTTTGGGTCGTACTCCAGGTCCGCGTCCTGAATCGCCACCACCTCCCCGGTGACGTGGCCGAATCCGGTCCGCAGGGCGGCCCCCTTGCCGCGGTTGCGGTCGTGAAACAGGAGCTTCACCCGCCCGTCCCGCGGCGCCTGCTGCAGCACTTCCCGCGTTCCATCCGTTGAGCCGTCATCGACGAGGACGACCTCGGCGACAAAATCCAGCCTCAGCACCTTTTCGAGAATTTTCAGGACCGTTTCCCGTTCGTTGAAGACGGGGATGACGACGGACAGTATCCTGGGGTCGCTCATCTGGACTCCTTTGGCCTTGGAGATTTGTTTTTCCGTTTTGTCCCTGTTTCGGGCCGCGCCGACGGATCTCCCGGCCGGCCCGCCGGGGCCGCATCGGGCGAACCCGCGATCATGAAGCAGAGAAAGACCGCGCTTGGCCACAACTGCAGAAAGAGCCGGTTCAACGACGTCGCGAGGTGGTAGCCGAGGTCGAGGGGCGTCAGCACGTACACGAAACCGTAACCGATCAGCATCATACCAAGGATGGTCCCCGATTGGAAGATGGGGCTCCGGTCGCGGCCGTCGATACGGACGCCCGCAAGGAAGAGATACAGGGTCAGCAGCAGGACATTGACGGCGCCGGGATTCGGACGCATTCCCGCACGGATGTCGATCAGCCCCTGGGTGAAGCTGATCCCCGTGACGAAGAAGGCCTTCGCGATCTCGGCATAGCGGCCGAAGTCGGTGAGTTTTTCCGAGGCCGCGGCCATGCTGAAGTCCGCGACCAGATCGTTTGAGGGCGCCAGCTGCGTCTTGAAATAAATAACGATCAGCAGGACCGGCATGGCGCCGGCCAGGAATGGGGCCATCCGGCTTGCGGCCGATCTCCATCCTTCGGCACGGGCCGTCGCAAAGCAAAGGATCGCCGCGACGAGCGGGAGAAAGAGGAGCCCCTCGTTCTTCGTCCATGCGGCGATGCCCGCGCTGAGCCCGGCGAGGATCAGCGGTCCCGGCCGATCGGTCGGTGATCGCGCCTGCAGGTGCAGCATCACGAGGGTGGTCAGGATGAAAAAGGCCAGGGGGAGGTCCGCAAACTGGGAGGCCCCCATGGCGATGAAAAACGGCGTCCCCATCAGAACCATCGCCGCAAGACAGGCCTGAACGCGGCCCCGAAGCGCGCACAGGGCGCACCAGAGCAGCCCGAGCGTCAGAAAGGTGAACAGAAAGGCCATCGCGGCCGGGAAAAACAGACCCTCTCCTCCTGCGTATTGCCAGCCGCGGGCGATCGAAAGGGGGAGGAGCAGCGGGTAGTCCCAATGGCTCCAGTCCAGGCCGCTGGCGAACGCATCGCGCCAGTTCTCGCCGCCCCTGAACAGGAAGCGGGCGTGCATGTTCCAGATCAGCCATGCATCCCACTTGCCGTGGGGTTCCTTCAGAAAGGCGAAAATGAAGGAGACGATAGAGGAAACGAGTCCAATCGAGAAAATCCAGGACATCAGGATCCGGAGGCGCGCTGGGGCGCCGGTGTCCGGGCAGGACGGCTGAGGCGTTACGGCAGTTGATCGTCGGGCATGGACAAGGCAGGGAATCCCCAGGAGCAGGAAGATGGCGATATCCATGGCAACCCGATACGGCGTCAGGCCGGCCAGCAGGCAGACGAAATAGGAGCACGAGGCAACGCCCAGACCGAGGCCGCCGCCGGCAAAGCATCGCAGGGCCGGGCCGACGGTGCCGCCGATCAGGGAAGAGGGGAGGAGACAGGCCAGCATGAAGCCGCCGGCCAGGGGGATCAGAAGGGCGGCAATGGCGGAGAGGATCAAGGCTTTTGCTCCCTTCGGTAGAGGACCAGGCCGTCCCCGAGGTCCGTGAGCGGGATCAGGCCGTGTTTTTCCAGGAACCCGGGCGAGGAGGGGCCGTCGATGAAATTGCCGATAACGAGGGGAAGGTCCGGACGGTTGCGGACGATCCGCGGGGCGAGGGTGTACTGGGTGAGCGCGTACTGCGCCAGAAATTCCACATTGGCGAAGGACCTTTCCGCCGCGAAGATCCGGTCGTTCTCAACGGTGGTGACGTAGCCGACGGCGCCGGAAGCGGGAAGAAGCGGCAGAAGCTGGGCGATGCGCCTCTCATGAATCGTGACGGGGTCTGTTTCAGGCAGGTTCGGACAGGATCGGATTCCGTGCCAGAGCAGATTCAGGACGGCGTAGCCGGAAAGAACGACCATCAGGATGATGCCGGCTTTTTGCCGGAAATGGGATCGGCTGGGAAACATGCGAAAAAATAGCACACGGCGGGACGCGACCACAAGCGGTAAAAACGGGAAGGCCGGACCGGTGAAGGCCTCGATCCGCGCCGACGTCCGGATGCGCACCGGGATCGGCTTCCCGTCAGCCGTTATCCATCGTCCGGTTCATCCCATGGGTCAGCCCGGGAGTAGTCCTTCTTGTGGATGAGCGTCTCCAGCCTCTCCATCAGGGGGGGCAGGGTGGCCGGGTCGAGCGCGGAGAGGGCGACGGCATCGAAGCGCTTGCACAGGGTTTCCAGGAGCGCCGGGTCGGAGACGCGATCCCTCTTGTTGAAGACCCTGAGGATCGGCTTGCCGACCAGCTCCAGGTCCTGGAGGATTTTTTCAACGGCCGTGATCTGGCCCTCGAAGGCCGGGTTGCTCGCGTCGATGACGTGGAGCAGGATGTCCGCCTCCTGAAGTTCGTCGAGGGTGGCGCGGAAGGCCACGACGAGTTCTTTCGGCAGTTCGCGGATGAATCCGACCGTATCGGTGATCACCGCTTCCGTGTCCCTTGGAAACCGCAGGCGCGAGCTCTTCGGGTCCAGGGTCGCGAAGAGGCGGTCCTCCGTGAACACGTCGCTTTGGGTCAGCGCATTGAGCAGGGTCGATTTCCCGGCATTGGTATAGCCGACGATGGAGATGACGGGGAGGCCCGCGCGGTCCCTCCGGCCGCGGCGCTGTCCCCGGGCCTTTTCGATGTTCTTGAGTTCCTTCTCCAGATGGTGAATGCGGTCCCGGGTCCGCCGCCGGTCCACTTCGAGTTTGGTTTCCCCCGGTCCGGTGCCTCCGATGCCTCCCGCCAGCCTGGAGAGGCCGGCGTCCTGCTGCGTGAGCCGGGGAAGACGGTACTTGAGCTGAGCGAGCTCGACCTGGATTTTACCCTCCCGGCTGTGGGCCCGCTTGGCGAAGATGTCGAGGATGACCTGGGTGCGGTCGATGACCTTCATCTCGGTGGAATCGGCGATCGAGCGGATCTGAGCCGCGCTCAGTTCATGGTCGAAGATCAGGAGGTTCGCGTCCATCTGAAGTCCCCGGATGACGAGATCGGAGAGCTTCCCCTTGCCGATGAGATAACGTGGGTCCACTTCGGGACGGCGCTGGATGACCGCATCGAAGACCTCCACTCCCGCGGTGCGGCAGAGTTCCCGGAGTTCGGCGATGGAGGCTTCGCCGTCGGAGACGGACCTCGTCTCGACGCGGACCAGGATGGCGCGATCCACCGCATCCACCTTGCGCGTGGTTTGACGTTTCGCGAATTCGCCTTCGAGGGCGGCGATGAAGGTGGTGAAGTCGAGATCGATTTCCGCGGGGCGCCGGGGATCAAGCAGAAGCCAGTAGCGCCCCTCCGGATTCTCGGGGATGAGATGGGCCGTGTGGGCGACGCCGGGGAACCCGTCCTCGCCGCATACCACCGCGCAGACGAGATCGAGGCGGAGCAGGGCGAGGTCGGTGAGGTCGTCTGTGGTGAGACCCTCGTCAGTCAGGTGGGTGTGAATCAGGCGGAGCCCCTTGAACCGTCGGGACGAGGCGCGGAAACGGTCGAGGGACGGGATCAGGATATTGTGGTGGGATCCGACGATCACATAGGCGACCTCGCCGCGGCGGGTGAGCAGGATGCCGATCTGGCGGTTGATTCCCCGGGAGAGCGTCGTGATCTGGCGTGCCAGTTCGTGGGTGACGACCCGTTCCGGCGGGACGCGCCGGCGGTAGAGCTGCCCGATCTGTTTGATTTCCGCCGGTCCCAGACCGGTCAGGTTGCCGTGGATCTTTTCGATGGCCGTTCCCTATCGTGACGCAAAACCCTTACCTGAACTTCTCAGGGCTGACCCGCTTTTCCATTCCGTCCAGGAAGGCCGACCACGCGTTCGTGTGGAATGGCGCGATCCGCCGTCGCAGCCGGTTTGCCCCGCAGGCCGGGCAGGTTGACGCCTCCTCGCCGACCTTCAGGATCCGCTCAAAAGAATGTCCGCAGGATTCGCACTCATAATCGTAGATCGGCATGGATTTCTCCCCGTCCCGAAGGACGCATTGCTGCTTCCGGGATGATTCAATGTTTAACACGCCTCGGCGCGGATGGTCAAGGGGAAGCCTCAGCCCCCCTGTGGAACAACAAAAAAAAGGCCCCGGGAAGAAATCCCCGGGGCCGGTTGGAATCGGATCCTTGAAATTCGGATCAGAAGCTCAGGGTCAGCTTGTTCATCAGGATGTAGTCGTTGTCCACCTTCGCATTCGCATCCGTGCCCTTGAAGTAATCGCCGGTCATGAGGTATCCGGCGCCGACCATGTAGGAGAGGCTGTCGTATAGCTTGTAGGTTGCGGTGACGTCGATTTCCGTACCCAGCTTGTCCGACACGGCCTCGGTCACTTTGCCGCTAACCCAGTTCATGCTGATGGCGGGTTTGTCCACCCTGGCGTAAGTGAAGGCCGCTTCAAAGTTCAACTTCGGCGTGGCATTGTAGCCGGCAAAAGCGTTGAAGATGACCGTGTTGTATTTGCTGCTCGTGACGGGGTTGTAAATGGTTCCGTACTGGCTGGCGCCGAGAATGCTGGTATAGTTTCCCGGGTTCGCAGCCGCATGCCCGCCGGCCCAGGTGCTGAGCGAATCGTTCAGGAGGATCAGGGCGGGGGAGAAGTTGGTGCCGCCGCCGCTGAGGGCCGTCGTGAACTTCGTCTTGTCGCTCAGATCATTTCCGGAGGCATAGGAGAACAGGGCGCCGACATAAGCCGGGCCGACATTCACCTTACCCTTGAGGTAGGCGCTCCAGCCCTCGAGGTCGATGTCCGGCGTTCCCGCGGGATAGAGCACATTCGGCTCTTCAAACTTCGCGAACTTGCCGAACCAGTACGTCGCTTCCCCTTCGATATAGACCGGGCCGAACGTCGCTTTCACGTAGGGAGAGAGCTGATTCATGAGCTGCTTGATGCCGTACCGTCTGTAATTGCTGTACGGATAGTGCTTGTAGAGAAGCCCGGCCTCCAGGTCTTTTCCCCGGTAGATTCCGCTCAGGGCGTAGGTGTCCTTGTCCGAATCCGCGAGGATGGGGTTTGCGCCGGTTCCCGCGTAAGTGTCGTTCTCGTAAACCTTCTCGTAGGTTGCCGCCAGGATGAAATCGCCGAATTTCGTCACGTAGGCGATCCTGGGGCGCGAGTTGGAGTAGTTGCCGAAATCCGTGCCCCAGTCGTCGACGTTCTGATAGCCGACCTGGAACATCCCGATTCCGGTCATGAAGGTCACATACGCGCGCTCGAACTCGAAGTTCTCCTGGATCTTCTGGGTTCCTCCGGGATTCCTGCGGCTGGATGTCAGGTCATCCGCGCCGGGGATGCCGGCAATATTCGTATCGCCCCTCCAGGTATTGTTCCCCCATTGTTTCTCCAAGGCGTCCATCCGGGCCGTGAAGGTCAGCCCCTCGGCGATCTTGAAGACGGGTTCAAGCCGAACCCTCTGGTAGAAAAAGGCGTGGGAATAAGCATCTTCAGCCAGTGAAGGGTTATCCTCATACACGCCGACCACATAGTAGCTTCCGCCGAACTTCACGTCCGCTGCGTATGCGGTCACGCCGAAGGCCGCTACCAGCCCCAGCGACAGCAAAACGACCAAAAGTTTCTTCATTATCTTGCCTCCTCGTTTGTCTGTTGGATCCCCACGGGCATGGGGATTGGTTTTGGAGCCACAGACACCCCCCATCGTTACGTTCACGACCCGGTTTGCGCTGGTCGAACGGCCTATGCCTCAACGACGCTGCACTCCCAAGCGGGCCGCTGAAATATCTGCTGCCGGAACCACCTCCTTTCACAGATATTTTGGGTGACCCTAGCATCCCCTGACGTCGATGTCAAGGGCTAATATTCTTCCACATTTACTCCCCGGAGTTCCTGAAAGGTTGGTTCCGGGCGACCGGCGACCGCATACCTGCCGCATCCGAATCGGTTTGGGGACGGCGCGTCGGTCCGGGAGGGAGGCGTGAGCCGCCAAATGCCCTGAGGTATCCAGGGGTATCCTTCGAAATTCCCCTTGCAACGTCCGGAGATGGACCCCCGGATCGATGGCCATGGGGTTGGGAAACGACACGGATCCTTGGCGGGGCACGTCGATGCGCCGGGGCGAATCCGGATCCGGATGGCTGGGAACGGGTCATCATTTGTTCCCGGAAACGTATCGAGCGACGCCGGGTCGGGCGCCCCCTGGGGCATGGATCCGGATCCGCGCCCCAACGGAACCCGATTTCATGGTCGGAAACCGTGTCAAAATAGTTCTTGACATCTAACGCATCTTGATATAAAGAATAAAGAAAATGGCATGACCTCTAGTCATATAGTGACCACCGTTCACTCTCAGCGGTGTTCCCTGGCGGTTCTAACCGGTTCCCTTATTGAAGTTGTTCCGAAGCGGCGGTTTCGATGCTCCCGAAAGAAAGTCACCGCACACGTCAACCCGGCAAATACGGCGATTCCCACCATCCTGAAAACGTATGCCCGCGTCCGAGGGTCTATGTCCCATGCGGAAAGCGCCAGACTTTGTTGCGAGTTAGCGGAAGTCGTTCAATCGACTGAAATAATTCAATAATGTGAAGGGAGGTCAACATGGCAGACGAGGACAAGGTTCAATTGAAGGAGGTTTATCCTGTACACGATGCGGTGCGCAAAATGGCCTACATCAAAAGCAGGGAGGAGTACGAGAAGCTCTACGAGCAGTTTATGGCGGACCCGCCGGGCTTCTGGGCCAAACTGGCCGACGAGTATCTGACCTTTTTCAAGAAGTGGGACAAGGTCGAGGATTTCAATTTCGATATCCGCAAGGGGCCGATCCATGTGAAGTATTTCGAGGGTGCGAAGCTGAACGTCACCTACAACTGTCTCGACCGCCAACTTGACCAGAGGGGGAACAAGGTGGCGATCCAGTGGGTCGGGAACGAGCCCGGCGAGGAACGGGGCATCACATACCGCGAGCTCTACACGGAGGTGTGCAAGTTCTCGAACGTGCTCAAGGCGCAGGGGATCAAGAAGGGGGACCGCGTTTGCATCTACATGCCGATGGTCCCGGAGGCCGGCATCGCCATGCTGGCCTGCGCGCGGATCGGTGCCGTCCACACCGTCGTTTTCGGCGGGTTCAGCCCCGATGCCCTGGCCGTCCGCATACAGGATTCAAAGGCGCGGGTCCTCGTGGTCTGTGACGGAACCTTCCGGGGCGCCAAAGCCGTGCCCCAGAAGAGGGACGCCGACACGGCCCTCAAGGACTGCCCGACGATCGAAAAGGTCATCGTGGTCAAGAGGGTCGGCGACAAGGTCAAGATCGACTGGACACCGGGCCGGGATCTCTGGTGGCACGAGGAGATGGCGAAGGTCGGCGACCAATGCGAGCCCGAATGGATGGATGCAGAGGATCCTCTTTTCATCCTCTATACCTCGGGATCGACGGGACAGCCCAAGGGCGCCCTGCACACGACTGCGGGTTATCTCCTCTTTACGGCCTATACCCACAAACTCGCCTTCGATGTCCACGAAAACGACATCTGGTGGTGCACCGCCGATATCGGCTGGGTCACCGGGCACAGCTACGTGCTCTACGGTCCGCTCTGCAACGGCGCCACCTCCGTGATGTTCGAGGGCGTGCCGAACTATCCGACTTACAGCCGCTTCTGGCAGATTGTCGAGAAGTACAAGGTCACCCAGTTCTACACCGCTCCCACCGCGATCCGCGCGATCGCCAAGGAGGGAAACCAGTGGGTGGAGGGCATCGATCTCTCCTCGCTCCGCATCCTGGGTTCCGTCGGGGAGCCGCTGAATCCCGAAGCCTGGCACTGGTATTACAGTGTGATCGGCCGCAACCAGTGTCCGATCGTCGATACCTGGTGGCAGACGGAAACCGGCGGGTTCATGATCCTGCCGCTTCCGGGTGCGATTCCCATTAAACCGGCGATGGCGACGCTTCCCATCATGGGCGTTGTACCCGCCCTGGTGGACGACGCGAACGGCGAGGAGATCAAGGAACTGGTCGGCCGCGGCGCCCTCTGCATCAAAAGGGCTTGGCCCGGCTTCACCCGGACGATCTACGGGGACCACAAGAAATACGAGGAGACCTACTTCGAGCCCTTCCCGGGCTTCTATTTCACCGGCGACGGGGCGTTGAGGGACACGGACGGCTACTACCGCATCACGGGCCGCATCGATGACGTGATCAACGTCTCCGGCCACCGGATGGGGACCGCCGAGGTGGAAGCGGCCCTGAACTCCCATGCGAAGGTCGCGGAATCGGCGGTTGTCGGTTACCCCCACGAGATCAAGGGCCAGTCGATTTACGCCTACGTCACCCTGAATACGGGTGTGGAAAAGTCCGATGAATTGAAAAAGGAGCTCGTCGCGCACGTCCGCAACATCATCGGCCCCATCGCCACCCCGGAAAAAATCCAGTGGGCGGACGGTCTTCCCAAGACGCGGAGCGGCAAGATCATGCGTCGCATCCTCAAGAAGGTTGCTGCGAACGATGTCAGCGACCTCGGCGATACGAGCACCCTGGCTGATCCCTCCGTGGTTGCGGATCTGGTCAAAAACAGGTTATAAGGCGGAGTCAACGGGACGCGGATCGGGGTGCTCCCTCGATCCGCCCCTGAAAAACCGATATCCGATGCGGACAGAAGCCGGCGAGCCGCTCTTCGCGGGCGCCGGCGACATGGAAGGAAGGAGAAGAACGTGAATATCGTTGCATGCGTAAAACAGGTTCCGGATACGGAAGCCCAGATCAAGGTCAAGCCGGACGGCTCGGGGATCGAGGAAGGCGGCATCAAGTGGGTGATGAATCCCTACGACGAGTTCGGCGTCGAGGAGGCCCTCCGATTAAAGGAGAAAAACGGGGGAGAGGTGACCATCGTTTCCATCGGACCGCAACGGGCGATGGAGACCATCCGCACGGCCCTGGCGATGGGGGCCGACAAGGGGATACACATCTGCGACCCGGCGTTCGACGGCGCGGACGCGTTTACAACGGCCTCGGCCCTTGCCGCGGCGATCAAGGGCATTCCCCATGATGTCATTTTCTGCGGCCAGCGGGCCATCGACGACGACTCCGGTCAGGTGGGCGCCATCCTGGCGGAGCTCCTGGGCATTCCCCAGGTGACGGTCGTCACCAAACTGGAGTTTGAGGGAAACGCCGTCAAGGTCATACGGCCCATCGAGGGGGCGCAGCTGTTGATCGAGTGTCCGCTGCCCTGCCTGGTAACGGCCCAGAAGGGGCTCAACGAGCCCCGTTACGCTTCCCTCCCGGGGATCATGAAGGCCAAGAAGAAACCGGTCGACGTCAAGGATGCAGCTGCCCTCGGCATTACGGTTTCGGCCAAGGCCAAGGTTGCCCGTTTCGTGCCGCCTCCGGCCAGGGCCGCGGGAAAGATCATCTGCGGCGATGATCCGGCGGTGAAGGCCGCGGAACTGGCCCGGTTGCTGCGGGAAGAGGCAAAGGTCATCTGAAGGCGGCTTCGGGACATCGATCGCTCGCCGAGTCGGTCGGTTTTGAAGGCGCAGACAGAAAGACCAGACGGATTTCAAGGAGTGCGGCATCGCTGAATGCCCGTTAGAATATCGGAGGATATGGTATGGCAAAAGGGGTATGGATTGTTGCAGAACAGCGGGACGGCGCCTTGCGCAAGATCAGCTTCGAATTGGCCAGCACGGCCCGGAAACTGGCCGATGCTCTGGGAGAAGAGGTGAGCGCGGTCCTCTGCGGCTCCGGGATCGAGGGGATTGCCGGGCAATTGGGAAAATATGGCGTGGACAGGGTTTACGTGGCGGATAGCCCCGCCCTCGAACCCTATACGACGGACGCCCATGCGGCCGCGGTGGCCAAGATCGTCAAGGAGAACGATCCGTCCATCCTGCTTCTGGGCGCCTCGACCCAGGGAAAGGACCTTTCCGCGCGCCTTGTCGGGAAACTGGCGACGGGCATGGCCACGGACTGCACGGACGTGAAGATAGCCGACGGCAAGCTGCTCGCGGTCCGGCCGATGTACGCCGGAAAATGTTTCGGCGAGGTGGCGTTTTCCTCTTTCCCGCAGATGGCGTCCCTCAGGCCGAATGTCTTTCCCATCGTGGAAAACGCAAAGGCCGGGGAGATCGTGAAGTTCGACCCCGCCCTTGATCCGGCCCAACTCAGGACCAAGGTCCTGGAGGTGCAGAAGGATGCGAGCGGCAAGGTGGATCTGACCGAGGCCAACATCATCGTTTCCGGCGGCCGCGGCATGAAGGGTCCCGAGAATTACGGCATTCTGGAAGAACTGGCCGCCATCCTCGGCGCCACCGTCGGCGCCTCCCGCGCGGCGGTCGACGCGGGGTGGAGACCCCAGTCCGACCAGGTGGGGCAGACCGGGAAGATCGTCTCGCCCAACCTCTACATCGCCTGCGGCATTTCCGGCGCCATCCAGCACTTGGCAGGGATGAGCTCCTCGAAATTCATCGTGGCGATCAACAAGGATGCCGAAGCGCCCATCTTCGCGAAGGCGGACTACGGGGTCGTGGACGACCTGTTCAAATTCGTGCCCGAATTCGCCAAGGAATGCAAGAAACTGCTGGCATGATACCCGGCCGGTACGGGGCGCCCTTGCCCCGTACCGGCCGGCTCGACCCGTCTTGCACGGGCCGGCTCGAATTCGATGCGGATTCTCAACGTTTCATCTCTGGCAACGCAAGCCGAACATCCGGTTTGACCGTTCTCATCGGGAGGAGTTATGGAGCACGTCGCATTTTCGGTCGGAAACGAGGGGCGGCAAATCTACTGGAACGCCGAGTCGTTCGGCGTCCTCTTCTATCCCCTGGCGGTTATCGCCATGGCCGTCTTCGCCTATGGCGTCTACCGTCGCTGGCAGCTCTGGGTCGCTCTGGGCAAACCGGAGCTCCGGACGGACCAGCTCCGGAAACGGATCGTCTCGCTCTTCATGAACGGCCTCCTCCAGGTGAAAACCTTTCGGGATCCCTATCCGGGGATGATGCACGGCCTGATCTTCTTCGGCTTCGTCGTGCTCTTCATCGGGACGGCGCTCATCGCCAAGGAAACCTACATCACCGGGCCCCTCCTGGGATGGACCTTTCTGAGGGGAACCTTCTACCTGTTTTTCTCCTTCCTGATGGACCTCTTCGGCCTGGCCGTCCTGATCGGCTTGTTTCTGGCCCTGTTCCGGCGGTATATCCAGCGGCCGGAGCGGCTCGGTTATCGGGGCGAGCCGGACAATACCGCTGACGACGGGATCGTGCTTCTGCTTCTGTTGGGGATCATCGCCACGGGCTTCATCATCGAGGCGCTCCGGATTCACGTGACCAGACCCTCCTGGGAGCACTGGTCCTTTGCTGGATGGTTTCTCGCCCATGCCTTCATCGGCGTCGATCCGGACACGGCGCGGGCATTCCACAAGGCTGCCTGGTGGTGCCATGCCCTGCTCTCCCTCGGCTTCATCGCTTATATCCCCTATTCACGGCTGCTGCACATCATCACGACCCCGGCCAACCACTTCATGGCTTCGCTCCAGCCGGTGGGACACATCGAACCGATCCGCGATTTCGAAACAGCCGAATCCTTCGGCGTCGGCAAACTGGAGGAGTTCACGAAAAAACAGATCTTCGATTCGGACGCCTGCACGCGCTGCGGGCGGTGTCAGGACGGCTGTCCGGCTTACCTGTCCGGGAAGCCCCTTTCACCGAAAAAACTCGTTCAGGATCTGAAGACCTTCTGGCTGGAGCAGGCGCCTGAACGCCATGCGGCGCAAAAGGCGGCTGGGGGTGCGGCGGACGGGCAGGAGCAATCCGCGGAACCGAATCTCCTTGCCCGGACCCTCAATCGGATCGACACCCTGGTCGATTCGGCGGCGAAAAAATCGACGCCGGCTGAGCCGGCCGAGGAAAAGACGCTGGTCGGCGGGGTGATCGACCTTCACGAACTCTGGGCCTGTACGAACTGCCTCTACTGTCAGGAACACTGTCCTTCTTCGATCGAACACGTTCCCAAGATCATCGGCATGCGGCAATATAAGGTGCTCACCGAGGCGGACTTCGCGTCCGAGCTCCAGCTCACCTATCGGAACATCGACAACAACTCCAATCCGTGGGGGATCGGATCCCACCTGAGGGCGGATTGGGCCAAGGACCTCGGGGTTCCGACCCTGGCCGAAAAATCCGATGTCGAGTACCTCTTCTACGTGGGCTGCTCCGGATCATTCGACGACCGCGGGAAGAAGGTCTCCGCGGCGTTCGCGAAGATCCTGAAGGCGGCGGGCGTGAGCTTCGGCATTCTGGGAACCGAAGAAGGGTGCTGCGGCGATTCCCTGATGCGGGGAGGGAACGAATACAGCTTCCAGGCCCTGGCCCAGGCGAATATCGAAACCATGAAGGGCTACCACGTCAAGAAGATCATCTGCACCTGCCCCCATGGCTACAACACGCTGAAAAAAGACTACCGTCATTTCGGCGGGGATTTTGAGGTGTTTCATCACACGGAGATCATCGCCGATCTGATCGCGCAGGGTAAAATCACCCTCAAAAAACCGGTGAACGCGCTCTTCGCCTACCACGATTCCTGTTTCCTTGGCCGCTACAACGGCATCTACGATGAACCCCGGCGGATCCTCCAGTCCATTCCCGGACTCCGGCTGACGGAGATGGAGCGGAACCGCGCCAAAAGCTTCTGCTGCGGCGCCGGCGGGGCGAGGATGTGGATGGAGGAGGACATCGGAGACCGGATCAACAACATGCGCACCGACCAGGCGATCGCCAGCGGGGCCGAACGGATTGCCGTGGGCTGCCCCTTCTGTCTGACCATGCTTTCCGACGGACTCAAGGACCGCAAGAAGGACGAAACCATGGCCGCGCTCGATATTGCCGAGATCGTCTGGAAGTCCATGGACCTCGAAGAGGAGAAGCCTCCGGTTGACGTCTGCGCGACGCCTTCCTGAAAATCGGTTTGCGATTTCAGCGGGATCGCCCGAACGGCCTCTCGGGATGGCGATTGGTGAATCCCTTCCCAGGATGCAGCCGCATTTTTGGGTCTGGAATGTTTCACCGACTTGTTTTAGAATGCCCTCCTCAGGGACATCAGTCTTCTTTTAGGGCATCGTGATGGGGGCGGGCTCCCCGGGGCACCGGTTCAGGACGGCCGCACGGGGACGACCGGGTGCATTCCAAGAAGATTCATACATCAAGAAGGGAGAGTGAACGATCATGGCTGAGACAAAATATCAGGATAAGATCTGGTTGAAATCCTACGAGAAAGGCGTCCCGGAATTCATCAACTATGAAGAAGTTTGCATGCCTGATATCCTGGATCGGACGGCAAAGGAGTTTGCCGACAAACCCGCCCTCATGTTTCAGGGAACGAACCTCACCTTCGGTCAGTTCAAGGAGATGGTGGACCGTCTTGCCGCGTGTCTGTCCGATTTCGGGATCAAGAAAGGGGACGCCGTGGCGATCCTGCTGCCCAATGTGATCCCGTGCGTGATTGCCTACTTCGCCATCCTGAAAATCGGGGCGATCGTCGTGATGAACAACCCCCTGTACTCCGACCCGGAGCTGGAGCACCAGTTCAACGATTCCGGGGCCAAGGCATTGATTACGCTGGACGTCCTGGTCAAGCGGATGGTCGCCCTCCGGCCCAGGACCGGCGTCAAGCAGATCATCCACACCTGCATCGGCGACTACCTGCCCGCCGTCAAGCGCATCCTGGGCAGGATGCTGAAGAAATATCCGTTCGCGGAGGTGAGCCCCCAGACCGACGTGTACTCATGGAAGGAATGCCTGGCCAAATACGCCCCGAATCCGCCGTCCGTGAAGCTCGGTTTCAACGACGTGGCCATGTACCAGTACACCGGCGGGACGACCGGCGTCTCCAAGGGGGTCATGCTGACCCACGCGAATCTAAGCAAGCAGGTGCAGCAGCTCAAGGCCTGGTTCCCCAAGTTCGGAAAGGGCGGCGAGATCATGCTGGGGGCGCTCCCCTATTTCCATGTCTTCGGCCTTTCCGTATCCATGAACTTTTCCGTTTTCATGGGATGGGCCCAGGTCCTGATCCCCAAACCTCAGCCCGAGCCCCTTCTGGAAGCGATCAAACTGTACTGTCCCACCTTTGCACCGCTGGTGCCCACCATGTACATCGGGATGCTCAACCATCCCAAACTCAAGAATACGCCCATGAGCTGCATCAAGGGGGCCTTCTCCGGGAGTGCGCCGCTGCCCGTCGAGGTGATCCATGAGTTCGAAGAGGCAACCGGGGCGGTCATCGTCGAGGGGTTCGGAATGACCGAGACGACACCCGTCACGCATGTGAATCCCTTTGCCGGCGGCGCCCGGAAGGTCGGCAGCATCGGCGTGCCGATCTCCGACACCCTCTGCCGGATCGTGGACCTCGAGGATGAAAAGACGGATGTCCCCGCAGGCGAACGGGGTGAACTGATCGTCAAGGGGCCCCAGGTGATGCTGGGCTACAAGGGGAAGCCCGACGAGACGGCCAAGACGCTCCGCGACGGCTGGTGCTATACGGGCGACATCGCCACGATGGACGAGGACGGCTATTTCTACATCGTGGACCGGAAAAAGGACATGATCATTTCCGGTGGCTTCAACGTCTATCCGCGGGACATCGACGAGGTCTTCTACCTGCATCCCAAGGTCCAGGAGGCCTGCGCGATCGGCATCCCGCATCCGACGCGGGGAGAGAGCGTGAAGGTCTTCGTCGTCCTCAAGGAGGGCGAAACGGCGACCCAGGAGGAGCTGATCGAGTATTGCAAGACGCGGCTCGCCACCTACAAGCTCCCGACGGAGATCGAGTTCCGCAAGGAGCTGCCGAAGACGAACGTGGGCAAGATTCTACGCAAACAGCTCCGCGCAGAGGAGTTGGAGAAGCGAAAAAAATAGTGTCGGGAAGGCTTCCACCCGGGCCGGACTTGCATCACAAAGCCCTCCGATCCATCGATCGGAGGGCTTTGCCGTTGAGGAACTTCCGTCTCAACACAACACGAAAAACACATTACGCCTGAACCGCTCGGGAAGGAAAAGAGGAATCCGCATCCCAAGCCTTTTTCGGCAATCCTTCATTTACCTCAGGCCCAGCAGCTTCCGGGCCACGACGACCCGCTGGATCTCGTTGGTCCCTTCGTAGATCTGGCAGATTTTCGCGTCCCGCATGTGCCGCTCCGCCGGATAATCCTTCATGTAGCCGTTGCCTCCGAAGATCTGGACGCCCTCGATGGCCGCCCGCATGGCCACGTCGGAGGCGTAGAATTTGGCCATCGCCGCCTCTTTCTCGAAATCGAGGCCGTTGTCCTCCAGCCAAGCGGCCCGAAGCAGCATCAGCTCCGCCGCGTCGAGCTCGGTGGCCATGTCGGCCAGCTTGAACTGGATCGCCTGGAAGGTGCCGATCGGCTTCCCGAACTGGACCCTCTCCTTGGCGTATTCCACGGCATCCTCCAGCGCCGCCCGGCCGATCCCGCAGGCTTGGGCGCCGATCCCGATCCTGCCCGCATCCAGTCCGGAGAGCATCTGCTTGAATCCCTGACCGTGTTTACCCAAGAGGTTCTCCGCCGGCACCTCCGCGTCCTCGAAGATCAATTCCGCCGTTCCGGAGGCGAGGAGCCCCATCTTTTCCTCGACCTTTCCGATCCTGAACCCCGGCGTGTTCTTCAGATCGACGATCAGGTTGATGATCGCCCGGTAACCGCGGGCCGGGTCGGTCGTGGCCGCCAGCACGCAGTAGCGGGCCACGTTGCCGCTGGTGATGAAGGTCTTCACGCCGTTGACAATGTACCGGTCGCCCTTGAGTTCGGCGCGGCACTTGAGCGCGGCGGCATCGGAGCCGGCAGTGGATTCGGTCAGCGCATAGCATCCCTCCACCTTGCCGCCCGCCACGGGGGCCAGGAACTGCTCCTTCTGCACCTCGGTGCCGAAGGCCTTCACCGGGTAGCCGTAGAGGCTGTTGTTGACCGACACGATGACCCCGCAGCTTGCGCAGGCCTTCGAGATCTCGATCAGGGCCATGACATAGGTCACGTTGTCCATTCCGGCGCCGTCGTACTCCGTCGGCACGGCGACCCCCATGAGCCCCATCTCGCCCAACTGCCGGCAGATCTCCTCGGGGTGCCTGTGCGTCCGGTCCAGTTCCGCCGCGACCGGCCTGATCTGCGCTTCCGCGAATTTCCTGACCATCTCCCGGACCATCTTCTGTTCATCGGTGGGTGCGAAATTCATCTGCAGCCTCCTTCGCAAAAATGGAGATTTAAGACAGGATCTGTGTTCGAATCTTCGTTGACCGGGCACATGAACCGCCGGCCCCGCCTGGGTGGCGGTGACCGGAGGCTTCATGATTTATCGACGCTTTATGCGGAGAAACGCCGTCCTGCAGGGGACAGCGCCGTTATCGGCCCGTAAAGACGGGTTTCCGTTTTTCCAGAAAGGCCTTCATCCCTTCCTTCTGGTCGTCCGTGCTGAAGCACTGGGCGCAGCATTCCGCTTCCAGCCGGCAGGCGTTGTCCAGGGACAGGTCGTATCCGAAGTTGATGCTGTGCTTGGCCATCTTGGCGGCGAATCCGGGCATGGCCGCAAGTTTCCGGGCGAACTTCATCGTTTCCGGCATGAGCTGGCCCGCCGCAAAGATCCGGTTGACGAGACCCATTTCATAGGCCCGCTGCGCGTCGATCCGATCCCCTCCCAGGATCAGCTCCTTCGCCCTCCCCATGCCGATGATGCGGGGAAGGCGCTGGGTGCCGCCCCATCCGGGGATGAGTCCGATCAGAATCTCCGGCTGGCCGAAGGAGGCCTTCTCGGAAGCGAAACGGATATCGCAAGCGAGGGCAATTTCCGTTCCCCCGCCAAGGGCGAAGCCGTTCACCGCGGCGATCACCGGTTTGCCCATCATCTCCATACGCCGGAGGGTTTCCTGTCCCGCCTCCATGAATGCCAGCGCCTCCTGGGGCCGCAGGTTCTGCATCTGGGATATGTCGGCGCCCGCCACGAATGCGCGATCTCCGGCTCCGGTCAGGACGAGGACCTTGATCGCCTCCTCCCTGCCGCATGCGTTCACCGCATCCAGGAATTCCGCCATGGTTTCCGAGTTCATCGCGTTGAGCGCCTTGGGACGGTTGAAGGTCAGGGTCGCCACGCCCTCCTCTGTCGTAAACAGGATATTCTGATACTCCATGATGTCGCTCCTTCCGGTGTTAGGGTTGTGCAAGGGGGTCCCGTGCTATACCCGCTCCAGAACGATGGCCATGCCTTGGCCGCCACCGATGCAGAGCGTCGCCAGGCCCAGGTTCAAGTCCTTTTCTTGCATCTGCGCCGCGAGGCCGTAGGTGATCCGGGCGCCGGTGCAGCCGATGGGGTGGCCGATGGAAATGCCGCTGCCGTTGAGGTTGCACTTGCCGAGATCGATATCGAGCTCCCTGATGCAGGCGATCGCCTGTACGGCGAAGGCCTCGTTGAGCTCGACGAGATCCATGTCCCGCATCGTCAGGCCGAGACGGGAGAGAAGCTTCCGGGTGGCCGGGATCGGCCCGAGTCCCATGTAGGCGGGATCGACGCCGCCGGCCGCGCAACCCTTGATCCGGGCCAGAGGCTTCAGCCCCAGTTCCTTCGCCCTGTCGGCGGACATGACCACCACGGCCGCAGCGCCGTCGTTGATCCCGGAGGCGTTTCCCGCCGTGACGGTACCGCCGTCCTTCTTGAAGGCCGGCGGAAGCTTGGCCATCTTTTCCAGCGAGGTGTCCATCGGGCGTTCGTCAACGGCAAAGGAGAGCGGCGTCCCCTTCTTCTGGGGGATCGGTACCGGAACAATCTCGTGGGCCACGGCGCCGCCCGCGATGGCCGACCTGGCCCGCTGATGGCTCAAAAGCGCAAGCTCATCCTGTTCCTGTCGCGTGATCCCGTAGCGGACGGCGATATTTTCGGCCGTGAATCCCATATGGTAGCCGTTGAAGATCTCGTAGAGGCCGTCGTAGACGACCAGATCGGTGATCCTCCCGTAGGGCGAACTCATCCGGTAGCCCCAGCGGGCGTCGGCCAGCGCGAATGGAGCGTTGGACATGTTTTCCATGCCCCCCGCAACAACGGCTTCCGCGTCCCCCGCCTTGATGGACTGGGCGGCCAGCGCAATGGCCTTCATCCCGGATGCGCAGACCTTGTTCACGGTCATGGCGTTGGTCTCCTCGGGCAGGCCCGCATGGATGGCCGCCTGACGGCCCGGGTTCTGCCCCAGTCCCGCCTGAAGCACGTTTCCCATGATGCATTCGTCGAAATAGACGGGCGCCGCGGAGTCGGGATAGTCGTAATGCCTTTCCTGAATCTCCGTCCTGTCGATCGTTCGGAAGACATCCGGACGGCAGGCGCGCACGGCGTCGCTCACGTCCGGCCGCAGGCCGGACCTGCGGATCGCCTCCCGGATGACCAGCGCACCGAGATCGACGGCGCCGATCCCCTTGAGGGAGCCGCCGAAATTGCCCACCGCGGTCCTTGCCCCGTTCACGATCACAACATCTCTCATTCAAAATCCCCTTCCCCGGTTATACCCGGATCAGCATCGCATCCCCCTGGGCGGCCCCGGAGCAGATGCCGCAGACGCCCACGCCGCCGCCGCGCCGCCTGAGTTCATAGGCGAGGGTCATCAGGATTCTCGCACCTGTCGCCCCGATCGGATGGCCATAGGCGATTGCGCTGCCATTGACGTTGACCTTGGCGAACATCGCCTCCTTCGTCATGCCGAGGATCTTCCGGGCGCTGACGAGAACCACCGCCGCAAAGGCCTCGTTGATCTCGACCAGATCGACCCGATCGAGGGACAGGTCGTTCTGATCCAGGATCTTCCGTATGGCGAGGCCGGGCACCGTCGCGATATCCTTCGGAGGCTGTGAGACCTCGGCGTAATCCAGGATCGTGCACAGGGGCGTGAGCCCCAGTTCTTTGGCTTTTTCGGCGCTCATCAGCAGGCAGACGTCGCCGCCGTCATTCACCCCGGGGGCGTTTCCGGCGGTGACGCTTCCCGGCGATCCGGTGACCGTGCTTTTGTGCCCGAATACCGGGGGCAGTTTGGTCAGACCCTCCATCGTCGTGTCCGGCCGGGGCCCCTCATCCTGGTTCAGGACGGACGTCTTCCTTCCCTCCCGGACCTCGACGGGGAAGATCTCGTCGTCGAGCCGCCCCGTTTTCATCGCCTCGCATGCCGCCTGCTGGGAACGGAGGGCCCATTCGTCCTGGTCCTCCCGGCTGATGCCGAACTCGTCCGCAACCTCCGAACCGTGGAGTGCCATGTGCCGGTTGTAGAAGGCGCACCAGAGGCCGTCGTGGACCATCAGATCCACGGCCGGGCGGTTCGGCAGCCCCATTCTCGCGCCCCAGCGCATTTCGGGCAGGCTGAAGGGGGCGTTGGTCATGCTCTCCTGCCCACCGGCGATGCAGATCTCGGCCCGGCCGAGCTGGATCATCTGGCAGGCCAGATCGATCGTTTTGATCCCCGAGGAGCAGACCTTGTTCACGGTGATGCTGGGGACCGATTCGGGAAGTCCCGCCAGGATCGTCGCCTGTCGGCTGGGAACCTGGCCGCATCCGGCCGGCACGACCTGCCCCATGAAGACGTAGTCCACATCCTCGGGCTTGACCCTGCCGCCGGTGCGGCGGAGCGCCTCTTTGATCGCCATGGCGCCGAGCTCCGGGGCGCTGAATCCCTTGAGCGCTCCGCCGAAGCGGCCGTAAGGCGTCCTGCAGGCCTCGACGATCACGACCTCCCTGAGCCCCTTGGACGGCTTCGTTCGGCGTCCCATCTTCGAAAAATCGGGTTTCCTTTCTCCGAATCCCGCGATGGGCGCCTTGGCGTATTTTTCGGTCAACCTCTGTTCCAGCTTCTGGGCTTCTTTTTCCATGCTATTCTCCAATCTCTGAAACGAATTCCAGTTCACGGGGGACCTTGTAGGAGGAGAGGTAAGTCCGGCAATGCTTCAACAGCTCCCTCTCCCCGATTTCCGCTCCGGATTTTTTGACGACAAAGGCCTTGACGATCTCCCCTCGAAGCAGATCCTCCTTACCCAAGATGCGGGCCTCCTGCACGGCGGGATGAAGACCCAGGACGATCTCGATCTCGCGTGGATAGACGTTGAATCCGCTCGTGATGATCATCCGCTTCTTCCGGCCGGTCAGGAAGATGTATCCGTCCGCATCCATACGGCCGAGATCGCTTGTGTGGAGCCAGCCGTCCCGGATGACCTGGCTGGTCGCCTCCTCGTTGCCGTAGTACCCTTTCATGATGTTTTCGCCCCGGATGGCCAGTTCGCCAATACTCCCCCGGGGGAGCTCCCGCCCCTCCTCGTCGACGATCTTCGCGGTGACGCCGGGGATCGGAATGCCGATGGAGCCCGGTTTCTGCGGCATGTCGAGGCGGCTGAAGGAGGAGACCGGCGAAGCCTCGGTCAGGCCGTAGCCCTCCATGATCTTGACCCCAAACTTCTGCTCGAAGGCGGGGATGAGGTCCGCGGGCATGGCCGCCCCGCCGGTGATGCAGATCTTCAGGGAATCGATCCGGTGCTGCCCGGAGCTCTCATGGAAGAACATCCCGAGGAAGAGCCTGGGAACGGCGGCGATATAGGTGACCCTTTCCCGTTCGATGGTTTCGAAAATCCCGTCGAGGGTGAAACGGTCCATCAGGACCACCGAGGCGCCGATCCGGAGGGGCGCCAGCATGTTGGCCACGGCCCCGAAAGAGTGGAAGAAGGGGATGACGGCAAGCCCCCGGTCCTCCTCGTTCCGATGGACGATCGTCCGCAGGAGCCACGACTGGCTCAGGAGGTTGCGGTGGGTGAGCACCGCTCCCAGCGGTCTGCCGGTCAGTCCCGCCGTGTAGATCATGACCGCGGGATCTTCCTCCCCGGGTTCGGCGCTCGGATCCGTGAACGGGCCTTTCTCGACGATTTCCCTGAAGGGCGACGCCTCCTCCGGTCCGTTGGTCGTCAAGAGGTGCCGGCAAAGGGAAAGCTCCCCTTGGATCTCCTCGTACCGTTTTGCGAGGGCGCCCTGCGTGATGAGGCAACGCGTGTCGCTGTTGCCCAGAAGGTGTCTCAGTTCATAGGGCGTGGACTGAACGTTCAGCGTCACGGCGACGCCGCCCATCTTCTGGACGCCGAAATAGGCGATGATGAACTCCACACAGTTGGGGAGCATCAGCGCCACCTTGTCCCCCCTGTCCAGACCCAGCGACCGCAGGTGGTTCGCCACGGCGCATGCGGCCCGCTCCAGTTCCCGATAGGTGATCCTGCGGCCGCCGTCGATGACGGCCACCCTTTCTCCATAGATTCCGGCACTTTCCGCCAGCATCCGCCCCAGACTCATGGTATGTGTTCAATCCCCTGTTTTTTCCCTCTGCTTAACACAGGAAGCGAAAATATTTCAATAGAATAAAGACAAAAAAAGGATCCAGAGCCGTTGCGGCTGCATGGATCCCGAGGTGAGCTCCGTTTTTGTCTGTTTTTGTCTTGATTGAATCCGGTATTTTCATTATAATCGCGTCACTTCACGAAACCGCCTGTCTGGAGCGGACCCGCAGGGCTTCAAGGCGGCCTGTAATCCGGGGAATGCACCGCGATCGCAAGGGAATTCCATATTCAACCATGATTCATGCGAACAAGGAGGGAGGGTATGAAGAAGACCGTATTGGCGTTGCTGCTCGTGTTGGTGTGGACCGTCTGCCCGGCCGCGGCCGCTGAACTCAAGGTGGGGGACAAGGCACCGGACTTCAACCTCAAGGATTCGACCGGGAAGGAATTCTCCCTGGACCATCCGCAATTCAAGGGCAAGGTTCTGTACGTTGCCTATGTGGATCCCGACGAAAAGGATTTGAACAATCACGTCGAGGATGCCCTGAAGAAGGAACGCGAGGCAGGCGGTCTGGACAAGACACGCTATGAGGGATTCGGGATTGCCAACCTCAAGTCAACCAATCTCCCCAATTTCATCATCAAGCCCATGATCAAGAGCAAGCAGGAAAAAACGGGGGCCATAACGCTGCTCGATTACGATTTTACCATCAACAACCTCTGGGGCCTGAAGAATGACACCTATGGCGGCATTGTGCTCGACAAGGAAAGGATCTGCCGTTACGTCTATAACGGCAAGCTGCCCCAGGAGGAGCTCACGAAGATGATCGCGATCATCAAGGAGTACCAGGCCAAATAATATTGGAAGCGAAGCGAAGAATAGCGGTGGTGATCCCCAAATACGGCCTTGTGGGGGGGGCGGAGGGGTTCGCCGCCGGGTTGACCGAACGGATTGCCGCGGATCCCCGGTTCGAGGTTCATCTGTTTGCCAACCGCTGGGCGGGATCCTCCGGCGCCATCGCCTTCCATCGGGTTCCCGCCGTGCGCTTCCCGCGGTTCCTGGGGCCGCTGGGTTTCGCCTGGTTCGCGGGCCGGAAGATCTCTGCCGCCGGTCCATTCGACCTGATTCACACCCATGACCGGATCTTCCGGGCCGACGTCTACACCATGCACGGCATCCCCCATCGCCGATGGATCCGCGAGGTGCGCGGAAAAAAAAGGCCGAGCCTGTTCGACCGCGTCCTCGCCGGTGTGGAGGACCGGCTGGTCTTCCGGGGAGGCTGCCGCCGGTTTCTGGCCGTCTCCGGACTGACCCGGAGGATCTTCCTCGAAGAGTACCCCGTGGATGCGAATCTCGTCGAGGTGATCCATCCCGGCATCGATGCGTCCCCCTATGCAAACGCGGACCGGGAGCGGTTCCGCCGGGAGGTCCGGGGCCGCTTCGGCATCGACCCGGAAGAAATCCTGATCCTGTGCGTCTCGATGAACTTTGCCGTCAAGGGGCTCGACTTCCTCATTCGGGGGCTTGGCAGATTCCGAGGGAAAAATCCGGGGAAGCGGTTTCGGCTCCTGGTCATCGGCCGCGGCGATGAGGGAAACTATGCCCGGCTGGCTCGTGAAGCGGGGGTGGCCGATGCCGTCCTCTTCGCCGGCGTCGTTTCACGGGAAAGCCTCCCCGGCTTTTATCTGGCTGCGGATCTTTTTGCGATGCTCTCCCGTTTCGACACCTTCGGCATGGTCGTGCTGGAGGCGATGGCCGCGGGACTTCCCGTTCTGATCAGCGGCGCCGTGGGCGCAGGGGATGTCGTCCGGGAGGGTGAGAACGGATTCGTCGTCGAGGATCCCTCGGATCCGGAGGCCGTGGCCGAAAGGATCGAAACCGCGCTCAACGGCGATGCCTTGGAAAGGATGCGCCGGGAGGCGCTCAAAACAGCCGGAGAGAACACCTGGGAAGCTTCAGTCGCCCGGGTACTGGACGTCTATGATCAGATTCTGGCGGATCAGCGCCGGGTCATTTCGAAAATGCCGCATCCGTAGCGGCAGCCGAAGTTCTCACGCACGGACGCCTCGTCGATGACCGCATCGGTGATGAATTCCTGCTTGTCGTTGATATAGGCGAACGAATCGATCTCGTAGCGGTTTTCCATCAGCCCCAGAAGATAGTCCATCGAAAAGACGCGGTGGGCGTTGAACTCGATCCTCTGGTCGCCGATCGGGACGGAGAAGTAGAATTTCCCGCCTTTCCGCAGCATCCGGAACATGTGTTCCCAGCCGGTCAGATGGCCGTTGTAATGGATCGGGTCGCCGTAGCGGCCCAGGCCGAAGTGTTCCAGGGCGTGGAGGCACGACAGGGAATCGCAGTAATCGACGAGAGGAAAATCCTCTGAGGCGAGATTGGCCCGCGTGAAACGGACATTGGGGATGTTCAGGCTCAGGTCCCGGACGTCCAGGACCTCGATCTCCCGGAATGCGGCCACATGGGCGACAAAACCGTCGATGCGGGAGCCGATGTCCACGTGCCTTGCCGGGTTGGCCTGAAAAACCTTTCTGGCGACGTAAAGATCCTGGAAGAAGTAATGCTCCGCAAGAACGCCGCTTTCCTGATCCCTTTCCTGGAAGCAGGGAACGAACTTTCCGAACGGAAAATTTTCCCCGCAGGTGCTGGCCTGTCGGCGGATCTCCCGATATTCCTTGATGAATCCCGGAATGCCCCTCAGATAGGTGACAAGGGGCATCCCCTGGACGATAATCCGGAAACGCATGACGATTCTCCCTTATGCCTTACGGATGCGGATGATGTCCGCTTCCAGGTCGATCTCGGCGCCGGGATGGTTCGCAACGACGAATTCTCGGATCTCATTCAGCGACGGGAATCCGTCCTCTTTCCCGAACAGTCTTGAGTCGTCGATCAGGATGACATGGTTCTTGACGGGGTGATCGAAAATGCATTTCAGCTCCCTCAGGATCGGCGAGCCGATATTCCCCTTGCCCGTTCCCTTCCCGGAGTAATGCGCGTCGAGCCAGAACAGCACAGGCTCCGTCATCTGTTCCAGAATCCTCGGGAGGATATTCTCGCTGTCGCCGTAATGGAGATGGATATGGTCGTACCGGCGGAATTTCTCGACGGCCTTCCAGTAGAGCGGTTCGAAGATCTCGATGGAGTGGATCGTGCGGAAGCACCCCCTCATGGCTTCGACCATGTCCCCTTCGTACGTGCCCGTTTCGATCAGCGTTTCCAGACCGTATTTCCGGGCATACTGTGCGACGATCCATTGCTTCATCGGGCTCGGGGGAGGCATCGGTTTCCCCCTGAGCATCCATAGCCAGCGGTTCCAGGACTGGCGGGGCAGGAGGCTTCTCTTGAACGCCCTGGCCTTGCCGGACAGGCGTCCGGAAGAGGCGGTCGGGAGAGGCGACCGTTTCCGGTTGTCGATCGTCACGAAATTGGTCGTTCGGAACTGTTCGTCGATTTCCCGGTACTCGGGCAGGGGATGGAGATAACCCGTCGGCGTGATCCGGTATATGTGCATGCCGTTTTGGCGAAAGAAGTAGAAAAAGTCCTTGTAATAGGTCCGCGTGTCGATATTGCACCCGCCGAATTCGAAGGTGGTCATGCCGATGGCCCTTTTTTCGAACATGCGCTGGGCTCCCAGCAGAAGATCCATCTCGTGACCCTCGATGTCGACCTTCAACAGATGGATGAATTCCACGCCCCGGGCGGCGCAGTAATTGTCCACGGTATCGATATGGACCGTTTCCGTATTCGAAAAGGAGATGCCGAAAGAATCCAGCTGCCGATGGCTCAGCGATCCGCCGGATTCCCTGGATTCGAAGAACAGATCGAAATCGCCCTTTTGACGTCCCAGGCCGATGTTGTTCAGGGTGACGCGGGGATCGCCGTGGGCGCACTTGGTCAGCACGCTGAAAACGGTCGATGAGGGCTCGAAGCAGTGGATGTGAAAATCCTCGCCGACCAACGTGGACAGAACCAGGTCCAGATACTGGCCCTGGTTGGAGCCGACATCGAAGATGCAGTAGGGGGGGGTGTGGAGCTGCTTGAGCCGTCGCAGCACGCCCGCCTCTCCGCTTTCATAGACGTTTTCGCCGGAACCGATCCCCATGTAGAGATGGGCCTTTCGGGAGATGCGTTCCAGAAAACGCTGGCCTGTCTTGTTTCCGTAGAGATGGGTCAGGGTTTTGATCATGCGGAAGCACTATCATTCTCGTCCGGAGCAGTCAAGGCCTATCATGCGCATGGCGATAATGATGATGAGAAAAGGGCGTTTTTGTGCTAGAAGATCCTGATGAATCCCAGGGAACCCGGTCTAGACGGACATGCCTGACGTTTCGATCATCGTCGTCTCTTACAATACGGCCGATTTGATCGGAAGGTGTCTCGATTCGATCGGTCGGGATGCGGATCCCTCCCGGGAGATTTTCGTGGTGGACAACGCCTCGACGGACGGAGGCGCGGAGAGGGTCCGGAGCGGCTACCCCCATGTCCATCTGACCGTCAATACCGAAAACAGGGGGTTCGCCGCGGCCAACAATCAGGTTCTGCCCCTGTGCCGCGGGCGATACCTCTATTACCTGAATCCGGATGCGGAGTGGGTCACTCCCGGTCTGCTCGGGAAATGCGTGCGTTACATGGAGGCCCACCCCGAGGTGGGCCTGGCGGGAACCCGGATGATCCATCCGGACGGAACGCCCCAGGAGTCGATCTCCCTGCGCTACCCGGGCCAGAGATACGCCCGGTCGGAGGTTGCCGGACTGAAAGGGAAGATCGCCTGCGTCCTGGGTGCCAGCATGATCGCCAGGAGCGATCTGATCCGGAGGGTCGGCGGCTTCGACGAAGATTTTTCGCTTTATGGAGAAGATCAGGATCTCTGCCTGCGCATCCGCAGGGCAGGCTTCGAGATCGGATGGATCGAGGACGCCGTCGTTCTCCACTACGGCGGGCGAAGCGAGCGGCAGTCCCTGCCTGCAGAGGTCTGGAGGAAAAAGACCCGGGCCGAGTACCTCTTTTACCGGAAGCATTATCCTCCGGAAACGATCGCCAGGATCCGGCGGGCCGATCTCTGCAAAGCCGGATTCCGCCTGCTGACCCTGACCTTGGCGATGCCTTTCGCGCGGGACAGGGCAGGTTCCGAAGGGAAGCGGACCAAATACCGGGCCGTCTGCGAGACGATTCGGGCGTTGCAGCACGATGACGGGGGATGATTCCATGGAGCAGGCCGAAACGAGATGCATCCTGTGCGACAGCACGGAACGGAGCCTTCTGCTCCTCCGCGACGGCTGGTCTGTCTACCGGTGCGATGGCTGCGGGCTCGGGGTTCTCGATCCCCGTCCGGATCCGGAAGAATTGAGGGAACTTTACCGAAACGGCTATCATGAAAGCAACTACGGACAGGGGGTGAGGTTGGGATCGCCCGAGATGCGATCCCGGCTTTCCCAGGAAACGCACCGGATCCGCTTCTTCAAGAGGGCCTTCCGTCGCGGACGGCTGCTCGACATCGGCTGTGGAATGGGCTACTTCCTTCTGGCCTGCCGTGAGGCGGGATACGAGGTCGCGGGAATGGACATCTCCTCCGATGCCGCCGCCTATGTGAGGGAGGAATTGAGGATCCCCGTCTCCGTCGGAACCCTGGAAGGCATCGACTATCCGCCGGCATCGTTCGATGTCGTCACCATGTGGCATTTTCTCGAGCATGTGCGCGGTCCGGCTCAATATGTCGCGAAGGCCCGAAGCTGGCTGAAGCCTGACGGGTTTCTCGTGGTGGATGTTCCGAATTATGCGGGGACGGACGCGCAGAAGACCTGGGAGCGGTGGAAGGGCTGGCAGCTTCCCTTCCATCTGTACCACCACACGCCCCATACCCTCGATCTGCTCTTGCAAAAACAGGGATTCCGGATCATCCGACGCAAGCATTATCTTTCCGAATACGTCAAGGAGCGCCTGGAACGGTCGATTTTCACGAAACCTCTTGCCCGGCCGATTGCGCGCCTCTACTCGGGACACAGCTTCGCGGTGGTCGCGCGAAAGACCGGGGAACCGTGAGAAGGGGGGCATTGTGCGAAGCGGCGAAAATCGTATCGACGGCCTGCTGCGGAGTGGTGAATTTCGCTTTGCCCGGCTGGATCTGCCGGATGTCGATAACGGGCCGGTGATCCGGATCAACGTTCCGGAGATCGTCGAGCAGGAGATTTGCCTGTTCCATCGCAGCGTGGCGAGGGGCGTCGAATACCTTGACCGGCTGCACGCATTCGTGGAGCGGTGCATCGCGGAGCGCCGGCCGGCGCCGGTGGTCCGCTTCGCGGACGGGGAGTATGCCTTCTACAAATTCCGGTTGGACTGCAACGGGCTCTATCGGCAGGCCGAATCCGTGAAGGCCATCCGGAACGCGATGCCGATGCATGTCGATGCATTCCGTGCGCTGGCTGAACACGGGAAAATGGCGCCTCTGATCTTTCCCGGGAACATCGGCCGGGGCGGGAGGCCGGGGCTTTTTTCGTACTTCCGGAAGTTCGGGGAGGCGTCCGCCGAATCCTTTCTGGATTTTTTGCAGGGTCACGGGATCGTCTGCACGGACGACCATTACGTTCCTTTCTATGCCGTGTACGCCTACCTGACCTCGGAGGCCTTCGCCCGCCTCGTCCACAACAGGACGATCTGCGTTCTCAGTTCGGAGTGCGATCCCGATGCATGCAGGGGCTGGTTTGCCCGTTTCGCGAGCAGGCCGGATATCGTTTTCGTCGATATCCCCTCGGAGTACGTGGCAACGCGGTGGGGGGAGATGCGGGAGGAGGTCCTGGGCAGGATTCCGCGGGATGCCGACCTCTGCCTGGTGGGAGCCGGGGTCGGCGCCCTGATGGTCTGTGTGGACGCCGCGGTCCGCAACCGGATACCTGTCCTGGACGCCGGCCACGTCCTGAACATGATGAACGGCCGGGAGGACAAGTCCGGGGGGCCGAGACTCTTCACCCTCAGGAAAGCTGGGGATCGAACGGCGGATTTCCGAAACGGGGCGTCATGAACGATCCGCTGAAAAGATACCGAAGCCGATTCCGGGCATGGATCAACGGGGTGAAGCTTCGCAGGGAGATGGCGGCTTACGCGAAGGCTTTCGCCGGCCGCGGGCTTGCGGTCCCCGACGACCGCGCCGTTCGCCTGACCATGAAAGAGCGCCTCTCCGGGGTCGTCCCGAAGCCAAAGGGGGCGCTGTCGATCGTCGCCGTCTATCACCACTACAATTGGGAAGACGGTGCGTTCAAGCCCGCCCTGGAGAAATTCGGAACGGTCCGGCGCCATGACTGGTTCCATACCTTCGACCACACGGACCGGAACTGGCGGCGGACTCTGAAGGCCAGGATGAACAGGGATCTTCTGGAGCGCATCGGACAATGGGTTGCCTCGGAACGCCCCGACGTCATCTTTACCTACCTTTCCGGAGAGCTTGTTTACCCTGAAACCGTGCGGAACCTCCGATCTCTGGGGGTGCCGATGATCCATCTCAGCCTCAACGACAAAGAACATTTCGTCGGTAAAATCAGGGGCGGGCTTGCGTTTGGCTCCCGCGACATCTGCCGGTGGTTCGATCTGTGCTGGACGAGCACCGAGGATGCCCTGAAGAAGTACTGCGTGGAGGGGGCGCTGCCGGTTTATCTCCCCGAAGGGGCCAACCCCGAGCTTCACAGACCCCTGGATCTGCAAAAGAGCGTCGACGTCTCCTTTGTGGGACAGTGTTATGGAAACCGTCCGGCGATCATCCGCCGCCTTGCCGCGGAGGGGATTCGCGTCGAGGCCTTCGGATACGGATGGCCCAACGGTCCCCTCTCCACGGAGGAGATGGTGCGGCTCTACGCAAAAAGCCGGATCAATCTCGGTTTCGGCGGCGTGGCGGGGTATGAGGCGACTTACTGCCTCAAGGGGCGGGATTTCGAAATTCCCATGAGCGGCGGGCTTTACCTCACGGAATTCCATCCCGAACTGGAGAAGGTCTACGAGCCCGGAAAGGAAATCGTCGTCTACCGGGATTTCGATGACCTGCTGGCCCAGATCCGCCAACTTCTCGCCGATCCGCAGAGGGCGGAGGCGATCCGTCAGGCCGGGATGCGGCGTGCGCGCAGGGACCACACATGGGAGATGCGGTTCGATCGGATTTTCCGATTGATGGGCCTCATCTGAGCGTTGCATTTCCATGAGCAACGGGAGAGAATGAGGAACGGCGGGCAGCGGAGCGTTTATTCTCGCAGGGGGAACAGAATGGACGACAGGGCGGCGCTTTCCGTGGCGCTGATCGTGAAAAACGAGGAGCGGAATCTTCCGGATTGTCTCAAGAGCGTTGCCTTTGCCCGGCAGATCGTGGTCGTCGATTCGGGCAGCGACGACGGGACGACCCGGATCGCTTCGGATTTCGGCTGCGATCTTTTCCGGGAGCCGTGGCGGGGTTTCGGCCCCCAGAAACAGTTTGCCATCGAGCAGTGCCGGGAGGGTTGGATCCTCGTACTGGACGCCGACGAGCGCATCCCTTCCGGGACGGCGCGTGTGATCCGGGAGATTGTCGATGCCTCGAATGCTGCGGACGGCTACAGTTTTCCTCGAAGGAATTATTTCCAGGGGCGCTGGATACGCCACGCAGGTTGGTGGCCGGACAGGGTGGTGAGGCTTTTTCAAGCGGGCCGGGGACGCATGACGGACGCCGCGGTCCATGAGGCCGTTGTCGTGGAAGGGCGGGTGGAAGCCCTCGATGTTTCCATCGACCATTGGACGGAGAGCGATCTCGGACGCATACTCGGAAAGATCGACCGTTATTCGACACTGGGCGCCGAGCAGGCCTTTGCGGCCGGCCGCCGATCGACCCCCTGGGAGGCGCTTTTCCGCGCGGGGGCGACCTTCCTCCAGGACTATCTCCTCCGCGGGGGTCTCCTGGACGGCGCTCCGGGTTTGACGCTTGCGGTCACCGACACGGTGAACAAGTTCTTCAAGTATGCCAAACTGGCTGAGCTCAGTCGGCGGGCGGCGGATGGGGGGACGGCAAAACAGCACCCCCCTGAATCACGCTGGGATGCTTGAAGAGGATGCCGGGCACGCCGGCGGGCGGAACTCGCCCTTTCAAGCGGAAACAGGGAGGGTCAGGCGGCCCTCCCTCGGACATGGAGTCATGGACCTCACGATCATCGTTGTCAACCGAAACACGTGCGATCTGCTGCGGAACTGCCTGGAGTCCGTCGGAAATACCGTCCACGGCCTCGCCCATGAAACCATTGTCGTGGATAATGCGTCGACCGACGGCAGCGCGGAGATGGTGCGGGAGCGGTTTCCAGGGGTCCATTTGATCGAGAACCGCGAGAATCGCGGATTCGGGGCGGCCAACAACCAGGCGCTCCGGGTCATGTCGGGGCGCTATGCGATGTTGTTGAATTCGGACGCGGTCCTTACGGAGCATGCCGTCGCCGAGCTTTTGGGCTGCATGGAAAGACGTGCCGACGCAGCGATGTCTTGCGGCCAGCTGCTCAACGCCGATGGCAGCCGTCAGAACTCCATCGCCTCTTTCCCTTCGCTGCTGACGCTGATGGCCAATGTGCCGCTGCTCGAATACCTCTTCCCCCGACGGTTTCCGAGCAAGCGTTACGCCCATGCGGGCCCCATCGAGGTGGACTCCGCAATCGGGGCATGCATGATGGTCCGGAAGGATGCGATGGACGCAGTCGGCCTTTTCGACGAAAGGTATCACTTCTTTTTCGAGGAGACCGATTGGGCCTACCGGATGAAGCGCGCCGGATGGAAGATCCTGCATGTGCCGACAGCCTTCATCTATCATTTACAGGGCCAGAGCATCGGCCGGGATCACCGCTCCCGTATCGCATTCTACCGCTCCCGCTACCAGTTCTTCCGTAAATGGCGCAGCGGCCCCTATTATGCCGCTGTCCGGGTCGTCATCCTTTTGCGGCTCGCATTGAACTGGCTACTGACCTCGATCGGGGTGGTGCTTACCCTGGGACGGGCAGGGGAGACGCGCGACAAGTGGTCGGTGTACGGGCGCCTGCTCGCATGGCATCTCCGGGGATGTCCGTGAATCCGGGCAGGTTGCCTCTCATTGGCGATGGGGGGTGGATTCCGAACGCCGCCGGCAGGGATCGCACGGGAGGCCGAAATCCTCATCCTCCGGGACGATGCGGCTCGCGTCGTTCCGAGGCGCGAACGAAACCACAGGGTGTTGGGACGGGTCCATGAATGTCGCGAAACAATTCGAAAAACCGGTGCGCATCGGGCGCATCCTGATCGTCCAGCTCGGCGACATCGGCGATGTCGTCTGGTCTCTGCCCGCCCTTCAGGCGGTCCGCGAGGCCTATCCAGAAGCGGAGATTTCCGTTCTGCTCCGCGAGGGCAACGGATCCCTTCTCGAGGCGTCCGCATCCCGGCTCAAGATTTTTGAAGTCCGGAAGCCGTTCAGGGAGTCACTCCGTCTGATCCGGGAACTTCGCCGACAGCGGTTCGGGTTCGTCTTCGATTTCCGGGGAGACGAGCGCGGCGCCTATATGGCCTTGCTGAGTGGGGCCCCGGTGCGTGCCGCCATTCATCTGCCGATGCTTCCGGGGCTGAGGAACCGTCTTTTCACCCATCTCGTGACCCCGAGACCCGTTTCGATGGCGGTGAACGCGGCCGACGCATCCCTTGACCTCCTCGGGGCCTTCGGAATCGGGCACCGGAGTGCCGTGCCCTGCCTGGACCTTACCTCTGAGATGAAATCCCGGGCGGAGGGGATGCTTGCCGGCGAGGGTTTCTTCGATGCCGCCCTGCCGACGACAGCCGGCGGTCCTCGAAACCGTCCGGAAGAGGCGAGGGAGGGAACGGCGGGGTCAAAAGGCGGTTCCGGTCCTGTATGCGGCGGAGACGGTTCGGAAATGCGATCCGCCATCGGAAACGTGCGGCACCCTCGCGCCTGGGTGACGTTGAACCCCTTTTCCCGATGGCCCTACAAGGAATGGAGCGTCGGGAAATGGGTGCAGCTCATCGATTGGCTCGGTGAGGCGTTCGGCATCACGGCGGTCGTCGTCGGTTCCCCCGCGGAGCGAGAGAGGGCCGCTGGGCTGGCCTCAGCCTGCCGGGAAGGGGTCTGCAATATGGCCGGAAAGACCACGCTGGCCGAGTTGGCGGCCATCCTCAGCCTGAGCCCTCTTCACATCGGCGTGGACAGCGCCGCTCCCCACATCGCCGCCGCTGTGGGAACGGCAACGGTCACCCTTTACGGCCCCTCGGACTGGAGGTACTGGGCGCCTCGCGGCGGCCGCCACCGGGCAATCGCGCCCGACATGGACTGCGCCCCCTGCAGCCTCAAGGGATGCGGGGGAGAAGGGGTGAGCCGCTGTCTCGAAGGTCTGGCCGTGGAGCGGGTTGAGGCCGTGCTTCGAGAGGTCCTTTCCGCCTGAAGGGATGGACCGTGCTTTCACAGGAGGCCATGCCGATCCACGGCCCCGCTTCATCGGGTGGGCCTGTTTGGTCTTGACATTTGGAGACGGTTTGATTAGGTTCCGCGCGGCGTGCCGGGCTGCCCCCTGCGGCAATGGAACATTCGGAGGCCCGGCATTCCGAAGGGGAAAAACCGGAAGCACTGGAATGCGGTGACTGCGTTGAAGGAGCCGACAACGGCGGAAAAGATGATCAAGGGATTGGAGCTCTGCATCCCCGTGCTCATGGGGATTTTCGTCTTCCTCAACCCCTTCCCGCACACGACCGCGGTCAAGGAGGTCTGCTTTTACGCCGCGGCCTTCCTCTCCTTTGTGCTGGCCGGATTCAGGAAGATCGACTTTTCGTTCCGGTCGCCGCTGACCGTTCCCTTTGTGCTCTTCGCCCTGTGGGCCTTTATCGGGCTTTTCTTCGCCCTGGACCGTGAAAACAGCATCCATGACTATCAGACCCATCTCCTGAAATACCTGGCGCTCTACTTCATCCTGATCAATGCCTTCCATACGCGGGAGCGCCTTTTCCGGCTTTCGGGGATCATCATCGTCTCCGCAATCCTGTTTTCGATCGGAGAGATCGTCTACTCCTACGGGATCCTCGGCCGCGGTATCTCCGCCAAACTGGTGACCGGGACTCCCGAAGTGGCGGTCAACTGGGTCGGCATCATCGTGATCCCCGCCGCCATTCTTGCGCTGCGCAACGTCGTGACCTCGCAGCGGCGAAACGTCAGGGTGGTCTCCCTGGTCTGCTGCCTGTCGGCGTTTGCGGTATGCGTCATGACGCAGGCACGCAGCGCCCTGCTGGCCCTGTTCCTGTCGGCGGCCGTCCTGTTTTTCAGGAACAGGAAAGTCCTGCTGGCCTGCCTGGGAATCCTTCTGGTTTTCTCGATGACGCCCTCGATGAGGGCCCGTTTCACCGATATGGAGTCCGTTGTCGCGCGGCTGAGCACCTATCGCATCACCTATCAGGTGATCAAGGACTATCCCGTTATGGGAATCGGGTTCGGCATGGAAACCTACGGCAACGGGAAGCACATCGATCTCGAGGCATACAGCCGACGGATTCCCGAGAAATACCGGGTCTATATCTACACGGATCCCCACTCCATGCCGTTCAGCGTTGCCGTGCGGACCGGACTGGTCGGATTTGCCCTCTTTCTGTACATCCTGTTTGCCTCCTTCAGGATGGGCTGGGAACGGATCCGGCAGGGGAAGGACGATCAGTGGGGCAGGCCCTTGATGGCCGCACTGGTCGCGGTCCTCACGATCGGATTGTTCGAACCGTTCTTCAGCCATGTCCCGGAGGTTATCTTCTTTACGCTGCTTGCCATGATCACCGTCGTCTGGAAATGGGGCGAACCCCGCGCCGTACAGCGGGGGAAGCAACCCCTTCCAGCCGGACCGCGATGACACGTTGACACCGGGACGCCGTTGTCCGTAAACGCCAAAATGTGGGATTTGTGCCGACTGCCGGAGGAAGGGACGTCGCAGCGGCGGTTGCGCCATGTAGGGGATAGGGGATCCGGTGCCGCACCGTCACCTCGTTTAAGAGGGATCGACCCCCGGCCTCACTCTTTCTTAACCGTGGTCTTTGAGTACGTTATGGCCAGGATCATCGGATTGTCGATGCAGGTGTCGCAGGCCGCCTTCGGGAACTGCACCCAGCCGTATGGGCTTGTGACCGCGTCTCCTGCGTCCGGCGTGAGAGGGAGGTCGACGTCCTTCTGAATGAAGTACCGGTAGGGATCGAGGCTGCCAAAGTAGTATGCCTTGTACCGGTGCAGCTCTTCCGGTGTCGCGTTGTACGACGCATCCCCCCCCTCGGCTGCGGTGACATCGACCGGAATCCATCCGTACCCCTCCAGATAAAACTCTGCCCAGAAATGGGTGCCGGCATGTCCCTGGATCATCTGATAGCCGCCGGAGGCGCGGGCGGGAATGCCGATCGACCGGCAAAGAGCGGTAAAGTAAATGCTCTGGGAGCCGCAGTCCCCGATGCCGGTCTTGAGGACGTAGAGCGATTCAGGCGTGCGGGTTGCGTCCAGCCAGCTGTGAGGGGCGTGGCTGTACGGGTGGGTGGAAACAATGTCCCAGTAAATCTTCTGCGCCTGGAGGTACGGGTTGGTCTCGGTCCCGACCATTGAAAGGGCCTTTGCCTTCATCTCCGGCGTGATGGCGATATTGCGGGAGGAGCCCGTATACTTCAGATACTCGGGCGAGGCCGTATTGCAGGGGGTCACCGTTGCCGGATCAATGACGAACCGCTGCTCGTGCCCGACAAAACGGAAGCGGGCGGTGACGTTGACGGACGGCTCCTTCATCTCTGCAAGCGGGATCTCGAGATACGCGAGACCGAGATCCGCACGGGTGCCTGTCGCCGATTTCACGTACCGGGCGGGTTCCACGGAGATGATGGTGACGTTGGTCTGGGAAGCGGTTTCGATCGGCAGGGGGATCCAGAGCTTCAGGGTGCCGTCCGGAGGGAGTTCCCCGCGGGGGATCGCAAGCTCCACGGAGCCCGTGAATGCCACCGGGTTGCCGTACGGCCCGGCGCCTTCCTTCCAGGGCGTGTTGATCAGCGGCATCAGCTCATCATACAGCGGGGTGTACTGGTTGCGTTCGTTCTCCTTCCGCAGGATGGCCGGGTAGTGGTTTTTGATGTTGTGGACGGTGTCGTAGAAATACAGAATCTCGTCGCCGCGCCGGATGGTTGCGGTCCGGCTGTCCCCGTCCAGCAGTGCGATCCGTTCGGCGGCAGCCATGTCGGGGAAAGCCGCAGCAAGTTCGGCCTCGATGGCACTGCGGTTGTACGGGAAATCGCCCGCGGCGCAGAAGGCCAGGAAGGCCATGTCCCGGGCCTTGAGGGCCGGAATCCTGTCGCCGGCCGCCGTGTAATTTTCCTGCGCGAGTTTGAAGAGGTCCGCGGCAGCCGTGAAGTCATTTTTCGAAAAGGCGTCCGTTCCCTGCGCGTAGAGCGCGTCGCCCGGCGACTGCGCGGGAGACGACGGGGTATGTGACTTCGAACCGCAGCCGGCGGCGAGAAGCATGCAGATGCAGACAACAAGGAAGGTGAGGCAGGGTCGTTGTTTCATGGAGCACCTTTCACGAAGGTGTCGAGCAATGGTGCCGGGAAACGGGCCGTTCTCATGCCTGTAGAGCGATCCGAACATACGGAAAGCGTTCCGGAATGTCAAGAACATTGTTTCACATTTTTTCCTTCAGGATTCCCGTTGCCTCTCTAAAGAAACCTCGGAACTCCGGGGCGACCCAATCCGCCTTTGAGATCAGGCGAGAGGAAAGTTTGAACGAACTCGGCTTGGTCCCTGACGATCTCATCATGACAAAGGTGAAATGTCTGTACGGCCCTGTGGTCTCCCCCTGCTTTACAGCGTGGCTTCATCCGGGCGCTACATGCTATAATCATCCCTATGCCGGCTTAAATGATCCTTGAATCAGGAATGGGCATGGCCAAAGCCGGGGAGGAGTGTGGCATCTTCCGATGCGCCGGCTCCAGGGATGACAACGGAATATCCGTGTTTCTGAAACAGGGGGACGTCGTTGCATTTGTCGGAGCGGAAGGGATGCCGATCGCATCGGTTCAACGATAGACAGACAAGAGGAACCGGAATGAAAAAAGGGCGCATTGTCGTTGCAGCGGTTATCCTGACTTTTCTCATGGGGAGTGGATGCAAAGGAAATTCCCCTGAATCGATCTCCGCTGCATTGGGGAAAGCGTATACCTATGTCTGTACAGATGGATCGACGGTAAAGGCACGATTTGGAGCGTTGTCTGATCAGAGTCTGAACTTTGTCAAGGTCATCGCGGCCGACGGAAAGGAATATACCTTGCCGCAATTGGTGTCGGCATCGGGGGCCCGATATAGCGACGAACGTGAACTTGAATTCTGGATCAAAGGGAATAGGGTGACGATGAGCAAAATGGATGAGCACGGAGAATGGAGGGTGGTCGCTGAAGGGGAGACAAGGGAAGAGGAGTAGGTGGGCGGAAGAGGCGTCCAGCACTCGGATGATCCCGACCCTATGAAGTTTTTTCAAGCATGGATCGAAATGGAAGACGTCACAGACAAGGGGGTTGTTTTAGCCTTATCTTCCCTTTTCCGCGATCTTGGCCCAGGTGTCGCGCAGGGTTGCGGTCCTGTTGAAAACCGGAGCCTCTTTGGAGGAATCTTTCGAATCCAGACAGAAATAACCCAGCCGTTCGAACTGGAACCGGTCCCCCTGCGAAGCGGACGCCAGGCTCGGCTCCAGCATGCAGGACTTCAGGGTCTCCCGTGATTTGGGATTCAGGTAGGCGGTAAATTCCCCCTCCTCGGAAAGCGCGTCCGGGACGCGGAAGAGGCGGTCGTAGAGCCTCACCTCGGCCGGAACCGCATGGGACGCCGGCACCCAGTGAATCGTCGCATCGACCTTGCGGCCGTCCGGCGCGAAACCGCTGCGGGTTTCCAGATCGTAGGTGCAACGGACTTCCGCGATTTGTCCCGTTCCCGGATCCTTCACCAAGCCTGTGCAGCGGATGAAATAGCCATAGCGGAGGCGGACCTCCCGGCCGGGGGCAAGACGGAAAAACTTCTTGGGAGGATTTTCCATGAAGTCCTCCTGCTCGATGAACAACTCACGGGAAAAGGGCACCTTCCGGGATCCCATCTCGGCGTTCTTGGGGTGATAGGGGCAATCGAATTCCTCGACCTGTCCCTCGGGATAGTTGTCGATCACGACGCGGAGGGGCCGGAGCACGGCCATCACGCGGAGGGCCCTGTCGTTCAGATCGTCGCGGACGCAGTTTTCCAGGAGGGCCATGTCGATCAGGCTGTCGTTCTTGGAGACGCCGATCTTTTCGCAGAACTTGCGGATCGCCTCGGGCGTGAAGCCCCTCCGGCGCATTCCCGAAAGCGTCGGCATCTGGGGGTCATCCCATCCGGAAACAACCCCGGTTTCCACCAACTCCAGCAGCTTACGCTTGCTCATCACGGTGTAGCTGAGGTTCAAGCGGGCAAACTCGATCTGTCTCGGGCGGGCATCCTCGACCAGTTCGTTCAGGAACCAGTCGTACAGCGGCCGGTTGTTCTCGAACTCCAGCGTGCAGATCGAGTGGGTGATCCCCTCGATGAAGTCGGAGAGGCAGTGGGCGAAGTCGTACATCGGGTAGATGCACCACTTGTCTCCCGTACGGTAATGGTTCTCTTTCTTGATCCGGTACATGATGGGATCGCGCATCGTGACGTTCGGAGAGGACATGTCGATCTTCGCCCGCAGCACCCGCGTTCCATCCGCGAACTCCCCGGCCCGCATCCGTTCGAAAAGGTCGAGATTCTCCTCCACGGATCGGTTGCGGAAAGGGCTTTCCCTGCCCGGTTCCGTCAATGTGCCCCGGTATTCCCGGATCTGATCCGCATCCAGGTCACAGACGTAGGCCTTGCCCTTGCGGATCAGCGCGATGGCGTACTGATAGAGCCTCTCGTAGTAATCGGAGGCGTAATAGAGGCGATCCTCCCAGTCGAACCCCAGCCACTTCACGTCCCGGATGATGGATTCCACATACTCCATGCTCTCTCCGCTGGGGTCGGTATCGTCCAGGCGCAGGTTGCAGGTACCGCCGTACTGGGCGGCGATCCCGAAATTGAGGCAGATGGACTTGGCGTGTCCGATATGGGGATAGCCGTTCGGTTCGGGCGGAAATCGGGTGGCCACGGGTCGTTGCAGCCTCCCGGTCCGGATGTCCTCGTCGATGATGTCTCGGATGAAATCGGATGGAAGCGATGGGGTCGTCTGGGTCATATATGAGATTTCCCTCTCGGTTTGATTTGGCAGACGCCTGTTTCTTGGACAGTGAAATTACGTGGAACAATAAGGAAAGCAGGCCTGCATGTCAAGAAGATTGTCATGCGGGATCATGCCGCAAGGCGGCGCAGCCGGGGAGGGAATCGATTCCGGCGCCGCAGATGAAGCTTCCCGGACGGTTCCGAAGGTTGCTGCTGCGGCCGGCGGTCCTCAGACAATGGGATTTGCATCGGCATCGATTTCGCGATCGACGGCCAGAAGGGTGGGCTTGAGCCTCTTCGCGCTCCCCTGCCGCTTGACCAATCCGCAGGAGAGGGTGAACAGCTGGGCCATGACCCGGTCCACGACTTCCCGGGGGATGCCGTAATAGAGGAAATTGATCGGCATCAGTTCCCCCAACAAATAGAGCGTTTTGTTTTTTCCCGGCGCGTCGGGAAAGGAGAGGGTGACGCGGTATCCCTGAAGGGCGCCTGTCTGGAGATCCCGCAGAACCTCTTTACCGATGCGCACCGGTGCGCCTCCAATCCGCGGGTCATCCGTGTCCTGCAATCCCTGAAGACACTTTTCAAGATCGCTGAATTCCACCGTTTTGGTCGATCCGCTGGCAAAGAAAAGCTCCTTTTGCAGGCTGCCCGTGAGGATGTCCTTGATATGCCCTTCACGGAGGACGGAACCTCCAACCACACCGATGAACAGATCGATGTCCCTGAGCGTGTTCGGACCCAGCGCCTCCAAGGTAGCCGCTTCCCGCGGTTTGCCGTCCTCCTGCCCGCTGTCGGCGACGGCAATGTCGACGCCGTAGAGACGGCCGCTGTCGATGCGATGCCCGAGGGTCTCCATCAGATAGCCGCCGATGGCCCCTCGGGAGCCGAGCACCAGCGGGGTTCGCCGCGAAAGAAGCATGCCGAGGCGATGAAGAATGGTCTCCACTGCATTGAGGATCGATGCGGCGCATTCCCGGGCTTCGGGTCCCCTTTTCAGGGACGATACGGCGATGCTGGCCACCGGAAACTGCAGCCTTCCGAATGCGTTGAGGACTTCGAGGTTATAATCGTATCCGTTCCGGGTGTGTTCGATGCTGCCGGGGAAAACGCCGTCCAGCCAGGCGGCAAAAGGCATTTCCCCATCCTTTACGGGAGCTTCCCGGCGGAAATGGGAAAACACCTCTCTCACGGTTCGCCCTTCCAGACAGAAACGGTTGACGAGCGGCGCGAGGTATCCCCCGTCTTCAACCAGCAGCACCTGTCCCCCCGTGCTGCGGGCGGATTGAATTTCCGCCAGGAACACGTGGCCGGCCGCGAGTCGCATGGTTTCGAGAAAGCCCCTCTTGCCTTCGACGAGGTCCCCGTCGAGCCCCTCCAGATCCACCAGGGGACCGAATTGCCGGGAGACGCCGTAGCGGCCGGCCAGGGACCGGCGGCTCTCGAGTTTCTGCAAGGCGTAAAACCGGAAGAGTGAAGACGGCTGGGACATGAGGGTTTCCAGATAGGATTCGGGCACGATGCCGCCGTACTTCACGAAAAACGTCGTCAATGCTGCGCATCCGGCCCCTTCGAAGGCTTTGAGAAGCCCCATCACTTCCGCCGTGGTGTGATGGATCAGAAAAAGCCTGAATCCAACGAGGACCCCGCGGCGTTGTTCGGCGGCGCTGGCCAAGACCGGCATCCGTGCCAGATAATCCTCCAGAGGGACGGTTCTTCTCCGTTCATCGAAACTCACATTCAGGCAGGTGCCGTACCGGGAGAGATCGAAATACACGCGAGCCGGTCCGGAAATCATCTCGACGGTGTTTCCCCGGGCCAGGCAGGAGAGCACCAGCGGGTCCTCGAGAAGTTGAAGCTCTTTGACCAGCAGGGAGATCAATGTGTTGACCCCGTCGGCGGTTTCCCGTTTCTCCCGGAGCATCGCTTCGATGTGGTCCGTCGGCCATGCGAAACGGAGGGAGTCGAGACCGGACAACCCCCCGTCCTGCAGATGGTCGAACAGGTCACGCCGGTTGCCGGGAATCTCGCCGTATTCCGAGCGATTGTTCATGCATTCTCGCAGAATGCCCTGCTGGAGCTGTTCGGCGATCAGATGGATGTCCGGGAGATAGGAGCTGCGGACGGGCAGATCGACGACGCGATGGGGGATGTGCTTCAATTGAAGGCGTGAGGCGTCGGCGTTTTCGATGGTGAGTCTCAAGAAACGGCCCGGCCTGCTGTGTTCGACCAGGAAGTAATGTCCGTTTTCGTCCTGCCGCTCCCTGAGATGGAATGGGAAAAGGAGCGCCGGGACCGCATCAGACCCGTCCTCCGGTTCACGTCCGAAATATTCGGGGAACAATTCGCCCCCCCATTTTCCCGTCTGGAAGCTCCGAAAGACGACCTGCATGCAGTTGGCGAAATGGAGATGGTAGAAAGGGAGGTTCTCGGCGGCATCCAGCCTGGCATAGACGATGACCCAATCGATCCCGGCGGCGGTAAAATCGGGGGTGAGATGGGGATCCACCCTGCGCCGGACCATGATGTCCGCCGCTCCGAAGCCGCACTGCTCGAAGACATCACTGACCAAAAGCCGGACGAAGGTGTGGAGATTGCGAAACACCCGGACCGCAGAGAGGTCGATGACGAAATGGCGATCCTCCCTGTGTTCCAGGGGAACGCCCAGGGTCGTCTGCTGCTCCGCCGGCGATTCCGGGGAGAAATCCGTTTCGTTTCCCGCCCCCTCCTTCTGGTGTATCAACGTCCGTATCAATGAGCCGACGTCACGCTTCGACATGGACGCCCTCCATCCCTTCCTTGGCCTCCTTCCGGATGCGACCGGTGTTCACGTCCAGGAGAACCTTCAGGGCCTGCCGGTTCCGGGCCCGTGCGAAGGCCTCTTCCGCCTGCTCCAGGGGATAACGCGCGCTGATCAGTTTTTCCAGCGGCATATCGGGATATGCCTTCATGATCCTGAGGCCATCGCTGATCCGGCCGCACCGGGATCCCAGGACCGTCTGTTCATGGACCACGATGGGGGCAAGATGGATCTCACCCTGAACAGCCACCGTCGATTTCAGAACAATCGTCCCCCGGGGCCGGCAAAGGGACATGGCCTCGGCGATGCCTCGCCCCGATCCGGTAGCCTCGACGACGATATCCGCGCCGGGTTCGACTTCAGTCGCATCCATGGCCGTCCTGACGTTTTGCCAGCGCGCAAGTTCCAGTTTGTCCCGGTGGTGGCCGACGAGGGTCACATCGGGGAGGGCCGTTGACAGGACCCAGGCGCAGAGAATCCCCAGCCTCCCGTCGCCGAGGACGACGACCCGCTCCTTCCCGCCGAGCGGGACCTGTTCGAGGATCTCGCAGGCCGCCGACAGAGGTTCCGTCAGGATGGCCCGTTCATCATCGACATCGTCCGGAACCTCGTAGAGGTTTGCAACGGGCAGGACGCAGAAATCGGCCATGCAGCCGTCGTGATTCGAGATCCCCAAAGTGGTCCGATAGGGACAGTGGCGTCCGAGTCCGCGATCGCACCAGGAGCAACGGCCGCAGGCGGCGTTGATGTCCCCGACCACCCGGCGGCCAGGCCAGGCGGGATCCTCGCAGGCATCCACCCGTCCGACGAACTCATGACCCAGCACGCCCCTGAATCCCATGTATCCTTTCGTGATCTCCATATCCGTCTTGCAGATCCCCGCCAGGCTGACCTTGATCCGCGCCCAACCCGGTTTCACCTCAGGCAAAGGATAATCCGCGACGTACCTGAGCGTGTTGTCGAATACGACGGCCCTCATGATGCCCCCATCTTCACGATTCCCTGAATGACTTGGCTTTTTTCTTCAAATCCCGGAAATAATCGGTCTCGACGATTTCGCGGACCTCCTCGGCCTGCCGCTTGCGGTCGATGGTGATCTGGAGTTCCCGAACCTGCTCCCGAAGATGCCCTTCCCGCTCCTGGACGCGCCGCGCCATGTCCTGCAGCACACGGGAAAGCTGGCCCAACTCGTCCTTGCGGCCGGAGACGCCATTCAGCACCGGCAGATCGTAGATGCCCTTTTCCACCTCCCGGGCCGCCCCGATCAGATCGGTCACGGGATCCGTGAATTTGCGGACAAAGGAGACCGAGGCCAGGAATCCGACGACCAGAAGCACCACGGAAACGATTCCCGCGACGTAGAAATTTTCGATCATGGCCTCCCGCGACACGAGATCGTCCAGGATCGAGAAGGTGATGGCCCCGGCGGTGCTCAAAACGGCCAGGAGCAGCAGAACCGTCACCAGGATGATCGTGCGAATTTCCAGCGTCATGAGAATCCTGCGAGCCGGGATCAGAATCATGGGAACCAGGATGAAACCGTTGACCGCATCGGTGAGAAAGGCCGGCAGAATCCAGGAGGGAAACGAATCCGGAAAGGTCATGAAGTGGAGGAAGAGAAGATCGAGCAGGACGGCCATGCCGACGGCGACGGCGCTGGCGAGCACGATCGCCATCTCCAGAATCCCGAACTCGCGGACCGTGCCGATCCGGCCGATTCCGGCATAACGGATCAGTCCCGGGATGAGTCCCATAATCCCGTTGGCCAGATGCCAGTTCCAGAACTTCCAGAGTCCGAATCCCGATATCCCGTCCCCGAGGATGTTCCCCGTCGCCCCGACCAGAAAACCCGCAATGGGGTTGTACAGAATGCCGATCGCCATGGGCAGGGCGATCTGGGGACGCAGCGAGATAAAGGGGGCCGACGGCAGAAGAGCAATGTTGGAGAGGCTGTTCAGGATTCCGTAGACGATGCCCCAGCCGCATCCGATAAGGAGTATTCTCCGGGCGTTCATCATCAGGTCGCGATCCTTTGGACGATGCGACGAAATTCACGACTGACTTCGTGGTCCGGATAGCGCAGGGAAAAGATGCCGGAACTGGCAAGGGTCATCATTTCCTCCGCGTGGGGCACCACGCCGGCAACTTCGCACCCGTAGGCGTCGGAGGCCTTGCAGGAAAGGGCTGCCCGGTCGAAGCTCTGCGGCGCCTTGTTGATGATCAGGTACATCGCCGGGACCTCCAACTGCCGCGACACCTCGACGGTGACGGCCGTTCCCTGGTAATCCTGCCGGTCGGGCCGGAGAAGGATCAACAGAACGTCTGTGACCGCAATGGACATGAGGGTGTCTTCGTTCAGACCCGGATGGGTGTCGATGAAGAGGCAATCGAGGGTCAGCTCCCGGATGAGCTGCCGGTAGCCCTCCTTCAAGAGATTGACGTCGTACCCGTAGTGGAGGACGCGGGCGATGTCCCCGGTCCTGATGCTGGACGGGATGAGAAACAGCCGCCCCTTGATCGGGGCGCAGGCGGCCGAGGTGACATCATAGGCCGTGCGGACGACATCGCATTTTCCCCATAGAAAATCGTTCAGGGCATAAGGAACGTCCTTGGGATCGAGGTCGAAGAGGACGTGTATCCCGGGCGACTGGATGTCCGTGTCGACGATGCCCACCCTTTGGCCCTCCATGGCCATCTGGCACGCCAGGTTGGCCGTCGTATTCGACTTGCCGGTTCCTCCCCGGAACGAATGGATGGCGATGATCTTGGCCATGGAGGACGTTGCTCTCCCGAGGCAAGGTGGTGTTTTTGTTCGTTTGCGGGACTGTGCCGTGTGGTGCGAGAATACGGTGAGCCGTAAACGATGTCAAGGAGATTTTGCCTTTCTGCAGGGCAAGCGGCATAGGTCCCCCTGGTGACGCGTAAAGACGATCCACTCCTTGATCCGGGCAGCGCTTCAGTCCTGTTGCTGCACGCGCGCGGCGTGTTGGCAGGCGGACCGGGACAGGATGAGGCAGGAGGACCTGTTGCTGCACGCGCGCGGCGTGTTGGGGGCAGGATGGGTTGCCATGCCGGAGAACGGCGAAGAATGGACCTGATCCGTCGGGGCAAAAAATACTTGACAGGATCCGATGCTTTTCCTATGGTCCGCAAACCGAAAACAACGCACGCAGGCTGCGGATGACATCCCGCCGGGATCCCCAGGGAAGCTTTAGCGGATGCGATGAGGAAAGGAAAGGACGTGCCGGAACAGATCAAGCAGATCGCCGAACGGATCAGGGAACTGAGGAATCTTTCAGGACTTTCCCTGGAGGCCTTGGCAGGTGAATTCAAGATCCCTGTGGAAACCTACCGGAGTTACGAAAGCGGAAACACCGACATCCCCGTCAGTTTTCTCTACGAGGTGGCCAACCGGTTCAAGGTCGAGCTGACGGTGATTCTGACGGGAACAAATCCCCGGCTCCACACCTTCTGCGTCGTCCGGAAGGGCAAAGGGGTGGGCGTCCAGAGAAGGACGGAATACGATTACCAGAGCCTGGCCTACAACTTCGTCCACAAGAAAGCAGAACCTTTCCTGGTGACGGTTGCCCCCGAACCCGAGGATGCGCCGATCCACTTCAATACCCATCCCGGACAGGAATTCAACTTCGTCCTGGAAGGGACCCTGAAGGTGATCGTCAACGGGCATCCCCTCGTGCTGGAGGAGGGCGACGCCCTCTATTTCGATTCGTCCGCCCAGCACGGCATGAAGGCCCTCAAGGGGAAGAGGGCACGTTTCCTGGCGGTCATCGTCTGACCCGACCGGACCCTCCGGTAACGCCCCGGGCAGAAAAAATCAAAAATGAAAGAGGTTTAAACATGCTGGAGAGATATGTCTCCCGAACCCGATTCACGTCCTACGAGGAATTCGTCGACAATTTCCGGATTGCGACTCCCGACAACTTCAATTTTGCCTATGATGTGGTGGATGGGCAGGCCGTTCGGTTCCCCGACAGGCGTGCCCTCGTGTGGTGCGACGACAGGGGGGCCGATGCCGTTTTCACCTTCGGCCAGTTGAAGCATTACAGCGACAAGGCGGCAAACTTCTTCAGAAACCACGGCATCCGCAAGGGCGATCCCGTCATGCTGATTCTGAAACGGCGCTATGAATTCTGGTTCTGCATCCTGGCGCTGCACAAGCTCGGAGCCATCTGCATCCCGGCGACCCACCTGCTGACCGCCAAGGATATCGCCTACCGGAACCATGCGGCGGACATCAAGATGATCGTGACCGTCAACGAGCCGGAAATCGTCGGACACGTGGAGGAAGCGCTGGTGAAGGACCCCTCCTTCACCCTGAAGGCCCTGGTGGGCGGCGGCCGTGCCGGCTGGTATGACTTCGACCGGGAGATGGAGGAGGCCTCCGCCGAGTTCTCACGGCCGACCGGGGACGAGGCGACCCAAAACGGCGATATTTCACTCCTCTACTTTACGTCCGGGACGACCGGCATGCCCAAGATGGTCCAGCATGACTTTGCCTATCCCCTGGGCCACATCCTCACCGCCGGCTACTGGCAGAATGTGGAGGAGGGGGGCCTCCACCTCACCGTGGCCGACACCGGATGGGCCAAGGCCGCCTGGGGCAAGATCTACGGGCAGTGGCTCTGCGGGAGCGCTGTTTTCGTCTACGACTACATGAAATTCGTCCCGCGGGAGCTGCTTGCGGTCATTGCCCGATACGGGGTGACGACCTTCTGCGCCCCCCCCACGATTTACCGGTTCCTGATCAAGGAGGAGCTCTCCGACTTCGACCTCTCCCGGCTGCGATACTGTACCGTCGCCGGCGAGCCCCTCAATCCCGAGGTTTACAACCGATTCCTGGAGGCAACGGGGATTCGGCTCCGGGAGGGATACGGCCAGACGGAACTGACCGTGGCGATCGGCACCTACCCCTGGATGGAGCCCAAGCCGGGCTCCATGGGCAAACCTTCCCCCGGTTACGACATCGAACTCATCGACGAAAACGGAAATCCCTGCGAGGCCGGCGAGGAGGGACAGATCGTGCTCTACACCGGCCGGCGAACGCCGCCGGGCATGTTCGGCGGCTACTACCGGGATGAAGCCCTGACGAGCCGGGTCTGGCACGATGGCGTCTACTATACGGGGGACATGGCCTGGCGGGACGAAGACGGCTACTTCTGGTTCGTGGGCCGGGCCGACGACGTAATCAAGAGTTCGGGCTACCGGATCGGACCCTTTGAAGTGGAAAGCGCCCTGCTGGAGCACCCGGCGGTCATGGAGTGCGCCATCACGGCAGTGCCCGACCCGGATCGGGGGCAGATCGTAAAGGCCTCGATCATCCTGACGAAGAACTACTCCCCAAGCGACGCGCTGGCCGCCGAGCTCCAGGAACACGTGAAGAGGGTGACGGCGCCCTACAAGTATCCGCGGATTGTGGAGTTCGTCAACGAGCTTCCCAAGACCATCAGCGGAAAGATCAGACGGGTTGAAATCCGGCAGCAGGCGGACGGAAGCGATCGACAGGGGAAATGACCGCGGCACGGCCGCCGCGACAGGATTCAGGGAATGCTCCCAGCCCGCGGCGTCAGACCGGATCATAAAAAAAACGGTTGGACGGCGCGGGCGATCAATGAAAATCCGGACCGGCTGAGGGGGTAAAACGGCCGGGCTGTTTCCGGAGATGCATGAGGCATGGAAATCAAACGAGAGTTGTTGCAGGCATTTTACGAAGGGCTTGACGAGCGTTCCCGGGAGGCGCTGACCATCGCCGCGTCTCGTGTCGTGGAGGCCAAGAAGCGGGGTGGGAAGGTCGCCGTGGTCACGGGAAGCGGTCCCAACCTGCATGAAGGCGTGACGACGCTCATCGCGGAATTGATGGATAAGGGGATCGTGGACGGCGTCACGACGAGTTCCGCCGTGGTCAGCCACGAAATGGGCGGCGCCCTGGACAGGGTGAAAATGTGCGCTGCTGCCCAGTTCGGCTTTGATGAAGCCTGGATGCCGAGGGGCAATGTATTCGAGTTCACCGAATTGACGGAAGAGGAGATCGCCGGCCTGCGCAGGGAAATGCTGCTCGACGAGGAGCTCATCGAGAAGGGAAAAAGGGCGGAAGGACACCTGGTCATCAAGGCCGCCGCCAATATGGCCTATCCGATGGGGCTGCGCACGGAACGGATCGCCGCCGAGATCCTCGGCATCTGTCGTCAGACCGGGCTCCCCTTTGAGCATGTGGCGGGATGGGGGTGCGACGGCAGGACGATGCTGGGGAAGGGCGCTCAGAAGGGGCTGCCCGTGATCGTCACGGTTCCGCAGCTGGTGGGCGGCGGACATGTCGGGTTGGCTGTCGGGGACAGCATCCCCCTGGCCGAGCGTTCCCGCAGGATCGCCGCGATGCTGGGAAGCGCCGACGTGATCATCGAATCGGCGGTCGCGCTGACGCAGGAGATCCACGACGGACCCTTCGAAACCTACACGGGACACGGCATCTGGTCGTGGTGGCAGGGTCATCCGGTGTACAGCCTTGCGGGCAAGGCCCTGGTCCGCTTCGACCTGGACGAAAACCTGCGCCGCGCGCGGGATCTCCAGAATGAAAGCGCGATGATCCAGGAGGCGATCGCCAAGGGGCTGCCCAAGACGAAAATGGCCAAGATTCCGTTTCGCATGGAAATGTCCGCTTTTGCGCGTCATGAGGGGAGCATCCCCGTCATAGGGGATATCGGGATGATCTGGCCGGTCTTCGCGCTGAGGATCGCCGACGACCTGGGCATCGAACTCGAGTTCATGAGCTACAAGCAGGAGACGCAAGAGGGCAAGGCGATGCGGGAATGGATCGTCGAGAATGTCAGACCCCTTGACCGGCAGAAGATGCTGGCCGCCTGCCGGAGGTGGAGAAAGCCATGAAGCCCAGGTTCCTGGGGGTCATCCCCGCACGGTATGCTTCGACCCGGCTTCCCGGAAAACCCCTGCTGGACCTGGGCGGCAGGACCATGCTGGAGCATGTCTACAGACGCGCCGTGGCCTCCAAGACGTTCGTCAAGATCATCGTCGCCACCGATGATGAGCGGATTTATGAGGCGGCCCAGAGGTTCGGCGGCGAGGTCGTGATGACCGGCGCCGACCATCCCGACGGTTCAAGCCGGGTTGCGGAAGTCGCGCGGGCGATCGAAACGGAGTATGTGATCAACATCCAGGGGGACGAGCCCTTGATCGATCCCCGCATGCTGAAGGAGCTGGCGGAGGGGCTGATGGCCGATCCGGATTCGGATTCCGCCACCGTCTGCGTACCCATTGCCGGCCCGGAGGATCTGGCAAATCCCGATATCGTGAAGGTGGTGAGGGCGCAGAATGGACGCGCGCTCTACTTCAGCCGTTCCCTGATACCCTATCCGCGGAAAGACACGGCGTGTCCCGTTTACGAACATCTGGGCATCTACGCCTTCAAACGGGATTTCCTGCTGAAATTCGTGGAGCTGCCGCCTACCCCCCTGATGGAGACGGAGTCTCTGGAGCAATTGCGGATTCTGGAATACGGCTATGCGATGACCGTCATCCCCACGCAGTATCCGCCGCTGGGGCCCAATGTGAACACCCCGGCGGATGCCGAAAAGATACGCCGCATCCTGGAAGGGTTGCGGCATGATCCGACCACGGGGATAAATCTCGGCGTCTCCTGACGAAGCGTCTTTCCCTTCTGCACGCGCTACCAGCCCAGGATTCCGAAGAACAGCAGGCAGGCGACGGCGCCGACGATGGCCATGCTCAATCCCCAGATCAGCAGGTTCTTGAAGAGCTTCTGCTTGTTCTCGTGCGCGCCCGCGCAGGCGATGCAGAGGGCGCCCAAGGTGGACAGCGGCGAGCAATCGACCAGGTGAGAGCCGATGTTGACGGAGGAAATCATGGCCACGACATCCGCCCCGGCCACTTCCTTGGCCAGGCCGGGAATCAGGGGAAGGAACATGGGCATGACCACCCCTGAGGAGCTGGAGTAGGCGGAGATCGCCCCGGTCCAGAGGCCGAGCCAGAAATTCACCGAGACGGGACCGGACAGGGCGCCGATCATCTTGACCATGGCGTTGAGCCCTCCGGCCCGGTCCATGACATCGATCAGCACGGTCACCCCGCAGACCATCATGATGACGGTCCAGGGCATTGCATTCACGGCCGCCTTGCTGTCCCCCGCGTTGAGCAGCATGAGCATGCCGGCCAAGATAAAGGCGACGGAACCGACGTTCGCAATCAGGTTCATGACCGGAGAGGGCAGGACCCCCTTCATGAAGGGGAGGGCCGGGATGATGACCAGAAGGACCAGAACTGCCACGGCCGCGACCGTGTACCACTGCTTCGCCGTGAAGGGCTCCGGACGGGCGGCGAGTTCATCGATATCGATGGTTGCGGAATGCTGATTCCGAATCCAGATCCAGCCGCCCATCAGGAGGAAACCGCCGACGTTGATGATGCCCTGGCAGACCATGGAATTGAAATGGATCTTCCAGGCCAGGCCGTTGAGCGTCCAATGTTCCTGAAGACTGGTGAGCTGCGGCGCCATCTTGGAGATGATGCCATTGGAGATGATCCCTGTCGGGGCAAAGGGGGAGAAGGCGGCGCCGTTGGCCGCCCCAATGACGAGAAGCGTCATCAGGAAGGCGGAGATGCCTACGCGGGCGGCAATGGCCATAGCGATCGGGGCGATCAGGGCCGTGGCCGCGATATTGCCCGGGCCGATCATCGTCAGGACGGAGACGATGATGTAGATGATCAGGGGAATCCAGGCGGTCTGTCCGCCACAGACGCGCAGCGAGTAGGCCGCCAGCTTTTCCATGGTTCCATTGGTGGCGGCCAGGGCAAACAGAAACGTCACCCCCGCCAATATCATGAAGAGCCCGACCGGGAAACCCTTCAGCACCTTGTCGCCGCTCATGCCGACCCAGACGCCACCGACCATCACCGCGAAGGCGATGCTGAGGAAACCGACGTTGAGATTCTCATTGATGCAGCTGATCACGACCACAACGGCCAGGGCCAGCAGGGACATCCAAGCCGCTAATGATATTTCAGCTAAAAATTCCAATGGTTATCAGTCCTTCCTGGTTCCTTTTTCCCCGCCTCGCGGCACAAACAAAGCCCCGGCGTCTTTCCCGATGCCGTGCGGGCTTAAAACCGTGATGATGGAATCCCCATCGTTTCAGTAAAGGTAAGCGCCGCAACATACGATCAGATTGCCCACTTTCCGGAAGTACGTGATCTTGAACTCCTCGCGTTCCGTCATGGGAACCCGATAGATATAATCCACCCACCCTGAATCCCTGATCTGGGCCAGATCGATGATTTCCTTGTTAAAGAGCTTGCCCTTAATGTCGGGAACATGGTAAAGGTTCTGACCGATCAGTTTCTGATCCGGATGACCGATGATCACCCCGTTTAAATCATAGGCAAAGACATAGAGGTCGCGCCACTGGAATTTTCCGGACGGATTGTTGAATTCCTTGAGCGCCTGCTCTGTTCCATTCGTCTCGATGTAGGCTGCGGCCTGCTCGACCATCTTTTTGGCGTCCACAGGCGTTCCGACACCATATCCCTGGCCATGGGCCGGCGCGACCAGATACAGCAGAACAACGAGGGGCAGGATCATCTTCATGGCTGGTCCTCCAAACTGATTCAGGCTTTTCATCCTTTGATTCAGTTCTTCCCCAACGCGACCCCCAGTCTCGGCAATTTGGAGGGTGACATGCCCGGCGTTCCCGCTTTGGCGACGCCTCGGCATCAAGCCGGGCTGGATACCGCCCCGGCGCTTGCCGCATCCAGTTGGGTGATCGCGTCCCGATCCAGCTTCAGTCTTGCCGCTTCAACCAGTTCATGGAATTGCGTCAGCGTCGTCGCGCTTGCGATGGGGATGGTCTGCACCGGACGCGCCATGAGCCACGCCAGCGCCACTTGTCCTTGCGTGGCGTTCACCCGCTTCGCCACGTCGGCCAAAGCCGCAACCACCCGGAATCCACGCTCGTCCAT
>CAZWTL010000009.1:0-8601 GCA_964637025.1 uncultured Syntrophaceae bacterium | reverse complement strand
TCCGATTTTCTTCTTTCCGTCTGAAAAGGACCTCCTGGTCCGATGTTGGGACGATACGGGAAAGAAAGCTGTTATGTCAAGAGGTAATCCGGTCTCGATCCCTTGAGCAGGGTCGGAAAGGGATGCCGGCGGGATCCCTGCGGCAACCGGCGCGTTGACGGAAGATCAACAGCCGGGTCTGCGGCCCACGGAGGTCCCGCCACTTTGTTCCACGTTGCGGATCGTCAAAATCCTTTCAAGAAGGGAGCCCCTTTGCGAACCTGCGCCGAGGGAGGCATCCGTCACCGCAACCCGGCCGATGACGCGGACGCGGTCCCCCGTCCATCCCGGCTCCCGATATCCCCAGACGGAATGGATGACATAGGGGGCGCCGTTCATCTCTCCCAGGTAGAGCATGATGTGGCCTGGAAGTTGGAGGATGGTGACGCCTCCGATGCCTTCTTTTTTCAGCGCCAGTATCTTTTCGTCGACAGGGCCGCCCGCCGCATATTTGCCGACGATGCGTCCCACCTTGGCCTGGTGCCCCGAATTGCGCGGCATCAGAATGCCTGCCGTCGCAAAGACCTCCTGAATAAAACGCGAACAATCCTGCTCTCCCCCCTTGTCGCCCCATCCGTAGGGGGCGCTCAGAAGCCGGAAGGCCTGGTCAATGATGTTTCTGGGCGTGTAGGCCAGGTATCCGGGCGAGGCGTCCTTTTTTCTGACGTAACCCCTGAGAGGGGCATATTCACCATTGGCGGCTCTTGAGGGCAGGGTGACCTCATAGGCATTCGCCGTCTCGCCCCTGCCGGGGGCCAGGCGTGTCCCCATGCGGGCAAAATCATAATATTCCGTGAGCGCCTCATCCAGAAAGAGGTCCGCCCTGCGGGCCGTGACGATCACCTTCGGGACGTTTGAATCCTTTTGCCTCCTGATCTCCTCCGCGGAAGAGAGGACCATGCTGTCGCTTTTGACCCATCCTGCATCCGTATCGCTGATGACATAGGCCCACTGACCGTCCGTGCTCATGTGAAGCACTGCAACGGCCGCACCCAAATCGAGGCCGCTGTTCTGGAGCTCGTCAAAACCGAAGTCGCCGGGATCTGCATAAAGGCCTTGCTCCGTGGGGATGATCCGCTCATCGGCATTGTGCATGATCAATCCGTAGCCCACCCGGATGGTCTCAGGGATCTGTTCCAGCCCCATGGTTTTTTCGATTTCCCGATAAAACATCCGGTCCGCCCTGCGTCCGTCACGGCGGTAGAGACCCCGGCCGTACAAGGAGGATGTGCGCGAGCGGATTTCGTTTCTCAACTGTTCGCCTGAATGCGTCGCATCCATGTGGATGACCCTGTGGGTGACCTTGAGGGCTTCAATCTGCGCGTTCAGGACGCAGATCCCCTCGGGAGAAAGGATCTCACGGTCGGGGCAGGGGTGTCTGCCTGTCCAGAAACCGGCCGTATTCATCGTGTCCGTGATTCCGGGCAGAGGGATCGGGGCCGCATGGTAAAGCCTTTCCCGATGCCCGCAGCCTGAAGATACCAGGCAAACCGTGAACAGCAGACAGAGGAATCGTTTATGCAAACCCATGGACAGCACCTGATGCGATAGGTTGTACGACACATCGGGAATGAAGCATCCCTCTGCAGCCGCTCCAGGCCTTTAGCCCATCTCGAAGGTCGTGTTCCCGAAGACGCGGGTTTCGTCCTGCCTCGGCGATGTTCCCGTATACATGCGGATGCAGGAGAAATCGGACGCGGCGCCGGCAACGAGGGAACGGCCGTGTCCGGGCAGATCAGGCAGATCCAGGTCGTGGTGTCGGTCGGGCTTCCGGTTGAGAAGCCAGCCCAGGAGGTCTGCGGCGACCACCTCGCCGTTTGCGAAAAGCGGCCCCACCTTGCGACCGCTCAAGCAGTCGCGGACCACGCCAAAGCCGACGATCCGGCCGTTGCGGCGCAGCACGGCCGCGTCAGCACGGGCGTTCCCGGTCCAGCGCCTCATAAAGGCGTCCCTGGACACGCCGAAGACAGCGGCATCGTAAGCGATCAGTTCCTCCAGATCCGCCGCCTCCACACGCCGCGCCTGGCTCGTGGGGAGACGGGTTCCCTCGGGGAATCGGTAGCGTACCGTCTCGTAGGCCCTCTGAAGTCCCAGCTTCTCGTAGATGGGGACCATCGGCAGAACCGCATCGACGCCAACATTGGGAAGCCCTGCCACGTGAGCGGCTGCTTGGGCGACGAGGCGCTTTACATAACCCTGGCCACGGAAGGCGGGGTCCATCAGCAACATCCCCACAAAACCGTAGCCGCCGTAATCGACCGCGGTGATGGTGCCGATCATCCTCGGGATTCCGCCCGCCCCGATGTGCATGGCAAAACAGCCTGCCGGATCGATGAGGGGGAGCAGACGGTGATCTTCGACCCCTGGATTCCATCCCTCACGACCGGCCCATGACCACGCCAGAACCGCCATCTCTTCGTCCATTGCGCCGATCGTCACGACACTTGCCATTGACCCTCCCTGGCGGTCACGCATCCGTTTCGGTGCCCCGCTCCAGAGATTCCATATCACAGGTGTCGGTCTCTTTGAAGGGCCTTTCTCTGAGGGATATCGGGAACGATGAAGCGTGAAGATCCCGCCCGGGCATGGATCGGAAATCATCCGGGAAGGGAGTGACGCCGCCGGCATGTCGACGCCCTGTTTGAGATCCATCATCGGACATGAGCCCCGGCGGCCCCGGATCCGGATGGATTCTCATGTGGTCAGATCCACGATCTTCTCCAGACGGTCCATGCGATAGTGCAATAGAAAGTCGATAAAATTCGGATTTTTCAAGGGGTGCCCGGCCATCCCGAAAAGATGTGTCGGACAGCGGCAGTCCGACGCGCCGAAGCCCGGTATATGCCAGGCGGCGATGCCGTCGAGCGCCTGAGCCAATTCATGCTCCAGGTCGACGCTCGATCGGATGGGAAAGGCAATGCAGTGATCGGCTGCTTCCCGCAGATAATCGATATGCCAGAAGCGTCGCTTGCGCTTCCGCAGATGACGGTTGATCCGCTGGGAGAGGTTTTGCTTTGCCGAGCCGACATAGATGTAATAGCCCTGTCGGAAAAGAACGTTGCCCAAGGCGCCCACCTCGAGTGAACGATCCCGGGGCAATTGCAGAATCAGCAGATAGCCCCCCCGGTTCCGATATTCCTGTTCCAGAACCGCCCAGGGAATTTCAACTTCCCGAACCGCGTCCAGCAATTGCAGTTCGGGAGACCAGCCAATCGCCAGCGGACAGAACCGGATTTTCCCCCGAACTTCTTGGAAGACCCGGGAAAAGTCTGGATCCGTATGAAAATCCGGGAGAAAGTAACGGGCGCCGGGCCAGTGGATCAGGTAGATGACGAGACAGGAAAAACCCCGGTCAGCCAGTTCCGCCAGTTCCTGGAGATGCCGTTTGCCCCGTTCGGTCACGGCATCGGGAAACATGGCGAAAGCCTTGCCGAACAGCGTGCAGGATTTGACCTCGCAATAGATAGTCTCGCCGTTCTGCCGGAGCTGAAAATCGAAGCGGCTGCGTCCGACCGTGGCTTCCGCCTTGACAATCTCGGATTTTTCCAGTCCGGGAACGCGTCCGGTCTCGAGAAGATAGCGGACCACCCGGTTGGCCATTTGCGTGTGCAGGAGTACCGGGGCCCCGTTCTTTTCAACCGCCACGGCACTGTAGGCCAGCCCACCCGATGAGACCGTGCCGCGCTTTACCAGGGTAACCCGGCTTCCCGGAAGCAGCAGTTCCCACAGGCGGCCCGGATTGGGCAGGTGGGCCGCGACCGTTTTTCCGTCGAGACCGCATTCGACCACAAAGCGATTGGGCCGCCGCTGGAAGGTCGCGGTCAGCAGGCCTGATCCCCATGGGGAAAAACCGGTTGCGTCTACCCGTTCCATTCTCATCGCTGTTCTCACGTCACAGGTTCAGCACATCCATGCGACGGCACGGAGAAGTTCACGATTACACCCGAAGAAACAACGCAAAATCAAATATGTGAACCCACATCCGTTGGACGACCATGGCCTCTAAGCCGGCCGACGCCGGACCGGAATATGAAGCGTGGAGCCAGAATATCCCAATTTCCATCCCCAGTCGAGACTTGGTTATTCTCCCGCAGCGAGCCGCCCCAAATCTGCCCGAATGAGCCGGATGGCAGCCGGCGGGATCAGCGCGCGGCGTCATGGTTCAATCTCCCTCCGCGGCGGACCGATACGCCGGCCCGGGCATTTCATCATCCCTGAGGGATATGGTGGCGGTATTCTCGCACCCGGGACGTCAGACCGGCTGTCGCTGAATGCCGCCTTAGGACAATGCTGTGTGAAAGAACGGGTCCGGACGATGTGTTGCGAAGATGGATTCATCGAGTATAATGGCCCCGCGCCTTGGTCATGAACACGACCCGGGCCGCACTCTGCCGGAGGGATCGAGAATCATGTACGCCTTGCCGAATGATGGGCGCCATAACCATACGACAGGGAAAGGGGGAGGAAAATGACGTCATTCAGTCTCAGAACGAACGCGCGGTGCGAGATGATCGATATCACGGACCGGCTGGCAGCCCTGGTCAGGGAAAGCGGAATCGAGAACGGAAGCTGCACGGTCTTCGTCCCGCACACGACCGCTGCGGTCACGATCAACGAGAACGCGGATCCGGACGTCCCGCGGGACATTCTTGCCGCCCTGGACCGTCTGTTCCCGTTTGCCGGCGATTATCTTCATGCTGAGGGAAACGCCGCCGCCCACATCAAAGGCTCTCTCTTCGGGTCATCACAGACGGTGTTGGTCCATGTCGGCCGGCTTGCCCTCGGTACGTGGCAGGCGGTCTTTTTCTGCGAGTTCGACGGTCCGAGGAGCCGACAGGTGTGGGTCGGCCTCAGCGGGGAATAAAAAACCCCGGAGGGAATCCCTCCGGGGCATTCGCACCGACGATCATTCCGCCCGAACGGCGATTTTCTTTGCCTCGGCCTGAGGCGCCTTGTGAAGCGTCAGTTTGAGGACTCCGTTTTTCACGACCGCCTCGATCCGTTCCCGATCCACCTCGTCGGAGACGGTGAAGGTTCTTTCATAGTCGCCCACGTCGTACTCGGCATAGGCGATGCTGCGTCCCGGAAAATCCTGATGCGGGACCGTGCCCGTGATCGTGAGGACATTTTTCTCAAGGGTCACCTCAACCGACTTGTCATCGGTTCCGGGCATGTCGGCATACATGACCATGGCGTCTCCGGTTTCGATGATATCCACCTTCGGCACAAAGAGCTTCCGGTTCCGGGTTCTTTCCATTTCGACCGGATGCTGAGCCGGTTTCTTTTCGTATTCAGGTTTGTTGACCATGGCTTCTCCTCCTTACTTGCACGATACGGCTATCTTCTTGGGCTTATCCGCTTCCGCGCGCGGCAGCTCGATGCGCAACACGCCTTTTTCATACTTCGCCTCGACTTTGCCCGCCTCCACATGGAAAGGCAACTGCAGCGAACGGGTAAAGCGGCCGTGATTCCTTTCTTGACGGTGGTAGCTTTCACCGACCTTCAGGGTCTCTGCCTCGCGGGCGCCGCTGATGGTCAAGGTATCCCCCACCACGGAGATGTCGATTTTTTCCGGATCCACGCCCGGCAACTCCGCCGTCACGACGATATCCGCTTCGCCCACCCAGGCGTTGACCGGTGGAACCTCCGGGTTCAGGGGCTGCTCCAATCCGGAAAAAAGACGATTCATCTCCCGCTGCAACCGCTGCATCTCATGCAGGGGATCCATCCTGCCGCCGAATCTCCACATCAATGGTCCAAACATATATTCACCTCCAAGCATTTGATTCGTTTCGACACCGGATCAACCGGCCGGATCTTGCCGTCGACCACGGTATATTCAACCTATGGATAACGTTAACATCTTCACGAATTCGCGCTTAATATAGCCATTCGGAAGCGGTTGTCAAGACAGGCCGGGAGTCCGGTTTCAGATGGACGGCATTTGCCTGAACAGCGTCATGATCGAGGCGGTTCGAAAGATCACAAGGGCGGGAAGAGGTACAGGGGATCGGTCCGGGAGAGAATCCGCGCCATCTCTGTGTGGATCAGACTGTTGGATGCCAGGATATGGGGGGAATGAAAATTGAAGGGATTCCCGTTCAAATCCGTCACGAGGCCCCCGGCTTCCTCGACCAGAAGCCATCCGGCGGCGACGTCCCAGGGCCGCAGCTTCAGTTCCCAGAAACCATCGAAACGGCCGGCAGCCAGATAGGCCAGATCGAGGGCAGCCGAACCCGCCCGCCGAACCGCCTGGGCATGGAGGATCATGGACAGGAAATAATTGATGTTGTTGTTGCCGTCCTCCCGGATGTCGTATGGAAATCCGGTTGCCAGAAGGCTGCGAGACAAATCCGCTGTCCGGGAAACCTTCAGACGTCGGCCGTTCAGAAAGGCCCCCCGGCCGCGCTCGGCGGTGAACATCTCGTCCAGCATGGGATTGTAAACGGCGGCCAAAAGGATGGCGCCTTCCGCCTCCAGGGCGATGGAGACGCTGAAGACGGGATAGCCGTGGGAATAATTCGTTGTCCCGTCGATCGGATCGATGATCCACCTGAAATCGGAATGGTTGACCATTTCAGGGGATTCTTCCGCGAGGATGCCGTGATCGGGGAAGGCGTTGCGGATCTTTTTGACGATGAGGTCCTCCGAGAGACGGTCCACCTCGGTGACGAGATTGATTTCTCCCTTATAGTGGACATCGTGCCGGTCGCCCACCCTTTCTCTGAGAAGCGTCCCCGCCTCCCGGGCCGCGGCTTCGATGAACTCACGGTACTGATCCATGGCTTTCCCCTTTGCCTTCAGATTTGGGCCGCTATATCAGCATAAAGTAAAACAAAAAACCAGAAGAAACCGCCTCCGTTGTCTCCATGCGTTGCCGTTTGGGTCTTTTTCTATTGCGCGGTTCATCAAATGGTGCTAATCGGATCGATAGTTTACCTTGAGGCTGCATCAGCATGGACAACATTCAAAAGATTCCAGAGCAAGAGGTCTCCGCGAATCTGAAGGACGTCAGGGAATCCCGGGGGCTGTCGTTGGAAGCCATTTTCGCGAAGACGCGGGTCAGCGTTGTCAGTCTGCGTGCGATTGAGAACGGCGATTACAGCCTCCTTCCGCCGCCCGTCTATACGCGAAATTTCATCCGGAAATACGCCCTTGCCGTCGGCATCGATGCAAAACCGCTCCTCGACGGCTATGAAAGGCATCTGGAAAGCCTGAAACCGGCACCGGAGACGGCGGAGATTCAGAAACCCTGGCCGGAAACCGGAAGACGTTACCGTCCCCTCGTGATCAGCCTCGCCGCAATGATCGGGATCGGGATCCTGGCGGCCGCCGTTATTCTCCATGAACCGGGTGTGAAACCGCCCGCGGCCGATCCGGTTCCTGAACCTCTTGTCCAGGAGCAGGACACCCCCCGGTCTGCCCAGGGAACGGACTTATCCGATGCCGCTCTTCCGGCGGAGGCGTCCGAGCCGGCCCCGGAGCCGACGGGGAAACCCATTCCGCCGCCTCCTGCGGAGGTCAAAACCTATCGCCTGGTCGTCGAGGCCCGGGAACTTACATGGGTCCGCATTGTCGAGGATGAGAAGCCTCCCTATCAGGTTCTCCTCAAACCGGGCGAAAAGATCGAACGGACCGCCACCGACCATTTTCAACTCGACATCGGAAATGCCGGGGGAATCGATCTCAACTTTCAGGGGAAATCCCTGGGCGCCGTTGGCAAGCGGGGGCAGATCGTCCATATGCGTTTGCCGGACAACGGGTCGGAATAAGGAACGATCCCGCTACAGTTCCTGTTTGACAACGGGAGCCCGATCGTCTAAGATGACGTCCATGAAGCAAAAGAAAGGGGCTGGAAGGATATGTTTGGAATTGGCATGCCCGAACTGCTGATCATTCTGGTGATCATCCTGATCATATTTGGCGCCGGGAAACTGCCCGAGATCGGCGGCGCGCTGGGCCGGGGCATCAAGAACTTCAAGAAGGCCTCCCGCGAGCCGAATGAAATCGATGTCACGCCGGCAGCCGAGAAGAAGAACGACGACGGCAAGGCCTGAGCGGCGTTAGAACGGGACATCATCCTCTGGGGGCAGGGATGCATCGATCCCGGAAGGCACGGGCGGTTCATCCGGAGATCCATCGGCGCCCCGCTGGCCCTTGGAGTCCAGCATCTTCATATCCGATGCAACAATCTCGGTGGTATAGCGTTTGCTCCCCTCCTTGTCTTCCCATCCCCTGGTCTGGATGCGCCCTTCCACGTAGACCAGTTTGCCCTTGATGAGGTATTTGCCGCAGATTTCGGCGAGCTTCCCGAAGGTCACGATCCGGTGCCACTCGGTCCTCTGCACCCTCTCGCCGCTTTTGTCCTTCCGCTGCTCATCCGTGGCCAGACTGAAATTGGTCACCATCATTCCATCCGGTGTATAACGGACCTCGGGATCTTTACCCAGCCTGCCCACCAGGATCGCCTTGTTGATCATGCCCTTCCCCTTTCTGAAACCGTAATCGCGGATCGATCATACACAACTCATCCGCCCACCGCAATACGAATTTGAGGAACGA
>CAZWTL010000008.1:12154-65709 GCA_964637025.1 uncultured Syntrophaceae bacterium | reverse complement strand
AATGTCAGACCGGCCCTGGAAAAGCTAGAAGAGAGAGGAAAGGTCTTGATCTTCATGCCGGGGAAGGTGTCTGAAAGCGAGAAAGTTGCCCTGCACGAAAAAGCCGTCAAGGGAGCCGTCAACGCCTAAAACGGCAGTGGCAATGTGACGCAGTAATTCAGAAGTAGATGATATTACTGAGAATTAATGGCGTCCCCACGGGGATTCGAACCCCGGTCGCCGGCGTGAAAGGCCAGTGTCCTAGGCCACTAGACGATGGGGACGTGTGCGGGTATCAAAAAACCCGATGATGTCGCCACCCGACATCTCTCGGGACGTGTGGTCTATATAATGAAATCCGTGATGATGTCAAGCGCAAATGAATGACCCCTGCGGGGTCATTCGAATGTCACGGGTTCGCGGAGAATCGCTTCCCGCGCCGCCGCGGCCAATGTTGCTGTCTGCGGGTGGGTCTCGCGGAGCGACATGATCTGTCTGAGGTTGTCGGCTGTCCGCATGACCAGCATGGCCATGTCGCCGTCGGCGATCCCCGCCTTCCGGATGATCCAGTCCCATTCGCCTCCCGACGCCCAGCCATGGATGACCGCTGCGGGCCAGAGGAACAGGGGCGGCACTGCAAATCCGGCCCCTTTGAGCCGTCCCATCAGGGGCGAAAGGGTTCTGGCGACCCGGTCGTAGGCGCGGATCAGCCGCGAGGGCAGCTCCTTGCGGATCACGACCATCTCCTGATCCCCGTCATAGACGAAAGGGGCGATGACGGCGGCGAGCAGCTTCTCGTCTCCGGCGGGCAGGACGCCCCGCCGCAGGCATTCGGCAATGAGGAGGGGTTGGTCCAGACGGAGCTTGGAGGCCCAGACTCCGTTTTCGGTCAGCCGATCATCCGGGCCGACGAAGCCCTCCTGGCGCAACAGGCGGAGATGCCGCAGGAAATCGTTCCAGAGGTCCGTCCCTTCCTTACCCGGCCCATCGATCCGTTTCCCGTGCCGCTCCTGCTGGTAGGCGGCCAGGGACTTCGCGAAGATCTCCCGGATGTCCTCCGGTGCCTGTGAGAGAAGAAGGTTCAGGACCATGGAGAAATCGTTCCGGATTCGGCTCATGATGGCCTCAGGCTTCCGGGAGAGCAGCTTTCGGATGTGGATGAGGTCCATGAAGCGACCGGGAACGGCGAGCATGAATCCGACCCGGTCCTTGCCCCGTCTCCCCGCGCGTCCCGCCATCTGGTGAAAGGCGGTCCCGCTCAGAGGGGAAAACTCATGGCCGTTGAACAGGTCCGAGTTCATCAGCACGATGGTCCGGGCGGGGAAGTTGACCCCCGCCGCAATGGTGGAGGTGGCGAATATCGCCCTGAGGATTCCCCTCTTCATCATCGTCTCGACGAGGAATTTCCAGGCCGGGAGTTGTCCCCCGTGATGGGCCGCAACGCGCGCCGAGCGAAGGGGATGCAGTTGCCGGTGGTTCCGGAGGTAGGGGAATCGTTCCAGGAGGGTTTCCAGACAGGGGGTGAGCGCATCGTCGGTAGGCTGGACGGCGAGCGGCGCGCACATCCCGAGGGCTGCGTCGCATTCGGAGCGTGATTTCAGAAAGAAGATCGCCGGCAGAAGCCTGTACCGCTCCAGAACGTCCAGCATTTCTCCGAACGGCGGCAGTCCCCTTTCCGGAGAACCGTGGCGTTTCTGGCCGACGAATGCTTCGATCTTCCGGAAGAGCCTGTTCTCCTCGAGCAAGGGCATCAACCGGCCGGAGGGGTGGAGAAAGATCGGGAAAAGAGGTACGGGCCGCTCCTCCTCACGGACCACGCGGCACGGTTTGCCGCGGATGGAGGCGAGCCATGCCGCGATTTCCTCGCTGTTGCCGATGGTGGCCGAGAGCAGCAGCATGTTGATCCGAACCGGGAGGTAGATCATGATCTCCTCCCAGACGACGCCCCGGTCCTGGTCCCCCAGGAAGTGCGCCTCGTCGAGGATGACGAGATCACAGTTGAGATTTCGGCCGCTGTGCATGGCGTCGTAAAGCTGGTTCCGCAGGATCTCGGTCGTACCGACCAGGATGGGGGCACCGGTGTTTTCCTTGGTATCCCCGGTCACGATGCCGACGTTGGCCGCATCGAAATGGTCGCCGAATTCAACCCACTTGGCATTGGTCAGCGCCTTCAGCGGCGAGGCATACCAGCAGCGTCCCCCTTCACGGAAGACGGATCGGATTGCCTCTTCGGCGATCCACGTCTTGCCGGAACCGGTCGGCGCGACGACAAGACAGTCCCCCTGCCGGATCGCCTCGATGGCCTCCAATTGAAAGGGATCCGGCTTGAAAGCCGAAGGGGGGGGGCTTCCGATTCCGGCGAAGATGGACTTCAGGCAGGGCTCGGCATCCGGTTTCATCATGCGTCGGCGGGGACCAGGGCGTCGCTGGTTGGATCCCTTCTCGACGCGGATCCTTCTGCGTCCGGAGGGGCTCTTTTCGTGGGAGACGGGGCGATGGGATCCTTTGCGTGTCATGTGTCCTTCTACCAAAGGGAAACCGGGGCGTAAAGCGGCGGATCCAAGGATTTCCCGCGAAGCCGTTTTTCGCCGCAGCGAACGCTGCGGCCCGCGGCACAGCGGAGAAACGGGCGGATCAATGTCTCCCCGATGAGACGGCGGATGATTTGAAACCCGTGGGAGGCGCCCATCAGCGTCCCGTGGGTCTTTTGGGGATGCGGCCCGTCTTGATGCATTCGGACCGGAGACGGCGTCCCAGGATCCGCTCATACATCCGGCCGATGTCCAGAAGGCGGTCCACATCAATGCCCGTTTCGATCCCCATCTCATCCATCATGACGACCATGTCCTCCGTCGAGGCCAATCCGACGATGTTGGGATCCGCGTAATCATATTTCCCGGTTCCCGCGACCGGGTATCCGTCGATGAAATTGGCCGGCTGGCCGCCCGAGCCGCCAAGGGTGGATTCGAAGTGGGTGATTCCCGCCTGGAGGCCGTCCCTCACCGTGATGTCGCCCAGGACGACTTTCGCGGGATGTTGCATTGCCGTCATGGTCCATGCTCCTTCAGGTCTTGAATCCCAAAGTGGTCCGTGCATCCGTGATTTTCATCGGCTCTACACTGCCTTGTTGTGGATTGTCAAGCGAAACCGAAGGCCGATGCAAGTGAAACATAACGGAATATGGAGATGTTGTGAATGTCTCTCCTCTCCGACGGCCTGTGGCTGCTTGATCGTATGGCCGAAGGGACCAAACAGTCGACTCCATTGACGCACAGGACCGTTCCCGCATATAATCCATATCCCTGTTCACGACTTTTCACGCGCAACCCGGGCATCGGCTGTTGCAGATGCCGGTGCAGACAAGGAAGATGGGGAACGGGGGAATGGACCGCGACCGAACGGTCCGCCTCCGTCCACGATTCGAGAAGGAGAATCGGGTGAGATGAAATACCCCAAGCTTTTCGAACCGCTCAAAATTGGATCTCTGGTCACCGAGAATCGTATCGTGATGCCGCCCATGACGACCAATTACGCCAAGAACGGAGAGGTCACGGATACGATGGTCGCCTATTATGCGGAAAGGGCGCGCGGCGGCGCGGGTCTGGTGGTGATCGAGGACGCCATCGTCGACTCCCCGGTCGGCCACCATGCATACGACTGCCTCCTGATCGACAAGGATAGCTGCGTCGACGGGCTGAAGCGGCTGGCCGTGGCCGTACACAGGGCGGGTGCCAAGGCCATCCAGAACATCAACCACGGGGGCAGAAGAGCCGGCCGGGTGGAAAACGGTCAACTGCTCGTGACGCGAGGAAAGCTGCCTGTGGCCCCGTCGCCCCTGGCGCATCCGGTGACCGGATTCGTGGTCCCCAAGGCGTTGATGGCGGAGGAAATCGCCGATCTCCAGAACAAGTTTGTCCAGGCGGCCCGAAGGGTCCGCGAGGCAGGTTTCGACGGCCTGTCGATCCATGCCGCCCACATGTACCTCATCAGCGAATTTCTTTCACCGCTTTCCAATGTGCGGACGGACCGCTATGGGGGCTTGCTCGAAAACAGGATGCGTTTCCTGACGGAGATCATCGAAAAGATCCGGAAGGAGGTCGGCGAGGATTACCCCATCATGGTGCGCATCAACGGACGCGAGGGGCTGGGAGGGGGCATCACCCCGCAGGACGCCGCGGAAATCGCCGTCCGTCTGGAAAAAGCGGGAATCCATTGCGTGAGCCTTTCCTGCGGTGCCGGCGTTCCCATCGCCGAGCCCGGATTCCCCACGCCGATCGCCCCCGGACGTCTGCCCCACGGTCTGGAGGTGCATCTCGCCGAGACCGTCAAGCAACGCGTCGCTATCCCGGTGATGACGGCGAATCGTATCGTGACACCCCAGGAGGCCGAAGACATACTGGCCGCGGGCCGAGCGGATCTGATCGGGATCGGCCGGGGGCTTATCTGCGATCCGGAATGGCCGAACAAATCCAGGGAGGCCAGGGAGAGGGAAATCCGCTTCTGCGTGGGCTGCATGCATTGCCTCAAGACCGTTGCCGAAGAGAGGAGCGACATGCGCTGCGCCTGCAATGCCATGGCCGGAAGGGAGGCGACGGCTCGTCTGGACCTTGCGGCCCGACGCAAGCGGGTGTTCGTGGCCGGTGGAGGCCCAGCCGGGATGGAAGCTGCGCGGGTCGCCGCCCTCAGAGGCCACGACGTCATCCTGTTTGAACCTGACCTGCTGGGGGGGCAGTTGAATATGGCCATGGTCCCTCCCGGAAAGCAGGATTTGGGATATCTGATCGATTTTGGAAGGAATGAGTTGGATCGCCTCGGGGTGGAGATCAGGCCCCAGGCGCTGGACGCGGCGACGGCCCGGTCGGAAAAACCGGATGCGGTGATCCTGGCTTCAGGTGCGGAGCCGCTGCTGCCGGATATGGCCGGTCATTGCGGGCGTCCCTGCATGCTCACTGCGTGGCAGGTGCTGCGGGGCCGTCCAGTCGAGGGGAAGGTGGTCGTCGTCATCGGCGGCGGTCAGGTCGGCCTTGAAACCGCGGAACACCTGGCCGCTTCGGGCAAGACGGTGACGGTTTTGGAACAGCTCGAAACGGTCGGAGGCGATATGGATCGAACATCGTTCCTGCTCCTGGGTTTTCATCTCGACGATTTGGGGGTGTCCATTTTGACCCGTGCAACGGCGCGAAGGATCGAAGAGGGCGGGATCCGGGTGGAACACAGGGGAGAGGAGCGGTTTCTGAAGGCGGAAACGGTTGTCCTGGCCTTGGGGGCCAAGGCGAAAGACGATTTGAGGGAAGGGCTCCGGAACGCGGGCATCGCCTTTCATCAGGCCGGGGATTGCGTTCGTGCGCGGCGCTTCGCCGACGCGATTGCGGAAGGGTTCGAAGCGGCGATGAATCTCTAGGGATCAGCATGGGGAAGGGCAACGGGCCGGGATTTCCTTTTGCCGGGCCGGACGATCGGCAGGCCAGTGCCCCGTCTGCGGGCTTGAAGATACGGGGACGGGATCGTCTCTATTCACCTTCAGGGGTCTCGACGGATTTCAGCGTCCGGAGTCGGGAGATGTGGCGGGAGACGCTTTGTGCCAGGTGCGCCAGCAGGGTTGTCTCCATGCCCGGCCGGTAGCGGTCCGGGGAGGCGTCCCCGTAGTTCAGGCTGCCCATCAGCGCGCCGTCGCACGAAAGAGGGGCTACGGCCAGGGATCGGAGAAAGTACTTCACGTTGGGGGGCATCAGACGGAAAAAGGGCCGCAGATCTCCGCTGGCCAGCAGCGGTTGTTCCATATCCCCGATGATTTTGAGGAAGGACGAGGGGGCGATGACATTGATCCGGTCCTTCAGCCTTCCGGATTTTTCAAGGAGCCTGAGGAGAGGCTCCGTCTCCTCCTTTTGCAGCACCGAGAGCCAGACGAAAGGGATGCCGAAGGCCTCTTCGGTTCCTGTAAAAAGCCTCTCGAAGAGTTCCCCGATTTCCCGGCAGCCGTCGAGGTCCGCTTCGATTCCCTCGAATTTCATCGCGATCTCGTCATTGGCTTTCAGGATATCGGGATCGTCCATGTCCGGCCCTATCCGTCGGTGAATTCCGCGGCGAGAATCGTGTGATCGGATGGTTTCTCGGCCAGGCGGGGGCCGAGATCGATTTCGCAGGCGAGGCAGCGCACGGCGAGGGGAGGCGTGGCCAGAATGTGGTCCACCCGCCATCCGAGTCCCCGCTTCACCGCGGCGGGAACCCGGTAATCGAAAAACGTGTATTGGCCCGTTTCCCCCGGATGGCTGCGGCGGAACAGGTCTTCGAGGCCCCACGACCGGACAGCGGCAAAGGCGTCCCAGACCTCCGGAGTAAAGCAGACATGGCCGAGAAGGGCTTTGGGATCGTGAACGTCGATGGCTTCCGGGGCGACGTTGAGGTCGCCGCACCAGATCAGGGGCTTCTCCGGGGTCCCGGAGCGGTCGAGAAAATGCCGCAGCCGTTGGAACCACTCGAGCTTGTAGGAAAAATGCGGCGTCTGCTTCTCGCGTCCCTGGGGGACATAGGTGTTGACGACAAAAACGCCCGAATAGACGGCCGCAATCAGACGGTCTTCATCGGCAGGGCCGCCATCCTCGAGACCGTATAGGACCGACTCCGCGGGTTTCCGGGAGGCGATGGCCACCCCGTTGTATTGTCTCTCCCCCCGGAAGACCACATGATACCCTGCGTCGGCAAACGCCGTGACGGGAAACCGGCTGTCGTTCACCTTCGTCTCCTGCATGCAGAAGACGTCGGGTTTGTGGTCGTGGAGCCACGGCAAGACGATGTGAAGGCGGCTCCGGATGGAATTGACGTTGTACGTCGCGACGCGGAAGGTGCCCATCGAACGGCTTCTCCTTGAAAGATTCCGATGCCCTACCGCAGGTAGGCCGGCAGCTCCTCCGCCGTCTTCCCCCGGAAGTTGCACGGTGCGCCGCAGTCCTTGCAGGGTCCCTTCACCGCGGTCATGGGGGGCTCTCCCTTGATCCCCTCGATGAAGTCGAGGCACCGGTTCACCTGGGCGTCTTCACCCTCGACGATCAGCGTGACGGAACCTTCCGCCCCGCCCCAGCCGCCGGAGGTATAGTGGACGGCCTTCAGCCCGAAGAGGATGTCGATCGCCTCGATTTCCGTGACGACGCGTCCGTCCGCGACCAGTGCCATGCCCACCCGGCAGCCGATGGATCGGCCCAAGACCATTTTCCCGCCGTAGCGGGCCGCCTCCTCGACGGAGGGAATCAGTTTCTCCAGGCCGACGACATAGATCGTCTCAACCCCCTCGGCCTTTAGGGCCATGTAGAACTGGCCCATGGTCCCGCCTCCCGCGCCGGCCATGACCACGCCGACATTTCCGAAAGGATCGACGGCGTTGGCCCCTTTGATCAGTGCATCCCCGGGGGTCAGCTTGTCGATGACGGAGCCCGGTTCCACATTCATCACCTCGCCCTTGTGCAGGACGATGGGCTTGGTCCTGAGCCCCGTGCCCAGCACGCAAAAGACTCCCCGGATCGTCTGGCCCGCCACGTACCGCTCTTTATCCATCCTTTCCTTCAGGACCTCTTCCAGGACAAACGCGTTGGTCGAACCCCGCCCGACGACCAGATAGCCGCTCTCCTTCGCATGTTGCACCTCAGGCATCGCTGCAACAGCCCTTCCCAGAAGCCTTTTGGATTCCGAAGACGTCAACGTAAACAATCCCTGCATGATCATCACCTCCACGCGTTGGATTTGGCCCGATTTTTATACAGTTTGGCGGATGCTGTCAATATCTTTCGCAAGGGGTGGCGAGGATCCACCCGCAGCGGCAAGGGCGATCCCGGTGTCGTCAGCGGCCCCGGTTCATCGAATAAACGCCGCCGACAACCAGAATCCCCCCGACCAGGAGCCATAGATTGACGGCCTCGTCGAGGAGGAGCCATCCCAGGAAGACGCCGCTGACCGGAACAAGATTGATGAAGACGGACGCGCGGGAGGGGCCGATCGCGGCCACGCCCTCGTAGAACCAGATGAACCCGAGAACCGTTCCGAACAAGGCGAGATAGAGGATTCCCGTCCAGCTCGTCAGGCTGTACCCCCATGCCAATTCCGTCATGTTCTCGAGGAGTGCAGGCGGGAGCAGGGCGGCCGTGCCGATCAGGCAGGACCAGGCCACCGCGGTGAGAGGCGCCATCTCCTTCATGACCGCTTTGCCGATCAGCGTGTAGGAAACCCAGCTTGCGACGCAGCCGGCGATGAACCATTCTCCCTTCCCCGCGCCGCGGGTCAAAAGGCCGATGAGGTCCCCTCCCGAGATGACAAGGGCCGCGCCGAGGAGGCAGAGGGCGATCCCCGCGATCTTTCCCGTTTGCGGACGCTCATGGAACAGCAGGGCTGAAAACAGGGAGATAAAGGAGGGATTGGTGGCGACGATCAGGGAAGCCCTGCCCGCGTCTACGGTCTTCATGCCGAGAAAGAAGAAGACATTGTAAGCAAAGACGCCCGTCATGCCGAGCATCACGACCGGGAGGATCTGACTCCGCTTCAGGCAGGGCAGGTGCCCCTCTTTCCAGAGCACCATCGCGAGCAGAAACAGGGAGGCCGCGAAAAAACGGAGGAACGATGCGGAGTAGGGGGCAACGTCCTGGGCGACGATCCTTGCCGCCACGAAGGTGCCGCCCCACAGCATTGCGGCCAGAACAAGCTTGGCGTAGATGATCATGATCATCCCCCATTTGAACGGGTGCCTCGATGACTCCGTCGTCCGTAGGGAGTGGGTCTTAATGACAATGGACCGATTCTGTCAAGGAAAAACGGCGGGGTGCGGGATCGTTTGTTCCTGCCGCGATCGTCTCGCCATCGGACGGAATGCATCGCATCGCCTTCAATCGTCCTTCCCCGGGAGAGCGTATTTCACAATATGGTGGCGTCGGAGGATCGATCGTTGTATATGTTAAACATTGACCGCGACGATCCGGAGGCGTTTCAGACCGGGGAAGCGACAGAGGTGAGCAGAGGAGACGGAAATGAGGCAAGTTTATCAATGGAGCGGTTGGCCGATCCTGAAGACGGTCTGTTGGAACCTTTTCCTGCTCTCTGCAGGGAGCGCCGTGATCGCAGTGGGCATCAACGGAATCCTGATCCCGCACCGCTTCGTCAGCGGCGGATTGACGGGGCTGGCGCTCTTGATTCATTATCTGGTTCCTTTCCTCTCTTTTGCCGTCATTTATGCCCTGTCGAACATCCCGGTCTTTCTGGCGGGCTGGTTCTTCATCAGCCGCCGGTTCTTTCTCTACAGCATCGCCGGAACGATCATCTATTCCCTCGTCGTCGCCTGGGTGAATCCCGGTCCCATCCCGGTCCAGGACAAGCTGCTGGCCGCGATCCTCGCCGGGATCATCATGGGAACGGGTTCCGGTATCATCCTGAAGTCCCTGGGATCTGCCGGCGGCACGGATATCCTGTCCGTGATCTTTCTCCACCGCTTCTCCATCCGCCTCGGGACGACACGTCTCGCCTTCAACGTCCTGGTCCTGACGGCCGCAGCCTTGCTCTTCTCTCTCGAGGATGCGCTCTATACCATGATCTATCTGTACGTTTCCGCAAGGATCGTGGATCTCGTGGTCACGGGGCTGAGCCAGCGCAAGGCCATCTTCATCATCTCTCCCAGGTGGCAGGAGATCTCCCAGGGGATCCTGGACGAGATCCACCGGGGGGTGACCATCCTGAGCGGCGAGGGGGGGTATTCGCACCGGGAGCAGCAGATCCTCTACACGGTCGTGACCTTCCAGGAGCTGTCTAACCTGAAGCAGATCGTCCGCCGCAACGATCCGGGCGCCTTCGTCGTGGTTACCGATACCACGGAAGTGATGGGGCACCGCATCGGCAATCAGCCCCACTGGTGAACACGCAACATGAAAAGCCCCCTGCGAAATGCCGCTGTTGCCATGGCCTTCGATGCCTTTCTGATCGCCATGGTGATTGGCCTGCTGCCGGTTCCTGCCCGTTCGGAGGCCGGTTCGTCCATCCTGCCGCGCAGACCGGCTGCGATGCCCGTCTATGGCTATAAGGTCATCCGCGCCTATCCGCACGACCGCCAGGCCTTCACCCAGGGGCTCATATGGTGCGATGGACTGTTTTATGAGGGCACCGGATTGAACGGATCCTCTAGCCTGAGAAAGGTCAGCCCGGAGACGGGCAGGGTGATTGATCGGCATCTGCTGGACCAGAGGCATTTCGGCGAAGGGATCACCGCCTGGGAAGACCGTCTGCTGCAATTGACATGGAAGTCGAACCTGGGATTCATCTACGACCGTTCGACCTTGAAACCGCGGGGAACCTTCACTTATCCGGGCGAGGGGTGGGGGTTGACCCATGACCGGAGGCGGCTGATCATGAGCGACGGCAGCTCGATCCTGCGTCTCCTCGACCCCCGCTCCTTCCGGGAGGTGGGGCGTCTGAAGGTGAAAAGCGGCGGAGAACCGGTAACGGGCCTGAACGAACTCGAGTTCGTTCAGGGCGAGATCTTCGCCAACGTATTCCAGACAGATTGGATTGCAAGGATTTCCCCTCGAACCGGGGACGTGATCGGATGGATCGATCTTCGCGGTCTGCTTCCGCATGCGGACAGATGGATCCCCGTGGACGTGCTCAACGGGATCGCCTACGACGCCGGTGGAAAACGGCTGTTCGTTACGGGAAAACTCTGGCCGAAGCTTTTCGAGATCGAACTGTTCCGCCGCAATTAGTACCGAAGTCGCCTTAGGGGCCATCCGCACCCTGACCTTCCCCGTCTCCCAGTATAAGGGGCGCTCAAGGGCCTTGTTGGCTTCTCCCCGGGCATGGGATTGTCGGGCGGCGCACGATCGTCTGCGGGCACGGTTGCCCTGATGGACCGGCTATTGGCCGAGGGCCTCCCGCATCTGGCGGCCGGTCTCCGCGCCTTCGATCGCCTTCTCGATCGCTTCGGAAAGCACCCCGTTGATCTGGCCCTCCAGTTTTTCCTCAGAGAAGATCACATGATCCAGGCTGGAACTGCTTTCCGCCGTCACCCGGTAGAAGATCCTCTTCTTTGGGACATCGGCGAAGACCAGCGTCACCCTGGCCCTGGCGGCATAATGCTTCATGGGGATCTGGTCCTGACAGGTGACGTCGAGCTCGTCGATGGCGCCGCCGACGAGGATGGTGCCCCATCCGGGCAGAATCGTGCCCTCTTCGAGGTCCCAGAAGACCTTTTCCAGAGAAACGTCGAATCCCGATTGGATCAGAAGCTCCCTGAGGGCCGATGCCACGGCATCGGTCGCCTTGGCGTATTTCGGCAGAATCGGGATGGAGGAGCCATCCGATTTGACCACCCGGCCGATCAGCAGGGTATCCTCAATTTTTCTGCGGTCGAGAAAAGAGGAGACGGTCAGGGTGAATGGCCGGCCTTCGACCACGGCGGATTGCATCGCCTTGGTCGGTTGATAGTGCATGTTCACGCTGTAGAGCTTCGGCGCACATCCGGTCATGGTAGACAGCATCAGAACGCAGACCAGCAATCCAGAGAGCCCGGGAGCCCTCCATTCTTTTTCCCCATCGGCAGCGGCCACTGCGGCCGCGAAACGCGTGCCCATCGTCACACCCACCTCCTTATTTCGACTTTCCCCCTTTCCTCTCGATCGCCGTCAGGATCTCTCCCGTTTTTCTGAGTTCATCGCCGAAGGCCCCCCAGTTTCCCTGCCTGAGAAATTCCTGGGCCTTGCGAAAATGACCGAGGGCCTCGATGGCCGTCTGCCGGTCACTCATCTCGACGCCCGCCGCTGCCGACTGCGTTGCCGCCGGCGCTTCCCGGTCCCTGGTCGGTCCTCCGCCGAATATCTTCAGAAGGGCGAGGTCTAGGGTCTCCTCCATCGCGATGTTGTTCCCGTAGGCGACGATCACCCTCTTGAGCTCGGGGAGCTGGCCGTTGGCGGCGGCCAGGTAGAGGGATTGGACATAGAGAATCGACTTTTCGATCGGGATCGCCAGCAAGCTCCCCCGGATCACGTTCGAACCCCGCTGCTGCCAGAGCGTCAGCTGCTGGGAGATGAAGCTGTCCTGATCGATACGGGCTTCGATTTGCCGCGGCCCGTAGACCAGCTTCTGTTTCGGGAACTTGTAGACGATCACTTTTCCGTAATGGGGCGCGTCGCACCGGGCAGCCATCCATGCGGACATGTTGTCCTTCATGCTCGGCGTGAACGGAGAGAGGAGAATGAACTCCTCCCGGGCGGCATCGGGCAGCTTCATGATGGTGTAGTAGGGATCCATGGCTTGCTGGCCGCCACCGACCTGCTTGCCCGGGATCGCCCAGAGATCCTCCTTGTTATAGAAGACCTGCGGATCCTGCATATGGTATGCCCGGTACATCCGGGCCTGGATCGCCAACAGCCCCGCGGGGTATCGGATATGGTTCCGAAGCGCCTCCGGCATCAGATCCAGGGATTTGAAGACACCCGGGAAGATCCGGCCGTAGGTCTGCATGATGGGATCAGTGGGATCGCTGACGTACAGCTGAACCGTTCCATCATAGGCGTCCACGACGGCCTTCAACGTGTTGCGGATGTAGTTGCCCATCTGAGGCGTGGGCTCCGAATAGGGGAAACGGTCCGTTACCGTATAGCCGTCGACGAACCACAGTAGACGCCCTTCCGGCGAAATGACAAGGTAGGGATCCGCATCCAGGTGAACGAAGGGGGCGATCATGGAAACCCTTTCGCGCACGTTGCGGTGGTACATCACCCGGCTTCCCGCCGTGATATCGTCGGACAGCAGCAGCGTGACGGAACGGAAGTGGACGGCAAAGATCAGTTTCTTCAGGAAGGAGAGGGGAACCCCGCCGCTGCCTTCATAGCGGGAATAGACGTTCTTGTCACCCACCGGGTAATCGAATTCCGGCATCTTGGTCCGGACGAAGACATATTCGTTGGAGTTCTCCCCGAAGTAAATCTCGGGGCGCGTGACTTTAAGCGGGGTCGTCGAGACGGGCGGGATGTCCTTGATGAAGAATTCCGGGAGCCCTTCCGGGGAGATGCGGTTCACGGGGCCCAGCACGACGCCGTAACCGTGGGTGTAGGCCAGATGCTCGTTCACCCAGGTCCTGGACGGCAGAGAGGGGTAAGAGAGCTCGCGGGGGGACAGCATCACCTGACGGTATTCCCCGTTGATCGTGTAGCGGTCATTGTCGACGCCGGTGAACTTATAGTAGGTCCTCATCTCCTGGAGCTGGCCGTAGGTCTGCAGCAGCGGGCCATGGTTCCAGAGGCGGATGTTCTTCACGGTGAGATCGTTCTTCTCCAGGTCCTTTGCCGTCAGATTCTCTTCCGTGGGAAATTCCTGCTCTTCCATCTGGGTCAGTCCGTAGGCAAGGCGCGTATACCGGATGTTCCGTTCCAGGTAGGGCGTCTCGGCGACGATCTCGTTGGGGATGACCTGGAATTTCTGGATGATGGAGGGGTAGATCCCCCGGCCAAGCACCGATACGGCCACCAGGAGCAGAACGAAGATGACCGGCAGGCGCCAGTCCGGACGGATGGCGAAATAGATCGCCGACAATCCGGCCAAGGCATAGAGGCCCATCATCAGTTTAAGCACCCAGACCTGTGTGGTCACATCGGTATAACCGGGACCGAAGACCACCCCCCGTTTCGTGAAAAGCAGTTCGTTGAGGTCGATCCAGGTTCCGAATACCCCCCAGAAAAAGAAAAGGGCCGCGATGATCGCGAGGTGGATCCGCGCGGCTGTCGAGAACTTCCAGATCCTGGGGGGGATGAAGAGAAACGATCTCCGGATCAGGTAGAGAAACCCGGTCGCCGCAAGGGTGAGCAGCAAAACGAACTTCAGCCATCCGTAGAGGTGGATGAGGAAAGGGAGCTGGAAGACATAGAAGCCGATGTCCTGGTTGAAGAGCGGGTCCGGGACGCCGAAGGCCGACGGATTCAGGAAGCGGAGGAAGTTTTCCCATTGGGCGGATCCGCTGGCTGCGGCGAACAGGGAGAACACAAGGGCGACGATGGGTATCAGGACCTTGAGAAGACCAGGACCCATCTCCTGCAGCGGGAGGCGAAAACCCGTTCCGTACCCCTCGTAGCCGAACAGGGGAGACCGCGAAAGATGGAACGCCAGCAGAAGGCTGCCGCCGAAAATGACGAAGAAGGCGGCGCCGAAAAGGACGCCGGTCTTGATTTTGGACAGCAGCGTCACCGTGAAGACGGTCTGGTAACCCACCTCCTGAAACCAGAACCATTCCGTGATCAGGCCGATGATCCGTAGAAAGACCATCAGCACAACCATTGCAACAATAATAAGGATCACGCCCTGCATCTGCCTGAATTGAGACTGGGGTGTGGGAACGGTGGTCATATCATGTCTCCTCGGTTCTGGTTATGTCGACGTTTGAAATCGGGAATTCCGCTCATCTGCCTTCAAGCTGGGCCCAACCGGCGAATGGAGACCGCCGCGGCGGCCCGGGGAGATCCGACCCGGTTCGGTTTGGCAGCCCGCGTCCGCACCCTGCCGGGACTCATCCGCTCGCGCGGAGCCGGGGTGCGGGAACGACATGCCGACCCTGCCTGCGTCCCGGGGGCTGGCGCTTGCGTGTGCAGCTTGTCCGGCAACGGGCAGGCGCCGCGTATGGGAGGGACGGATTTCAGATCCGTCCCCAGGGACCATCCAGAGCTTTCCGGTATTCGCTGGCCAGCCTCTCTTTGTCGGTACCGAGATCAATGAAGTCCCATGGCAGGATCTCGTCGGCTCCCTTCGGGCGATAGACGTAAAAGTCCCCATTCACGTTGACCTCCCGGAAGGCATGCGCCCAGTTTCCTTCCCGCCGATGGGCCGCCAGGAGCAGCCTGCCGACCGTCCGGTCTCCCAGAGAGAGCAGGGCCTGGATATAATTCCACTTAGGGATGTCGTGGATGATCCGGACCGCCTTCTCGCCTTTGAGTTCAGCGGCGATCCGCCGGATTTTCCGGCGGACAGCCGCCGTATCCTCAAGGGGGTGCCACTGGAACGGCGTACCGGGTTTGGGTATGAACTGGTTGATGCTGAGCGTCAGACGCCTGAACCCTTTACGGCCTTTCGAATACCGGCGCGCGTGATGTTCCATCCCCTTGACCAGCCGGACAATGGCATCCATGTCCTCGTCCGTTTCCGTCGGGAGACCCACCATGAAATAAAGCTTCACCTGGACCATATCACATTCCATGAGTTTTTCCACTGCGGAAAAGATCTCATCGTCGGAGATCCCCTTGCGGATCACATCCCTGAGGCGCTGGGAACCGGCCTCGGGTGCCAGAGAGACGGTCTCCACCCCGGTTTCCTTCAGTATTGAAGCCATGCCGGCGCTGAAGCGGTCCATGCGAAGCGAGCCGATGGCTACGGATCCGCCCTCTCCCAGAATGGAGCGGCACATCGGGATCAGGGCTGGGTGGTCGGAAACGGCCGTCCCCACGAGGCCGATCGTCTTTTCCCGTTCGAGTCCCATTCGAAAGCTGGGAGCAAGGGAATCGGCGCTCCGGAAACGGACCGGCCTGCAGACGAAACCGGCGGCGCAGAAACGGCAGCCCCGCTGGCATCCCCGGCTGACCTCCGTCATGAACATGCCACCGAATTCGGTGTCCGCCGTGGTGATCGTCTGTTCGGTCGTAAACGCATCGAGATCGAGCGCGCACGGCCGGGCAATCCGTCGCGGAAATGCGGGATCGACAGGCTCCCGGGCGATGATGCGCCCGTCTTCCCCGGTGGTGACCCGGTAGAAACGGGGGATATAGGCTCCGGGGATTTCCATCTGGATTCGGGCGAGCAAGTCCTCCCGGGAGAGTTCCCGGCCCAGGGCGGCCGCCAGATCGAGAAATCCGGGCAGCACCGCCTCGCCCTCCCCGATGAGGAAGAGGTCGAAGAAGTCGGCAAGCGGCTCGGGATTCAGCGTAGCGGCAATGCCGCCCGCGGCAACGAGAGGATCATTCTCGTTCCTTTCCGCGGCCGCGACGGGAATCCCGGCCATTTCCAGCATTCGGAGGATCTGGGGATAGTCGTTCTCAAAGGAAAGGGAGAAGGCGACGATGTCAAACGCTTTCAGCGGACGCTGCGATTCGATGCTGATCAGGGTTTCGCCGTCCCCCGAACGCGGCTCGTCGCCCGGCTCGGGGAGAAAAACCCTTTCGCACAGGCAAGCGGGATGGCGGTTGATCCATGCATATACGGTCTGAAACCCGAGGTTGGACATCCCCGTGCGATAGAGGTTGGGGTAGGCGAGGCAGACCGTTAGATATTCTCCCCACACCTTGCGCGTCCAGCCCTCTTCCGCCGCAAGAAGGTCCAAGCACCTCTTTTTTTGCCTCCATGTCATGGCTATCCAGTAGCATCACAATGCTGCCGAGTCAAGGTCGGCAATGTCCGGTTGACTTGCCGGTCCGTTTCGGCGAAAATCGGTCGCCCCGAAGAGAGCATCGGGGTGGGAAAGGCCGATACACTTATGAGTTTTGCCGCCGATCTGCACGTTCACTCCCCCTATTCCCGGGCCACGAGCCCTGATGGAACGCCCGGAGGACTCGCCGGATGGGCCCGCGTCAAGGGGATCCGAGTCATCGGAACGGGAGATTTCACCCATCCCGGCTGGCTGGCGCGCCTGCGTGAAGAGTTGGTGGCCGCCGAACCCGGGCTTTTCCGGATGAGACACGAGGAACAGATCGTTTCGCCTTTTCCCGGGGCGTCGCCCGCATTCCCGGTCCGGTTTCTGCTCTCGGCCGAGATCAGCAGTATTTACAAACGTGGCGGCGCCGTGCGCAAGGTCCACAATCTGCTCTACGTGCCTGATTTCAGCTCGGCCGAACGGATCAACGCCTCCTTGGCCGGGATCGGCAACATCGAATCGGACGGCCGTCCAATCCTGGGGCTCGACAGCCGTGACCTGCTGGAGATCCTCCTGGAAAAGGCGCCGGACGGCTTCCTGGTGCCGGCCCATGTTTGGACCCCATGGTTCTCCCTGTTTGGCTCCAAGTCAGGCTTCGATACCCTAGAGGCATGTTTCGGCGATCTCACGCCGCATGTCTTTGCTCTGGAAACTGGCCTCTCCTCCGACCCGGATATGAACCGGCTCATCTCCGGCCTGGATCGCTTCGCGCTGATCTCCAATTCCGACTGCCATTCTCCGGCAAAACTGGGACGCGAGGCCAATCTTTTTTCATCGGAACCGGATTTCTTCGCCATCAGGGAAGCCATTCGCGGCAACCGGCGAGGCGCCTTCAGGGGAACTGTGGAATTTTTCCCCGAGGAGGGGAAATACCACGCCGATGGCCACCGCGCATGCCGTGTCTGCCTCGACCCTCTGGAGACGCGACGTCTGGGACTTTCCTGCCCGGCATGCGGCAAGCCATTGACCGTGGGGGTCCTGCACCGGGTGATGGAACTCGCCGACCGGAAGAGGCCAGTCTACCGGGAGGATTCGCCCGGACATTTCCGCCTGGTTCCTCTCACGGAAATTCTAGGCGAAATCCTGGGATCGGGTCCCGGCTCCAAGAAGGTCATGGAGGCTTATGGCCGAGCCATCTCCCGGTTCGGGTCGGAATTTGACCTGCTCCTGAACGTGCCGATCCCCGATATCCGCCGAGCTTCGGAGATGCTGGGGGAGGCGGTTGACCGTATGCGCGATGGCCGGGTCATCCGAAAGCCGGGTTACGACGGCGAGTATGGGGTGATCCGTCTCTTCGAAGAGGGAGAACTGAAGAGGCCGGCCGGTCAGGTCAGCCTCTTCGGGGAGGAGCCGGTACCACGGCCGGCCCGCAAAAGGGAAACCGAGTCCCTGGCATTGCCGGCCATGGCGGAAGATGCCGTCGTGACGCGCCGCCGGGTCATGGAAAACACCGGTCCGGATCCCGAACAGTTGAAGGCGATCCAGGCTGCGGGCCGTCATGTCCTGGTCACGGCGGGCCCCGGGAGTGGTAAAACCTACACGCTGATCGCACGGCTCTCGGCCCTCCTGGGCGCGGGCTTCGATCCGGAGCGCATGGCGGCCATCACCTTTACCGTAAAGGCCGCGGATGAGGTTCGGGAACGGCTGCTGGATGTGTCTGGACCCCAAGGAGAGCGGGTGTTCGTGGGCACCTTCCACCAGTTCTGCCTCGACTGGATGCGCCGCACCGCACCGGCGCTGACCGTGGTGGGTCCGGAGAGCCGCCAGCGGATCCTCAGACGCCTTTTTCCGCTGCTGGGGCAGGCCGAGCGCAACCGCCTCGCCGGGGAGATCGGCGCCCATCTCGACCGCGAGGAGGATTTGGCGACCGGCGACATCCTCCGCTATCGGGAGGAACTGCGGCACCTGGATGCCATCGACATCGACACCGTGATTCCGGAATTCGTCCGCAGGCTGGAAACGGATGGCATTCTCAGGGAACTGGTCTGCGGTTCGCTGGATGCCCTTTTCGTGGACGAGTTTCAGGACTTGAACGTAAGCCAGTTCGCGCTGGTGAGGATGATGGCCGAAACGGCCCGGATCTTTGCCATCGGTGACCCGGACCAATCCATCTACGGCTTCAGGGGAAGCGATCCCGGGTTCTTCTTCCGTTTCGCTGAAAAGGCGGGAGTGGAACAGGTTTTCCTGACCCGCAACTACCGATGCCCTTCCGTGATCGTGGAGGCGGCCTCGGCGCTCATCGGACACAATGGCCGTTCGAGCGGTCCGCGCCTTGCCGCCGTATCCGGCCGGAACGGAGCCATCGAACTGCACCGTGCGTCATCGCCGGCGGCCGAGGCAGAGTTCATCGTACGCCGTATCGAGGAACTCATGGGCGGCATCGAACATTTTTCCATCGAGTCGGGTCGTGGCGGCGACGTAGGGGCAGGGGAGGGGCTGGGTTTCGGCGATATGGCCGTGTTGTTCCGCATCGGCAGGCAGGCCGAAGAGATTGCCGCGGCACTCGAGCGACGTGGAATCCCGTTCCAGCAGGTGGGGTCGATGCCGTTCTACCTGGCCCCCGGCCTCAGGCAGACCTATTTTTTCCTGCAGGCCGCTGCCGGGACGGATGAGATTGCCGAATGGCTCCGCCTTGCCGGCGGGATGCCCGGCATCGGTGAGGCGGCAGTCAACCGGCTGGAGGCGGCTCTTCCCCTGACCGGCGATTTCTGGGACGGCCTGACCCTCTCCGGTCTGCCGCGGACCGCGGTCAGGGCCCTGACGGGTCTTCGCCAGGATATTCGCCGTTTTCATGAAACCGTTGCCGGCAGCGGACTGGCCGAAGCCCTGGCCGGCATCCTGCCGAAATTCGGGGCCGGGGCCGAGATGGCCGTCACGAAACGCTTGCTGGATCTGGCGGGCAGTTTCGGAAGCGACCTCGTCGCCTTTGCCGGCCATCTGCGCCGCCACGCCGATGCCTCGGTCTACGACGAGAGGGCCGAGGCCGTGGCCTTGATGACCCTTCACGGTGCGAAGGGCCTCGAGTTTCCCGTGGTCTTCCTGGCCGGAGCCGAAGAGGGGCTCCTGCCCTGCTCGCTCTGGGAGGATGCGAATCTGGAGGAAGAACGCCGGCTCTTCTACGTCGGCCTCACCCGCGCCCGGTCCCGGATCATCATCACCGCGTCCGAACGCCGCCCCTGGGCCGGACCATCGCCCCGTCGCCCCTCCCGCTTCATCGGCGAACTCCCGGAGAAACTGCTCGACGTCGCATCGCCTGTTCCGCCCAGAAAGGGCAAAGACCGGAAGGTCGTGGAACAGATGGACCTCTTTTAGCCCTCAACATGGTTCGCTGGCCGTCCGTGACACCCGATCGCCGCCTCGGACCTCCCGTTGACGCGCGATCATCCGGCGATCTGCATGCAGGCTGCGCCAGCATGCATTGAAGGGCCGTCGAAAGAACCCTGCTGCAAACGCTAATCCGCCTGACGCCGCAGGAACGTGGGGATCTCGAGATCCGGATTCTCCTCATCCTCTAGTGTGTGGATTTTGACCGAACCGGGAACGGGACAGGGGTCGGAGGTCTTTTCCTTTCGGATGAAGGTCGGAACGTTGATATTGCCTCCCCGCTTGAAGTCCCCGAATGACGTGACGTTGGACCTGGCGATCGACTCGGATCCCTCGAATCCCGTGGCGATCACGGTGATCCGGATCTCCTCTCCCATCGATTCGTCGACGACCGTTCCGAAAATGATGTTGGCGTCCTCGTGGGCCTCCGCCTGGATCATCGATGAGGCCTCGTTGATTTCGTGAAGGGTCATGTTGGGTCCGCCGGTGATGTTCAACAGGACGCCTCGGGCTCCCTGGATCGCGTTGTCTTCGAGCAGGGGCGATGAGATCGCATTCTGAACCGCTTCCACCGCCCGGTTTTCGCCGCTGGCCGTTCCGGTTCCCATCAGGGCCAGCCCCATCTGCGACATGATCTTTTTGACGTCGGCGAAATCCAGATTGATGAGTCCCGGGACCATGATCAGGTCGGAGATCCCCTTGACGGCGTGGAAGAGGATGTCGTCGGCCCTCCGGAAGGCCTCGATGAGGGAGATGTCGCGCCCGCCCAGGCTCAGAAGCCGTTGATTGGGAACGATGATCAGCGTGTCGACCAGTTTCCGAAGCTCGACGATTCCCGCTTCCGCCTGGGCGCTCCGCTTCTTGCCTTCGAACTGGAAGGGCTTTGTAACCACCGCCACCGCAAGGGCTCCGACCTCTCTGGCGATTTCAGCCACGATCGGCGCCCCCCCGGTTCCCGTTCCGCCGCCGAGGCCTGCGGTGATAAAGACCATTTCCGATCCCTCGAGTTGCTCTCGGAGGGTTTCCCGGGTTTCGATGGCCGCCTGGCGGCCGATGTCGGGGTCGGATCCGGCGCCCAGCCCTTTTGTCGCTTCGGCGCCCAGCTGGATCTTGACCGGCGAGGAGGAGGCGCTGAGCGCCTGGGCATCGGTATTGGCCACGATAAAATCGACCCCCTGCAGGTTGTAGGCGATCATCGTGTTGACCGCGTTTCCCCCGGCTCCGCCTATGCCGATCACCTTGAGTGTTGCCGTGCTCACCTGTCCCTTATCCGACAATTCGAACATAACCCCTCCCCTTGCTAGAAGAAATCAAGAATCCACTGTTTGAGTCTCTTGAATGGCCGGCTGATGAAGTTTCCCTCGGTCCGGCCGAATCTGTCCCGGCCAATTTTCCCGCTTCCGTAAAGGGTCAATCCCACGCCTGTCGCATACATGGGGCTGCCGACCACGTCCGTAAGTCCTCCGATGCCGGCAGGGCTGCCCCGCCGGACCGGCATGTTGAAGATCTGTTCGGCCAGTTCGGCGACCCCCTCGAGAATCGCCGTCCCTCCCGTCAACACCACTCCCGCGGCAAGGATGTCCTCGCAGCCGGAACGGGTGATTTCCTTGCAGGCCATGCCGAGGATTTCGTCCATGCGGGGCTCGATGATCCGGCCAAGAATCTGCCGTGAAACCTCGCGCGGCCCTCTCCCACCGACGCTGGGCACTTCGATGATCTCGTCCTTGGGGATCAGCGGCATGTAGGCACAGCCGTATTTGATCTTGATCCGCTCCGCCTCGGCCAACGGGGTCCTGAGTCCCGTGGCGATGTCGCTTGTGACATATTGGCCGCCGACGGGAAGGACCGCCGTATGCTTGACGCTGCCCTCCGAGTAGATGGCGATATTCGTGGTGCCGCCGCCGATGTCGATCAGCGCGACGCCCAGATCCTTTTCGTCGTTGCTCAGCACCGCCTCGCCAGCGGCGATCTGTTCCAATACGATGTCGTTGATGTCGAGACCCACGCGGTTGACCGACTTGACGATGTTCTGGATGGAGGTCACCGCGCCGGTCACGATGTGGACCTTGGCCTCCAGACGCACACCGGCCATGCCCACCGGATCCCTGATCCCGTCCTGTTCATCGACCAGGTAGTACTGGGGAAGGGTGTGAAGGAGCTGCCGGTCCAGGGGGATCGCGATGGCCTTGGCCGCTTCGATCGCCCGCTCGACATCATACGCCTCCACTTCCCGGCCTTTGACGGGCACGATCCCCAGGCTGTTCTGGCCGCGGATGTGGCCTCCGCCGATTCCGGTATAGACTGAACGGATCTCGCAGCCGGAGGTGTGTTCGGCGTCCTCCACCGCCCTTTTGATCGATTCGACGGTGCTCTCGATGTTGACCACGACGCCCTTCCGGAGCCCCTCAGAAGGGTGGGACCCGACACCGATGATGTCGATGCCCGCCTCCTTGACCTCGGCGACGATCGCGCAGGTTTTGGTCGTTCCGATATCCAGACCGACAATGACGTTCTCTCTTTTTCCCATCGAACCTCCAGCCTTATTCCAAACGGTTTTGAATGCCGTCACATCCTGAATCCCTTCCCGGATCCCGCCGGTTTTCGGGGTCCGGCCGGCTCCAGGACGTTTCTCTTCTGGACACTGATCTTCTCGGGATTGCTCAGATCGATGAGCAGAAAGCCCGTCCTCAAATTCTTCCGGTCCAGATCGGCCATGACGGAATTCAGGCGTTTGAGTTTGTTTTCATATTCATCGAACCCAAGCTTCAGACAGAGGCCCGTATCGGCGAACAGGGAGAGACCGAAGGTCTCGTTGCCATGAATCTCCGAAACCTTGCCGATCTCGGGACCGTCCTTGAGCGCCTCGAGGTCGTTCAACAGGGCAAGGGATTTCTTCACCATCGCCTCATCGAGGATCCCCCTGCGGACGCACCCCGTCAATACGGGAAGATCGGACTCCTCTTCCGTTTCGAGCTTCTTGAAGGGCTCGCCCTTGCCGTCCACGAGATAGAATCCTCTGTCCTTCTCAAGGAGGGCGACCGCTTTACGTTCCCGTACGAAGATGACCAGCCTGTGCGGAAACTCCCGCCCGACATGAACCTCCTGGATCCAGGGATTCGACCGTATGCGCCGGGCAATGGCGCCCGGGTTGATGGTCAGCATGCTCGCCGAAGGGCGGATGGATGCCAGGGCGATGATCTCCCTTTCGGTCAGCTCCCGGCATCCCCTGACAACGGTTTCCCGTACACGGAGATCGGGTGCATGGAGAAGCAGATCGTAGCCGACCATGATCACAACCGTGACCAGGACAATGGCACCGGTCAGAAGGACCGCCCTGCCGATTTCCCGCAGCACCTCTCCGGCGCGGCGCTTCAGCCGGTTTTTTTTAGCCTCCCATTGGATGCGAAACGGCTTTTTCATATGCAAAGCCTACTCACCAATGATTTTCACCTCGGGTTCAAGACGATATCCGGTCCTTTCCTGAACCTGAATCTGGACCAGCGCCATCAGGCGCTCAATCTCATCCGCTCTGGCCTGTCCCCGGTTGACGATGAAATTTGCATGCTTTTCCGATACCTGTGCATCTCCGATCCGGGCCCCTTTGAGCCCTGCCGCTTCAATGAGCCGGCCGGCAGGACAATCCCGCGGGTTCTTGAATATGGACCCGGCGTTCCGGAATTCGAGAGGGTGCTTCTTGCATCTCATCTGCATGATTTCCCGGATGCGCCCATCGATCTCTTCCCTGTTGCCCCGATGAAGACGAAAAGCCGCGCTGATGATAATCGTTTCCACCGGTAAGTCAAGATGTCTGTACGCAAAGTGAAGATCTTGACGCGCAGCGGTGCGCACTGCACCCGGTGCATCGAGGAGGAGGACGGATTCAACAACGTCCTTGATCTCGCCCCCGTAGGCGCCGGCATTCATCCGGACGGCGCCGCCCACGCTGCCGGGGATGCCGGCACAGAACTCCATTCCCTTCAGCGCCTGGTCCGCTGAGCGGCTCACCAGCTCGGACAGTGGACATCCGGCCTCTGCGAGGAGCAGCGCGCTGCCCTTTCCTTCGTCCCGCAAGATCAGGTTCCGAAGCCGCGCAAGGGAGACGAGGACGCCTCTGTAGCCCGCATCCCTGACGATCAGATTGGTCCAGTTCCCTACCGGAAAGAACGGCATCCCCTTCTTGTGCAGACAATCGACGATATCCGCGATTTCCGCTTCGCTTTCCGGAAAGAGCAGGACATCGATCGGACCGCCGACGCCTATTGAGGTGTGGCAGGCCGCCGGTTCGTCGAAGAGGATTTTTCCAGCCATCCGTGTCTGGAGCTCCCTGCGGAGAAGGGCATCCCCGATCATTCTTTTCTTTCCCCCTGAAGCGCCTCCTTGAGAAACGCCTCCCCCACCTTCCATACGCTTCCCGCTCCCTGTGTCAGGATCACGTCGTTCGGCCCCGCGATCCTGAGAAGATGCCTTGCGATGGCGTCGAAGTCCGGCATGTAGAGCACGTCCCGATGTCCTGCGCCCCGGATGGCCTCGCAGAGGAGTTCGGAGGTCACCCCCGGCAGCGGTTGCTCGCTTGCGGCATAGATGTCGGTGACGATCAGTTGGTCGGCGTCTCCGAAGGCCGCCAGGAATTCATTGAAAAGGGCTTTGGTGCGGGTATAGCGATGGGGCTGAAAGACGACGATGATGCGGCCGGGCCATATCCCCTTTGCCGCGGCCAGCGTAGCGCGGATCTCCGTGGGGTGATGGCCGTAGTCGTCCACGACGGTGACGCCACGCACGTTGCCCCGGACCTCTAGCCGTCTCTGGACCCCGGTAAAACGCTGGAGCCCCGCCTGGATCATGGGAAAGGCCAGATCCATCTCCCGCGCAACCGCCACCGACGCCAGCGCATTGTAGATGTTGAACAGGCCGGGAACGTTCAGTTTCACCGTGCCCAGCAGGACATCCCGGTGGAAGAGGGAAAATCGGGAAGTGGAGCCCGCATAGGAGATCCCTTCCGCCCGGTAATCGGCATCGGGTGACAGCCCGTAGGTGATGACCGCCCGTTTGACCCGGGGAAGGATCGCCCTGACGTTGGGATCGTCCAGGCAGAGGATCGTTGCGCCATAGAAGGGGACAATGTTTGCAAACTGCAAAAACGCTTCCCGAATCTCATCAAGATCACGGTAGTGGTCGAGGTGTTCCCGGTCGATATTCGTGATCACGGCCAGACAGGGACTCAGCTTCAGGAAAGAGCCGTCGCTTTCGTCTGCCTCCGCCACGATCACCTCCCCGTCTCCCAGCCGGGCATTGCTTCCGATGCTGGCGAGTTTCCCGCCGATAACCATGGTCGGATCCAGGCCTCCATGGGCCAGAAGCGTCGCCACCATCGAGGTCGTTGTGGTCTTCCCGTGACTCCCCGAGACGGCGACGGAGAATTTCATCTTCAGCAGTTCCGCCAGCATTTCGGCGCGAGGGATCACCGGGATGTTCCGTTCGTGGGCGGCGATGATCTCCGGGTTGTCCGGCGGGACCGCAGTGGACGTGACCACAACATCCGCGTGACCGATGTGGGAGGCGGCATGGCCGCAATGGATGGCCGCGCCGAGGTCGTCCAGACGCTGGGTGGTGTCGGAGTTGGAGAGGTCCGAGCCGCTCACCTCGTACCCAAGGTTGAGAAGGACCTCGGCGATGCCGCTCATGCCGATGCCGCCGATCCCGACGAAATGGACCCGCCGGACCTTGCGGTACATGCTGCCGGTTTTCAATATTTCTTTCATTTTCCTTCTCCAGGTTGCATGGCGGGCTGCCGGCGCCCGACGAGTTCCATGCAATCGTCGACGATGTCTGCCGCCGCGCGGGTGTTTCCGAATGCCGCGGACGCCTTTTCCATTTTCTGGATCTCCTCCGGATGGCGGTAGAGACGTTCGATCACGGCGGCCAGCGTGCGTCCGTTCAGTCCCCTTTCCGGAATCATCTCAGCCGCGCCCTCCCGTGCGAGCAGTTCGGCGTTCCGGGTTTGGTGGTCGTTCACGGCGAAGGGAAAGGGGATCAATATGGCCGCCTTCCCGCCGGCGGTGATCTCTGCAATGGACGTGGCGCCGGCCCTGCACAGGAGCAGATCGGCCTTTCGGTAGGCGTCCGCCATGTCCAGGATGAACGGGAAAACCTCTGCCGAAAAGCCCTTTCTCCGGTACGCTTCCGCAACCTCCTCCCGATCCCTTTCACCGGTCTGATGGATGAACCGGATTCCGTCCTTCAGGGGCGCGAGGGTGTCGAGGGCCTCCATCACCCTATGGTTGATCGCATGGGCCCCTTGGCTGCCACCGAAGATCAGGAGCGTGAAACGCGGGTCCCGTTCCCCGGGCTTCGCCCGGTCGGCGAGAAAGGCTGCGCGGATCGGGTTTCCCGTCACTCGAATCTTGCCGCGGGGAAACCATTGCAGCGACGCCGGAAAGGTCACGAAGATCCGGTCTACGACGCGGCCGAGGATCCGATTGGTCAGGCCCGGCAAGGCGTTTTGTTCGGCGATGGCCGTTTTCAAACCCATCAGCCGGGCGGCAAGAACCGCCGGACCCGATGCGTAACCCCCAACACCGACGACGACCGCAGGCCGAAACGCGCGCAGGATTCGAAATGAGACCAGGAGGCTTCCCGGGATCTTGCAGAGCGAAGCCAGAACCTTCCAGGGCCCGCGCCCTTTGAGGCCCTCCACGTTCAGTGTCCGCAGGGGCAAACCCATTTTTCCGAGCATCTTCATTTCGAGCCCCCGTTCCGTGCCGATGAACAGAACGCGGTGTTCCGGATCGCGCCGGAGGAACTCCTCGGCAATCGCCACACCCGGAAAAAGGTGACCGCCCGTCCCTCCGCCGGCAATGACCATGCCGACGCCATGGGGATCCTGATCCGTATGGGCCGATTTCCCCGCCCTCACGGTTTGTCCGGTTCCGGTCTCCAACCGGTCAGGAGCCTCCAAGAGGGTTTTTTCGGTATCAGTCCCATTCATTGAAATGATCGCCGTCGCCCTCATGATTCATAAACGGATATGTTCAGCAGAATGCCCACCGCCGCGAGGGACATGATCAGAGATGTCCCGCCATAGCTCAGAAAGGGGAGGGCCAGCCCCTTCAGTGGAATGAGCCCGGTAACGCCCGCGATATTGATGAACGCCTCCAGGGCGATCATCATGGTCAGCCCGGCGCCCATCAGGTTCCCGAAAAGGTCCGGGGCCTTCAGCGAGATCTGGAAGCCGCGGACGATCAGGAGGATATAGAGAAGAAGGATCAGCCCGACGCCGACAAAGCCGCCCTCCTCGGCGATCACCGAAAGGATGAAATCCGTGTGGGGTTCCGGGAGGTAAAAGAGTTTCTGTATCCCATCCCCGATCCCCACGCCCAAGGGACCGCCGGAACCGAAGGCGATCAGCGACTGGATGATCTGAAAACCGGAATGCTGGGGATCCTTCCAGGGATCCAGGAAGGCCGTCAGCCGAGCCAGCCTGTAGCTCTTGTAGAACAGAAGCCAGAGAGCCACGGGGATGAACAGGGCCATCATGCTGCCCAGATGAAGAAGCCGGCCTCCTGCCAGGTAAATCATGAGGAAGGTGATGATCGCGAGGATGACGGTGGTCCCGAAATCGGGCTGAAACAGGATCAGGCCGATCAAACCCGCCATCACGCTGAGGGGAACCAGGATTCCCTCCTTGAACTCGCGGATGTGGTTGATCTTTTCCGTCAGGAAATGGGCGAGGAAGAGGATCAGCGCCATCTTGACCAGTTCCGAAACCTGAAAGGAAAAAACCCCGAGGTTGAGCCAGCGGACGGCCCCGCCGGCTCGGATTCCCAGATGGGGTATCCAGAGCGCGCACAGGAGGATGGCCGATACAACGATGCCTGGCCAAGCCAGTTTTCTGAGCTTGTAGTAGGGAAGCTTGGTCATGAAAACCATGATCATCAGTCCGAGGCAGAGGAAGAAGAGCTGTTTTTTGAGAAAAAACTGACCGTCTTGGAATTTCTCCGTGGCCAGGATGGAACTGGAACTGTAGATCATCACCGTGCCGATGGTCACCAGCAGCAGCGTTGCCAGCAGGAGGAACAGATCCGGTTTTTTTTCCCTTTCCACTCTTTTCATCTCAAAGCGCCCGGGCCCATTCCTGAAAGCGATCACCGCGTTCCTTGTAGTCCCTGAATTCGTCGAAACTGGCACAGCCGGGAGACAGAAGAACGATGTCCCCTGGAGATGCCGATCCATAGGCCATTTTCACCGCTTCCCGGAGCGTAGCGGACAACGCGGTTTCAGCAACGCCGCCGAGGAGGCGATTGATCTTTTCCCGTGCCTCACCGAACAGGACCATACGTTTGACCTTTTTGCTGATCATCGGGGCGAGGATTTCGAAATCCCCCTCCTTGTCGCGTCCTCCGAGCAGGAGCACGATCGGCTGGGAAAAGCTCTCCAGTGCCCGCATCACCGCGTCCGTGTTCGTCCCTTTGGAATCGTCGTAGAATCGCACGCCGTTTTTCTCCACCACATACTCTATCCGGTGCGCGATGCCTCTAAAAGATTCGACGGCCCGGACGATCGACGAAGGATCGCAGCCGCACGCCCGAGCCACGAGGATCGAGGCCATCACGTTCTCGCAGTTGTGGCGTCCGGGGAGGCGGATCATCCCGAGGGGATATTCCTCACGCTCCTCCCCCGGGATCAGGCGGACGAGTTTCTCGCCCGAAAGGAAAATGCCCCGTTCGACGGCGTTGGAGGAGCTGAACAACTCCGTCCGTGAGACAATGCGTTTGCACAACGGGGCCGTGGCCCCTTCATCGCCATTCAGGATGGCGAGGTCCCCGACGCCCTGACGGGCGAAGAGGCGTTCCTTGACCAGCCGGTAGGCATCGAAGCTCCCGTGGTAATCGATATGGTCGTGGGTCACGTTCAGCAAAACGGCGATCCGGGGATGGAAGGTCTGCGCCCATTGGAGCTGAAAACTGCTCACTTCCACGACGGCCCAGTCCGCCTCCTGGGATCCGTCGACGTATCCGATCAACGGTGCGCCGATATTCCCTCCGACAAAAACCTTTTTCCCCGATTCGCGGAGGATCTCGCCGGTCAGGGAGGTCACGGTCGTCTTGCCGTTCGTACCGGTGATGGCGATCGCCGGGGTTGCGAGGAATCGCGAGGCGAGCTCGAGCTCGCTGAGAACGGGGATCCCGCATCGCACCGCCTCGACGAGGATGGGATTAGCCGGATGGATCCCGGGGGAAGGGATGACCCAATCGGCGCCGGCAAGGACCTCAGAACCGTAAGGGGCGAAGGTGACCGCTGCCCCGAGATCTTCCAGGACTGTCCGGGCTTCACCCCAGGCCGACAGAGGCTTCACGTCGGTTACGGCAATCCGGCTTCCCTGCCCCGCCAGAAATCGGGCCGTCGCCAGCCCGGTTTTCCCGATTCCGATAATCACCGCCCGTTTTCCCCTCAGATCCATGGGAGCCTCTCACCTCAGTTTCAATGTACTGATCGCGACGAGCGCCAGCAGGATGGAGATGATCCAGAAACGCACGATCACTTTGGGTTCAGGCCATCCTTTGAGTTCAAAATGGTGGTGGATCGGCGCCATGCGGAAGATCCTTCTGCCGTGTGAGAGTTTGAACCATCCGACCTGGAAAATCACCGAAAAAGTCTCCAGAACGAAGATTCCGCCGACGATGGCCAGCAGAATTTCCTGTTTGGTCAAAATGGCCAGCGTTCCCAGCGAACCGCCCAGAGACAGAGAGCCTACGTCTCCCATGAAAACCTGAGCGGGATAGGCATTGTACCAGAGGAAGCCAATCCCGGCTCCGACGACCGCGCCGCAGAAGATCGCCAGTTCTCCTGTTCCTGCCACGTAAGGAATCTGAAGGTACGCTGCGATCCGGGTATTTCCTGCGAAATAGGCGAACAGCAGGTAGGTCATGAAGCAGGTAATGGCCGGCCCGATGGCCAGCCCGTCCAGTCCGTCCGTGAGGTTGACCGCATTGGCTGCGCCGACGATGATGAAGGTGGACAAAAGAATGTAACCCCAGCCGATGTTCGGGAGGGCGGTTTTGAAGAAGGGGATCGTCACGTTCGAGCTGAATCCCGGCTTGGTAAAGAGGATGATGCTGACGAACAATGCGATGGCGATCTCTGCAGCAAGCCGCACCTTGCCGGGTACGCCCCGGCTGTTTCGCAGGGCGATTTTCCGATAGTCGTCGAGGAACCCGATCAGACCGTATCCGACCATGACCATGATCGTCAGCCAGATATAGCCGACGGTGAGATTGGCCCAGAGAAGGGTAGAGATGGTGACGGCGAAGATGATCAGGATGCCGCCCATGGTCGGAGTCCCCTTCTTCGCGAGGTGGGAATTGGGTCCGTCATCCCGGATCGTCTGCCCGATCTGAAGCTCCTGGAGCTTTCGGATGAGCCAAGGGCCGAGCACGAAACAGAGCACGAGCGCGGTTATCGCCGCATAGATTGTACGAAAGGTGATATACCGGAAGACATTGAAATAGGAATATGTCTCATGTAACGGATATAATAAATGAAAAAGCATTTTCCGGGACCTTCCTGATGCATCTGCCGATCAATTGCGGCGCACCCTACACCGTTTGCGGCTTCAGGTCAAATGTCGCGATGAGACGCTCCGCCACCGCTTCCATTTTCATTTTTCGGGACCCCTTGATCAGGACCCAGTCCCCCGGCTTCAGGCGGGACCGCAGCGAGGAGACCACCTCCTCCGGATCCTCGAAAAAAGTGATCCGCTCCGCAGGGAATCCTCCGAGAACCGCACCCTCTGCCAGTGCCCTGGTCAGGGGTCCCTTGAGAAAGAGATCCCCGATTCCCGCGTCTGCGAGGAGCGTCCCGATTTCCCGGTGCAGCGCTTCCGATTGTTTGCCCAACTCCAGCATGTCCCCCAGCACGACGATGGCGCCGCCGTTCTGCCGAACCCCCTGCAGGGTCCGGACCGCCTCCCGGACCGATGCTGGATTGGCATTGTAGGTATCGAGGATCAGATAGGCGTCGTTTCCGAGGTGCCGGATTTCAGTCCTGCCGGGCACCGGACGGAATGCGGCGAGTCCGTCCGCGATTCCATGGCGATCCAAACCCAGCGCCCATGAAACGGCAGCGGCAGCGAGGGCGTTTAGAACGTTGTGATTCCCGGCAGCGGCCAGAAAAACCGGTACGCCGATCCCGTCGATGACGAGGTTGAAGCGGACCCCTCGGCTTCCATCCGGTTGGATGCGCCGCGCAGTCACCTCCGCACCCGGATCGAGGCCGAAGGTTACGGATCTCCCATGCCAACGTTCGGCGAGAAAGCGGATGGCCGGATCGTCCAGGTTCAGGATCACCGTGCCTCTTCCGCCCATGGTCTCGAAAAGGGACCCTTTTTCGTCCCGGACGGCCTCCAGCGAGCCCAGCCCTTCGAGATGGGCGGGGCCGATATTCGTGATCAGTCCGATGTCCGGGGCGGCGATGGCCGCAAGGGCAGCAATTTCTCCGGGACTGTTTGTCCCCATTTCGACGATGACGAGCTCGTGCTCTTCACGGAGCCTGATCAGGGTCAGAGGGAGCCCGATCCGGTTGTTCAGATTGCCCTCAGTCCTCAGGACATTCCGGTGACGGACAGCGATCGTCGCCGCCATCTCCTTCGTCGTGGTTTTTCCGGAACTTCCGGTGATCGCAACCAATGGCGCGGGGAATCTTCTCCTCCAGTCGCCGGCAATGGCGCCGAGGGCCTGCAGCGTATCCGGGACCCCGATCGCGGGGAGAGGCTGTGGCAAAACGTCGAGTTTCATTCGGGCATCGGAACGGACGACCAACCCGGCGGCGCCGCTCCTGGCGGCTTCGGTCAGGCAGTCGTGTCCGTCGAAGCGATCGCCTGCCAGGGCGACGAAGAGATTTCCCGAGGCAAGGGTTCGCGTGTCCGTGGAGATGCCCCGGCAGGACCAGTTGAGGTCGCCCGTGAGCAGGATGCCTCCCGTAGCCCGCACAATCTCCGCGGCGGAAAGGATCGGACCGTTGCCCGTCATGCTTCCTCCTGTCCGGCCTTCCAGAGCATCAGCCGTTCTCGCGCGACCTGTCGGTCGTCAAACGGGAGTTGCCGAGCGCCGACGATCTGGTAATCCTCGTGGCCCTTCCCTGCGATGAGAACGATGTCCGATCTTTTGGAGAAGCCGATGGCGGCACCAATGGCCTCTCTTCGGTCCGGGATGACGAGATATCCCTTCCGGTCCGGAAGGCCTTCGAATTCGGCGATATCCCTGAGTCTCGGCACCTGTATCCCCTTTTCGATCTCCTGGATGATCGCAAGGGGGGACTCTGTCCGGGGATTGTCCGAGGTCACGATCGTCAAATCGCTGAAGGCGGTGGCGGCCTTCCCCATGAGCGGCCTTTTTCCGCGGTCTCGGTCCCCGCCGCAGCCGAACACCGTGATGATCCTCCCGGTCCGAAAGTCGGAAAGATTCTGCAGAACCCGCTGCAAGGCATCGTTCGTGTGCGCGTAATCTACAAAAACGGCGGGTTGCCCCGCCGCGCTGACCTTCTCCAGACGTCCCGGAACCTGGAGCATTCCGGATATTCCCTTCCGGATCGCTTCGTCGGGGATGGGGAAGGCCCTGGCCGCCGCGGCCGCGGCCAGGATATTATAAAGGTTGAATCTTCCCATCAGGGGGGAGGCGATATCGATCTCCTCTCCCTCGATGCAGAGCTTCGCCTCAATGCCCCTGAGAGACAATCTGACTCCCTCTGCCGTGACGTCACAGGGATTGTCCAGCCCGTAGGTGATCCGGCCGTTTGCCACCTGGCGGATGATCCGTCGGCTCCAGGGGTCGTCCCCGTTGAGGATCATCCGCCGGGGAAGACCTTTCCCCCCCGCGGGCAGGACGTCGGTGAAAAAACGCCTTTTCGCCTGGAAATAGTTTTCCATGGTTCCGTGGTAGTCCAGATGGTCCTGGGTCAAATTGGTAAAGATCCCGATATCGAACGCGCAGTCGTCCACCCGTCTCAGCGCGATGGCGTGGGACGAAACCTCGGTCACGACATGCGTCACCCCGTGGTCGGACATTTCCCTCAGAATCCTCTGTATTTCAAAGGATTCGGGGGTGGTATTCGGGGCGGGGAAGTGCCGTTCGCCGTAACGGTAGTTCACCGTGCCCAGAACACCGACGGAGTGTCCAGCGGCCCTCAGGATCGATTCCAGCAGATAGGTGACCGTGGTTTTCCCGTTCGTTCCGACCACAGCGATCAGACAGAGGGAGGCGGAGGGATGCCCAAAGAAATTGCGTCCGAGACGACCAAGGACTCGGCGGCTGTCACGGACGCGAATGGCCGTGACGTCCCGGGGGGCCGAAAACTCCCTTTCGTGGATGATAAAGCGGGCGCCGCGGTCCAGTGCGTCTCCGATGAAATCGTGTCCGTCCGTCTTGAATCCGGGGATTGCCACGAAAAGGCCGTCTTGTTCACACTGATGAGAATGATAGCAGATGGAACGGACTTCCCCATCGGGATCGCCTGTGATCCCCAGGATTTCGATTCCCTCCATCAGCAGTGGAAGTCGCATCGGGCAATCCCTATGATCCCATACCGAAGGTCACGGTACAGAGGCGGTCTCCCGGGATGGCCATGCCTGATGCCGGCTCCTGCGAAATGGCCCACCCGCTTCCAACGACACGGATCTCGATTCCTTTCTCTTTGGATTTTTTTAAAACCTCGCGGATCGTCATGCCCAGGAAGTTCGGTATGGCGGTATCATCCATGTCCTCGGTCGTCGTATCCGCGAACGGTTCGGGATTGGTAACGAGCCTCACCTTCATCTCGTCGACCAGAGGCCTTTCCGGCTCCGGTTCGGGATTTCTCCGGATGTCGGTTTTATAGCAGGTCAGAAGCTGCTCGCCGATGTTCTTGAAGACCGGCGCAGCGGCGACTCCCCCCCATCGGTCCCGTTGGGGCTCGTCCAGGCTGACCAGGATGGCGATCTGCGGATTCTCTGCAGGGAAAAACCCCATGAAGGAGGTCCTTACGCGTTCCGTGGAATAGACGCGACGGGCAAAATCAAATTTCTGCGATGTGCCGGTCTTGCCGGCGACAGCGACATTTACGATGCTGGCCCGTTTACCGGTGCCGTCCTCCATGCCGACCACATCGGTCAGGATTGCCGTCAACCGTTTGGCCGTTTCGGGCGACAGGACGCGGCGGACCACGGTGGGGTGATAGGCCTGTACGAGATTCCCCTGCTGGTCCATGAGTCCTCGAACGATGAACGGTTTCATCAGAACCCCTTGGTTGGCGATACTGGAAAGCGCGGTGACCAACTGGATAGCTGTAACGGAAATCCCCTGTCCGAACGCGATGTTCGAGGCATCCACCCGTGTCCATTTTTCCACTGGCCGGAGGAGCCCGCTGACCTCGCCGGGGAGATCGATGCCGGTCTTTTCGCCGAATCCGAATTTGCGAATGTACTGGTAAAACTTTTCCTTGCCCAGCCTTTCAAAGATCTTGATCGATCCGATATTGCTGGAATACTTTAGGATATCGTGCAAGGACAGCAGGCCGTACCGTTTGTGCTGCGCTTCATGGAACACCCGGTCGGCGACCGCATAACGTCCGTTCTCACAATGGAACCGATCCGTTTCTTTGACAACCCCCTCTTCGATGGCCGCAGCGGCCAGAAAAGGCTTGAATGTGGATCCGGGATCGAAACAATCCGTAATGGCCTTGTTTTTTCCGATGGCAGCATGGACCGCCGGGAAGCGGTTGGGATCGAACCCCATCTCGTTGGCCAAAGCGAGAATTTCCCCGGTGCGGGGATCCATGACGATCGCGAACCCCCCTTTGGCACCCTTATCCCTGACGGCGGCTTTCAGATGGGATTCCACAAGATGCTGAATGCGATTGTCAATGGTCAGGATGAGATTGTAATAGCCCTTCTGGACGGTTTCGGGCTTCTCCACGCGGGGGTAGAGCCGTTTCCCCTTGGCATCCCTCGTCCAGATCAGTTTCTGGGCTTCACCTTTGAGGAAGCGGTCATAACGCAGCTCCAGCCCTTCCAGGCCGTTGGCGTCCATACCGACAAAACCGATCAGATGCCCAGCCAGTTCCCCGCTGGGATAGAAGCGCTTGGGTTCCTTGATGATGAAGATCCCGTCGATTCCCAAATCCTGAACGAGATTGGCCTGTTCAGGGGCGATTCTTCGAGCGATCCAGCAAAAATTCTTGGTTCCGGACAATTTCTTCTGGAGAACGGCCTTGTCCATCTGGAGGATGGCTGCAAGGGGGTCGGCCACCTCGCCGGGATTGTCGATCTTCGACGGATCGGCGCAGACGGAATCGGCCATAATGGTGGCAGCCATCTTTTCGCCGTTCCGGTCAAAGATGACGCCCCTTTCCGGCTGCAAGGTCAGGGTCTGGGTGTGCTGTTTCTGGGCCAAGGTCCTGAGTTTTTTGGAGGACAGGATTTGAAGCTGGAAACTCCGCGAAATCAGTGCAATAAACAGCACCACGAAGAAAGCCAGCAGGGTGGCGATCCTGAATCTCATCCATTTTCTCGATTCGCTCGTCATTTCAGCACGATTACCTGTCTTCGGTCTGGATAAATCATGTTCAGCTTTTCAGTGGCGATGGCTTCAATCCTCCGGGGCGATCTCAGCGTAGCCAGTTCGACCTTGAGCTTCGTCTGTTCTTCCGTGATTTTTTCCCGGTTGCTCAATTCCCGGGCGATCTGGTATTCCAATTCGGTCATGTGGATGTGGCTCCATACATAGAGGAGCGTCACCGCCATCATGACGGTGGCAATGAAAATCCAGGTTGAATGTCCGATCCGACCGGACACGTTTTCCTGAGGTTGAACGGTCTGTTTGAGCACCTCTACAGCCTGCATGATTCCAGCCTCTCCGCTGTTCTGAGCTTTGCGCTTCTGGCCCGCGGGTTGACGCCGATTTCATCCTCGCCGGGAAGGATCGGCCTGCGCGTGATGACTTTCAATGTCGGTCTGCAGCCGCAACGGCAGATCGGAATTTCCGGAGGACAGACGCACCCTTTTTCTGCTTTTCGGAAAGCATTCTTGACAATCCGGTCTTCCAGTGAATGAAACGAAATGACACAGAAGCGTCCCCCGGGTTTAAGGCGTTCTATCCCGGCCTCCATGGTTCGATTGAGGCGGGTGATTTCATCATTGACCGTTATCCGGAGGGCCTGAAAGGTTCGTGTGGCCGGATGGATCCGGGATGGCCCTCTGGCGCCCGGCATAACCGAGGTTACCACGCCCGCAAGATCGGCCGTTGTCCGGATGGGGGAAAGCGCCCGTCTCCGTACGATGGCCCGCGCGATTCTGCCCGCCATCTTCTCTTCTCCAAATTCCCGGATCCGCTTCTCGATCTCCTCTTCTGAGAGGGTGTGAACGAGATCATACGCGCTCAAACCGCTGTCCTGATCCATGCGCATGTCCAGCGGAGCGTCCAGCGTAAAGCTGAAACCGCGTTCGGCGGTTTCCAGTTGATGGGAGGAGACACCCAGATCGAGGAGTATTCCGTCAACCTTTTCGATGTTCCTCTCGGACAGAATGGTTCCCATGTCGGCGAAATTTCCCTTGACCAGGGTCGCCCGGTCACCGAAAGGTGCCAGGCGTCTTTGCGCTTCCCGGAGCGCGTCCCCGTCGACGTCGATGCCGATCAGGCGGCCGTCCGGCGCTGAACGGATCAGTATTTCAGAGGCATGACCCCCGCCTCCCAGCGTTCCGTCCACGTAAACGGCCCCGGAGCGGCATCGGAGGGATGCAATGGTCTCATCCACCAGGACCGGTTTATGGAAGACGTCCATTTCATGATGCCTTTTGGGTGCCTAGATCCCCAGGTCCGCCATGTAATCGCTGAAGCCGTCCAGGTTCTCGCCGCTCTTTTTCATCTCGGACTCGAATCTGTCCTTGCTCCAGATCTCAATCACCTTGATCATGCCGGCGAGCACGATATCCTTTTCCAGCTTTGCGAATTCCCTGAGATTCGGAGGGATGAGAATGCGCCCCTGGCTGTCGAGGGTACAGTCGACTGCGCCCGACATGAAAAAACGTTGAAACGCACGCACTTCTTTTCTAAGCAGGGACTGATGGGAGACCTTCTCTTCGATGACTCTCCATTCGTCATAAGGAAAGACCATCAGATAACCGTCCCAGTTCGTGATCACGAGACGGTTGTCATATTTTTCGGCGAACACATCGCGGAGGCGTGAAGGGAATATGACCCTTCCCTTGTCATCGATGGAGTGGTGATATTGACCCCGGAAGACTGACATTGGCGAAATTTCCTCCACTATAATCCACTTCGCCCCACTTTGGGGCAAGAGTAAAGGAGGTTATTGCCTTTGTCAAGAAAAATTTATCATTTTTTTTGTCTTTTAATTTGATGTCTTACGATAGCACGGTTGTGCGCAGCCAAGTGGGTGGAGAATTCGTGTGAACCATCGTTCCTGGACACGAAATAAAGATAGTCCACTTTGGCAGGATAGAGCGCTGCCAGGAGAGAATCGATCCCGGGATTGGCAATCGGTCCTGGCGGAAGGCCGGCGATCCGGTATGTGTTGTATGGCGTGTCCGATTGCAGGTGGCTTCGGAGTATGGTTTTCACGGTTTCGCCTCTCTTTCCGGGATCATAGACGGCCGTTGGGTCGCTCTGCAGCTTCATTCCCCTTGCGAGGCGGTTATGAAAAACGGCTGAGATGAGCCTTTTTTCATCCGGATTCCCCGATTCCTTACCGATGATGGAGGCCAGGGTGACCCACTGATGTTGGGTCAGTCCGATCTCCTGCGCCCGCTTCCTCATCTCGAGGGTGGTCCTTTTCCAGAAACGCCCGACGACGGTCCTGATGATTTCCTCGGTCGTCATGGACCGAGTGAACTCATAGGTGTCTGGATAAAGGTAACCCTCGATGCTATCCGCTTCGATGTCGAGCGAGGCGAGAAAGGATCGGTCTGAGGCCAGTGTCGCAAATTCTTGCCCGTCGATCAACGTAGCGGCGGCAAACTTATCTGCCACCTCGCTTGCCGTGATGTCTTCAGGTAGGGTGATGCGATACTTTTTGATATCCCCGCGGACCATTTTATCGATGATGGCGCTTGGGGTCATGGATCCAGAAAGTTCATATTCACCCGCCTGGACATGTTTCCAACCCCCATTGCCGAGGGCTAGGATCCAGAACAACGGTCGATTCCCGACCAGCCCGGCATCGTTCAGAATATCCGTAATCCGAAGGAATCCGGATCCTTTCGGGATAGAGACCGTTTCATCGAGCGTTGCGGGGTTTACGGGGGTCATTGCGTAGCGGTGGCAGGCGCCTCCGGTCAGCAAAAGAAAGATCGTCAGACAAAGCAGAATAACCCATTTACGGGCTTGAACCCAACGGATATTCGTTCGTTTGTTGAATGAGGCTCGCTTGTTCAACCGGTTTTCCTTCCAGAGGGCATCGCATCGAGGTAATCCTGCAGGATGATGCTTGCGGCCAGACGATCAACCAATTCTCTGTGTTTCTCACGGCGAACTCCGGTTTTGCGGAGGATCTCCTCTGCCTCTTTGGTGGACAGTGTCTCGTCATGCCGGACGACGGGAATGGTCAGGCGGGTTTGCAACCGCCGGATGAAACGGTTGACCTTTTCGCATTGGATCCCCTCGCTGCCATCAAGACGGAGGGGATAGCCCACGACGATCCGCTCGACGCCATAGCGTGTGGTCAATTCCACGATTGCGGTAAGATCCGAATCGCGGTTCTTACGGATTACGGTTCCGACACCTTGGGCTGCTATTCCCAGATCGTCGCATACGGCGACGCCGATTCTCCGGCTGCCATAGTCCAGCCCCATGATCTTCATCGTTTCCCCCATCATATTTTATCGATCCTTATAAATCATCCGAAATCATAATTCCATCCCCTTGAGCATCCATGCGTATCATGATCCCACGGACGGGCGTTCCACCATGGATCCGTCGACCGTGGACATCGGGCGGTGAAGGGCAGCGGATGAACTCCGGACGGATAATGGCGCGTACCCTGCAGGTCTGAATCTTCCTGGAGTCGCGTTGCCAGGCCGACACCATGCTGCGCCGCATGAAACGATCTTTGCTGTTGTGTAAAGCGAATGACTCTGTTATTTTTCAAACCATGAAGCATCTCGTCATGGGTACGGCAGGTCATGTGGATCACGGCAAAACCGCGTTGATCAAGGTTCTCACCGGTGTCGACACCGACCGGCTCAAAGAGGAACAGGAGCGCGGGATCACCATCGAACTGGGATTTGCCTCACTGACCCTTCCCAACGGAAGGACCCTCGGGGTTGTCGATGTTCCAGGTCACGAAAGGTTCGTCCGCAACATGGTGGCCGGAGCGGCAGGAATCGATCTGGTGGCGCTGGTCGTTGCAGCGGACGAAGGGGTCATGCCGCAGACGCGTGAACATCTTCATATCTGTACGCTGCTGGGGATTCGGAAAGGATTCGTTGCCCTGACCAAAATCGACATGGTGGATGAGGCCTGGCTGGAACTGGTCAGCGAGGATGTCCGCACTTTTCTCCAAGGGACTTTTTTGCAGAATGCGCCGATCGTTCCGGTTTCCTCACTGACCAAGTCGGGGATTCCCGGGCTGCTTTCGACCATCGCAGAGACGGCGGATGAAGTGGAGCAGGGCACCGATGTCGGTCTCTTCCGTCTGCCTGTAGACCGGGTATTCACGATGAAGGGATTCGGCACTGTCGTAACGGGAACGCTGATATCCGGAAAGGTGGAGACGGGCGAGGAAATTGAAATATTGCCGGCGGGTCTCCGTACCCGGGTCAGGGGAATACAGGTTCACAATCAGTCCGTTGAAACGGCCGAGACGGGCCAGAGGACGGCTGTCAATCTCCAGGGAATCGACCGGTACTCCATTGAGCGGGGGAATGTGTTGACCCGCCCGGGAGTGCTCGTGGGTTCACAGCGCCTGGACTGTATCTATCGCCATCTGAGCGCCAACGGCCATAGGCTGAAGAGCAGAGCCCTTGTCCGGTTGCATGCGGGAACCAGCGAGATCATGGCTCGAATCATCCTTCTCGACCGTGATGAACTGGAGCCTGGAGCGGAGTGCTGTTGCCAGTTGGTGCTGGAGGCTCTGCTGACAGCTGTTGCGGGAGACAGGTTCGTCATTCGGAGCTATTCCCCGGTGACCACGATCGGCGGGGGCCTGATCATCGATCCCCTGCCCGCAAAACATAAACGGCCATCGGCATCGATCCTTTCGGAGTTCCGGAAACTTGCAGACGGAACCCACGAAGAAAAGGCGACAGTTATACTGGACAGGGCCGGGATAGCAGGGATAACCGAAAAGCATCTGGTTATCCGGACGGGTATTCGCAGCCGGGACCTGCACAGATGTCTGGAAGGGATGTTTTCCGCGAAGACGGCTCTCCTCGTCGACAGGGACGAGATGCGCGTGCTTTCCTATACCGTTTATCAGGCATTCCAAGAAAGGATCCTGCAGGAGCTTCGCGAATATCATGCAGGGAATCCTCTCAAAGATGGGCTCTCCCGGGAGGAACTGCGTACAACATTGGACCGGGGAGGCGTCATCAGCCAGAAGATATTTGCGATGAGCCTGCGGGAACTCGAAAAAAGGCAGGAGATCGTCACGGAAAAGGAGACGATCCGCTTGGTGGGACACATCGTTCATCTACAGGGGGAGATGGAGAACCTGCAGTCGCAGCTCTCCGTCCTATATCGGCAGGGTGGAATTGCCCCCCCCACAGTCCGTGAGGTTATGGAACGGTTTCCCGATCGTAAAAAAGAGGTTGCAAGCCTTATCCAGGTGATGACCCGTGAGGGCATTCTGGTCCGGATCAGTGAGGATCTCAATATCGACAGGGACGCCCTGATGAAGCTCCGAGAAGATTACCGGCAGCTCCTGATCCGTGACGTCAAGGCGACACCGGCGAGTTTCAAGGACCTGACCGGACTTTCTCGGAAATTCGTCATCCCCCTGATGGAGTATTTTGACATGACCAAACTCACCATGCGGGCAGGCGATCACAGAATCCTCAGGGAAAGGCCGGAAAAATGACGGCAACACGGGAATGGGATGTTTCCCGAATTTCTGCCTATGAAGGGGGAAAATTTGTCTCGCAGAACGACCGTCTCGTCCGTGAGATTCCATTGGACGTATATCTCGACAGACGGAGACTGGTTACCATCGCATGTGCCGGTCTGCATGTAGAGGAATTGGCTGTGGGATTTCTCCGTTCGGAGGGGATGCTGCGTGGACGGGATGACTTGGCGGCCGTGGAGGTTTCTCCCGACCGTAAGCAGGTATGGATTCAGACCTCGACGGGATGGGACAAGCCTGATCCGGCGGCGGTCAAGGTCCTTGCATCGAGCGGTTCCCTAGGTTCTGGCACGCCGCCGGGGGGGCAGGCGGGCGGGCCGGTGACGGACTGGATTTCTCTTTCGCCCGAAACCATTCTGGATCTCATGGAGCGTTTCCTCTTGCAGGCCCGCCTCCATGAAGAGACCGGCGGTACCCATGCGGCGGCCCTTGTCAGAAACGGTGAGATTCTGATTATACGGGAGGACATCGGAAGACACAATGCGATGGACATGCTGGGAGGCTATGCCCTGCTTCACGGATTGGATTGCAGCGACATCGCCATTTTCCGGACAGGCCGGGTATCTTCGGAAATCGTTCAAAAAGCCTGGCGGCTGGGAGTGCCACTGGTCTGTTCGCTTTCCGTTCCGACGACACAGGCTGTGGAGATGGCCCGGCAAGCGGGCATGACGCTGGTCGGTGCGGTGAGGCAAGGGCGGATGAAAATCTATTGCTGCAGCAAGGAAGGGCGGGTGTGGAAGTGACGGCAAAAAGTTTCTACGTGAAAGACATTAAGACCGGGGACCGGGTGAACGAAATTTTTCTCGCAGCGGAGAAGAATCTGGCTTACTCCCAGAAGGGATCTCCCTATCTGAATCTCCGTCTCAGGGACCGGACGGGGGAGGTGGACGGCAAGATATGGGAAAATGCGCTGGCCTGGGACAAGGCATTCAAGAAGGGGGACCTGATCCGCATTCAGGCCCGGGCGCTCAGCTTCAAGAACGCCATCCAGCTTTCGATCATCGAACTCCGGAAGGTCGAAGACGCGGAGGTCGATCTCGCGGATTACTTTCCCGTCGCGAAAAGAGACCGCGAAGCCATGTTCGCCGAACTCTTGGCCTATTGCGGACAGGTGAAGACTCCTTGTCTTGCTGCCCTCCTGCAGGCATTTTTTCGGGATGCAAAGATCGTCGATCTGTTCCGGAGGGCACCGGCGGCCAAGGGGTTTCATCATATCTATATCGGAGGTCTTCTGGAACACACGTTGTCCGTTGTCCGGCTGTTGGACTTGGCCGCTGCCCATTATCAGGGGATCAACCGTGATCTCCTGATTACCGGCGGGATCCTGCACGACATCGGAAAGATCTATGAATTTTCATTCGATCGGATCGTAGACTACAGCGATGCCGGGCGTCTGATCGGTCATATCGTCATGGGCGTGGAGATGATCGATTCGAAAATTGCGTCCATACCCGATTTCCCGGAACAGACGGCCATGGAACTCCGCCACCTGATGCTGAGCCACCACGGCGTACTCGAGTTCGGTTCGCCAAAGCGTCCCAAGACGCTGGAGGCTCTGATCGTCCACTACATGGACGATCTCGACGCGAAGGTGAACGCTTTCCAGGAAACCATACGGGAGGATCGAGATGGAGAGTCGGACTGGACTGCCTACCATCGGCTGTTCGACCGCTACATCTACAAGGGCCGAAAGCAGAATGGGGAACGTGCGGGAAAGTCCCCTGCGCCGGAGGATTCGGATACCCCGGGCGGGGTGGGCGAGATCTGAAGATCTTTCACCCGTGACTCCGGTTCCCTTGACGGCCCGGGTCCCTTTGAATTTCGTCCATCAGGCATCCCCGGAGGCAACTTGCATCGCACCGGCCGTCGCAGGGCTCGGTATGGATAATGACACTGGCAGTAGGAAAAAGGCTCTTGATATCAGCCGCAAGTTCGTCCGTGATGCGATGCGAATTACCGACGGACATTTCAGGATCCACCTTGATGTGAAATTCGATGAAACGCACATTTCCGGCCTTGCGGGTGCGCAGCTTGTGGAATCCGTGGATGACGGATCGCCGGTTGCGGATGAGGTCGCGGATCCGGGTTTCCTCGTCCGGAGGGAGTTTTGCATCCATCAGATCACGGGCCGAGCGGACGGTGAGCCGGAAGGCGGCATGTGTGATCAGGAAGGCCACGCAGAGCGCCGCCGCCGGATCGAGCCAGTGGATATCGGGATCGGGGAAGAATCGGTGGCCGCCCCAGATCACGGTTAGGCTTACGGCCACGCCAACGGAGGTGAGGACGTCTGTCCGGAGGTGCAGTGCATCGGCCTCGAGGGCAATGGAATCCGTTTCCCTCGCCGTCTTGAACAGCATCTTCGATACAACGGCATTGGTGGTTGCCGAAATCATCATGACGATCACGCCCCAGCCGGCATGTTCGAGCGGTTGGGGGTGAATCAGTTTCCCGATCGCCTCGTAGATAATCCAGATGGACGCCGCAAAGATCAACAACGCCTCGATCGTACCGGAGATGTTTTCGATTTTGCCGTGGCCAAAGGGATGTTCCGCGTCGGCGGGCATGCTCGAGCTCCGAACGGAAAAGAGCGCGATGCCGGCGGCCGCCAGATCCATTCCCGAGTGAATCGCTTCGGACAAGATGGAAACCGAGCCGATCAGAAGACCGACAACCAGTTTCAATGCGACAAGGGCGGTGTTGGAAACGACCGATAGACGCGCCGCCCGGATTTTACGGTTTTGTATATCCATTTCTGACTTCTGATGCCACCCCCGCCACTTACGATCTTCCGAAAGGGGAGGGAGCTCTGCAGAGGTTCCCATCGTACGATCGTCGGACGATAAGGGGACACCGCCATACACCCCTTTCGGCGCACGAAGGTCTCGTCCCCTTCAATATCGAAAAACCGCTGCCAAGTCGCAAGCTTCTGGCATCTTTTCCTGAGGCAACATGAACAGCGTCCCCCCGTTCAGGACGGTCTGGACAGCCGCAACCTCAAGAAGATCTTTGCTGCCTGTCTCCATCTGAGGATGAATGACGACAGAACCGCTTTCCTCGTCGAAGGTTCCCCACTGCTCGCGGTCCATGGCGACGAAGAGGATACCGACCCTTCCGTGAACAGCGGCAGGGACGATCTCCACGGCGTCAACGGAGGTCAATCCTGTGCCCGTAGATTGCCGGTACTGAGCGAGGGCGTCCCGCTCGGCCTTTTGAAAGCAAGGGCTGACGATCTTCAGAGCGGACTTGTGGAGGGACTCCGCACTGATTCCCTGAGGATTTCCGGCGATTCCGGTATCGATCAGCGCCGAATAGGTGTTGGCTTCACGGTATATCGGAAAGAGGTACTCCACGCCGGCGAGGACCAGAGGCGCCCGTTCGTCTCGGAGCAACTCGTGCAGGCCCCGATCGATCAATCGGAAGTATTTGAGCAGATTGTCTTTGGCATCGTCAATCTCCGCACCATGTCCTGAGACCATGGCCGCATGATCACCGCCTCCTGCTGCCCCGGCACGAAAACGGACCTGTTTCCCCGATTCATCGTACTGGAGCGCCTCAACGAGGTTGTGAGGGACCGATTCCAAATCAATTTCCTGAACGTTTTTCTCCGTTCCCTCGAGAAGCCTGACCTCCTTCTGGCTGACGGCGAGGATATAGAACCGCTGATCGCTTCTGAGGAGCGGGAGAAGCGGTTTGACGTAAAAAGTATCGGCGACTGTGACCCGTTCCGAAAAAGTTTCCGGAAGCCGGAAGGAACGGAAAAGATCGGCTGACAGGAACAGTGCCAGACCATCGCTCTGCTTTCGCCAGAAGAGGACGTTGCCCGGAAGCGCCTGAGCGGGTTCAAGAAGGGTTTTGATTTCCTGTGGACGCAGGCCGCTGGACAGAAGCTTTTCTTCAGCCATGCGCAGGAGATTTCTGAAACGGATTTGGTTCTGCTGGCTTTCCGAGCCGGTACGGAAAGTCGGCATGAAAACGGAAATGCACGTTCCCTGATGTTTCCCCATCAATGTCTTTAATTCATCGCGTGACAATGTGATCATTTGGCCGTCTCCCTTCTCATGTTTAACCCTCCCCCTAGAGGCAAGGTATGCGGAAGATGAACCGGATGGGTATTTTAATGATCATTCCGATTCCTTGTGGTCACGATGCGGCCGGAAAGGATCCCATCCTCTTACGATTTTAAGATATCGAATCCGCCGGGACAAAGCAAATCATTTGTTGTCCGTTTCCATGTCCCGTGCAGCCACGATGTTCAAGGCCTGGCGATCTCTTTTGCCGGAACCCCATGGAAGACATGGCCTTTCGTCTCCTGGAAACATTCCTTTTTGCACAGGAGTTGGAACTGTGATAGAAGCCGCTACTCTGATGATCCCGTAACCTCTTGCGGGTCGATACCGGAAGAGGGCCGTTATGGGATTGAGAGGCGGTGCCTTGGCGCGGTCCGGAGTAGAGGTGGATGGAGATGACCCGGAGGATGGGACGGAAACCACGACTTCAGGTTGTAGATCGGATACATCAGCGGGCAGGTGAACCCTTTTTATCGGCATCCCACGGCGTGCATCCGGGGGATTTCCGTTATGACACAGGGACCGTTATGAAGCCCGAAAGAGGGATCCCCGCAGAACAGTGGAACGACTGGAGATGGCAGTTCAGGAACCGTATCCACACCCTGAGGCAATTGGCCTCGGTGTTGAACCGGACAACTGCATCCCTTGCCCCTTACGGGGCCGTGCTTCGCACCTACCCCTTTTCGATAACGCCCTACTATTTGTCGCTGCTGAATCCCGGCGATGAAAGCCATCCGTTAATTCGGCAGTGTTTCCCCGATCCCAGAGAACTCGATCTTTCGATGGGGGGAGTGGAGGATCCTCTCGACGAGGAACAGAACATGCCTGTTCCGGGCCTGATCCATCGCTACCCCGATCGCTGCCTGGCCATCGTAACGAGTACCTGCGCCGTTTACTGCCGGCATTGCAACCGCAAACGGTTGTGGCGTTCAAAGGAGCCGGGGCAGACGCGGCAAAGGCTGCAGGCCATGGTGGATCATGTGGCACGGACGCCGACCCTCCGCGAGGTGATCCTCTCCGGAGGAGATCCGCTTCTGATCTCGGATGGACTTCTGGATTGGTTTTTGGGGGCCCTGCGGGCGATTCCCCATGTGGAGGTTCTCCGTATCGGAAGCCGTACACCCGTGACGCTGCCCATGCGGATCACACCGGAACTTTGCATGATGCTGAAACGGCATCGTCCCCTCTGGTTCAATACCCAGTTCAATCATGCCCTTGAGATTACAAACGAATCAACAAGGGCGTGCGAGATGCTCCTTACCGCCGGCATCCCTGTCGGAAACCAATCGGTTCTGCTCCGGGGGGTGAACGACGATTATGAATCGATGCGTGATCTGCTCTACGGTTTGGAACGGATCTCGGTTCGTCCCTATTACCTGTTTCAGTGCGATCCGGTTCGGGGAACGGATCATTTCCGGTCGGACATCTGGACCGGCATGGAGATCATGGAGAGACTCTGGAGAAACATCTCGGGCCTTTGTCTCCCGCGTTATGTCTTGGATTGTCCCGGCGGCCGCGGAAAGATTCCCCTCCAGCCGTTCTCGCTTTTGTCCGAAAGGGGCGGGGCGGATGTCAAACATTCTTTTGACAACGGCAATCAAATGGATTAAGAAAAACGGAAAGATGTGAGGGGCCAGCCTTCACAATCCGGCCGGGCAAAACGCGGCATCTGGCTCCAGAAACGATACGACAAGGAGAATGGGACCCCATGTACACAGCCAGTGATCTGAGAAAAGGTTTACGGATCAAGATCGAAAACGACCCATACATCATCACGGAATTCAATTTCGTCAAACCCGGTAAAGGACAAGCCCTGTACAGGTGCAAACTGAAGAATATGATCAACGGGAACCAGTTCGAGAGGACGTTCCGTTCCGTGGACGTATTCGAGGAAGCCGATCTTCAGGAGAAAAAGATGCAGTACCTATACAAGGAGGAGGGTAAGTACTGCTTCATGGACAACGAAAGCTACGAACAGGTGTTCCTCAGCGACGATCAAATCGGCGAGGCGAAGAATTTTCTTCTCGACAATATCGAAGTGGAAATCCTCCTGTTCGAAGATCGGCCTCTGGGGATCAGCCTCCCGAATTTCATCGACGTGATCGTGACCAAAGCCGATCCCTGGGCAAAGGGCGACTCCGTGTCGGGGAACACCAAACCGGTGACCGTTCAGACAGGCTATCAGCTCCAGGTTCCCCCCTTCATCGAGGAGGGGGAGAAAATCCGGATCGATACCCGGAGTGGCGAGTACCTGACAAGGGTCAAGGGATAACGCCAGGCGATTTTCCATCAAGCCCGGATCCGCCACGCACTTGCAGGTGGGTCAGGTGCCAAAGCTTCCAGCCATGCGGCGAGCCGTTGCGCGCGCCAATCCGTGGATGGTTCTCCCGGTTTGAAAAACAGATTTCAATGCATATGGGGTCACACGCATTTCCGTGAGACGCCGGGAAGAACTCAGGAAAACCAAGGCCATTGGGACGCCGGGCGCAGGGCATGCACGGTGAACGATGCGGAAAGACCATACCCCTTCTTTTGAAAGGCGGGTCCGTATCGAATGAGACGGCCCCTTTCCAGGTGAGGCAGGTTATGTGCGTGGATGATTCATGGAAACTCGCCGCCCGAGAAGACGACCTTCGGCGGCGTGCCTGGATGATCCGAACCATTCGTCATTTTTTTCAAGACCGTGATTTCCTCGAAGTAGAGACACCCCTTCGAATCCCGGCGCCGGCGCCGGAATCCCATATCGATGCCTTTCCATCCGACGACTGGTTCCTGCAAACCTCGCCGGAACTGTGTATGAAGCGACTTCTCGCTGCGGGTTATGCCCGGATCTTTCAGATCTGCAAGTGTTTCCGGATGGGGGAGAGGGGCGACCGCCATCTGCCGGAATTTACAATGCTCGAATGGTATCGGCTGGGGACGGATTATCGGACCCTCATGGAGGACTGCGAGGCGCTCATCCTATTCCTTGCCAGAACACTCGGTATGGGCGATGGATTCTATAGACAGGGGAGGCTGATACACTTGGGGATCCCCTGGGAGCGGATCACCGTCCGCGAGGCGTTCGGACGGTATGCAACGATGACTGCCGATGAGGCATTGAAGAAGGACCGTTTCGACGAAATCCTCGCCTGCGAGATCGAACCGCGACTGAGCACGGGAATCCCCGTCTTTCTCTACGATTATCCGGCTGAACTCGGTGCCTTGGCAAGGCGGAAAAGGAGGGATCCCGATATCGCTGAACGTTTTGAACTCTATTGCGACGGCCTGGAACTGGCCAATGCGTTCTCCGAGCTGACCGATGCCGCAGAGCAACGGCGCCGTTTCGAAGAGGCCGCGCGTGACCGGAAACGGCGCTGCAGTTCCCCTTACCCCATGCCGGAACCTTTTCTTGCGGCCCTCCCTCAAATGGGGCCATCCGCCGGAATTGCCCTTGGGATTGATCGCCTGGCCATGCTCCTTTTCGACAGGGCCCGGATCGACGAGGTGGTCGCCTTCACCCCTGAATCCCTTTGATTGCGGCGCCGGACGTCACCGGCAAAAAGGCGCCGAACCCGTAAGTCATCGCTTCTTGACAAGCAACGACTTTTCCATTAGATGTAGTGCGGCTTTCCCATCTTTGCTTTCAGTGAAGGAGATTGAACGTGAAAGAGGTTTCAACCGTGTCCGAGATCACTTTGGGGGGCAATTTTCATGGCAGCCTTTTCGATATGGTCATGCATGCGGGCTTTGTCGTGCAACTGGTCCTCCTGCTTCTTCTGCTCTTTTCCGTCATCTCATGGGCCATCATTTTGATGAAATATTTCAATATCCGGAAGGTGAGAAATGAGAATGACCTTTTCTTGAACATGTACATGAAAAGCTCGAAACTCTCCGAACTCTTTCCGGAGACGAAGCGGTTTCGGAATTCGACGCTCGCAGAGGTGTTCCGGAGCGGTTACTCAGAACTCGTTAAGATCACCAGAGCCGCGCGGGGAACCGCTGGGGGAAAGGATGCCCTGGAGGCGTCCGGGCCGATGCTGGAGATCGAGGGGATCGACAATGTGGAGCGGGCGATGAACCGAGCCTGTGGGACGGAGACGACCAAATTGGAGTCGGCCCTCGGATTCCTGGCGACGACGGGAAGTGCAAGCCCCTTCATCGGATTGTTCGGGACCGTTTGGGGGATCATGGATACCTTCAAGGGGATCGGCGCTCGCGGCTCAGCGACCCTCGCCATCGTGGCGCCTGGGATTTCCGAGGCGCTAATTGCTACCGCAGCAGGCCTCGCGGCCGCCATCCCGGCCGTCATTTTTTACAACTACTATCTGAACCGGGTCAAGGGGATGACCCTTGAGATGGACCATTTTGCCCTGGAACTCCTCAACATCATCGAACGGTTCCATGTGAAGAAACAACCATGAGATATCCGAGACGCAGGAACGCCAATGACAACCGGCCCATGGCCGAGATCAATGTCACTCCCCTGGTGGATGTGATGCTGGTGCTGCTGATCATCTTCATGGTAACGGCGCCGATGCTCCAGATGGGTATCGACGTCAATCTGCCGCGGGTTAAGGCGAAGAGTGTCGATGTCGCGGAGGAAAAACTGGTACTGACGATCAACAATGCTAAAGAAATCTTCCTCAACAAGAGCCGGATGCCGCTTTCCGAGCTTGAAACCAAGTTAAAACATATTTTCGCATCAAGAATCGAACGCGAGGTTTATATGCGCGCCGACCGGAACGTTCCTTACGGTTTTGTGGTCGAGGTCATGGCCGAGGTTCGCAAGGCCGGTGTGGATAAATTGGGGATGATCACCGAACCGCCCGAGGAACGCAGGTAATGCCCTATCGCATGCACAGGGGAGGTACAGGAGGAAATCGCTTGAACGGCATGATCCTCATCTCCCTGTTGTTCCATGCCTTGATCCTTGCACTTCTCTTCTTGACCCCTTCCTTTCCTTCACCCAAGCTGACTTTCGGTCCGGTCTATACCGTATCGCTGGTCAATTTTTCCGGTCATGCCCTGGAACAGAAGAGCGTGACAGCCGTGGAGAAGGAACTCATGGAATCCTCTCGCCCCGAGACGATATTCAGAAAAAAGGTGGAGTCCGATCCGATCCTTCCCATCCGAAGCATGGAGCGCAGCAAAAAACAGGATCAGACCGTGGAAAAGGCGATGGAGGAGATCCGCAAGCGGGCCTCCATGCCTCTTCCTGTCCAAAAACAGCAGGACAAGGTCATTCCGGAGATGAAGACCGGAACGGCTTCTCCGACTCCTTCCGGAGATGCCGGGATGGGTGAGAAAATGAATGCCTATTACGCGGCGATCTGGTCGCGGATCAAGGGGCGATGGGCGCTGCCTCAGGCAATCCTGCCGGGCGAAGTCTTGGAGACAGTAGTCCACGTTACCATACTCCGCAGCGGAGCGGTGACGGAAATCAATTTTGAAAAACGGTCGGGCAACCGTTATTTTGATGAGTCGGCCCTGAAGGCGATCCGCAAGGCCATTCCCTTCCCTCCGCTGCCGGCCGGAATCGGCGACGGCAGGCTCGATGTCGGGATCCGGTTTCATTCGTCAGAATTGAGGTCGTAAGGACCTTGCCTGAAAGGATGATCTGCATGTTCTTAAGGAGAAATCTAGGGGTTTTGATCCTGGTGTCGCTTTTTCCTTTATGCGCCGGACAGGTGTTTGGGAAGGTCTACATCGATATTGATTCCCCCTCGTTTCAAAAGTTTCCCATCGCCATCACCGAATTCAAACCCATCAAGCCGGTTGCGGAGAAGAATGATTTGCCGATCTGGTTTTCGGACACCCTGTCCCGGGATCTAACGATCACGGGTTTTTTCAACGTTCTGGATCGAAAGGCCTTTCTGGAGGATCCCCAAAAGGCGGGGATCACCGCCGAGGGAGTTCGGTTCGAGGACTGGACGGCCATCGGCGCTGACTATCTGGTCAGGGGGGGCTACCAGGCAGACGGACGCGAACTGACGACTGAGTTCCGCCTGTTTGACGTGGTGCGGGGTGAACTTGTCATCGGCAAGAGGTATACGGGCAAACCGGAGGACCGCAATCGAATGGTCATGCAGTTTGCCAATGAAATCCTTCTGGCGCTGACCGGTGAGGCCGGCCTATTCGACACGCGGATCGCCTTCGTCAAGAAAGCCGACGCGATTGCGGAGATCCATACCGTCAACTTCGACGGCTCCGATCTCCGCCGGATCACGAATCTCAACGCGCTGACCCTTTCCCCCCGCTGGTCTCCCGACGGAAGGTTTTTGGCCTTTACCTCGTTTAGAGACGGCAATCCGGATATCTATCTCCGGGATCTCGTCAATGGATCGATACGGAAAATTGTGTCCGATCCAGGGATGAACCTTCCCGGGTCCTGGTCCCGGGACAGTTCCAGAATGCTGGTGAGCCTGAGCCGGGACGGCAATCAGGAGATCTATGACATGACAGTTGGGAGCGGCGTTCTCCGGCGTCTGACCCGCGATTTTGCCATTGATGTATCGCCTGTACGTTCACCCGATGAACAGCGAATCGCTTTTGTTTCCAACCGCAGCGGTTCCCCTCAGATCTATATCATGGACGCGGACGGCGGAAATGTCCGGCGGCTGACCTACGAGGGCAATTACAACACCTCGCCCGCCTGGTCTCCCAAAGGGAATCGGATCGCCTATGAGGGATCGTTTCAAGGCCGCTTTCAGATCTTCACGATCGATACCGAAGGGGGAGATCCGAAGCAACTGACGTTTGATGCATGGGATCACGAATCACCCGCCTGGTCTCCAGACGGCCGATATCTGGCGTACAGTGTCCGAGGCATCGGCCGGAACCGGATCGAAATCATGAACGAAAATGGGCAGAACGCGAGGGTGCTGCACGATGGGAAAGAAGTGTGCCAAAGCCCATTCTGGTCACCCCGCCCTCGATGATTTCCGTGACAACGGGCATCTCCCTGGATGAGAGCAGTCTGTTCAACTCCGGCTCCATCAATAGTCGATGGGAAGGATTTTGACCCCACGGCTGAAAGCTGAATCCTGCAGGCCATGTTTCCGCTTGCAAGTCTGATACCATTGTTAAATATTTAATTTATTGAAATCATGGAGTAAACAGAGAAAGTTGTCATTTTCGGTTGATTTTTGTTGCCAGTAGTGGTTTATATTTTTATTAGACTCTAATGAGCCACGGATATGTTATTCTGGATTTAAGAAAGGAGAAGAATAATGATGAGAAGGAATTGGGTGGCAGTTGGGCTGATTGCCCTCGTTTTATGTTTCTCCGTTTCATTCCTGACCGGTTGCGCCAAGAAGGCGGCGCTGAAGGAAGGGGCCGTGGTGACACAGGAGCAGAAAGCCGTATCCCAGGGACCGTCAGCGGATGATGCCGCTGCCCGGGAGCAGGCCCTTCGCGAGCAGGCTCTTCGCGAGCAGGCCCTGCGGGAGCAAGCCCAGCGCGAGCAGGCCCAGCGGGATGCTGCAGCGCGGGAAATGGCCGCCAAGGAGGCAGCCGAAAAGGTGAAGAAGGAAGCGGAGGCCCAAGCGACGGATATCCTGAAAGAACTGCAGATTGCGGATATCTATTTCGATTACGATAAGTACACCCTGAGACCCGAGGCGCAGGAAGTCCTCAAGAAGGGTGCACCAGCCTATTTGAAGCATCGGGCATACAAACTCGTGGTCGAGGGGCACTGCGACGAACGGGGAACCAACGAATACAACCTGGCGCTGGGTGAGAAACGGGCGACAGAGGCCGCGAATTATCTTTCCAATCTTGGCATCGAGAAGGAGAGGATCAAAACCATCAGCTATGGCGAAGAGATGCCGCTGGACAAAGGCAATAATGAGGAGGCCTGGGCGAAAAATCGAAGGGCCCATTTCGTTGTTTTTCCGCCGGCCAAATAATGGGTCGCTGGTGACCCAAGGGCGACCGGGCGATGGTCCTGGAGTTCATGGCGGCTGCGCCAATGAGAGATGCTTTTCCCGAGAGCGGGATGGTCTCTGAGGTCGGCTTCGTGGGGTATGACTGTGAGAAAGGAATGGTCCTGTGGATCCTGCGTCATGACGGGTTCACAGGACTTGTGCATTTGCGCCATGGGTGGCAGCGGAGCGGCCGTAGGGTTCGAAATCGAGATCGCGGTCCGATGGACTGCACAACTGGACGGGAAAGGGGTGGAGACTTGCCACAGATCCTTTCCGGAGTGATGGGGACTTCATACAGCCTCGGGAGGTAATCATCTTGCGAAGGCATCTGACCGTTTTTATAATGATGTCGATTCTGTCCCTGACCGGATGCGCCTCGACGGACGACTTGCGCCGGGTGCATGCCGATTTATTCAGACAGATCCAGTCCACCAATGACAAGATCGCCTCTGTGGAGCGCGCATCGGTGCCTCTACAACAGGAAGTTGCCGGTCTTCACGACGAGATTGCAAAGGACCGTGAAGCCCTTCAGTTGCTGCGGAACAATCAAGCGGAAGGGCGGGCGGAGATGACGGATGTGCGGGAGCAGATCCAGCAGATCCGGGGGACGGCGGACGGACTCCGCAGGGACCTTGCAGCCTCATCCTCAAAAACGGGAAAGCGCGAGGAAGAGGACAAGGCCCTTCGAGAGAGATTGGATCATCTCACGTTCAGAATCAACTTTGTGGAAAATTTTCTCGGGATCGGAAAGAACGAGGAGCC
>CAZWTL010000008.1:0-12054 GCA_964637025.1 uncultured Syntrophaceae bacterium | reverse complement strand
AGCCAGCCTCGGCGCCGGCGAAAGAACCGGCTGGCGCCAAGGCGGCCAAGACGGACAAGGAGTCCCTCTATACCGCAGCCTACGATCTCTTCAAGGAGGCGAAATACGAGAAATCGAGGGAGGCCTTTGAAAATTTCCTCAAACAGTATCCCGATTCCGAATTTTCCGACAATGCGCAGTTCTGGGTCGGCGAGTGCTACTATTTTGAAAAGAAATATGAAAAGGCGATTCTCGAATATGAAAAGGTAACAAAAAATTTTCCGGAAGGAAACAAGGCGCCATATGCCCTTCTAAAACAAGGGCTCTCTTTCCTGAAGCTGGGCGACAAGGCGAGCGGGAAGCTCCTGTTGCAACAAGTGGCCAAAGACTATCCGAATACGAGCCAGGCCAGGATCGCACGAGCGAAACTCCTCGAGATCAAGTAACCGTAACCTCAATGGCTTTTCTCAAGGATCGAGAGCGATTGGGATCATGCCTTGCGGAATCTGCAGGGGAAAAGAGCCGGGATCGGTTTCGTACCCCTTCATATCCGTATAACGGATGCTCAAAGCGGCCGTTTCCTCTATCCGGATCGCGACGTGCAGCGGCAGAAAATCGTCGCCAACACGTGAATACTCCTTGAATTCTGCCGTGTACAAGGCGGTTCCCTGGTCGTTCAGCTTCCGGAAACGGACAAGCCGGCCATTGTTGGAATCGATCCACAGGGACCTCACTTTCCTTCCCTCACGGAACTGATCGATACGGTAAAGACCATTTTCGCATTCTCCGTTGGATGATTGAACCGGCTCCGGATCGTCCGGCGGAAAGCCCATCATGAGCGAAACCATGTCGCCCGCCGGTATGAAAACGGGGAGAAATCGCGAGATGTTTCGAGGAGTGGTGGGTCCGGCATAAAAAGCGTTCTTTTCAGGCAGAAAGACCCGAAGCTCTCCTGCGGCCACCGAAAGGTAAAGATCCGGGGGGCCCATCAAGGGAATGGATTCCACGCGGAGCAGGTCCGGTCTTTTCATCATCACGGCGGCCTTCAAAGGGTAACGGTCACCGTGATGACGGATTTCGATCCTGGCAGTGGATATGAAGGCCTGCGATCCCGGGGCCAAAGAGGCAAACGCCTGAAGAGCCGCCTGGGGGGATTCGAAACATGGCGGGTGGACCGCTGTGCGATATCCTGCGCAGCCGAAAACGGCGAGGGCAAGAAACGCTATCCCGGGCAGAAGGATTCGATGGATCATGCAAGAGGCGTTGTTCAACCATGGAGGCCATGCCGAACAACGAGGTATGTCCCTCGGTCGGCGCCGGAGGAGCGGGAAACGATCATCATCCGTTCTGTCCGCATCCTCCTCATCATTGAAGTTGGAGGAAACGATGACGGGGGAGTGGAGTGAAAACCATCGGATCCAGGCTGTCTTGACACGATTCCCGAACTGCGCAGACGGCTCCGTCGGATTCATGGACGGCGTTCCTGAATGTGGACGGCGGGCGTCTTCATGCCTTCAAGCCCGTCGCGCTTCTTCAGCAGGGATTCGTTGCCGGGATTGAGGCGGATGGCCTTTTCGTAAGCGTCGGAAGCCTCCTGGAGCTGGCCGGATCGCATATAGGCATCGCCGAGATGTTCGAGGATCGCTGCGTCATCGGGCAGGATTTCAGACGCCTCCTTCAAATAACGAATCGCCTCCTCCATCCTGTTCTGGCGGAAGAAAACCCAGCCCAGCGAGTCGATCATGTATCCGTTTCCGGGTTTCAACTTCAGGGCCTTTTGGATCATCTTTTCCGCTTCATCGAGATGGATCCCCTTGTCCGCATACATGTAGCCGATGAAATTGAGTGCTTCGGCATGATCCGGATCGAGTTCAAGGACTTTTTTCATTTCCTGGATGCCCTCCTCGAAGCGCGCGGTCTTTTCGAAGAGCGCTCCGAGGCTGTAATGGAGGTCGACACTGTTGGGGTTGGCCTGCAAACCTTGACGGATGATCTCTTCCGCAGCTGCATATTGCTTGTCGTCCTCGTAGATGGATGCGAGGAATGCATATAGCCCCGGGACGTCTTTCTTCTTTTCGATCGCCTGCAAAAGGGTGTCGACGGCCCCGGTGGTTGCCTTTTGTTTCTTGAGGATCATTGCAATGCGGATCTGGGCATTTCCGTAATATTCCGATGAAACGGGTATCGCACGAAAGGCTTCCAATGCCTTGTCTTCGGATTTGACCTCCTCGTAGGTCGTGCCGAGGAGATAGATGATCCTGTATTCGGTCGGATAGTCCCGGGTGAGCCCGCTCATCAGTTCGATGGCCTTGTCCCGTTTTTCCCTTTCCAGATAGATCAGGGCGAGGGTCAAACGAACGTCACGGTTGTTGCCGTCCAGCTTCAAGACCTCCTGAAACTCTCTTTCCGCTTCGTCGTAGCGCTGTTCGTGAAGGTAGAGTTCTCCTATTTTGATCCTTGCCTGCAACCGGGCGGGGAAGAGATCAATGTAATTTCGGTAGAGCTCGATGGCCTGGGTCGTTTTTCGCAGCCTTTCATAGAGTGCCGCGAGATCGATCAGAGCCGCTTCGAACTGCGGGCGCAGCTCCAGGGTCCTGCGGAGCCCCTGTTCCGCCTCATCAAAGCGCTTGAGTTGCACGAGAATCCTGGAACGGTAGTAATTGGCCATGAAATGGTCCGGATTGATCTTGAGGAGATCCTCGAGTGCTAAAACTGCCTCGTCGAGTTTCTTCATTTCAGCGAGACTCGTTCCGAGGTAGAAGCGTGCTTCGGTGTTCTTCGGCGCCAGTTCAATAACTCGCCGGTACTCCTCGGCCGCGGCGGCGTAATTTTTCCCGTTCAGATGGAAACCACCAAGCAGGAAACGGATGTCGAGGTCGTCCGGATGCCTTTCGAGGGTTTTTTGGCACAGCGCAAATGCCTTCTCGGTGTCGCCTTTTTCCATGTAGAGCGATGCGAGTTCCTTGGCCAGGTAGGTCGAGGAGGGATCGATGCGATAGGCCTCCTCCAGCTCAAGGACAGCCTCATCCAGGTTTTCGTTGAGGGCATTCAGGATGCCGATGCTGTAATGGTAGCCGGCCAAGGACGATGGTTGGGTTTCAGATTGCCTCGGCGATGATGGGTCACGCTGAACGGCGGGGACCGCACACCCCGAAAGGATCAAAATTACGAAAATGAACCAACAAGTTGCATAAATGCCTGTCCGAACCATTGAACGCTGTTCCCTTCATAGGCAGATTCATCATCCTGCCTCGTTGAATCACATTACCTTGCCGACCCGCCTGAGATCCGAAAATAGGACGACAGCGAGACCACCTTGACGCCTTCCTTTCGCCAGACGGGAAGAATGTCGTGAATCGCCTGAACCGTTTCCGCATGGGGGTGACCGATCATGAGCAGGGGGGCGTCATCGTTGCGGCCATGCCGGGAAGCCCCCTTGAGGGCTTCGAACGCGGTGGCGTAACCCGGAGCGTAATCAATGAAGACGTCCCGTGAGGCGAACCGGACGCCCGCGTGCATGGCCGACTCCCTACCCTGGGATCGATCGGTGGTCATGCTGTCCACAAAATAGAGATTTCTCTCACGGAGTTCCTCCATGACAACGGAAAGCCGCGTCCGGTCCTCCATGAAGCGTGAACCCATATGGTTGTTCACCCCCGATACGAAGGGAACGGCTCCCAGATTCTTCCGTATCAGTCTCCGGATTTCCCCTGCATCCATGTCGGTCATGAGGGCACCTTCTCCCGGAGACTCCTCCGGGTGTGACAGGGGTTCCATGGGCAGATGGAGCAGGACCTCCTTGCCTGCGGCGTGTAAACGTTTTGCAGCCTCTGCGGCATGCGGAGTATTAGGAAGAACGGCATAGGCAACGGGCAACGGGATACGGGCCAGCTCTTCGACGATCTGCAGATCGTAACCGATATCGTCGATGATCATGGCCACGGCCCGTTTCCGGTAGGTGTTTTCCGATGGCGTCCGTCCTCCCGACGGCGCACGCGCCATGCCGGAGTGGCCCTTGTTCTGCACTTCCCCATCGTCAATGTTCGGGGTGTTCGGGCCTTCTGGTTGATCGTCAACCCGTTCCAGAACAATGACGGCCGCCGCGATGAGGGCGGCGGCGACAACCACTGCCAAAAAAGGAAATCGCTTCACTTTCAGTTCAAAACCTGTGTCATTCCCCCTGTACCGGCACTGGTCAGCCTTTCATGTTTTTTTTCAGGATATCCCAGCTTTTCAGGATGTCGATGGCATGCTTCAACTGGTTGTCCTGATCCAGATTGTCCTTGTCTTTTTTAACCTCTTCGGATTTGACGTCATTCTGATTCGGGGATTTGATATGACCCTTCAGATCCTTTTCCCGCAACATCAGGTTTTCGATAGGGGCCTTTTCGTCCGCTTTTTCCTCCTGGACGCGGATGGGCTTCACGACGATGTCGGGAATGATGCCCTCAGCCTGGATGGAGCGGCCGTTCGGGGTGTAATAACGGGCCGTTGTCAGCTTCAAAGCCGAGCCGTCTTCCAAGGGCATGACGGTTTGAACCGATCCTTTGCCGAAGGTTTGCGTCCCGAGAATGACCGCCCGTCCATTATCCTGAAGGCTGCCCGAGACGATTTCCGCGGCGCTGGCCGTTCCCTCATTGACCAGTACCACCATCGGGCAGGTCGGCTCATCCCCGTCATCCTTCGCCTCGTACTTGCTTTCCATGTTCTTGGATCGGCCTCGCGTAGAGACGATAACCCCAGATTTCAGAAAGATGTCGGATACTTCAACCGACTGGTTCAACAAGCCGCCGGGATTGGTTCTCATATCCAAAACGATCCCTTTGAGGGGATTGGCCTTCGCAATGATCTCCCGGAGGGCCTTCTTCAGGTCGTCTCCCGTCCGTTCCTGAAAGGCAGCGATTCGGATATAGCCGATACTGTCGTCATAGACCTTAAACTTGATGCTGCGGACGTTGATGATGTTTCGTTTGAGTTCGAAATCCTTCGGACTGGCCAATCCCTCGCGCACAATGGTGATGACGACCTTGGTGTCCTTGGGGCCTCGGAGTTGCTTGACCGCATCCATGATGGTGATGTCTTTCGTGGACTTTCCGTCGATCTTGATGATCTGGTCCCCCGGCTTGATCCCGGCGCTGTATGCGGGCGTGTCCTCGATGGGCGATACGACGGTGAGAATATCCTTGAGAATGGTAATTTCGACCCCGATACCTCCGAAACTGCCACGCGTATCCTCCTCCAGTTCCTTGTACATGTCCGCCGTCATAAAGGTACTGTGGGGGTCTAGGGATTTGATCATCCCATTGATTGCCCCCTGCAGCAGTTTATCCGTCTCCACGGGCTCCACATAGTTCTTCTCAACGATGTCCAGAACTTCGCTGAAGGTCTTGAGACTTTTGTACGTGCTGCGTTCAAGGGCGGAGACACGACTGTCCCCGTATGGGCCGAGAACGAGAAGCGTCAAAAAGACGCACAGGATGATTCGCCTCTTGCTATGAAAGATATTCATTGATGGTGCCTCCCCAGTCGAATGACACATGCCTGCAACATTAAAAACATACCATTTTCATGATACAAAATTCCATCACTTTTTCGGTTGCGATCGGGAATATCGGCTGTCGCACCGGGACATGAGACCCTTTTCTCCGGATCCTCCGTCCCGGATCACCCCGTCCCGCAGCAACATGAAACGGGAAAAAGGTTTACAGATCGGCTCCTTTTTGTGTAAAAGGAATACCGGTATTCGAAAGGGACGGGTCCTCATCCGCTCACTCTTGCTGGATGGATCCGAATCCGGGGCGGGGATCGCAGAAGGGAGGCTGTATGTCAGCGCAGGAGTGGTTGCGGACACTGTCCAAATCAAAGGACGACAAATGGATCGGCGGGGTCTGTGGGGGGCTGGGCAAGCATACCCCAATCCCTTCATGGATCTGGAGACTCTCATTTGCGATCTTTATCATTGTCAGCTTCGGCACGGGACTGCTCGTCTATCTCCTGCTGTGGATATTCATGCCGAGAGAGCCCTAGGCCCTGTCCGGCTGGCTTGAATCCGTTTTGCCGGGGCGCCCAACATCAGGAAAGCGGTTGCGTCCCGTCGCAGTGTCGGCGGAAGACGGATTGACGGTCGCCGTTGCTTCAATTCTTCATGCCCATGCTCGTCCTGACCACCGCTGCAGTGGCATTGTGCAGGCGTTGCAACCAGCGCACAGCAGGGTCGCTCCACTCTGGCAGCCACCCCGCCTTCCAGGATACACAGGCATGCCCAATGAATGCTTGCGAACCATCCAGTTAATTGAGATAATTCGAACAAAAGGAGGCGTTTATGGATTTGAAGCCTTTGTTCGAGCCCAAAACCATGGCGGTGATAGGCGTTTCCACGGTCAACGACCGTCATCCCGCCAATGTCATCTTTGCCAAAAACAGCCATCGATATCCTGTGAAAGTCTATGCCGTCAATCCCAAAGGGGGGCTTCTGCAGGATAAGGTGATTTATCCCAGTGCCGGAGACGTTCCGGAAAAAATCGATCTGGCAGTCATCGCGACGCGTGCGGAATGGGTTCCGGATGTCATGGAGGACTGTATACGAGCCGGGATTAAGTCGGCCATCGTCGTTTCAGGCGGTTTCACCGAAATGGGACGTAAAGATCTTCAGGATCGAATCGTCGGAATGGCGAGAGAAGCTCGAATCCCCTTCATCGGCCCCAACTGTATGGGGGTTTATGTGCCCTTCAAGGTCGATACCTTTTTCCTGCCCATTGAACGCATGATCAAACCCGAGCCCGGCGGCGTCGCCTTTGTCAGCCAGAGCGGCGGCATTCTGGTCGACCATATGATCAAGTTCGCGCAGCAGGGTGTGGGTATGGCAAAGGCCGTAAGCATCGGCAACAAGGCTTTCATCAAAGAGAAGGAGTTGCTCTCCTATCTCGCAAAAGACCCGGCTACCAAAGTCATCGCTTACTATATCGAAGGATTCGGAGGGGGAGAAGGCCGGGATTTCGTGCTGGCGGCAGATTGTTGTCACAAACCGGTTGTGATCATGAAATCGGGGAAAACGGCAGCAGGGAACAGGGCGGTTTCAAGCCATACCGCGTCGCTCGCCGGGGACTATGCCAGCTTTTCCGCGGCGGTGGCCCAGCATAACATTTTGGAGGCGGCTGATGAGCATGAACTCGTTTCCTTCTGCGAGGTTTTGAGCTCCTATACAAACCCGATTCAGGGCAACATCGGCATTATCACCGGCAGTGGAGGCCACGGGGCCATGGCCGTCGACGCCTGTTCGTTGAACGGCATCAACGTCCCGGAATTGTCCGATACGGTCCGTGAAGAAATCAGGAAGAACCTCAAGGATCAGATCAAGACCATTGCGACGCTCGGAAACCCTGTCGATTTGACCGGCAGCGCGATGGATGAAGACTTCGTGGCCTGCGCCAGGGTGATGGGAGCCTCTGCGGAAATCGATTGCGTCATTGTCTTGCTTCTTCCCTACATTCCGGGCATGACCCTGGACATCGGTGTAAAATTGAGTTCCGTGAGCCGACAATGCAGCAAACCGTTCATCGCATACGTGCCTCACGTGGAGAAATACGGTATGCTCATTGAGGGATTTGAACTCAACGGAATCCCGACCTCGTCTTCCATCGACGGCGCCGTGTTGATGGCCAAAGCTTTGGTGAGGAAAAAACCATGTTGAGGAAAGAAATCGCGGAGATCCTGGAGCGATCCAGGGAGTGGGGATGGGTTCTGGAACCGGACGCATTGAAGATTTCCTCACTGTACGGCTTGAGAACGCCGAAGCACGCCGTTGCGAAGGAGCCGGAAGAGGCCATAAGGCTGGCCCGCGACATCGGCCATCCTGTGGTCGCCAAGATCGTGTCGCACGCGGTGGTCCATAAGTCGGATGTTCTAGGCGTGGTGGTCGGTATCCGGGACGATGGCGAACTGACCCGTACGCTCGATCGGTTCAGCAGGATTGACGGATTTCAAGGGATGCTGATCGAGGAAATGGTGCAGGGCGTCGAACTGATCGTCGGTGCGAAGAACGATTTTCAGTTCGGCCCCATGATCCTTTTGGGGATGGGGGGTGTAGGGGTGGAGATATACCGGGATGTGTCTCTCAGAATGGCTCCGCTCAAAACGATGGATGTGGAGAACATGATCCAGGATCTGACGGCAAAACGTGTGCTTGCCGGGTATCGCGGTTCACAGCCCGTAAACATAGATGCACTTCAGAAGACGGTGCTGGCCTTTTCAGGGCTGATGATGGACCTCAAGGAGGTTGCGGAGTCGGTGGATCTGAATCCCGTCATGTGCAATGCTGAATCCTGCATTGTCGCGGATGCGAGAATCATGCTGAAGCGGTGACGGCCTGCCTGAATGGAGGCTGAATTCTGACCGTTTTCGAGTCCATACCGCAGTAAAATGCAGGATCAAAATAATGATTGACAGATTAAGAACAGTGAGATAGCATTTTCGGTTGGAATAGACATCACACCCGTACACTGATCTGCGGAAGGAGGTGAACTTGAGGAATCGTTCCATGGATGGGTGTGGATGGCAGTAAATTGATTTTGTTCCAAGAACTTGTATCCATTATAGGGTGAGGAAGAAGGCGGACGGTATCGTTGCAGGTCTGCCAGGACCGGTACCGCGATTCAAAGCGACCGGAATGCGGTCACTCGGGAACAACAATAGAAACACCCCCCGTTTGGCGGGAGGATCTTAATAGACAAAAGGAGGAATCAAAAATGAAAGGTGCGTTAAAGGTATTGGCGTTGATCATGATCACGGTTTTCGTGTTCGTCGGCTGTGCGAAACAGCCCACGGAGGAAATCAACGGGGCAAAGGCGGCGATCGATGCGGCCATTGCGGACGGAGCCCAGAAATTTGCAGCAGAGGATGCAAAGAAATTGACTGACGCCATGCAGGCTGTCCAGGATGAACTCAAGGTTCAGGAAGGCAAGACTTTCAAGAATTATGACAAGACCAAGGAACTCGTGGCGAAAGTGAAGTCCGACGCGGATGCGCTCAAGGCGGCATTGCCTGCGAAAAAGGAAGAGGCGAAAAAGAATGCGATTGCGGCTGAGGAAGCGGCAAAGGCTGCGGTCGCGGAAGCGAAGGCCCTTCTGGCGAAGGCGCCCAAAGGCAAAGGCTCCAAGGCGGATATCGAGGCATTCAAGGCGGATTTGAAAGGCATCGAAGATTCTTGGGCTGAAGTCAAGACGGCAAATGATTCCGAGGATTATCTCGTAGCCGTCGAAAAGTGCAATGCCATCAAGGATAAGGCTGCTGCCATTGCAGACCAGATCAAACAGGCAAAGGAAAAAGTGGGGGCAAAGAAATAACCACTAACACTGCAACGCATTGCTGAATGTCATCCTAACACGGGCGACCTTGATCAAGATCGCCCGTGTTTGGTATGGCGCAGCCGGATGACCGCTTGGGAAACAGAAAGATCCGGGATTCCTCATCAATGAACGATCGGAGCGTCATGGCTCGCGTGAGCCTGTCTGGAATGCTGAAAAATAAGTTCCTTGTGATCGTGCTCTTGGCGGCTCTCTTCGGCTGCGCTTCTCCGGCCGTTCCTCCGGAGGTCAAACTGGCAGAGGAGCAGGAGCATCGCCTCTGGACTTTGGGGGCGAAGGTATATGCACCGGCAGATTATGAAGGTTATCTGAATGCCCTGCGCCGTACCAAAGAGGCTTTGATCCAAGAAGAAAGCCGCTTTGCGTGGTTCCGGGATTACCGGGACGTTCAATCCGGTTTCAGAGACGTTTTGAAGACGGGATATGGCCTACAGGAAAAAATCTTATCCCGTAAACGCCAGCAGAGAGAACGCATCCTGGGGCAGATTGCCGGACTTCAGAAGCAGATGGAGGCGTTGAAGGGGCTCAGTGAAAGAATCAATGAGGGACGGTTTGCCAGGAAGGATCTCAGCAGAGCCGAATTGCTCCTGTCCGAGGCCATGAGCCGCTGCGAACGTGAGGATTACGCGGCAGCGGATGATCAAATCAAAAGAATCTCGGACTTTATTTCAGCAGCTGAAGATTCGATCCGTCCCATTTTTGACCGTTACGCAGACCGATCTCATATCAAAAAATGGAAACGCATGGCGGATGAAACCATATCCGAATCCCAGGAAAGGGACATCCTGGCGATGGTCGTCAACAAGAGCAGGCGAGCGCTTTTGCTGTATAAGTCGGGCGTTCTCGTCAAGACATATCAGGTCGGTTTGGGGAGCAATGGCTCCCTTGATAAACTCCGTGCGGGTGACAACTCGACACCCGAGGGAAAATACAAGGTGATCAAGAAAAACGCCTCCAGTCGCTATCATAAGGCATTATTGATCAATTATCCGAACGAGGATGATCGAAGGGATTTTATTCAAGCCAAGAAGAAGGGCCTGATTCCGGCGCGGTCGCGGATAGGCGGACTCATCGAGATCCATGGCGGCGGCAAGGACAGCATGACGTTCGGATGCATAGCCATGGACAACCATGCCATCGATGATCTGTTCCATCGCATCCCGGTCGGGACCCCGGTGACCATTGTTGGCGCAGTCGACCACGACAACAGCTTGTCGTCCGCTGTCAAGGGGTCATGAAATGATTTTCAGCAACCACAGAATCCGCAACCTGTTGATCATATTGTTCCTCATTTTCCTGTCTTTCGAAGCCGGCGGATATTATCTAGGAGCTCGGGGGATGCGGACCTCGGAGCGCGACCAAAAGGAAAATCAGGAAACGGGTTTGAATACCCTGAAGACAAAGAACGCGGCTCTCAAACAGCGGTTACAAAGCATGACGACCAATGAAACCTTCATCGTTGTCGACACCGGAAGGAATGTTCTTTCCCTCAAAAAAGGCGACAAGACCATCCGGGAAGCCGTCGTCTCATGCGGCAGCGGCAGTATCCTGAAGGATCCGTCCGGCAAACGTCAATGGACATTTGACACGCCGCGGGGCGAGCACCGTGTGAAAAACAAATTTGTCCAACCCGCGTGGATCCGGCCCGACTGGGCCTTCATCGAAGAGGGGGAAGCCATCCCCAAGGACCCCAAAGAGAGGGTGGAGGAAAGAGTTCTCGGAGACTATGCCCTTGGATTCGGCAAAGGATATTTTATTCACGGCACCCTGTATACCAGGCTGCTGGGAAGAAACGTGACGCATGGGTGCATCCGTGTCGGCGACAAGGATCTGAAGGCCATCTACCATGCCGCGGGCGTGGGGACAAGGATATTCATTTTCTGATGATGAAACCGAAACTCATATTGCTTCTGATCATGCTGACTGGCCTTCCCTGCTTTGCTGGCGATGAAAAGGACCAATATTTACGTGAAAACAGATTGATCGAAGCCGAACTCGGTTTGGCCCGGAAGCCCGATATCTACTTTGTATTCGATCTCGGTACCCATACGGCGCATATCAAGGCCAGAGGCATCCGACTAAAGGAAATGCCCGTTCATAAAGCCCGCCGTTGGGGAACGCCACTCATGGGTACCGTATATCACCTGGTCAAGAAAAGCGCTTTATGGGAACCGGACAGAGAAATGATCAAGCCAGGAGAAAACAAGGAAAAGGATACATTCGAGATCGATGCATTGGAACTGAGCGACATGCCTTCTCGATATACCCTCGTTTTCGACGGCGGCATGGAAATCCAGGTCAGGCCGTCAACGGAAGGGATTGCTTCGGGCGCGAGCAACATCTTCTACGGACTCGCGAGATTTCTCGTTCGCCCTTTCCCCATGCTGTGGCATTACATTAAGGGAGAACCTTATACGGTCATAGATATGACCATGGACGGGAATGATGCCAGGGCCGTTTACTGGTCTCTTGCCGAAGGCGCTGGCGTGATCATATGGGAGTAGGACCAATGTTAATGTACCAGAATATGGATGTACTGGTCGTATCATTCTTTGTTGAGAAATTAATGGGGAGGTAAGCCCGAATATAAGGATAAAAAAGGGTTGGCAATCCACAAGATATAGCGCTGACCCATGCGTAAGTATTTTTAAATACACCAAGAACCTATCCGTAAATAGGAGCAACCTTTCTCCAGCAGATGATGGCAGCAGCG
>CAZWTL010000007.1:0-71132 GCA_964637025.1 uncultured Syntrophaceae bacterium | reverse complement strand
GCTTGACAATCCATCCCGGTATCCGGAGGATCCCGGATGAGACAAGGACATCCCGGCATCCCCTTCTGTGAACCGGGGTCGGCATGCTACCCCTCACGGAATGCCATTACGCTTTTTGGGGTTTGGATGACGGGGTGGTTCATACCATCTTGATCGATGGCGATTCCATGACGATTGAAGCTGCAACGTCCCCTTAAAGCCATTTTTTCCTTCTGAAGAAGAGCAGCATGATCGCGGCGACAGCGATCATGACCCCCCAGAGGACGAAGTATGACCACGGCCACTCCAGCTCGGGCATATATTTGAAGTTCATTCCGTAAACGCCTGCGAGAAAAGTCAGGGGCATAAACACGGTGGCGATGACGGTCAGGACCTTCATGATCTCGTTCATCCGGTTGCTGATGGAGGAGAGATAGATGTCGAGCATCCCCGAAAGCAGGTCCCGGTACGTCTCGATGGTGTCGATCACCTGAACCGTGTGATCGGAGATGTCGCGGAAGTAGAGGAGTGAAGATTCCCGGATGAGCGGCGAATCGGAACGGCCGAGGCTGCCTATCACCTCCCGGAGCGGCCAGACCGATTTCCGCAACAGGATCATCTTCCCTCTGAGGATCTGGATCGCCCTCAGGGTTGCGGACGTCGGGCGGCCCATCAGCTCCTCCTCGAGGATTTCGATTTCGTCGCCGAAATGGTCCAGGATCGTGAAGTAGCCGTCTACGATCCCATCAAGTATGGCATGGGCAAGGCGGTCCGGTCCGCCCCGGCGAAGTCGGCCCCGGTCGTTTCTGAGCCTCTCCCGGATGGGATCGAGCAGGTCTCCCTCTTGCTCCTGCAGGGAAATCATGTAGTTCGATCCCAGGACGATGCTGACCTGCTCCGAAACGAGGACGCCGTTTCCTGCCCGGTGAAACCGTTTCAGAACCACATAAAGGTAATCACCCCGGTCCTCCAGTTTCGGTCTTTGGTCGGTATTGAGGATGTCTTCGAGGATCAGGGGGTGAAGTCCGAAGCAGGCGCCCATCCGTTCGAGCAGATGGACGTCCTGGAGCCCGTCAATGTGAACCCATGTGACGGTTTGCAGATCTCCCGGAGTCTTCAGGCCCTCCAAGTTGTTGATCGCCTTTTCCTCGTAACGGGATTCGTCGTATTCGCAGAGCAGGATCTTCGCTCGCTCCGCATGCCTTTCGCCGATATGGACCAGTGCACCGGGCGGGAGACCGGATTTGGCGGATCTTTTCTTCGAAGAGTTGGCCATTCCTCTTGTCCTCCGTGATCAACCGAACGCCCGCCATGGGGACATGGCTCCCGGGCGGGCCGCATCAATGTAAACCATGGTTCCCCTAAAGACAATGAAAAAGTCGGCGTCTCGGAAAGGCAGTAAAGACGATTTTCTCTTGACAAACGGTCCGGAATTGCGGACGTAATGAACCACGTTTCAACAGCGCTTTTCGGGTGAAAACGGGCCGCACCGCGGCATGGATGGATGTCGTCAAGGGTTCGGCACCATGCGGACAGGAGACCGCTGTGCCTTCCCGCATCAATCTCCCGAGCGGCTGGATTGGTGTTTGATGGGTTCCGGAGGACTCATGAGATACATCCTTGCGGCAACCGGGGAGCGTACTGCGGTGCCGGTCATCCGCGCCGCCTTCCGCAGGCCTTTTCAGGTGGATGTGGCGGACGCCGTCGATCCCTGCCGGGAACTGCTTCGGAAACGGCGGTACGAATTCGCTTTCCTGGATCTCGCTCTTCTCTGCGACCTCGGGCAAGAACCGGATGACGCCGGCGGTGCCCTCCGCGCCGTGAGACAGGCCTTCCCTTCGATCGACTTCATTGTCATGACCCCTCCGGAGAGGGCTGGCGAAGCGGTCGAAGCAGTGAAGGCGGGCGCCGCGAATTATGTAACCTATCCCCTCAACGCCGACGAAATCCGCTATGTGACCGAGAGTCTGCACGAGGGCATCCGGGCACAGTCGGAACTCGACTACCTGCGGGACCGGTTCTGGCAGTCCGACGCCATGGAGGTCGTCCAGACCCGGAATCCCGACATGAAGGCGGTTTTCGACCAGATACGCCTCGTGGCGCCCACCAAAAGCACGGTTCTGCTGGCCGGAGAAACGGGAACGGGCAAGGGGGTGCTGGCCAAACTGATCCACCGTCACAGCAATCGCGGGGGGATGCAGTTCATCGGCGTGCATTGCGGCGCCATCCCCGACACCCTCTTGGAAAGCGAGCTTTTCGGCCATGAGAAGGGCGCCTTCACCGGCGCCGTCCGGCGGAAGCTGGGCAAATTCGAGTTGGCCCACGGCGGAACGATCTTTCTCGACGAAATCGGCACCATCACGCCCGCCGCACAGATCAGGCTTCTTCAAGTCCTTCAGGAACGGACTTTTCAGAGGGTGGGCGGGGAATCCGTTATCGAAACGGACACCCGCATCATCGCCGCGTCCAACATGGATCTCGGGCAGATGGTGGAAAAGGGGCTGTTCCGGAACGATCTCTATTATCGTCTGAACGTCTTTCCGATCGATATCCCGCCGCTTCGGGAGCGTCGGGAGGATATTCCCCAACTCACGGAGATCTTCCTTCGGCGGATGAACCGTTTCAACCACCGGGGCATCCACTATGTTCACCCCCGGGTGATGGAGGCCTTTCAGCGCTACCACTGGCCCGGAAATATCCGCGAGCTCGAAAATCTCGTGGAGCGGGCCTACATCCTGGAGACCTCATCGGTTCTGACCCCTTCCAGTTTTCCGGCGGAACTCTTCACCGGAGTCCCTGCCTTGGCCCCGCTGTCCATCAATGTCGGTCTCACGCTGGCGGAAGCCCGCGCCCGGGTCGTCGAAGAGGCGGAGAAGAACTATCTCCGGGAAATCCTCGCCCGAAACAGCGGGAGAATCAACCGCACGGCGGAGGCAGCCGGCGTTACAGTCCGCCAGATCCACAAACTCATGCGGAAGCACGGCCTCCGGAAAGAGGCGTTTCGCTGAAGGCGCGGATACAAGACCTTTTTCCCGGGCTCTCGAACATCAGCTCCGGGAAGTCGCTTCCACCTGCCGCGTCTTGACCACGACCCTGACGATTGGCGGCTTCCCCCCCGCAAATTGGATGTCCGGCGGATAACGGAGGGAAGGCGTGAAGGCCCTCTGAATATCCAGCTGCGACAGATCGATCGGCTCCGTCAGTATCCGGATCCGTTTGCCGCGGAGCTTTCGGTGGATGAGGATTCTGGCCTCGGAAGGGGTGGCGGTAATCTGCTGGATTGTGATCCCCTGTGGCGGGTTGTTTTCAGTCAGAACCTCGATCGGGACGGTCATCGAAATCAACCGGGATGTGACGATTGTGATCCGTTCGGGGCTGATGGCGGTCACTTCGATGTTTGAAGGGGCCTTCACCATGGCCGGCGTGAGCGTAACCTCCTGTTTGCCGGGGGGGAGTTCAGCCAAGTCTAACGAGATCTTGAGATCCTCGGCGTGGAGGAGCTGAAAGGCCTGGGCATGCCCCATGAGCATAATCTTTGCCTCCGTGGCTTTGGGTTCCTCCAGAATCCATTCCGCCGGTGCATTCCTGTATTCGATGGGCACGGTGAAATCCCTACGGACTGTGTCGCGCTGGTAACCGAAAGCAAACCAGAGGATGCAGGCGAGCATGACCGCGATTACCTTCTCGCGCTGGTTCTCCTTGAACCACCGGCCAACAGGCCCTGTTTTGCCAACGGGCGCTCGCCGGGAGAAAAAAGCCTCCAATTCGATCCGAAGGGCCGACGCGTTTGCGACTTCCTGGAGGCGCTCCCCCTTTGCGAGAGAAATGCTGCCGCGCTCCTCGGAGACCACGATACAGATCGCGTCCGACCGTTCGGAAAGGCCGAGGGCCGCCGTATGACGCAACCCCATGCTTCCGTGCTGGGCGGCATTTGCCGAAAGGGGAAGATGGCACCCGAAGCGCATCACCCGGTTTCCGTCGATGAGAACAGCGCCATCGTGCCCGATGGAATGGGGATCGAAGATGCTCTCCAATAGGGGCTGGCTCAGGATGCCGTCAAGGTGGCTTCCCCCCGTAAGGTGTCGGTCAAGGGGATCATGTCCCTGGAGAACGATCAGGGCACCAATCTTCTTCCGGGCGAGATCGGCCGCGGTCTGGGTCAGAATTTCCGCACTTTCGGTGAATGCTGCCACATCGAAGAACCGTTTCCGGAAACGCCCGAGAAGGGCCAGCCTCTCGAAGAACCGCCGGAGATCCTCCTGAAAGATCACGACGAGCACGAAGAGCAGAATGGCGAAGAAGGACTGCAGGACCACGGCGGTCAGGTAGAGCTGGAAAAAACGGGCAAGGACGTAGATGACGCCTAGCAGCGTAATGCCGAAAAAGACAAAACGGGACGCCCTGTCCTTGAACCAGATCAGAAGCGCCGAGATCATGACCGAGATGATGGCGATGTCCAGAATGTCCTGAAGCCTCAGGTTGTTGAGCATCGTCAGGGCATTCTGGATCATGGGAACATCTCCTTCTCCCGTTGGGCCAAGGGGAATCTGCCGCGGAAAACGCTTGAAATAAAAAGCGTATTTTACGACATCTTCACAGATGGCCGCTGGTGTGGCAAGAATACAACAGCAGATAATGGATTTCAAGACTTTTCCATTCGGAATGAAAGGATCATCATAGAGTCAGGCTTTGCGCGGAATGGTTTTCATTTTGTCTTTTCGCCGAAGTTCGGCTATAGTGCCCGCATTCGGGCTCCGGTCGTACCGTGAAAACGGTTCACGGGAGGGAGGTGCGGGGAAACGTATCCGACCGGTCAGCAGGCCCGTTGATGGACACACCGAGACGGCGGCACGTATATGATCGATCGGGAAGGGGAAAACCGGATTGCCCGGGTTGCGGAAATGATCACGGAGGCGGAGGACATCGTCGTCTTCACGGGCGCGGGGGTCAGCACGGAATCCGGTATCCCCGATTTCCGCAGTCCCGGCGGTTTCTGGACAAAGTTCGATCCGGACGATTTTACCCTCGAAAAATTCATGAACAATCCGGAAACCCGGCGCAAGCAATGGCGCTTCCTGCTCTCCGGCGACCGTTTTCTAAACGCCTGTCCCAACGCGGCGCATGAAGCCATTGCAGAGTTGGAAAGGCTGGGACGGCTCAATTGCGTGATCACCCAGAATATCGACAACCTTCACCAGAAGGCGGGGAACAGCCCCGAAAAGGTGTTCGAACTTCACGGCAACATGCAGTGGATCCGCTGTCTCGGATGCGGGAGACGCTACCGCGTCGAGGGATTTCTTCGAGGCGACGGGAACCCCGAAGAGGCTCCCGTCTGCGGTTTCTGCTCCGGGATCCTGAAGCCGGACGTGATCTTCTTCGGCGAAGCCCTGCCGGAGGAGACCCTTCTGGAGGCGAACCGGCGTGCGAGCAACTGCGATCTGCTCTTGGTTGTCGGCTCATCGCTTGTGGTTTACCCTGCGGCCTACATGCCTCTTTATGCCAAACAGGCCGGGGCCGGCCTCGTCATCGTCAATTTGAGCCCGACGCCTGCGGACAGGATTGCCGATGTCGTTATCCTCGCCTCCGCAGGCAAAGTCCTGGGGCGGATCCTGGCCGAAGTCAAACAGAGGCTCAACGGACCATGTGCCTGATTCTCTTCGCATGGAGAAGCCATGCACTTTTTCCCCTCGTGCTCGCGGCCAACCGCGACGAGTTTTACGAAAGATCATCGGCGCCCGCTTCTTTCTGGGAGGAGGCGCCGGACCTGCTGGCCGGCCGGGACCTCAGGGAAGGGGGAACCTGGCTCGGAATCACGCGATCCGGAAAGTTCGCCGCCGTCACCAATTACCGCGATCCGGCATCCCTGAAGCCTCAAGCCCCCTCGAGGGGGGCACTGGTCAGCGGCTATCTCCTGGGCCGGGAGGGGCCGCAGGATTATCTCGACCGAATTCAGCAGGATGCCGATCGTTTCAACGGTTTCAACCTGTTCGTCGGCGACAGCTCGGATTTGTTCTATTTTTCGAATCGGGGGGACCGACGGCTTCTGGAGCCCGGCGTCTACGGGGTGAGCAACGGCCTTCTCGACACCCCGTGGCCAAAGGTTAAGCGCGGGAAAGCGGCCTTTCGAGATCTTCTGGACCGAAAGAGGGAGCTGTCGCCGGAGCCGTTTTTCGAGCTTCTGGCCGATCGGAACCGACCGCCCGACGCCTCCCTGCCCGAAACGGGTGTGGGACTCGAATGGGAAAGAATCCTCTCCCCGTTATTCATCGAGAGCCCCGTTTACGGGACCCGTTCCTCGACGGTTCTTTTCGTCGATCGTCACGGGTGGGCGACCTTTGAGCAACGGGAATTTAACGGCTCCCGTCAGCCCCGAACAACCGACCATTTCGTTTTTCGAATCAGGGGAACCTAAGGGAGGATTTCGGTTATGTCGAATCGGGAATATCCGGACCATCCACGGGTCGGCGTTGGCGCCGTTGTCCTCCGGGACGGCCGTATCCTGCTCGTCCGCAGGGGCGCGGCTCCGGCCCGAGGGCTCTGGTCGATTCCGGGAGGCGGACTCAGGCTTGGGGAAACCCTTCAGCAGGGGGCGGAACGGGAGATCCGGGAAGAGACGGGAATCGTGATCCACGCCGGTGCACCTCTTTTTGTCTGCGACTCCCTCGACAGGGACTTGGAAGGACGCCTCCGCTTCCACTACGTCATCGTCGATATGGCAGCAGAATACGCGGGCGGCGAATTGAAGGCGGCCGACGACGCCCTCGAAGCCCGATGGGTTTCACCCGATGAGATCCGGACGCTCAACGTCACGAAAACCACCCTGAAACTGCTTCGACAGATCGCCTTCCTTGACCCCACATCCGTCGCGGGAGGAGAAGTCGCGTCATGAAAGTCGTGTTTCACGAGGATTTCCGCATCCCCTATACGTCGGATCCGGCGGCTGAAAGCGGACGGATGGAGGCCGTAGAACGGGCCATCCACGATCGCGTGACCTGGGTCCGGGCGATACCGGCAACGGAAGAGGACATTGCCGCCGTCCACTCCCGATCGCATGTGGAGCGGGTCCGGAGAGAGGGGCTGTTCGACGTTGCATCCCTTGCTGCAGGCGCATCCATCCAGGCCGCCACCATCGGACTGACCGAACCCTGCTTCGGTCTGGTCCGTCCTCCCGGTCACCACGCCTCGGCGGCAAGTTCCTGGGGCTTCTGTTACTTCAACAACATGGCCATCGCGATGGAGGCGCTCCGGCACCGGGACAAAATCGGATCCGCCATGATCCTTGATTTCGATCTCCATTTCGGGGATGGTACGGTCCATATCCTGGAAGGACTTCAATACGCCAAAATCCTGAATCCGGCCTCGACGGACCGCAACGCTTATCTGAGAGAGGTCCGCAACTTTCTTCTTGCTCATGAGGCCGACATCATCGGAGTTTCCGCCGGATTCGACCACCACCTTCAGGACTGGGGTGGACTCCTGACGACCGGGGATTACCGGGAGATGGGAAGGATGGTCCGCGAGGCCGCACGCAAAAACGGAGGCGGCTGCTTCGGCCTGCTGGAAGGGGGCTACAACCACCGTGTTCTTGGGGCCAATGTGATGGCCTTTCTGGAAGGGTTGGAAGAAGCCGTCCCCTGAAGCTCCATGCGGCCGTCCTTCGCGAACAGATGATCCGCCCCGGGTTCAGGATTTCCGAAGCGCGTTGCGGCAAACCTCAATCGAGCAGGGACCGCATCCTACTTTCCGACGCAGAACCTTGAAAAGATCAGGTCGAGAACCTCCTCGGGGGTTGTCCTTCCGGTAATTTCGCCCAGCGCGTCAAGGGTCTCGCGAATCTCCAGCGCGACCAGTTCCGCGGGAAGGCCGCCCGACAGGCCCTGTTTCGCGCGGTCAAGGCCCGCCGCCGCCTTCTCGAGGGCTGTTTTGTGATGGAGATGCGCGATCATCCCCTCGCCCGATTCCTCGGCCGGCGTTTCAAGCGCGAGTTCGCGCAGCGCGGCTGTGAGACACTCCATCCCGCCTCCATATTTCGCCGAGATACGGACCGGATTCGGTGCCCCAAGGGGAAGGATTTGCCTCAGCGATTCCTCCGGCAGAAGCGGTGGAAGGTCCGATTTGTTGATCACCGGGATCATCGGCTTCTCCTTGACCCTGGCTACGAGGTCGATGTCCTCCGCGGAAAGCCCCGCACTCCCGTCGAAAAGAACGAGAACGATGTCCGCCGTCTCCACCCTTTCCCAGACCAGATCGATCCCCGCCTTTTCAAGGGCATTTTCGGGCGCCCTGAGCCCGGCGGTGTCGGTCAGGCGAACCGGGATGCCCCCCAGTTCCACGGCCTCCTCGATGAAGTCCCGCGTCGTACCGGGAATCGGACTGACAATGGCCCGTTTCTCGCCGAGAAGGCGGTTCAGCAGGGAGGATTTGCCGACGTTCGGACGGCCCGCGATCACGACGCCCACTCCCTGGCGGTAAATCCGTCCCCGAGGGTAGGTCGAGGCCAGTGCGGAAATCCGGTCGATGATGCCCTGGGTGCGGTTCAGGGCGTCGCCGGCGATGTCTGGCAACCCATCCTCTACAGAGAAATCGATTTGGGCCTCGATGGATGCAAGGAGTTCCGCAATTTCGCCGCGTAACGACTCCATCAGCCCTGAGAGACCGCCCTGCAGGCGATCCACGGCGGCTTGCAGTCCCGGCCGCGTCTGTGCGGTGATCATATCCAGAACGGCCTCGGCCTGCGCCAGATCGAGACGGCCGTTCAGAAATGAACGCCGCGTAAACTCGCCCCGTTCAGCCGGACGCGCCCCGGCCCGCAACACCTCTTCCATCACACTTCTGAGAATCAGGCACCCCCCGTGGCAGTTGATTTCGAGGGTATCTTCCCCGGTGTAGGAATGGGGCCCCTTCAGAAAGGCGACCAGAACCTCGTCCAGAACGACGCCCGTCCCGGGCGTAAAGATCTCTCCGTGATAGAGGTGATGGGAACGGAAGCCGGAAGGGGGCAACGGCCGGAAAAGACGGCGCGCGATCGCCGCCGCCGCCGGTCCGCTGATGCGGATCAGGCCCACGCCTCCCATGCCGGGAGGGGTTGCGATGGCTGCGATGGTGTCGGTGGAGGTCATGTCGCCAGAACCCCCGGCTCGAAATGGTTGCGTGACCGTGGATCGGGAGCGCATCCGCGGATCCACGCCGACCGGGAACCGTGTAATGCTTGCAAAAAACGCTTTTCATCCGCCGGCGCCACCGATGGGGCGCGTCGGCCATTATGCATCGGCGTTTTCGCCTGCGCGGCGCGCCGGAAGGATCAGGATTTTTCTGTACTCGCCTTCCCCCCGGCTCTTCGTTGTCAGCATTTCGTCGCTTTGCATCGCCATATGGATGACGCGCCGATCATGGGCATTCATGTGGCCGACCGTCACGGGCTTTCTGGTCTTCTTGACCTTTTCGCCGAGTCTCAACGCGAGCGCGACGAGAGATTCCTCGCGGCGCCTTCGGTATCCCTCGGTGTCGACCACGATCATCTTGTGGCCGTTCGCACTGTGGTGAACCGCTTTGTTAAGGATATATTGAAGGGCGTCGAGGTTCTGACCCCGCTTCCCAATCAGCAGACCGCTGCCATCGCCCTGGATGTTCAGGATGATCGTCTCTTCCGTCTCCTCGACCGTCACCGGGGAGGAGAAATTCATCCGCAGCAGCAGGCCTTCGAGAAGGTGTTTGGCATGCTCTGCGGGCCGCACCTCCGTCTCCGCGGCGCCGGAGGCGGATTCCTTGTTCGGCACGCTCCGGCATTCCTCGGATTCCACCGCCTTCATTCTTTCCGGCGGTCCTGCAGCCGCCGGCCGGACGCTCGGCCGCGTTTTCGGGACGGGTTCTCCGTGCCCGTCCGCGCCAAAGGCAGCGGATCCGGAATCGGCTGTCGTCCTTCCTTTACCCTGCTCCGTCTCAGTCGATACCCGCGCCTCCGCTTCGGGAACGACGGCATCGATGGTCATGTCGATGGAAAAGCGCCCCGCCCTGATTCGGGCCTTTGTCGCTCCCAGTCCTAGAAAGCCGGGGCTACCGTCCGCGATAATCTCGATGTTGAGTTTCTCCCGTGGAACCTGAAACAGGCCGCAAGCCTTTTCTATCGCCTCATCGATGGTCTTGCCTTCGATTTCAATTCCTTCCATTGCTCACTGCACCTCTATACCGGTTGTTTGTTGATGTACACTTGTTGTCCGATGCTGATGATGTTGTTGAACAGCCAGTAGATGACCAGTCCGGACGGAAAGTTGAGGAACATGAAGGTGAAGATGATCGGCATGAAGAGCATGATCTTCGCCTGCATGGGATCGGCTCCGGTGGGGGTCATCTTCTGCTGGATGAACATCGTCGCGCCCATCACGATCGGCGTGATGTAATAGGGATCCTTCGCGGAAAGGTCCTGAATCCACCAGAAGAAAGGGGAATGGCGCAACTCGATCGCATAGAGCAGGGCCTTATAGAGGCCGAAGAAAACGGGGATCTGCACGATCATCGGCAGACATCCTCCCATGGGGTTGACCTTGTGCGCCTTATAGAGCGCCATGGTTTCCTGGCTCAGCCGCGCCTTGTCATCCTTGTATTTTTCCCGGAGGGAAAGCATCAGCGGCTGGAGCTTCTGCATCTCCTTCATCGATTTATAGCTTTTGTTTCCCAGGGGCCAAAAGATCAGTTTGATCAGGATGGTCAGGATGATGATCGCGATCCCGTAATTGTGGACGTATCCGTAGAGGAACTTGAGCACGACCAGGAGCGGAATGGCCAGCCACTTGAGCCAGTCGCCGAAATCGATGGCGTTTTCCAGTCCGAGATTCTGTGCCTTGAGAAGGCTGTAATCCTTGGGCCCCAGATAGAGGGAATAATTGAAAAGACCGACTTGGCCCGGCGGGATCACGTTTTTGGGTCCCTTGAGGCCGACGGCGATCAGGTTACCGGCGTCTTTTGTCATCCGGAGGCTCGTCAGCGACGGATTCTGGGGGATCAGCGAAGCGATGAAGTATTTGCTTTCGAAGCCTCCCCAGGAAACATTCGGACCCAGGGTCTTGTCCGCCTCCATCTTGCCGACTTCGGGACGGTCGATCTCCTTCCCGATGTACGTGACAGGGCCGTCATGGCCGTAGCTGTCCACCGGCGCCGCGGGATCGACATACTGGTACCAGGTCAGCCCGCCGTACTGGTTCAGAGGTGCGCCCCCGAGGTTCTGCACCCGGACCTCCAGTTCGAAGCTATACTTGTCCGCGTGGAACGTGAAGACCTTTTCAACCTTGAGCACCCCGGGATAGGTCTGGGAGAAGACCAGACGCCGCGCTTCACCTCCTGAGGTCATATCGAGGAGCTCGCCGTCCGCATCATAAAATCCGTCGCCGGGAATGTCCACAGTGGATTCGGGGAACGATACGGCCAGAGGTTTGGGCATGCCGTTGGAGACATGGACCAGTTCGATCTGTTTCGGAGGGCCCTGCTTTCTGGGTTTCCCCTGGCCGATCAACCGCATGAAGATGTCGATGATGTCTTCATCCTCGGCCAGGCGATCCTGGTACTGCTTCAACTGAAAGGATTTCAGGGCGGCTCCCCGCGTCGTGAAAACCGCCCGGTACAGGGGGGTCTCCACAACGGCATCCTTTTCGACGGCGGCGGTTTGAGGAAGAGCGATCTTCCCGGTGTTCGTCGGCTGAACGGCCGTCGCATCCGGTACCGTTTTCGCTGCAGCGGTTTCCGGTTTCGCGGCCTGGGTCGCTGCGGCCTGCTGCTGAGGAGCCGGAGCGGTTTCCGTCTTGGCGGGCGGTTTAACGAAATAGGTCTGATACACCAGCAATACGATGATCGACAGGACAATTGCGAGAAAGCTTCTCTTGTCCATCACACCTCCAGATGGTCTCGATATTTTACTTTACCGGGTCGTATCCGCCGTCATGCAGGGGGTGACAGCGCAGAATCCGCTTCAGCCCCATGGCGCTTCCCCGAAACGGGCCGTAACGTCGTACCGCAGTGATCGCATATTCGGAACAACTCGGATAAAAGCGGCAGCAGGGTCCCAGAAAAGGGGAGATGCAGATCTGGTATGTGCGCACAAGCGCCACGACGAGCTTTCCCATTATCCGCATGAACAGGCTTTCAGCCATCGGTCTGTTGAATCAGGCAGTCACTCAGTTCTGTGGAGACATCACGGTAAGTCAGCGGCGATACCCCTCGTTTGGCGATGACCACGATATCCTGAGAGGCCGGAAGCTTGGATTTGTTCAGTCTGAAAAATTCGCGAAGCAGCCGCTTGATCCTGTTTCGCTGCACGGCATTGCCGGTTTTTTTGCTGACCGTCATGCCCAGCCTTCTGACTCCGTTCTGGTTACGGCAGGTGATGATGGTGAAATGCCTCGAGGCTCTCCGTACCCCCTGCTGATAGATCCGCAAATAGTCCTGCCGTTTACGTATGCGTTCCTTCCTGCCGAATGTATGGTCTTCCGCGTCGCATCGCCCCTTTCCGGGGGCCCTGCCGACCGCTTCGGATCTAGACGCTTCGGTTACAGGCAGATTTTCTTCCTTCCCTTGGCCCGTCTGCGGCTGAGCACCGCCCTGCCGCCCCGGGTGGCCATCCGAACCAGGAAGCCATGGGTGCGCTTCCGTTTGGTATTGCTGAATACCGTCAATGTCTTTTTCATGATCGATTCCCCATTCTAAATTGATAAGTTGTTCTATAAATCATACAAGAAAGGGGTTGTCAAGGCAAAATGAATGCAAAGGGGGGTATTGAATCGGGGTCGCCGAAGGTCGCGCATCGTTGTGTCGCCCCCGGTTTCGATGGTTCACGGCGTCTCAGGAAGACCTCGCGCATTATCCATATCGATCGTATCGCGACGATCATGAATCAAGGATCATCCGATCGAAGACATCCCTGGTGGTCAGGGAGGCATGACGAAAAAGGGGGCGTGGTTGGAGGTGAAAAAGGGCGGATCGCGCCGGAGAATCTCGGCGATGTCGGGATGCCGTTTGAATTCGCTTTCCAGGAAACGCCGGACAACGCCCCGGTTCCAGCCTTGCGGGTGGCGAAACGGCCGGTAGAGTGAGAGGTCTCCGGGGTAAAACTCCCCCGTATCCAACCGCATGGCTTCGGAGGCGTGAATGGGGAGGTTGAAGATGGCCAGGTTCAAAAATGCGATCTCCTCCGCATGCGCCGCGGCAAAATCCAAAGTCAGACGTGCCGACGCGGGCGATTCGGCGGGCGTTCCGAACAGGAGATAGACATAGGCCGCGATTCCCGCAGCTTTCAGGTTTTTCAGGACCGCTGAAACCGTCTTCGGATCGATCCCCTTGTTGAGGGCGCCGAGCACCGCCGCGTCGCCCGACTCGATCCCGAGTTTCAGCATGATGCAACCCGATTCCCGCAGTCGGATGCAGAAATCCTCATCGGTCAGCTGCGGTGTGACGCGGGCAAAGCCGTACCATGGCGAGCCGGGAGGTCGCCGGATCAGGGCATCGAGATGCATGGGGCTGATCGCGTTGTCGAGGAGATGGATCAGGGCGGGCCTCGTCTCCGCCACGAGGTCTTGAAGTTCCGCCGCGACCCGCCGGGGTTCGATCGGACGGTAGGGATTCCCTTCGGCCCGCTCCGGACAGAAGGTGCAGCGGCGCCACCAGCATCCGCTGGAGGCGCTGTAAGGAAGAATGGTCCCAGGGGCAAGGCAATCGGCCAGACTGAACCCCCACAAATTCGGGATATCGGGGCCGCCGTCGTGATTCCTTCCCATGAGTTCCAGAAGCGGTACCTCCCCCGGCCCGGCGATCCATCGATCCACCAGGACGTCGAAGCGGTCCCTCCAGTCGGGCCGCCGCAACCAGGAGGTGACAAGCCCTCCTCCCATGACGATCCGGACGGCGGGGAATTCCCTGCGGATGAAACCGATCATGGCAAAAGTCGTCAGGGCCTGGCTCAGGTAATTGAGGGAAAATCCGACGTGCGAGATCGGGGCTTCCGCGAAGATTTCAGGAATGCGTCTGCTGAACCATGGATAAAAGGGGTTGCCTTGCGGCGCTGCTGCAGCCTGAAGCAGATCCCCGCTGCGCACGGGAGACCGCAGATGGTCTTCATAATCGGCCAGGCTCAGCCGTACGCCGTGAGGTTCCGCGGCCTCGGCGAGCAGGCGGTTGAGATCCATGACCACACGACGGTAACGGTCTGCATTTTGGTAACCTTCCCTCGACCTGAGCGCCGCGAGGTTCTCCTCGAAGTGCCTTGCCGCCCTCCGGGACCACGTATCGGCCTCCTGCGCCCGGTTTCGACCGGTTTCCATCAGATTCAACTGCCCCTCGACATTTGCGTCCCATATCCGGCAGGCGATTCCGTGACGGCGAAGCGAACCCGCCAGACGCGCCGGTCCTCCGGGCGCCTCACAACCCTTTGCCTGCGGCGGATGTACGAGCAAAATGGCCTGATTTCTCTGCCTCACGGATCGTGCGTTGTAGGGGTGCAATCTCATCCTCCGTCTGGGTCAGATACCGTGCCGGGCCGACCGGCAGGGCGCCATTCCGGCACGGTCGCTTCGTTACGTATCGGATCGCCCACCATTTATCAAGGCTGTTCTCAGCGACTGACGGAAATTCCCTCGACGAAAAATCGACGAAAAATCCTCTTGACAGGGAACGGCTGCAATGAAATAATCACTTCATTAAATCTTTCCCATGAAAGATTAATTTCATGCCGCTTTCAACCCTACTCTTCAACAGCCGGTCCAGGATGACGGAGGCGCAGAAACGCGTCGCCCAATACCTCATGGACCATTATGAAGAGGCGATCTTCCTGACGGGATCCAAACTGGCCAAGAAGGCGGGCGTCAGCGAGGCGACCATTGTGCGGCTTGCTCAGGCTCTCGGATTCGACGGTTATCCCGAACTGCAGCAAATGCTCCGCACCCATCTCCAGGATCAACTCACCACAGTCACGCGGCTCAAAAGAACAGTCCGCAACATCCGCATAGGGGGAGACATCCTGGAAAAGATCATGCAAGAGGATATCCGGAATCTCACCGAAACGCTCCGTCACATCCCCCTGGCCACCTTTGATCAGGCCGTACAGGATATGAGACGGGCCAAGAACATCTTCGTCGTGGGGCTCCGAGGCGCCCATGCCCCGGCACTCGTTCTGGCACTCTACCTCCGATTCCTGGGGAAGGCCGCGTCGCCGGTCATTCCCGGCTATGGAGACATATGGAATACGCTGCACGGCATGGACTGCAACGACCTCGTTATCGGGATCAGCCTTCCCCGATATACCCGACTGACCGTCGAAATACTGGAATACGCCAAAGAACAGGGAGCAAGGGTAGGCGCCATCACCGATTCCTGCATCTCTCCCCTCGCCCGAAACGCGGACTGGGTCCTTCCCGTCCACTCCAAACTCGACTCCTTCATCGAATCCTTTACATCAGCCATGAGCCTGGTCAACGCCCTCCTGACCGCATTGAGCGTTCAGGATAAAGACAAAACCATGAAGGCCCTCCGGGAAAGGGAAGAACTCTGGCATCGAAAGGCCATCTACATCAATCCCCGTACGGATCGCCGTAGCCCAAACCATGAAAGGAGGTCTTAGCGCGGCAGGAGGAGCCCATCCATCGGTAAACGACAGGGCGGACATGCTGCCCTGCCGCTTCGCTTCTCACCGCACCGCCCGTGCCGCCTGCACGGGGTGACGGTTTCATGAAATCAGGGTGCATGGCGCCCGAGACCAACCCCCTCGCTTGGAAGCACGGGTTCGGAAGCAAATCATCATCGAAGCATCCGCACCGGAAACAGGGTAACAGATCCCGGGAAGTCCAATGAAGGAGGTTATCTCATGGAAAGACAACCCCAGAATACGGATCACGTTTTTTATCGGAATCCCGCCAAGTTCTATCCCACCGCCGTCCGCGGCGAAGGGGTCTTCGTCTATGATGCCGACGGGAAAAGCTACCTCGACGGTTCGGGCGGGGCGGCGGTGGTGTCCATCGGACACGGCGTTCCCGAGATCCGAGATGCCATGCTGAAGCAGGCCGGCATGCTCGCCTTCGCCCATGGGTCCCAGTTCACCAGCGCCGCAGCCATTGCCCTTGCCGACCGGCTCGTTGCCCTGTGTCCTCCAGGCCTTGCGCGCGTATATTTCCTCTCCGGCGGGTCGGAAGCGGTGGAAACGGCCGTGAAGCTGGCCCGGCAATACCAGGTGGAACGCGGGATTCCCTCGAAGTACAAGGTCATCTCGCGTTGGACCAGCTACCACGGAAACACCCTTGGAGCACTCGCCCTCAGCGGTCACACGGGAAGACGCAAGAACTACCTGCCCCTCATGCAACATACCCCTCATATCGCTCCCGCTTACTGCTACCGCTGTCCTTTCGGACAAACGCCCAACGACTGCAACCTCGAATGCGCAGACGATCTCGAACAAACCATCCTGTACGAGGGCCCCGATTCCGTCTCGGCTTTTGTTGCGGAGCCGGTGGTCGGAGCGACCGCGGGCGCCCTCGTGCCGCCCCCGGGATACTTTCATCGCATCCGGCAGATCTGCGACCGCTACGACGTGCTTCTCATCGTCGATGAGGTCATGACGGGGATCGGCCGGACAGGAAAGCCTCTGGGGATCAACCACTGGGATACGGTTCCCGATATGATCGTCTGCGCCAAAGGGCTTGCCAGCGGCTATACGCCCATCGGATGCGTCGTCACCACGGGAACCGTCCATGACACGATCAAGAAGGGGTCCGGCGCCTTCGTACACGGCCACACCTACAGCCAGAATCCCCTCTCCTGCGCCATCGCCGGCGCGGTTCTGGATTACATCACCCGGCATGATCTCGTGAACCGCTCCGCTGTCATGGGGGTGCAACTGTTGAGGCGTCTGGAGGGCCTTCGCAATCATCCGATTGTCGGGGATACGCGCGGCTTGGGCCTATTTGCGGGGATTGAATTCGTCAGAGACAGACCATCAAAACAGCCGTTCGAAGCCAAAGAAAAGATCAACACCCGTATCGGCAAGCGTGCCTTTGAACGCGGCCTGATCTGCTACCCGGGCGGAGGGGGTGCGGACGGGATCCGAGGAGATCATATCCTTCTGGCGCCTCCCTTCATCATCACCGAGGATGAAATCGACCAACTTGTGGAGATCCTGGATCGTTCCATCGGGGAGGTGGAGAAGGAAATGGGATTCTGAAATTCTGGATTGGATCACTCTGGGAGGCCAGGAGCAACGTATGGAAAAGACGATCATCACGGCGGCCATCACGGGGAGCCGCATGACCCGAGACATCGCACCCTATATTCCCATCACGACGGATGAAATCGTGGTATCGGCCATGGAATGCTGGCGGGCCGGGGCCTCGATCGTTCATATCCACGTCAGGGACCCGGAAACAGGTTTGGGAAGCCAGGACCTGGAACTGTTCCGCCGTGTCGTGGAACCGCTCAGGGCGCAGACGGATCTCTTGCTGTGCCTGACGACGAGCGGCATCCCGGGGAGAAATCTTCCCGTCGACGAACGCCTATCCCCCCTTGTTCTGCGGCCCGAACTGGCATCCTTCGACGCAGGATCCATCAACCTTGGAGGCCATGTTTTCGCCAACCCGCCTTCATTTCTCGACGAGGCGGCCGGACGTATGAAGCAGGCGGGCGTCAAGCCGGAAATCGAAATCTTCGACGCGGGCATGCTGGTCACTGCCCTCAGGATGCGTGAAGAAGGCAGACTGGAAGACCCCCTGCACATCCAGTTCGTTTTGGGAACCCCATCGGGGGCACCGGCAACCCCGAAATCCCTGCTCCACCAATATGAGTTGCTGCCGCCCGGTGCCACCTGGTCCGTCATCGGGATTGGCCGCGGTTATCTCCCCATGGCAACCATGGCGCTCATCCTGGGGGGCCATATCCGGGTAGGCATGGAAGACAACATCTATCTGAGCCGGGGCGTTCCGGCGAAGACCAACGCCGAACTGGTGGAACGCATCGTGCGTCTCACGCGGGAATACGGCAACGACATCGCTACGCCGGCCGATACGCGACGAATCCTCAGCCTGCCTGCCAGGCAAGCATCCGCCTGAACGCAGCCGGGAAAGGCGGAGGCCTCCAGCGATGGGTATCATGAGGGCCTCATGTGGGCACGGAAAAGCATGCGGGACGGACTCCGAGGGTATGCCCTCGGGAAATCCGGCGTGATACGGCCGCCGGGAACCGGCCATCGCGGGGAACTTCATCCGGAAGGCGATCCCGGGCTCGATTTTGGACAACAACCCAAGAATCACAAACCACAGAAAAGGAGGACAAGGCTATGAAGCGTACATGGATCACCGTATGGGCATCATGTCTGGCGGTATGCCTGGGAGCCGGTGTTCAGGCTGCCGCGGCGGACAGGATCTTTCTGACACTTGCCTCGGGAAGTCCCGGCGGGGCCTACTATCCGCTCGGAGGCGGCATGGCCGTCGTGATTCAGAAAACCGTGGCCGGATTCCGTTGCGCCTCCGAATCCACGGGAGCCTCTGTCGAGAACAGCCGGCTCGTAGGCAATGGCGATTCGGACATGGGAATGGTCATGGGGAGCGTCGCCTACAACGCCGCGCAGGGGAAGGCGCCTTTCGAGAAAAAGTACGACCTCGTCTCCCTTTTCCAGATGTATCCCGCTCCCCAGCATCTTGTAACAACCGCTCAGAGCGGGATCAAGAAGATTTCCGATCTCAAGGGGAAGCGGGTTTCAATCGACGTCCCGGGAAGCGGCTGTTCGACGATGTCCAAGATCATTCTCGAAGAAGCGGGGTTCAATCTCGAGAAGGACCTGAAGATCGCGAACCTTTCCCAGACCGAATCGGTTCAGGCGATCAAAGACGGGGTCGTGGATGCGACATTTTTCAACTTCGCCTTTCCGGGCTCCGCGGTGATGGACCTGGCCGCCACGCGAGACATCGTGCTTGTGCCCATTGAGCCCAGGCTGCTGGATCAGATCCTCAAGAAACATCCCTATTACGTCAAGATCATCATCCCGGGGAAGACCTATGCCAAGGTCGACCATGACGTGCTCTGCCTGGGCGACTCCAATGTGATGATCGCCAACCGGAAGATGGGGGAAGATGTCGCCTACAAAATCACAAAGGCGATATTCACCAATGTGACGGAAGGACAGTGGGCCCTGAAAAACGTGCATCCGATCGCGGCCCAATTGACACCTCAAAACGCGGTGAACAGTCCGCTGCCTCTGCATGCCGGGGCGGCGAAATACTTCAGGGAAGTCGGGGTATTGAAATAGGGAACCCCTCGCCGGTTCATTCGGACGGAGGAGACGGATAGGCGGCGTATCCGGGGCTGCGGCTTGCCAGCGGCCCCGGCGCCCTTTCGTCGGAACCCTGAAATCGGCGGAGTCCGGGGCATTCATGCGCAGAATCATCCCGTTTCTACCGGTGCTTCTGGCCATCGCTTGCCAGATGCCGGCGATCTCCACCGGCGGGGGGTTCCTCACCCTCCAAATCGTCCGAACGGCCGGTGAGGAGGTGCTCTGGCAATCCCCGGTGACACCCGGAGACCGTTTCACCATCGCATACCGACACTCATCGGATCACACGCCGGTGCTGGATTTGTTCGAGGTCAATGGCGCAGGTGAAATCGTATTGATCGAAGAAAGCTACCTCTGGTACGGGGCGGGTCTGGAGTCCCACCCCGGCATGGGGCAGATCGATTTTTCCGACAGATGGACCCGGGTTCGCATGCGGCGGATCTTCCCCAGGTTCCTGTTGCGCGTCGGAGAAATCGCCAACCCCGTGCTGACCCTACATGGGAGTGGAATAAGGATGTTGTCGATTGCAGGGGGGGGAGAGTCGATATGGATACGCGTGACGAGAAACGGCAGAATCCGGTAAGAGAGGAGCACGATACGCATGGGATCTGGGCGGCGGCGGAACAGGAAGAGGCCCTCGCGACACAGCATGCCAAAGAGGTCCTCAATGAATTCGAACGCAAGCGCACCTACACCAACCTTCCCGCGCTGATCATCAAGACCATTGCGGTCATGACATCCCTCTATCACCTCATCTATGCCTACTTTCACCCCTTCTTCGCACTGGACCACCGGGCCGTCCACTGGCTGTTCATGTCCATTCTTCTGTTCGCCCTTTACCCGTTTGCCAAGACACGTTCGCCGCTCAAACGCATGTCCCTCCCCGACGTTGTTCTCATGGCCATATCCGTGGGCATATGCCTGTGGATTTTTCTCAACTCTACGGCCATTCTCAACCGGGCCGGCACCTTCGAAACGATGGATGTCGTCATGGGCACCGCCCTGGTGCTGATCGTCATCGAAGCCGCCCGACGCGCGGCTGGACTGGCGGTCCCCCTGATTGCGGTCGTCTTCGTCGGATACGCCCTTCTGGGCCCTTACCTCCCGGACGTCATGGCGCACAAGGGATACAGCATTCAGCGTCTTTTCACCTATCTGTCGCTTTCAACGGACGGCATCTTCGGCGTCCCGATCGGGGTGTCGGCCAATTTCATTCTGTTGTTCATCCTCTACGGCGCCCTGCTCCGCAAGACTGGGGCCGGACAATTCTTCACGGACGTCGCCTTCGCCCTCACGGGATGGACCCGGGGAGGCCCGGCAAAGGCTGCCGTTGTTTCCAGCACCTTCTTCGGGATGATTTCCGGAAGTTCCGTCGCCAACACGGTCACAACCGGCACGTTCACCATCCCGCTGATGAAGCGAACGGGGTATCCGGCCTATTTTGCAGGCGGCGTCGAAGCTTCCTCCTCCACGATGGGGCAAATCATGCCGCCGATCATGGGCGCCGCGGCCTTCATCATGGCGGAGTTCCTCTCGGTGCCCTATTACAAGGTTTGCATCGCGGCGGCGATTCCGGCGACGCTTGCATTCTTCTCGACGTTCATGCAGGTTCACTTCCGGGCCGTGTCCATGGGTCTCGTGGGCATTCCCAGGAACGAACTGCCGAAGATCGGCGCAGCCTTCGCCGCGGGCTGGCACCACCTCTTTTCCATCGTCCTGCTGATTGCCTTCCTGGCGCGGGACTTCTCACCGGAACGGGCCGTTTTCTGGGCCATCGTGGCTACCATCGTCACATCGCTGATCATGCGCATCGTCCGGAAGGAGCCGCTTCGAGCTTACGGCAAATTGCTCATGGAAGGCCTGGTGGAGGGGTCGACCGGCGCCGTCGAAGTGGCCGCGGCCTGCGCCGCGGCGGGCATCATCATCGGCTCGATCACGATGACCGGCCTCGGGATCAAATTTTCCTCCATGATCGTCGACGCCTCCCTGGGCAAACTCTATCTCGCCCTGCCCTTTACCATGATCGCCTGCCTGTTCCTGGGCATGGGCGTACCGACGACGGCCCAGTATGTCATCATCTCCGCCCTGGTCGCTCCGGCCCTCGTCCAGATGGGGGTTTTACCGATGGCCGCCCATTTGTTCATTCTCTATTTCGGTACCCGTGCCGACATCACGCCCCCGGTGGCCTTGGCCGCCTACGCCGGGGCGGGCATCGCCCTTTCAGACCCCTGGAAAACCGGTCTGGCGGCCTTCCAACTGGGTATCGCGGGCTTCATCATCCCGTTCATGTTCGTCTATGCCCCCGAACTGATCTTCGTGGGCCCCATCGGTCACATCCTGGGCGCCATCCTGACCGCCACCTTCGGGGTTTACTGTCTGGCCGCCGCGGTTCAGAGATGCCTCTTGATCAAGACCAGATGGTACGAAACCCTTCTGCTTCTGTTGATTGCGCTGTTGCTCATCAAACCCGGAATACGAACCGACCTGACCGGCGTCGCTCTGTTCGTCGTCGTTTTCCTGCTCCAGTGGTTTCGCCGTAAGCGCGAGGTCAGCCCGGTTCCACAGGCGTAACGCACCGTCTCGGCAACGATGCTGCTGACGAGCCCGTGTCGTTCCGTGCCCGCCCGGTAGGGACGGCCGGGCACGGAACGACACGGGATTTCCGTTTGTGACCCGAATCCCTGTCAGAGAACGGGCGAAGGGAACGACACATGCCGCCATAGATTCCGTCAATCCATCCATGCGTTCCATCTATAAATCCCCTTGACAATCCATAACCGCTTCCGTATCGTCCAGCCTCGGGGTCGGCAGTGACAAGCCACCCGTGATGCGCATTCCCGAACGGATTCCGGGGGTCATTTCCATGCTGCGGCGAGGCGTCCTTCCGAGGCCGTCCGATGGCGGGAATCCGTGAGTCGGGGTTTCTCGGCAAGCAGGACTGATAAGCGGAGGAAACGCTATCAGCTGAATAGGGGCGTCGTTTCATCCGACAAGGTTGCATCCATCAGTGGAAATTTGGGGTAGAACGCATTTTCATCAACCATGGAGGGGAAAAGATGATGTCGAGAAACAGGGTATGCAGGTTTTTGCTTGTTGTCGGGATTGCGTTGACCTTGGGCATGGGTGTTCCCCAGGGGGCAGCGGCTCAGGACTATCCGAACAAACCGATCACGCTTTACTGCGGTTTTGCCGCCGGCGGAACCGTGGATCTCGTGGCCCGTTCTCTGGCCGCGGGAGCGGAGAAGATCCTCGGGGTGCCGGTGGTTGTGGAAACGAAGGCCGGCGGTTCATCGACCGTTTGCGCGGGCCTGGTTGCCACCAAGAAACCGGACGGCTACACTTTGGGAATCGTCACGTCCGATGCCATCAACCGGCTTCCGGATCTGATCAAAGTGACCTACGATCCGATCAAGGATTTCACGTTCATCGGCCAGTATGTGAGCGGGAAGGCCGCTTTGGTCGTGCATGCCGAATCCCCGATCAAGACGATCGATGAATTCATTGCCTATGCCAAGGCCCACCCGGGTATGACCTACGGGTCTTCGGGGATCAACAGCCACAATGCCATCCCCATCGAGCTGTTCGCCCAGTGCAAGGGGCTGCAGTTCAAAGAAATTCCCTACAAAGGCGGGGCCGAGTCCGTCACCCAGATGCTGGGCAAGCATACGGACTTCCATTGCGGAAGTGGTTCCCATATCCCCTACGTGGAACAGGGGAAGTTCCGGATGCTGTTCGTGGGGATGACCGACAAGCGGGATCCGAACCATCCGGACGTTCCGACCCTGAGCGAGCTGGGTTGCCAGGACATCCATCCCAACACCCACCTCATCTTGGCGCCGAAGGACCTGCCCGAAGCCATTGCCAGCAAGCTCGAGGCCGTCTTTAAAAAGGTGTCGGAGGGTGAAGATTTCCAGAGCCTGGTGCTGAAAAAAATCAAACTCAACTACCATTTCAGGACCCGGGCGCAGACGAACGAGGACATGCCGTCCCAGTTCGAGTTCTTCAAGGCCTATCACAAGAAAATGGGGACAAAGAAGGCTTTCTAGGGGTCTGGGTGGCTACTCGGGGAGGCATTTTCAATGCCCATCCCCCGAGTAGCCTTCTTCGAAACCCGTCGACGAAAGAGGCATCCCGATCCCGGAGCGTTCTCAGCCGTCAGTTGAAACACGATTCAAAGGCGTCGGAAGGAGAGTTGCCCATGAGAGATCCATACCGTTTCGTCCTGTCCACGGAAATCATCTACGGCATTCACGCCAGCAGAAATATCGGCACCATTGCAGCAGTCAGAGGGGCCAGGAAGGCCTTCATCGTCAGCGACCAGGGGGTCAAGCAGGCGGGGTTGCTGGAGCCGATTCAGGGCGCTCTTCAAAAGCAGGGGATCGAGACGGCGCTGTTCGACGATGTGGAACAGAGTTCATCCATCCAGTCCGTCGACAGGGGGGCTGAAATCGTTCGTGTACAGGGATTCGACGCCATCGTGGCCATTGGCGGGGGAAGCGCCATCGATACAGCGAAGGCCATCGGGGCTGTCGCGGCAAACGGGGGTTCCTGCGGAGATTACGCCGGCACCAACAAGATCAAACGTCCTCCGGTTCCGGTGATCGCGCTTCCGACCACGTCGGGCACCAGCGCCGAGATCACGGACGTCGCCGTCATCGCCGATCGTTCGAAACGGGCCAGAATCGGGATCCGGAGTCCCTTCGTGGTTCCGGTGGCGGCCGTAGTGGACCCGCTGCTGACGGTAAGCATGCCGCCGCACATCACGGCCTCGACGGGTATGGATGCGCTGACGCACGCCATCGAGTCGTACACGAACACAGCCACTGCGGAGCCGACCGAACTGATGGCGCTGGAAGCCATAACCATCATCGGGAAAAATCTACGCGGGGCTGTGGCCAACGGCGGGGACATCCGGGCCAGGGAACGGATGAGCATGGCCTGCGTCCTGGCGGGGATCGCGTTCAAGAATACCCGGCTGGGCATCCTCCATGCCATCACCGGCCCATTCTGCGGGTATTACGACATCCCCCACGGCGTGGCCAATGCGGTGCTTCTGCCCCAGGTGATGAAATTCAACATGTTGGGGAATCTCGATAAGTTTTCCAGGATCGCTCAGGCCCTCGGGATGAAAACGGAGCCCATGGGCTGTCGTGAAGCCGCCCTGAGTTCGATCCGCGCGGTTCAGGAACTCCTGGAAGATGTGGGGCTTCCGTCGACCTTCAGGGGGCTGAAACTGGATGAGAGTCTTCTCCCGAAAATCGCCGCGGAGGCGGTCAAGAGCGGCAACTTGGCGGTGAATCCCCGCAGGGCGACCCAAGAGGACCTGCTTTGCGTGTGCCGCAGCGCGTTCCAGGCCGAATCGCCCTCCCGGGATTGAAGACCGGCCGGCCTGGACGGAACGGCGTTGGACGACACGTAAATCATTGGAAAGGGGGTCCGGCGACCTTCCGGACCGCCGTCCCTCTCACGATCCCTTCAGACCGTATTTCTTGAGCTTGTAGCGGAGCATCCGCTCGCTGATCCCGAGAAGATCGGCAGCGCGGCTCTGATTGTCGCCCGACTTCTCCATCGCTTCGAGGATCAGCTTCTTCTCCAGTTCCTCGATCGATCCCCGGAGAAGCCCCTCCTCCGATTTCCGGCTGTCCGCCGTATCCCCTGCAACGTCGCGGAAGGGCAGGTCTTCGACGGAGATGACCTCCTCGCGGGCGATCACGACCGCACGTTCCACGATGTTCTCCAACTCCCTGACGTTGCCCGGGTAGTCATACTTGAGGAGGATGTCCTGCGCTTCGCTGCTGAGGCCCTGGATCTCCTTCCCGTTTTCATCTCCATACCGTCTCAGGAAGTGGTCGATCAGCGCCGGGATATCCTCCTTCCGCTCCCGTAGCGGAGGAATCGACAGCAGCACGACGTTGAGACGGTAGAAGAGGTCTTCCCGAAAAGCCCCCTCCTTGACCCGCTTCTCCAGGTCGCGGTTGGTAGCGCTGATCACCCGGACGTCGGCGCGGAGGGTCTGGTTTCCGCCAAGGCGCTGGAACTCGTGCTCCTGGAGGAAACGGAGGAGCTTGACCTGGACCTGCGGTGAGAGTTCGCTGATTTCATCCAGGAAAAGGGTCCCCCCGTCCGCCTCCTCGAACCGGCCGATGCGTCGGGACGTCGCCCCGGTGAAAGCGCCCTTTTCATGGCCGAAAAGCTCGCTCTCCAGCAAATTTTCGTGGAGAGCGCCGCAGTTGACCACGATGACCCGCCGCGACGAGCGGGGGCTCAGGTGATGGATCAAACGCGCAAGAAGCTCCTTTCCGGTGCCGCTCTCCCCCTGGAGGAGAACCGTGGCACGGCTCGGTGCGACCCGTCCGGCCATATTGATCAGGGATCTCATCTTCTCTCCCCTGTAGATGATCCGGTCGGTCGTCACCCCCTTTTCTCCCAGCTGTTCCCGCAGGATTTCATTCTCCCGGATGAGGGTTCGACGCTCCGCGACCCGTTCCACCAACAGCAGCAGTTCCTCGAACTCCACGGGTTTGGTGATGTAATCCAGGGCGCCGGCCTTCATGGCATCCACGGCCGTCTCGATCGTTCCGTAGGCGGTGATGATGACGACGTCGATCTCGGGATTGATCCCCTTGACAGCCTGGAGGACCTGCATGCCGTCCATCCCGGGCATCTTGTAATCGAGCAGAAGCAGATCGAAGTGGCCCTCCCGGACAAGTTGCACCGCCTTCTCGCCGTTTTCGGCCTCTTCCACGGCGTGTCCCTCCTTTCGGAGGAAGTCCCGGAGCATCTCCCGTTGCGACCGGCCATCCTCGACCACCAGGATGTTCAGCTTTTTCATGCGTTTTTCACCCCCTTGTCATTGCGCCTCTCCTTGGGAAGCAGGATCTCGAAGGTCGTCCCCTGCCCCTTCCGGCTCAGGACGCGGATCTCACCCCCGTGGCCGCGGACGATCTCGTGCGCAAGCGGAAGCCCGAGCCCCAGCCCCTTCTCCTTGGTCGTATACTCGGGATTGAAGATCCGCTCCACCTCTTCGGTCGTCATCCCGCACCCCGTATCGGTCACGCGGAGACTCACGCGTCCATTTTCCGTACCCCTCACGGCAAGGGTCACGACCCCTTCCCCGCTGATGGACTCCATCGCGTTCTTGACGAAATTGAACAGGGCCTGCTGCAGTTTGTCCATATCCATCGGGACAACGACCGGCGCTACCGCCCAGTCGGTGCGGAAGCGGATTCCTCTGACCTCCGCCTCCTCGGACACCAGGTTCACGATCTTCTGCAGGACCTCCTGCACCGGACAATCGCGGAGTTCCAGTCGCCGGCTCTTCGAAAAGGTCAGGAACTCCTCGATGATCCCGTTGAGCCTCCGGATCTCGTCGCGAATGACCCCGGTCAGGACCATGAATTCATCGCGCCTCTCCTTCTCTCCGGGCATGTACTCCCTTCTGAGACGTTGGCTCGCCATGCTGACCGCGTTCAGCGGATTGCGGATCTCGTGCGCCACCCCGGCGGCAAGCTGCCCCAGGGATGAGAGGCGCTCCGCCTTTTCGAGCTGACGCGTCATCTCCACGACCCCCGCCAGGTGACGGTTCTGGTTTTGGTAGAGAAGCCACATCGACAGGAGTGCGATCAGGACCACGAAGGAGAGGAAAAGGAACATATTTCGCCGGTTTTCGTCGAGGATCTTGTCCGTATTGCCCCGTTCCAGGCCGACGCGGACGATTCCCGCGATCTCCCCCCCCAGACGAAGCGGGGCTGCAATCTCCAAAAGACTTTGGACGCCGAACTGGACCTTGCGGCTTTCAAACGGGACCGTGCCTGCCAGAACCTTCTCGTCAATCGACCCGGTGTGTTCTGCTTCCGTGGGCGGCTCTCCCACGCTGCCCAGGTGTGAACCCTTCGGGTCCCGGATGGCGAGATAGACGAATCCCTGTCCCTCCCCCAGCTTCTCCATCGCCTTCTCGACGGAAACCCGGATCCCCCAGTACCGGAGACTTTCGCGGTCCAGCGCCAGGATGATGGTGCCGCTTTCGTCCCTCCGGCTGAGCCCGATAAAACCGATTTTTTTCAAACGGTTAAGTCTGTTGAGGCGGCTCAGCAGGTCAGCGGACGTCCGCGACCGTTCCCCCGTCTCTTCAGACCCATGGTCTTCCAAACGGCTGTCCGGAAGCGGCCGGCTCTGAAAAATGACCTCCCCATAGCCATTGACAACCGCCACCATATAAAGCCGATTTTCCCGCGCGTAGTTGCGGATATAGGACTCGCTCAGATGCTCCCTTTTCCACCGGTTGTCGATCTCCCGCCCCATGTCGACGATCGCGTCCGTCAGAAATTTCTGAGGGTAGAGACCCGGCTCGGCCAGCGGAGCGGCAGCTCCGGCCAGCGGCTGCTGCGAGGCCATGATCATGGTTTTGAGGTTCTCCTCGGTGAGCCGTTCGACCATGTCAATGATCCGTTTGCCCTGATCCTCCATGAAACCAACCAGGGTTTGTTCGCTGCGCCGCAGATCCATGATCCCCATCGACAGGATCAGGGCAATCAGGACGACGCAGACAATGCCCACGGCCAGCGGCTGCAAAAACGGGCGATTGAAACGGGGAGATTGCTCTTGCCAAATGATCTTTTTGTCAGGGCTCATGATGGGGTATTCTTATAGGTTATTGTCCCGAAAAGTCAACGTTTTGTTGATTCACACCCGTGCAACGGGTCCGGCAGCGGCATTGCCCGGGCGCGGCCTCGACATTTTTGTCGATCGGGCGTCAAATCGGGACAATCAGCGTAACAACTCGTTTTGAATAATCTTTTCTACAAGGGTTTCAAAAGGGGGGACGACAATCCTTGCCGGACTTTACCTGCTTTCTGACGATCCTTCGGGAAATCAATCTTAATTTATACCCGTTTTTCAAATACTTACAAATAATCCATCCCGGTGGCACGAATGGTGCTTTAATCATGGTCAAAAGCAGCTGTTGACTGAACGCGGGCACGATCAGCCGACGGTAAAGCGACCCCAGGAAGACCGCCAGGTTTTCCACTCCTCCTTAATGCGGGGGGCTCCCAAGAGCCCCCCGTCGTTTTTGGAACCATCCATCACCGGGGTTCCCCCTTTTTGGCCGCTCCGGCCTCGCGCAACCTTCTCCAATACTCCAACCGCTCGCCGATCGTCTTCTCATAACCGCGGTCCGTAGGCCGATAGAAGCGCCCTTCGTTCCTGCGAAGCTCTTCCGGGAGATATTCCTGGGGGACATAGGCATCGGCAAAATCATGGGCATACAGATACCCCTTCCCGTAGTCCAGCTCTCTCATCAGCTTCGTGGGGGCGTTGCGAATATGGAGCGGAACGGGCAGGGTGCCCGTCCTGTCGATGGTCGTGCGGACCCGGCCGTAAGCCGCATAGAGGGCGTTGCTTTTCGGGGCGGTGGCCAGATAAACGACCGCTTGCGCCAGGGCCAGTTCGCCCTCCGGCGAGCCGAGGAAATGATAGGCCTGCATGGCATCGATCGCCACGGAGAGCGCCCGGGGATCAGCGTTCCCGACATCCTCCGAGGCGAAACGGATCATGCGTCGGGCGAGGAACAGGGGATCTTCGCCCGCCGCCAGCATCCGGCCAAGCCAATACAGGGCCGCATCGGGATCGCTGCCTCTGAGGCTCTTGTGGAGGGCGGAGATGAGATTGTAATGTTCCTCGCCGGTCTTGTCGTACTGGAGGGCCTTCTTCTGGATTGCCTCTTCGACAAAGGAACGGGTGATCAGCCTTGCCCCTCCGGCCGACCTGTCCGCAAGCGCGGCGGCCGCTTCAAGGCTGTTCAGGACGGCCCGGGCATCCCCGTCCGCCGTCCAGACCATGTGGGCCAGCGCCTCCGGCTCGATATGGAGGTTGAGATCGCCGAGCCCGCGCTCGCGATCCGCCAGGGCAATGCGCACGATCCGCATGAGGTCCTCTTCGCCGAATGGCTTCAATGTGAGGACGCGCATCCTGGAGAGGAGAGGCGATATGACCTCGAACGACGGGTTCTCCGTCGTGGCACCGATCAGGGTGATCAGGCCGCTTTCGACATGGGGAAGAAACGCGTCCTGCTGCGCCTTGTTGAAGCGGTGGATCTCGTCGACGAACAGGATCGTCCGGCGTCGATGGAGGCGCCACATTTCCGAGGCCTCGTCGACAACGACGCGGATCTCCTTCACACCAGAGAGCACCGCGGAGAAACTCAAAAAATGGGATTTCGTCTCCCCGGCCAGAATCCGGGCGAGCGTCGTCTTTCCCGATCCGGGCGGACCCCAGAAGATGACGGAGAAGAGGCGGTCCTCCTGCACGGCCCGCCTCAGCAGACTGTCCGCTCCGAGGAGGTGTCCCTGGCCGATGTATTCCTCGAGGCAGCGCGGCCTCATACGGTCCGCAAGTGGACGGTTGTCGTGTCTTCCATCCGGCTGGTCGAAAAGATCCACCTTCACATCTCCGCGGAAGCGTCCTTAAAACCCATACGATGCATGATACGGCACCTTATCGATCCGGACCCGGAATGTCAACGGAAACAGCACGGGAACAGCTGGAGTCGACGGCATCAATCGAATGCCTCCTCTTTTTCCATCTCAAGGATACGCCGCTTCGCCTGCCGCCGCTTTCTCAGGTATCCATAGACGAACACGAGCGCCGCGAAAAACCAGAGGGCGGAGACGCCCGTGACGACCGGGATCCAGGAGACGCGGAGCTTGAGATAGTCCAGCCATCGCCCCTCGAGATCCGCCAGGGTCATCCCCGTTCCCCGCCGGAGCGCCCCCTCCAGATCCCCGTATCGGGTATAGTCCCTGATCAAGTTGTGGAAAGGCTCCCGGCCGATCTTGTTGATCAGAAAGGAGACGAACATGAAGCCCTGCGCGTAGGCCAGCTCTGCGTGTTCCAGATCCGCGGGAAAGGAGAGGGTCAGCACGGGCAGCGGGATCAGGCGGTCCGTCAGTGCCGCCCGCGTCAGCACGGCGATCCGGGACACGTTCCATTCCCGCGCCTCGTAAATCGCAAGCCCCTCGCTAAGCCAAACCGGGGCCCGCATCCCCGCGAGGGCGCGCCCCAGGGCGACATGGCTGAATTCATGGGCGAACACCTCCGGCAAACGGATCCGGCCGCCTTGAACGGCCCGCGGCGAGAGCAGGACGATCAGGTTCTCCGAAGGATAGGCCGTCCCGACCGCCCAAAGCGGAACCCATGTTCCCCTCGGCTGCGACTCCCGGAACATCTCCAGGGTGCCGCAGATCCGGACCTCGGTTCTCTCCGTGAAATCCGCACCAATGTCCGCAACGATCCGGTTCCGGATAGGGATCGAAACCCGTTCCAGTTCCGCCGCGATCCGATCGTCACCGGGTCCGTATCGGATCAGGAAACGGTCGTTCACCAGCCGGAGTTCCCCGGCCCGGACCGGAGCCGCCGTCAGCAGGAGCAGCAGCATGAGGAGCACGGCCGGATGCTTTCCCATGGCCGGAGTCTACCGGATGCGAAATGGCGTTGCAAGGGGATTCCTTCAGGGGTCATGGCCTTCCGGTCCATGAAACCATTCGGATTCGCAGGGTCCCGGTCGTGCGGATTGTCCGTTGACGAAATTGCCGGATTGTGCAAAGGAGAAATCGGGTTCAGACACCCTGCAACGGATTTTGTCCGGTCGTTCTTGTCATCCATGCGGTCAACCCGTCTTTCTGCGGGGAAAAAGGAAGATGAAAGGGTTATGAAGAAAACACTGCGTGTTCTGATCGTCGAGGACAGGGAAGACGACGCCCTGCTGATACTCCGCGCCCTGCAGAAGAGCGGCTGCGAACCGTCGTTTGAACGGGTGGAGACCGAGGAAGGGATGCGTGTTGCACTCCGGGACCAGCTTTGGGACCTGGTCCTGAGCGATTACCATCTGCCCCGGTTCAACGGAATGGCCGCCCTGAGGCTCCTGAAGGAAACGGGACTGGATCTCCCCTTTATCCTCGTCTCCGGCGCCATCGGCGAAGAGACGGCCGTCGAGATCATGAAGGCGGGCGCCAACGACTGCGTGATGAAGGAAAACCTGCAGCGCCTGGCGCCGGCCGTGGAACGGGAACTCCGGGACGCCGCCGTAAGGCGGGAGCGGCTGCAGGCCGAGCAGGACAAGAGACGGGCCGAGAGGGAATGGAAAAACATCTTCCAGGCCATCGGCAGCCCCACGGTGATCCTGGATCCCCGCCACCGCATCCTTGCGGCCAACCGGGCGGTGCTGCGCGCCTCCGGCCTCTCCGAGACGGAGCTCATCGGCAAGTCCTGTCACGAGATCTTTCACGGGACGCAGAGGGACACCCCCGCACCGGGATGCCCGCTGGTCCGTCTGTTGGAGACGGGCGAAACGCAAACGTGTCCGATGGAGATGGAGGCCTTCGGCGGTGCCTACCTCGTCACCTGCACGCCGATCCTCGACGAGCAGGGACGCCTCGAGAGGATCATCCACATCGCCACGGACATCACGGAACGCAAACGGATGGAAACGGCCCTGACGGAAAGCGAGAGGCGGTATCGCGCCTTCATCAACGCCTCGAAGGACATGGTCTACATCAAGGACGATCGCTTCCGGCATCTGCTGGCCAATCAGGCCCTGGCGGACTATTTCGGAAAGACGCCAGAAGAGCTGATCGGCAAGACGGATTTCGATCTGATGCCGGTTGCCGCGGCCGAGCAGTGCCGGGCCGCGGATCTGGAGGTCCTGAAGACAAATTCGGTGGTGATCAGCGAAGAGCGGGTCGGGGACCGTGTCTTTGAAACGACCAAGTTTCCCGTGCCGCTACAAGGCGGGGGGATCACCCTCGGCGGCATGATCCGCGACATCACCGAACGCAAGCGGGCAGTGGAGGCGCTCCGGGCGAGCGAGGAACAGCTCGCCGGCGCGATGGAAATGGCTCACCTCGGCCACTGGGAGTATGACGTGGAGAAGGACCTGTTCACGTTCAACGACCAGTTCTACAAGATTTTCCGCACCACGGCCGAAGAGGTCGGCGGATACACCTTGCATTCCGGGGAATACGCCCGCCGCTTCGTCCATCCCGACGACCGACATCATGTGGCCGAGGAGACACGAAAGGCAATCGAGACGGATGATCCCCGTTTTAGCCGGACGATCGAACACCGGTTGCTCTACGCGGACGGCACGGTCGGCGAAATAGTGGTCCGCATTTTCATCGTCAAGGACAGTCAGGGCCGGACGGTCAAGACCTACGGCGTGAACCAGGACGTCACCGAACTCAGGCGGGTCGAAAGGGTGCTCCGGGAAAGCGAGGAGCGATACCGACTGCTGTTCGACCATTCTCAGGATGCGATCCTCATGACCCAGCCGGACGGCACCATCCTCGACGCGAACCCGGCGGCCTGCCGGATGTTCGGCCGATCCCTGGAGGAGATCCGGGAGGTCGGGCGGAACGGACTGGTGGACGGGACGGATCCGCGGCTGCAGGAGGCCCTGAAGAGGAGGGAAACCGAGGGGGGAGGCACGGCGGAAATCACGATGGTCCGCGCCAACGGTTCCAAATTCCCGGTGGAGATCTCTTCAAGGATCTTCACGGACGAAGCGGGTCAGAAGAAGAACAGCATGATCATCCGCGACATCACCGAGCGCAAGCGGGTGGAGGAGTCGCTCTTCCGCGAAAGGGACCTGCTTCAAAAGACGTTGCATTTCTTCCGGAATCCCGATGCGTCCGACAGCGACCTCGCCTCCTTCATCATCAACGAGTGTGTGAGGATCACCGAAAGCCGGCTGGGATTCTTCGGATTCGTCAATCCCGATGAAACCGTCATGTCGGCCACGCTCTATTCCGAACGCGCCATGGGGGATTGCGCGGTCAACGGAAGTCCGGTGGAGTTTTCGATCACCGGCGCGGGGATCTGGGCCGAGGCGATCCGGCAGCGCAAACCGGTCACCATCAACGATTATCTGGCGCCGAACCCGCTGAAAAAAGGGCTGCCCGAGGGCCATCTCCCGATCGCACGCCTGATGGTCGTTCCCATTGTCCAGGAGGGACGCGTCATTGCGGCGGCCGGCGTCGCCAACAAGCCCGAGCCCTATGCGGAACACGACCTGATCCGCCTCCATATCTTTCTGGAGAATGTCTGGGTCCTGCTGCAGCGCAAGCGGGCGGAGGAGGCGCTCCGCGAACGCGACATCCGCTTCAAGAAACTCTCCGCCCATGTTCCCGGAATGATCTACCAGTTCATGCGGCGGCCGGACGGGACCTACTGCATGCCGTTCACCACGGAGGCCATCAAAGAGATTTTCGGCTGCCCCCCGGAATCCGTAAGCGAGGATTTCTCGCCCATCGCCCGTGCCGTCCTGGCCGAGGATTTGGATCGGTTGATCGCCTCCATCGAGGCGTCCGCTGCAACCCTGACGACCTGGGAATGGGAATACCGCGTCCAGCTTCCGGGCCGGCCGATCCGCTGGCTGTTGGGCCGCTCCACCCCCCAGAAGCTGGCGGACGGCGCCATCGTATGGAACGGGTTCAACATGGACGTGACCGAACGCAGGCAGACCGAAGAGGCGATCCGGCGCAATGAAGCGCGGCTGGAAGGGCTGCTGAGGATCTCCCAGCATCAGGCCCGATCGATCCAGGAACTGCTGGACTTCGCACTGGATGAGGCGATCCGGTTGACGGACAGCCGCATCGGCTACATCTACCTCTACGACGACCGAAAGCAGGAATTCACGCTCAACACCTGGTCGAAAGGGGTGATGGAGGCATGTTCGATCCAGAATCCCCCGACAGCGTACCTGCTCGAGAAAACGGGCCTCTGGGGTGAGGCGGTCCGGCAGGCCGTGCCGATCATGGTCAACGACTTCCAGGGTCCCCATCCGCTGAAGAGGGGATACCCGGAGGGACATGCCCCCCTCTACAGATACCTGACGGTCCCCGTATTCAGCCGGGAGCGGATCGTGGCCGTGGCCGCGGTGGCGAACAAGCCGTCGGACTACGACGAGTCGGACGTCCGGCAACTGACCCTGCTGATGGACGCAGTCTGGAGGATCGTCGAAGAGAGACGGTCCGCGGAGGCGTTGCGCCAGGCCGAAGAAAAATACCGGGGCATCTTCGAAAACGCCCAGGAAGGGATTTTCCAGGTGACGGCCGACGGACGCTACATCACGGCCAACCGGGCGCAGGCCGCGATGCTGGGATACGATTCGCCGGAAGATCTCCTCTCATCGGTCACCCACACCGACGAACAGCTCTTCGTGGATCCGGAGGCCCGGCGGGAGCTGCTCCTGAGGATCGACGAGCAGGGCGCCGTGGCGGGTCAGGAACACCGGCTGCGCAGGAAGGACGGAAGCGTCATCTGGGTCTCCGTGAACCAGTATGCCGTCCGCGACGAGGAGGGCCGCGTTCTTCACTACGAAGGGTTCAACGAAGACATCACCGAACGAAAGATGAGTCTCGATCGGCTCCACAAGGCCATGGGGGCGCTGGTACAGGCCCTGACCGTTTCGGTCGAGGTCAGGGACCCCTACACCGCCGGCCATCAGCGCCGGGTGGCCGATCTGGCCAGGGCCATCGCCCAGAAAATGGGGCTTCCCGACACCCGGATCGAAGGGCTTCGGCTGGCTGCGACGATCCACGATATCGGCAAGCTATCCGTACCGGCCGAGATCCTCAGCAAGCCGACCCGGCTTTCCCCGATGGAGTTCAACCTGATCAAGGTCCATCCCGAGGCGGGCTACAACATCCTCAAAGACATCGAATTCCCCTGGCCGGTCGCGAGGATCGTCCTCGAACACCACGAGCGTCTCGACGGTTCCGGATATCCTCAGGGCCTCACCGGAGACCGTCTCCTGCCTGAATCCAGGATCCTGGCCGTGGCCGACGTGCTGGAATCCATGGCCTCCCACCGGCCCTACCGGCCGGCCGTGGGCATCGAAGCGGCCCTGGAGGAAATCGAGAGGCACAAGGGAGTCCTATACGATGCCGCCGTGGTGGAGGCCTGTACGGCTCTGTTTCGGGAAAAAGGATTTGTCCTGACCTGACCCGTTTCTGAATGGGCGCCGGAACGGTTCCGACCGCACTCTCCGAAACCGGAAGGCTTCTCCTCTTGAACCGTTCGCTTCGTGCCCCTTGCCCGCAGGGCTCCCTGGCCCGAATCTCCGGGCGCGCACGACGACACCCCTTCAACCCTCCATCACCTCACGGGCGATCACGATCCGCTGGATTTCGGACGTCCCCTCGTAGATCGTGGCGACGCGGGCATCCCGGTACAGCCGCTCGACCTTGCAGTCTTTGATGAATCCATAGCCGCCGTACACCTGGACGGCCCGGTATGCCGCACGATTCGCCATTTCGGAGGAGACGAGCTTCGCCATCGAGGCCTCCTTCGTAAAGGGAAGTCCCCGATCCTTGCGGTCAGCGGCATAGAGGGTAAGCCAGCCGGCGGCTTCGATCTCCGCTGCGGTATCGGCGATCATCCATTGGATCGCCTGGAAGGAACCGATGCTCTTCCCGAACTGCCGGCGCGTTTTCGCGTGCCGGATCATCTCGTCCAGGCAGGCCCGGGCGATGCCGAGGGATTGTGAGGCGATGCCGATGCGTCCGCTGTCGAGGGCGACCATCGCGATCGTGAACCCTCCTCCCTCCCGGCCGAGCAGGTTCTCCTTCGGGATGGAGCAGTCATCGAAGATCAGTTCCACGGTGTCGGAAGCGCGGAGCCCCATCTTCGCTTCGCGGCGGCCGATGCGGAACCCCGGCGTACCCCTTGTGAGGAGGAGGGCGGAAAGCGCGCGGTTTGACTTGTCGGGTCCGGTTCGGACGATCAGCACGATCAGCTCCGCACGGGAACCGTTGGTGATGAACAGTTTCGACCCGTTGACCCGGTAATGGTCCCCGCAATCCTCCGCACGGGTTTTCATGCCCCCGGGATCCGAACCCGCCTCGGGTTCGGTGACGGCGAAGGCGCCCAGCAACTCCCCCCGGGCAAGCGGCCCCAGAAGGCGGCATTTCTGGGCCTCGTTCCCGAATTTCAGGATCGGGTCTGAGGAGAGGTTGGTCACCGACATGGTCACCGCAGTGGAGGCGCAGGCGTAAGCGATCTCCTGGAGCGCAAGGGAGTAGCTGACGGCTCCCGCCTCTGATCCGCCGTAGTCCGCGGGGACCATCATCCCCATCAGGCCGAGGCTGCCCATTTTGCGGATCGCCTCCTCCGGAAAGGTCTCCTCCCGGTCCCAAATGCCGGAGAAAGGCTCCAGCTCCTTCCTCGCGAAGTCCCTCGCCATCAGCCGAATCATCTCCTGTTCCTGGGTGAGCTGAAACGACATCGCATCCTCCTCCAATGGGCAAGCGACCGGCGACGGGTCCCGCCAACGCCCCTCCTGCCGCGGGGGAGAGGCGTCTCAAAGACCTGTCTCCGGCTCGATGGGGGAAACCGCACCGGATTCAACTGGTTGGGTGGCGATGCGCAATGTTTCCCTCATGCACCTTGTGGCGGGAACGGATCCCGATTCCTGAAGGCTTCCGGGACGAGACGCTGCGCCTCAAGGCCCCGGGCTCAGGGGGACCGTTTCCAGACATCCCTCGCGGGTCCGCTCCGGGTCGGAACCGATGCAGGGGCCGTCCCGTCCGTCTCTCCTGCCTATCCGGTCATGGCACGTAGACGATGACCAGCAGTTCCGCGGTTTCCGGACCGGGATTGCTCAACGTGTGATGCAGTGAGGAATTGAAATGGAGACTCTGTCCTGCGGCCAGCCTCGAAACATTGTCGCCGATCCGGAGGGCAATTTCGCCCTTGAGGACATGAATGAATTCCTCCCCTTCATGGCGATACTCCACGCCCTTGTGGTCGGTCTGGGCCTGGATCGCGACCCGGTAACCCCGCAGATGCTTGTCCGGTCCGGGTTTGCCCAGCGGGGTGTAGGCATAGGCCTCGACGCGCTTTTTGTGGCTTCGGGAACGGCGTTTCGTGGCCAGGGCCTCATCCTCGGTCTGCAGCTCCTCCATGTTGAGTTTCAGGACCCGGCTGAGTTGAAGGACAAGGGAAACCGGCGGCACCGTTCGATCCTCCTCGACCTCGGCGATCATTTCCGGCAGATATCCCGTTTCCAGGGCAAGGTCTTCGATGGTCATTCCCATCTTCTCCCGTCCCGTCCTCAGACGCTGACCGAGAGACCTCTTCTCGTCTTTCTGTTTGGCCATTGCCAGCCTCCTTTGCACCATGCGGACAGGGTCCGCTGTTCAGGCCGCCCGCCGGAACGTCCCTTTCCGGACGCGGGCGTCTGTTCAGGAATGCGCGTCCGAGCCCCGGGAATCCCTTGACATCCACCGAAACGGCCGGCGGACAGCGGGGCGCCAGAGTCGGGGTCCCCCCCTGTCAAAGGCCCTGTAAAAGGCCTTTGACATGGAACATCTGTCAAACTATACTACCGCCACTTATTTGTAAAGGCCGGTCAATCGGCTTGCAGGGCCTTCAGCGATCTTCGGCGCCGGACGCGGCAAAGGCCTTTCGTCATTCAATGGAACCGGAGGGGGAATCCCCTGGTCAGGAGAAACCATGAACGATTTTCACATCATCAAGTCGCTCTTCGAGCAGATCCAACGGTACGGAGACCGCACCGCCGTCCGGTATCCCCAAAACGGCCTCTGGTGCGACATATCCTGGAAGAAATTGGGCGAACAGATTCGGGCCGCGGCCCAGGGAATGCTGGCGATGGGAGTCCGGGAAGGCGAAAAGGTGGGCATCTTTTCACAGAACTGCCCGGAATGGCTCGTCTCCGACTATGCGATCCTCGCGCTTAGGGGCGTCTCCGTCCCGATCTATGCCACCAACACCCCCAAACAGGTCGCATACATCCTCCACGAAGCGGAGATCGGCATCCTCTTCGTCGGCGGACAGGAACAATACGACAATCTCCGCGCCATGCCCGGCGGCGGCGACGAACTCCGCCGGATCGTGGTCTTCGACGAGAGCGTCGACCTGGCCGGCCAGAGAAACGCCGTCCGTTTCAGGGAATTTCTGGAGGAAGGGCGGCAGGCCGGCGGAGAAGCCGCCATCGACGAGAGACTCGGCAGGGCCTCCATGGAAGATCTGGCGACCCTGATCTACACCTCGGGCACAACCGGGGAGCCCAAAGGGGTCATGCTCCACCATGAAAATTTCAGCCATGCGTTCATTGCCCACAAAAAACGGCTGGATGTCAGCGACCGGGACATCTCCATGTGCTTTCTGCCGCTTTCCCACATCTTCGAACGGGCCTGGACCTTTTTTGCCATGAGCCAGGGAATGGTCGTCGCCTGCTGCGACAACACCGCCCGGATCATCGAATACCTGCGTCAGGTGAGGCCGACGATCATGTGCGCCGTGCCGCGCTTCTACGAGAAAATCTTTGCCACGGTCTTCGAGAAGCTGGACCAGGCTTCAGCCTTGAAGAAAAGGCTTTTCCGCTGGGCGCTTCAGGTGGGTGGACAGGTGTTCCTGCTGCGCAAGGAGGAGGAATCGGTCCCGTCTCTCCTGAAGATCAAGCACAGGATCGCCGAGGTCCTGGTTCTGAAGAAGATCCAGGCGATCGTCGGCGGCCGCATCCGTTTCTTCCCCTGCGCGGGCGCGCCTCTTTCCAAGAAGATCGAGGAGTTCTTCCACGCCGCCGGCATCACCATCACCTACGGCTACGGTCTGACCGAGACCTGCGCCACCGTGACATGCCACGAAAAATACCATTTCCGGCCCGGCACCGTCGGGAAACCGATTCCCGGGGTGGAGGTCCGGATCGGCGAGGAGAGCGAGATCCAGGTTAAAGGGGGTACGGTCACGAAGGGTTACTACAAGAAGCCGGAGGCGACCGCCGAGGCCTTTACCCCGGACGGATGGTTCCGAACAGGGGATGTGGGATTCATCGAGGACGGCTTCCTGACGATCACCGACCGGATCAAGGACCTGATGAAGACGTCCGTCGGGAAATACATCGCCCCGCAGGTCGTTGAAACCTTGATCGGCAACGATTATTACATCGATCAGGTTTCCGTCATCGGCGACCTTCGGCCTTACGTAACCGCCCTGATCGTGCCGGCGTTCGATCCGCTTGAGGAGTACGCCCGGAAGAACGGCATTCCCTTTGCCTCACGAGAAGAACTGATTCAGCATCCGAAGATCGTCCAGTTCTACGAAGAACGGATCCGGGAAAGCACCCGGGAACTCGCCCGCTACGAAACGGTCAAGAGGTTCCGGCTCCTCCCCTGCCCCTTCACCCAGGCGGGAGGCGAGATCACACCGACCATGAAACTCAGAAGAAAGGCCATCAACGAGAAATACCGGGACCTGATCGCCGGAATGTACGAGCACGCTACTTCCCTGCCCTGATCTGAGCGGCGATCCGGCAGCCGTCCTTCAGCCCGAGGCTGCAGGACCGTTCGGCATCCGCCAGGGCCTTTGCCTTGTCGCCCTGGTGGAAATGGCATCTTCCCCGATTGTATAAACTCCAGGCGTCGTTGGCCTGTATGCCGATCGCCCTCGTCAGCGATGCGACGCAGTCGTCGTATCGTCCGGTTTTCGCCTGGAGGTGACCCAGCCACCGCCAGGCGTAAACATCGTCCGGCCGAAGTTCAACGGCTTTCTGAAAATCGACGAGGGCCCTGTGGTCGACACCCTGTTCCGCGAAGGCTCGTCCCCGCCAGTAGTGGGCAACGTAGCTATCCGGTGCGATCTGGACGGCCCGGTCATACGCGGCCGCCGCCTGACCGTATTGCTTCTCGCCGAACGCCTGGTGCCCCCTTTTCACCTCCTCGCCCTCGGGGCCGTCTTCAGCCTGCGGGCCGGCCGGCCCGGCAGCCGGCCTTGCCCCACCTTTGGCCGCAACCGATTTTGCCGCCGTCAGGAGGGGCCGGGTTTTTCCCTGGGGATCCTCATAGGATGCGGCCACCACGCGCCATTTTTCCCCCTCCCGCAGCAGCGTGACATGGGCCATCGTGTCGGCCTTCGCCCCCTCCACCCTCAGGGTCAGATGGATCCGCAGGACGCTGTTCGGGAAATCCGCCTTCAGGGGAAACCAGAGGCGGCAATTCCGAACCTCTCCGATGGCGTTCCCGATTTCCTCATGCTGGCGGACAAACGTTTCGGCCGCCCGGTAGAGGTCCGAATCCGCCACATATCGGTAACCGATGAAAAGCGCTCCAACGACGACGAGCAGGATGAACGGCCATCGGGCAACGGCGCCCTTCGGACGGATCGGTCCCGGTTTTTCCGGACCCGCCTCCGTTCCCTCCGCAACCCATCCGATGGGTATCACGTCTTTGCGCATACCAGCTCCTTCCCCAGACCCTCCGCCGCTTTCAGCAAGGACTCGTTCCTCCGGATCTCCCCGGCCCTGAAGGCGCTCCCGTAGACCATCCCGACAACCTCCGATCCGGTGTAGCGGAATGCATCCTGAAAGGTGCGGAGCGCATTGACGCAGCCCGAATCGAAGGGATCCTCGCCCCCGTAGCTCATCGCAACGGCGATCCGCTTTCCGGCAAACGGCTCCCTGCCGTAGGCCGGCAGCGCGAAGCAGCGGTCCATGAAGATCTTCATCTGGGCGGACAGGGTGAACCAATAGACGGGGCTCGCGATCACCCAGGCGTCCGCCTCAACGAGCTTGGCATAAAGGGGTTGCATGTGATCCTGGATGGCGCAGCCCCTGCTTCGCCCCTTTTGGCAGGCATAACAGGATCTGCAGGGCGAAATGTTCAGCCCGTGCAGGTAGACCGTTTCCACCTTCGCCCCCGCCGATCTGGCCCCTTTCGCGATCCGGGCGGCCAGGATCGCGCTGTTGCCCTTCCGCCGCGGACTCCCCAGCAGCACCATCACCCTCTTTCCAGCCCTTCCGGCCGCCTTTTGCGTCATGCTTCACCTCCCTGCATCCGAAACGGATTCCGGCCTGTTCCCTTCACAGAACCCGGTCGTACCGGGCTCACCGTTCCATAGCCCGGGAAAAGGAATAGCGGCAGCGTATACTGCCCCCTGTACGGATCCTGCGTCCGGCGCGCATGGCCCTCTCCAGCCGTATAACGGAAAATGGACTTCGTCGGCCCGACATCCGCGTGAAACGGATACCTGGCGTGAAACATCATACGGACGGTCTTGTACGTTCCGAAAGGTCGTCCTCGCTATGATAGCACATTTTTCCCTGTCGGTCGGTCTTGAATATGGGTCTCTTCAGGGGGGCCGTTTGGTCCGGGTCAACAGCGGCGGATGACATGTACTGCGGTGGCCTTGAAGGAGGCGGTAATGCCCATCCCCTCATGCAGCCGCAGCTCATCAAGGGACTGTCGCGTAACATAGGCGACCAGTTCGAAACCGCAATCGATGTGGATCCGGTGAAAGAGGCCGTGAGGCGTGATCCTCCGGACCCTTCCGGAAAGGCTATTCCGGGCGCTTGTCCCGGATCCGGCCGTTTCCAGGGAAAGGGTGACGTGCTCGGGGCGGATGCAGCAGAGAACGTTTTCTCCGGGCTGGACATCGCCGACCGCCTGGATTTCGCCGCCTTCCACCGCCGCCGTAAAGCCCCCCTGCGATGCCTGGATAACGCGTCCCGGCAGAACCGTCTCCACCCCTACAAAAGAGGCGACAAAGCCGTTCGCAGGCCGGTTCATCACCTCGGCCGCCGGTCCGATCTGCTCGATCCCGCCCCTGTTGACCACGGCGAGCCGGTCCCCCAGGCGCAGCGCTTCCGTCTGGTCGTGCGTCGAAGCCACGGCCGTTGTTCGCGTGTCGCGCAGAATGCGCTCGAGATCTCCGGTCAAGACCTCGCGCGTCGGCGGGTCGAGGGAGGTGAAGGGTTCGTCAAGAAAAACGATCTCCGGTTTCGTGACGAACGCACGGGCAAGGCTGGTGCGTTGCGCCTCTCCGCCGGAAAGCTTACGCGCGGCACGCTTCCCCAGATGACCGATGCCGAACCGATCGAGATATCCGGGAACCGTCCGTTCGATCTCGCCGCGACTCGCACCGCGGATCTTGAGGCCCGCCGCGACATTCTCGAAGACGGTCGTGTCCAACAGCAAGGGCTCCTGAAACACCATGGCAACGTGTCGGCGGTAGTCGAATCCGCCGCCATCGACCCTGCGCCCCCTGAACAGGAGGCTTCCCCGTGCGTATTTCAGCAGACCGGCGAGCGTCAGCAGCAGCGTCGATTTTCCGGCCCCGTTCGGTCCGATCAGGACCAGGACCTGTCCCTCAACGACCCGGAGCTCCGGGATATCGAGTACGGTCACCCCGCCCCGGCGCACCAGGAGTTCGTTGACCTGGAGAAGCGTCTCCGGGGATCGATCGGGTCTTTCGGATCTCCCCGCCGCCGGGTTCCGTTCCCCCATCCCGTTTTCGGCAGGCGCTTCTGTGTTCATCGGGGACGCTCCCGCTGCTGGATCTGTGTGAGAACGGCGTTGACTGCGAAGGAGAGCAGCAGCAGGATCACCGACAGGGCGATGGCGATGTCGAAATTCCCCCTGCCGGTTTCCATGACGGTGGCCGTCGTCAGCACCCGCGAGTATCCCTTGATGTTGCCGCCGACCATGATGGAGGCGCCGACCTCGGATATGACGCCGCCGAATCCGGCCATCACGGCCGCCAGCAGCGGCAGACGCGCCTCCTTGACCAGCATCCAGACCATCTGCACACGCGTGGCGCCCAGCGCAAGAATCTGAAGACGGAGATTCGCCGGCAGATGCTGGATGGATGCCAGCGTGATGCCGGTGACAATCGGCGTGGCGATGACGGCCTGGGCAAGAACAATCGCCGTCGGCGTATAAAGGATCTCCATGAAGCCGAGCGGTCCGCTCCTCCAGAGGAAAATCGTCACGAACAGACCGACAACCACGGGCGGGAGCCCCATCCCCGTATTGATCAGGCTCACGATCAATGATCTGCCCGGAAAGCGCGTCAGGGCCACAAACGTCCCGCTCGATATCCCGATGAGCAGGCTGATCAGCGTCGCCGTCCCCGAAACCTTCAGGGACAGCGCTGTGATCCCCAGAACCTCCGCGTCCAGCGTAAGGATCAGATGGCAGGCCTTCCGGATCCCCTCCAGGATCAGATCCATCGATTGCACCTCGCGTCCGTGAAACGGTCGTCGATGGGTTGCGGAACCGGCCTCCTGTCGGCAACCGCTTTAAACCCCTGCATGGAACCTCAATTGTACTCCGGCTTCCCCGCGTCGGGGAAGAAGAGCGCCCCCCCAAACTTGTCCACGCCGAAGGTCTTGATGATCTCCTGGGTTTCGGTGGACACCATGAAGTCGGCGAAGGCCTTTGCCCCCTCCTCATTCACCTTAGGCCACTTGGCCGGATTCACCTGGATCACATGATAGACATTCAAAAGGATCGGATCGCCTTCCTTCAGAAGATCCAGTTTCAGGTCCTTCTTCCGGGAGAGATAGGTTCCGCGGTCGGCCAGGGTGTATCCCCGTTTTTCATTGGCGACGTTGAGGGTCTGGCCCATCCCGAGTCCGGTTTCCTGGTACCACTTCTGTCCCGCTGGGACAATGCCCGCGGCCTTCCAGACATCAAGCTCCTTGACGTGGGTCCCGGACTTGTCGCCCCGGGAGAGAAAGAGGGCGCCGGCATCGGAAATTTTCTTGAATGCCTCCGGCGTGGTATTGACCCCTTTGATGGCCGCCGGATCGGACGGATCACCTACGACAATGAAGTCGTTGTGCATCACGATCCGACGATCGATTCCGAATCCATCCGCGATGAATTTCTTCTCCGCGGCGGGCGAGTGGACCAGCAGGACGTCTGCCTCTCCCTTCTGTCCCATAGCCATCGCCTGCCCCGAGCCGACCGCGATCGTCTTGACGAAATAGCCGCTCTTCTTTTCGAAGATCGGGATCAGGACATCCAGCAGTCCCGAATCCTGCGTGCTCGTTGTCGTCGCCAGGATCAGGTTCTTTTGAGCCGGCGTCGCAGAGGCAGTGAATGCCATGGCCGCCAGGCAGACTCCGGCAACCAGCGCCGCAACCCCTATTTTCTGCCATTGCTGTTTCATCATTTTCTCCTTTTCTTGAATGATCAAACCGCCACTTCCGTGTCTATGGCTTTCGGCCGCGGTTCCATTCTGTCAAAGAAGACATATAACGACAAAGGAGAATTTATCAACAAAAAAAAGAGCCGGTCGCAGGTTCGCACCGTTTTGCGTCAGTGGATGCCGCCGGGGTGAACAAATCCGGGTGCAGGAAAATCCGGAGGCGGCCGTAAGATCCCTCTTCCTGGATTCCCTGACGCTCCTGCAACGTCCGGATTGATTCGAGATCCGACAACGCATCATCCTGCGTAAGGTTGCCGGGATTCCAGAGAGATGCGGGAGAGCGGCCGGGTCAGGATCGCTTTCTGCCCGAAAAAAGCGCTTAAATTTGATTGAAATCCCGGGGCAAATGGCTTATGGAAAAAATAATGCTCCGGCCACCCGTGAGCATGTACGATTACACCAGAGAGGTCTCTCATGAAAATAGCCGATTACAGACAGATACCGTCCGAGTCGCCGCTGCCCGGAGTGAGCAAGAGGGTGCTGATCGGACCCGACGACGGCGCAAGCAACTTCATCATGCGCGTCTTCGAAGTCGCGCCTGGCATGACGAGCCCGCACCACGCCCACCCTTGGGAACACGAAATTTTCGTCCTTGCAGGCAGGGGCACCGCGCGGGATCGAGACGGCAAAGACACGCCCATCGGCGAAGGAACATCCATCTTCGTCCCCGGGGGTGAAAAGCATTGCCTGATCAATCAGGGTGGCGACGCCCTGCGTTTCATCTGCATCATCCCCGCCGGGGTCGAATAGGGGAGGGCCGATTGATGGCCGCCTTGGCCGACGCACCCCGGGAAGAGATCAGACGGGACGACCGCGGACGGATCCGGGAAAAGAAAATAACCGTCCGCGGCAGAATCGATGGGGAGTACACCTCCTTCTTCGGAAACGGCAGGGTCATGGTCCGCATGGGTTTCCGGAACGGCCGCAAGGAGGGCGAGGCATGCTCGTTCTACCCGGACGGGCAGATGCGGGAAAGGGGTCGATTCAAAAACGACAAGCTGGAGGGAGAATATTTTTCCTGGTACGAAAACGGGGCGCTCCGCGAGCAGGAGACCTATATCGACGGACTGCTCGACGGGATATACCGCTTTTACTACCGAAATGGCCAGATGCGCGACGAGGAACGCTACCGGATGGGAAAACTGGAAGGCGAATACCGTTCTTGGTACAGAAGCGGACAGCTCAAGGAGCGGGGCGCTTTCAGGAACGACCGGAGGGACGGCGAATACGAGGCCTATAACCGCGAGGGGGGGCTCAGGGAGAAGGCCCTGTATCACGACGGTAAGCTGGTCGGCGAATTCGTGACCCTGGCGCCGGGAAATGAAACCTCCGGCGTGATGAGCGGGAGGGATGCATCGTCCGAAGAAGATTCCGGTGCACAGGGAGATCGGGAAAAGGCGGTCGAGGACCTGCTCAAGGATCTGAAGCGCTTCAACACCCCCTAAATCCTGGTCGCGGGACGAATCCCCCGTCCCGGACGAGGGGCGAGGGGAAACGGCGTGAACCCTCAGGCATGAAGGAGGCATCATGATTCAAAATATCCTGATTCCCACCGATGGCTCCGATTACGGGAAGACGGCCATTGCATACGGCATCTATCTCGCACGCAAATTGGATGCCCGATTGACCGGTCTTCACGTGGTGGATATCCGCCTGATCCGGGGTCCTGTCTTCACGGATATCTCCGGTTCCGTCGGGCTTCCCCCCTATCAGGAGTTTCTCCCCGCCATTGAAAGCGGCCTGGAGGCAAAGGCCGACGCGATCCTCGAGGATTTCCGCAGGCAATGCGAGACTGCGGGGATTCATCCCGAGGTCCTGAAGGTCACGGGGGTCATCGACGAAACGATCATCGAGGAGGGCCGGAAATGCTGCGACTGGATCCTGCTCGCCCAGAGGGGCGAACATTTTCACATCGACGACGGCGCCATCCTCGGGTCAACGGCCCAGTCCGTCGTGCGCCGTTCAGGGAAACCGGTCCTGGTCACGCCGGAGCATTTCCGGGAAATCGAAAGCATGGCCATTGCCTATGACGGAAGCGCCCCGGCCCACAAGGCCCTGAAGCTTGCCGCCGAACTGTCGAAGTGCGCCTCATGGCCCCTTACCGTCGTGATCATCGCCGACCCTTCACTGGGAGAGAAAATCTCGAAGCGGGCGGAGGATTTCCTGGAACCTTTCGAGATCGACAGCGCCATCCTGATCCTTCCGGGCAAGGAGGGCAAGGAGATCCTCCGGTTCGTCCGCGAGGGGGCCGTGGAGCTGCTCGTGATGGGGGCCTACGGACACAACCGGCTGCAGGAACTGCTCGTCGGATCCACGACCTCCTCCGTAATTCGGAAAAGCCCGATCCCCGTACTCCTGACGCGCTGAGCCACTCCGATGGGTCCCGTCCACAGACAGTCGGTGCATCTGAAAACGCTCTTCTTCCTGTTCTATGTCGGTCTGGGCATCAGTTCCCCTTATTTCGGCATCTTCTACAAACACGTGATCGTCCATGCGGACGGCACGCCCGCCATCGGCCTGATCGGCCTGATTTTCTTCGTGATGCCCCTGGTCAGCCTTGCTGCCAACATCCCTGCCGGGATACTGGCGGACAAGTTCCATTCGGGGAGGCACCTGATCACCCTTTTCTGCATGGGGGTCGCGGTCACCGCAGCCTTCATCGGGCTCACCGGCGAGGATTTTGCCCGAGGGTGGACGCTGCACGGGAAATTCGTCTACATTTTCATCATCCTGTTTTTTCTCAACTGCTTCTTCCATCCGATCATGCCCATGATCGACGCCGAGACCCTGCGGTTTCTCAACCGACACTTGCGGCGGGAGTTTTACGGCGCCTACCGCCTGTGGGGCACCTACGGATGGAGCGTCTCCTCGATCCTCATGGGGCTCCTGTTGAGCCTCGTCCGCCACGACCCCCTGATCTTCTATTGCGCGGCCCTGGCCTTCGCCGTGCTGGGATTCGCCTCCTGGTCGGGCATCCAATCCGTGCCCGCGGCCGCCCCGATCCTCATTCCCTGGCAGCACCTGAAAAAGGACGTTGCGTTCCGATGGTTTCTCCTCTTCATTTTCCTACACGGGACGGTGACCAACTCCTCGTTCACCTATACCGGCTACTTTTTCGACGACGTCATGAAGACGCCGTTTGAAATCGGATTCATCCTGGGAACCTGGACGATCTTCGAAATCCCGGTAATGATGTTTTCAAGAAATCTGATCGACCGGTTCGGAAACCGTTGGCTGATCGTTTCCGGACTGCTCTTGAGCGGCGTCCGCCTGATCCTGTTCTCGTTCTTTACCCGCGACACCCCTTTCCTCTGGAAATGGCTGGCGGCCCTGGTGCACGGACCCGGATACGGGCTCGCACAGCTGGGCATCATCGACTTCGTGGACCGGCAGGCCCATCCGTCCATGCGAGCCACCTACCTGGGCATCACAACCGTGGCGCGCATGTCCCTGGCCTCGGCGTTGGGTGGAATTCTGGGAAGCGCGCTGATCGAACGCTGGGGCGGTGCCTTCCTGATGCAGTTCTGCGGCTGGGTTACGTTTGCCCTGATCCTCTTCTTTCTCTTTCTGGTCCGAAGCCCGCAATCGTCCGTGTCATCGGCACCAAAGTGAGCAGAGGTGAAGGGTGAGCGGCGCTTTCGGGACCTGTGTTCCGGTTCGCCACTCTCCGGCACAGGTTTGCATCCGCCGAACCGACCACGGGTTCAAGGCCGTTGCCGCAATCCGCGCCTCGGCCGCAGATCCATTTGGTTTGCATCCGGGAAGTCGACAGTCAGGCGTCTCGGCTGCTCAGGATCTCCGCTTGCGGACCGAGAAGCCGAAGTGTCCGATGCGGCGTCCCAGGGAAAAATAGTGTCCGTTGGCATAGGCCAGAAGACCGCACCGGTCCATACGGAACCTGCCCTTGCGGTCCATCAGGCCCGAAGAGACCTGTACGGCAACCACCTCCGCCACGAACATCGTATGCGATCCGAGATCCAGAGACTCCCGCAACCTGCATTCAATATTCAGCGGACACTCCCGAACGATCGGGGGACCGACCTTGAGGGCCGCGGCAGGCGTCAGCCGCGCCCCCAAAAATTTGTCCGCATCCCGGCCGGAAACGACGCCGCACCAGTCCACGGCCCGTGCCTGCTCCGCTGCAGGGACATTCACGACGAATTCCCGCGTTGTGCGGATGATCTCATGCGAATACCGCTCGGGGCGGACCGAGATCGACAGCATGGGTGGATCGCTGCAGATATTCCCCGCCCACGCCACCGTGATCAGATTCGGTCTCCATCCCTTGATCCCGCCGCAACTCACCAGGACCGGCGGCGCCGGGTAGAGGACATTCCCGGGCTTCCAGGATCGCTTTTCGCCGTTCTCTTTCTTGACCATGCCGGGATGTCCCTTCCCCGCGGCTCCGCCTTCCCGCCGGGGCGGTTTCAACCCTTCAGGCTTTCCGCAAAGGCATCGACCCCAGCCCGGGCCACCTCCTCATCCTGATCGGCGTGGCCCGAACTGCATCCGATTCCGCCGACGATTCGACCCTCGTGGAAAACGGGAAGCCCTCCGGCAACGATCATGAATCGGCCCTGGTGGCTGACGTGAATGCCGAACGACGGCCCCCCCGGCTGGCTGGTCTCGCCATACGCGCGCGTGGACTTGCGCGCGGCGGCTGCGGTGAAGGCCTTGCTGATCGCGATGTCGATGCTGGTAATGCGCGCGTTGTCCATTCGGTGAAACATGAGCAGACAACCGGCGTCATCCGTGATGGCGATATCCATGTCGATGCCGATTTCACGCGCCTTCGCCTCCGCAGCTTTCATCATCAGGCGGGCATCGTCCAGTGTAAGTCTTGGCACCATTTGCATCATCCACACCTCCTCTTTTTTATGCATCGCCGATCGCTCATCGTCCCGTTCCGGAATTTTCCGGATCGTCCGATCCCCTTCGGCAATCCCCTCGCTTCGTTCTTCAGTGGCGCGTCTCCGGGCAACGCCCCCGGAGCCGTGCGAACGTTGTCTGACAGCCCCATGAATCATCGAGCCGTCAGAACCTTTTCCTGACGAGATCCTGCAACCCCTCGATGAGATCGTGTCGGGTCAGGTCGAAATGGATGGGGGTTACGGTGATCATCCCGCCGCTCAATGCGCCGGCATCCGTATCCTCCCGTTCATGTTCGGGAAACCGCGTCTCGCCGGCCAGCCAATAATAGATGTTGTCTCGGGGATCCGTTCTCCTTTCGAAACTCTCCATGAGGCGGGCCCGTCCCTGTTTCGTCACAACGACGCCGCGGATCTCATCTTCCGGAATGGCGGGGACGTTGACGTTCAGCGCCACGTTCGGCAGGGGGTTTTCCAGGATGAAGCCGGCCATCTTCCGGGCAAAACGGGCGGCCGTGGAATAGTCCGCGTCCCGGTGCGCGTCCAGAGAGATCGCCAGCGACGGCACTCCCTGGATCGCCGCCTCGGTTGCAGCGGAAACGGTCCCCGAGTAGAGCACGTTGATTCCCACGTTGGCGCCGCGGTTGATGCCGGAAACGACCAGGTCGACCGGCCCCCCGGCCAACTCGTCGAGACCGATCTTGACGCAGTCGGCAGGCGTGCCAAGGACCGCATATCCGAGGATGTTTCCGTTCTTCCGGGCCTTCCGGACCATCAACGGTCGCGAGATGGTGATCGCATGGCCGACGGCGCTTTGTTCCACTTCAGGCGCAACGATGATGCACTGCGCGTCCCGGGACAGCTCCTGGTGCAGGGCAGCCAGACCCCGCGCATAGATCCCGTCGTCATTGGTCAGCAGAAAACGTTTAGGCATACGTGGCATAGGTTGACATGGCCGCTCCGGGCGATCCCGCCCGACGAATCCCCGGTTCAGAGGGAACCCGATCCCGTTCCGAGGCAAAGCATGCCGTTATTTGCGCCGATTCCCGGCCTCCCCGTCCCGTTGCGGGCAAATGGACTCCATGTACCTGATGGCCTGTTCCGCAAGCGGGACGGAATCGATCCAGACGGAGGCTTCACGGTTGTATTTCAGGGCCGATTGCGTCAGGTTGTGGCTCCCGATCAGGACATATCGCCGGTCGATCACGACCAGTTTCGTGTGCGTTTGACGGTCCGGGGCGTCGAGACAGACCCGGATTCCTCGCTCCCGGAGCCTCCGGGCCGTCTCGGCATTGTTCCGATCCAGGTCATCGTTCTCATGATTGCTTTCGAGTATCGCCTCGACCCGGACCCCTCTTGCCGCGGCCGCGACAAGGCTCTGAAGCACCGCTTCGGGGCCTCCCCGGCCATCTTCCATGGTCCGGAACAGATAGAAGGAGAAGCAAACCTCCTGGCGGGCCTGATGGATGCCGTCGAGAAGCGCCGCCAGATAGTCGCTGTCTGTGAGCAGCCGCACCCCGACCGTTCCCGGCGCAGAGACGATCGGGTCCTTTCCCCCAGATGGTCCGGGGCATCCCGTCTGTGCAAGCACCAGAACCAGGGGCAAAAGCCCTGCGACCCATCGTCGCAATGCCCCACTGGCCCGTTTCATCGTCCGCTCCCCGGATTCATCCCCGATTCGTGCCACCGGCCCCGGGCTGGACCCGGGCGGAATCTTCTCCGATCCTCCCACCTTGCCGGTCTACTCGCTTCGGGATCCCTTATACCACAATGCCGCTATTCCCGCATAAAAAAGCCCGGGCCTCCCGCAGGAAAACCCGGGCCTTGAAGTCTCAATAGGCACTTACTTCTTGACGTCCTCGAAATCGGCGTCGACCACATCATCGTCCTTCTTGCCGCCCGCCTGCGCACCCGGATCCGCTCCTTCACCTGGACGGGGTCCTGACTCTGCGCCGGCCTGCTGGGCGGTTTTGGCGTACATCGCCTCCGCCAGCTTATGGGAAGCCTGGGTCAACTCCTCCTGGGCGGACTGGATCGCCTGCAGGTCGTCGCCCTCGATCGCCTTCTTGACCTTGGCGATCCCTTCCTCGATCTTGGCCTTTTCCGCCGGATCGATCTTGTCGCCGAACTCCTTCACGTTCTTCTCGACGCTGTAGGCCAGGGCGTCGGCATGGTTTCTCGCCTCGATCAACTCCTTCTTTTTCTTGTCTTCCTCGGCATGGGCGTCGGCATCTTTCACCAGTTTGTTGATCTCCTCCTCCGACAGTCCGCTGGAAGCGGTGATCTTGATGCTCTGCTCCTTGCCTGTGCCGAGATCCTTGGCCGACACGTGAACGATGCCGTTGGCGTCGATGTCGAAAGTCACCTCGATCTGGGGCACGCCGCGCGGAGCCGGCGGAATCCCCACCAGCTCGAAACGGCCCAGTGTCCGGTTGTCGGCCGCCATGGACCGCTCTCCCTGAAGCACATGGATGCTCACCGCCGGCTGGTTGTCCGCCGCTGTGGAAAAGATCTGGCTCTTCTTGGTCGGAATGGTCGTGTTCTTCTCGATCAGCCGCGTCATCACGCCGCCGAGCGTCTCGATGCCCAGGGACAACGGCGTCACGTCGAGAAGGAGGACGTCCTTCACGTCGCCGGTCAGAACGCCGCCCTGAATCGCCGCGCCGATCGCAACCACTTCGTCCGGGTTAACCCCCTTGTTCGGCTCTTTTCCGAAGATCTCCTTCACCTTCTGCTGGACCCGGGGCATACGGGTCATCCCACCCACGAGGATCACCTCATCGATATTGGACGGACTCAGTTTGGCGTCCTTCAGCGCCGTCAAGCACGGCGGAACCAGCTTTTCGATCAGATCCTCCACGATGGCCTCCAGCTTGGCCCGGGTCAGCTTGATGTTCATGTGCTTGGGCCCCGAGGCGTCCGCCGTGATGAAGGGCAGGTTCACGTCCGTCTCCATGGCGCTGGAAAGCTCCATCTTGGCCTTTTCCGCTGCCTCCTTGAGGCGCTGCAGGGCCATCTTGTCCTTGCGAATATCGATTCCCTGATCCTTCTTGAACTCGTTCGCCAGATACTCGATGATCCGCTGGTCGAAATCCTCGCCGCCCAGGTGGGTGTCGCCGTTGGTCGATTTCACTTCGAAGACGCCGTCCCCCAGTTCGAGGATGGAAATGTCGAAGGTGCCGCCGCCCAGGTCGAATACGGCGATCTTCTCGTCCTTCTTCTTGTCCAACCCGTAGGCCAGAGCCGCTGCCGTGGGTTCGTTGATGATCCTCAAAACGTTGAGGCCCGCGATCTTTCCCGCGTCTTTGGTCGCCTGGCGCTGCGAGTCGTTGAAGTAGGCCGGTACGGTGATGACTGCGTCGGTCACCTTCTCGCCCAGGTAATCCTCTGCGGTCTGCTTCATCTTCGTCAGGATCATCGACGAGATCTCCGCCGGGCTGTAATTGCGGCCCCGTACCGTCACCTGGGCGTCGCCGTTGGCCGCCTCGGTGATCTTGAAGGGGCTGATGGTGCGGTCGTACTGAACCTCCTGTGCATTATATTTTCTCCCGATGAGCCGCTTGATCGCGTAGACCGTGTTTTCCGAGTTGGTGACGGCCTGCCGTTTGGCCACCTGACCCACCAGTCTCTCTCCGCTCTCGGTGAAGGCCACCATCGAGGGGGTCGTCCGATTCCCTTCCTGGTTGGCGATCACGACAGGATCGCCGCCCTCCATCACCGCGACGCACGAGTTTGTTGTTCCGAGATCGATACCGATAATCTTTGCCATGATAATGATTCCTCCTTAATTGTTGTCGCCCTGTTCGCAACCGTCTTGCCGGTCCCCGCCTGAGGAAGGGCGTTTGCAGACGGACACCTTCGCCGGCCTGAGCAACCTGCCGTTCAACAGATAACCCTTCTCGAATTCGTCCACCACCTGGCTGTTCTGATGATCGGTGCTGTCCACCTCCAACAGGGCCTCGTGGACATGGGGATCGAAATCCCTTCCCTCCGCACAGATCTGCTCCACACCGTGTTTCACCAGGCATCCCAGGAGTTGTTCCCGAAGCAGTTTGAGCCCCTCTTGGAAAGCCTCGAAGTTTTTCGAGCTGCAGGCCTGCTCCATCGCGCGATCCATCCCGTCCACAAGCGGCAGGATATCCCGGATCAGGTTCTCATTGCCGTATCGAATCGCCTCGGCCTTTTCCCTGGCCATCCGCTTCCGGTAATTTTCAAGTTCGGCTGCGACGCGCAGATATTTATCGTAATTTTCAGCGGCTTTTTTCTCCGCCTCTTGAAGTTTCGCGGCCAGATCGTTCGTCTGACGCGGTTCGCCTTGAACATTTTCCAGTGTCCCGTCCACCGCCTCCCGCCGATCCCCTGCCCTCTTTTGCTGTTCTTCCACGGTTTCCACCGTGTCCTTTTTCACCTTGACCACCATGACTCCCCTATTTCATATCCGGTCTCTGAAAGAGTTTGAAATCCACCATCTCGCAGATCACGTGCCCCGCGGTGATATGCGCCTCCTGGATGCGGGGGGTGCTGGTGGAGGAAACGTTCAACGCGTGATCCACCATCTTGGCCACATCGCCGCCGTCCCGGCCGGTGAAACCGATCGTGACCATTCCCATTTTTTTGGCCGCTTCAAGTCCTTTGACGACGTTGGCAGAGGTTCCGCTGGTGGTCATTCCCCAAGCGATGTCCCCTTTCCGGCCGATCGCCCGGATCTGCTTGCTGAAGATCTCCGCAAAGTCGTAATCATTGCCGATACTGGTAATGATCGACGCATCGGTCGTCAGTGCAATCGCAGGAAGAGGGGGCCTCTCGATAACGAACCGGTTCACGAATTCCGCCGCCAAGTGCTGTGCATCCGCCGCGGATCCTCCATTTCCGAACAAAAGGATCTGGTTGCCCGCCTTCAGTGCCGCGGTCACGGCCTCGACCACGGCCACGATTCGACCGAGGTTTTCATTGACGAAGGCCTCTTGGACCTGTATCGATTCACGAAATATCTTAACAATATAATCTTGCATGTTTATCTTCTCCGGGAATGGTTGAAGAACCCCCGAAAATCGGGCTTAATATAAGAATCGCCCCCCACCCTGTCAAGGGAAGCAGGGCAATTAATTCCATTGAACCATTCCTAAGAGCCAAACGGTCTGTCGCGATCGAGCCCCGCCGTCCGGTCCCGATGCCTGAACGGTCCTGCAACTTTCGCCATGAGCCCCTTGGATTTCATTGACGGTTCCCGAACATTCTGGGAGAATGCCGCCACATCAGGAACGCTGCGATCAGAATGCCAGGCCGTCCCCAGGGCGGGAGATGCCATGAAGAGATGCCATAACTGCTTGAAAGAACTTGATATCAGAACCCATGTGGGCAGAAAGGATGTCTGCCCATCGTGCGGGTCCGATCTGCGTTGCTGTCTCAACTGCCTTTATCACGCGCCGGGAACCTACAATGCGTGCCGGGAGCCTCAGGCCGATCGGGTGGTTGAAAAGGATCGGAGCAATTTCTGCGATTACTTCATTCTTGCAGAAGATGGTTCGGGCTCTTCGGCAAAGGATCCGGAGTCCGCAAAAAACAGGCTGGACGCCCTGTTCAAGTAACAGCGCCATCTGTCCAGGATCGTGGGCGGCAAGGCCCCGCGATCCGGCGCACGCGCCAAAGCCCTGTCCGGTCATCGGCGCTCCCGTCGCCGTCAAAAGGCCACACATCCGGTCTTCATGATTCGTGTAGCCGGCGTCGACGCCGGCTGCTTGATCGACCGCCCGAACCGGTCCCTGCCCATCGACGGAAAAACGGGGGAGCTGACAGCCAGAGGCGGGGTCTTCCTTCACCGAACGCCGTCCGGCCGTTTCGAAGAGACGCCGGAACGATGCGGCGCCTTCCTCCTCTTGATCAGAGATGCGGCAAGCGGCCTCTTCACCGGCGCGACCATTCCAGTGGACGGCGGTAAGCTGAAGGACAATATTAAACAGCATCCGTCAGGATTCAGACAGATGAATCGAAGGAAAAGGAATCCGTACCGATCCTCCGATCACGGAGTTCGGCGCGTTTTCCCCGGTTCCAGCCTGAAACACGGCTGAAATACTGGGAAATCCTGGCAAGACCGTCCACCGCTCCGGATCCGCATCGCGGACATTGTTCATGAAGGCCCCGCACCGTGGCGCCGCATCCGGCACAGCAGGTGAACTGGGGAGAAAAAACGATCTGACTGTTCTGGGTTTCGCGAAACGACCGGACGACCAGGTCGGAAAGCAGAGCTGGAGGCGGCTCGGCAGCCCCGAGCTCGATGTGCGTGACGGCTCCGGTCTGGAAAAAGGGATGGAACCGCCCCTCCAACCTGATCCTTGCCAGCGGATCGACCGCCGCCTTGGGATGGAGGTGGGTGGAGTTCGTGTAGTAGATCTCCCCCTTGGCGATGTCGCCCCGGACGTAGCGGCCCGGCAGGGGGGAAAAGTGCTTCAGATCCAGGCGGGCGAAACGGTACGCCGTGCTCTCCGCCGGGGTCTGTTCCAGAAGGAACCGCATTCCATGGAGGCGGCTGAGCCTCACCACCGCCTCCTTCATCCGGGAGATGATGGACAGGCCGAAGGCCATGGCCTCGTCGGACTCGTGCAGCGACCTGCCCCTCCGGATCCGGACGAGTTCGTCGAGACCCGCCATGCCGATGCCGTAAGTCGCATCAGCCATGCGGAGATAAGCCGATCCGTCATTCTTCATCGCCAGCATGGCAAGGGGACCGGCATCTCCCAGGGAGAGCAGGCTTTCGATGAAGTCCCTTTTCCGGACATGGGCCTGCGCAGCGAGGTCCATCGCACCGTCGAGCATCTCGAAGAGGCTGCCGTCGTCCCTCTCCCCGGTCCGGTATCCGAGCCGGGGGAGATTCAAGGTTACGTTCTGGATCGACGCGCCTCTTCTTTTCCAAGGGTCGTCGCATCCCGGAACCCTGCCCGCGAAATCCCTGAAGTGGCACGTGGCCGACGCGTCCCGCTCGCGGTCCAGGACAAAGCAGGGATTCCCTTTTGTCGCGGCAACGCCGCAGGCCTCCTCCAGAAAAGCGCCGTGGCCTGGCATCCGGAAGAACGCTTCCGTGATGTGTACAATCGGCCTTGGAAAGATGAACGGTTTCCCGGATGCGTCCCCGGTCCGGTAAACGGTCATGAGCGCTTGCGCAAGCTTCCGGGACGCCTCCCCGTACTCCCGGAAGGTCCGCCCGGTAGGTTTGCCGCCTGGACCGATCGCCGTCCGATCAGCCCAGAAAACCGGAACGTCCCAATAGAGGTGGATGTCGGTGAAGATCGCCTGTCCCCCCCGGGCGGACGTGAGCTGTGAAAACTCATAAATCATCATCTGGGCGAACTGTTCAACCTCCCGTTCTCCCATCCCCTCCAAATAGGGGGCAAAAGAGAGGTTGACCGCGTCCCAGCCGATCACGCCGGCAAAGTGTCCCTGAAGCGATGCGCCGAACCGGACCATGTGGGACAGCAGAACCTCCGCGTGCCGGGCCGGACCCGCAACCGTCACCGAGTGGGGCAGGTTCAGACCGAACCGCTTGAGATACTCGAGGGACTGGAAGGCGCTGTAAGGACGATCTATGTATCCCAGCCCGTGGAGATGAATGTCGCCGGAGACATGCGCGTCACCGATCTGCCGGTCGAAGACCTCGTGCAGGGCGTACGCCCGTTTGATCCCCTCGGCGAGGGCAAGGTTCGTCCCCTCAGGGGCGTGGGGAACGTTGGCATTCTCCTTGTTTTGATGAAGGATGAGCTGCCGGACGTCGTAGAGGGGAAATCCGAGCCTTGCATGGAGCCGCCGCGCCTGTTCCAGCCCTCTCTCGATCAGTTTGGCGTCCACGAGCTCGCGGATCAGGGCTGTCGTCAGGAGGCTGATCCCGGAGGAAACGATCTGTTTTTCCACCTCGAGGCTGATCGCGTCGGCGGTCCCCTCGTCGATGCCCGCTTCGCGGATCAGCGCCTCGACGATCCTTCTACGGTTCCAGCGAACCGCCTCGTCGTCGGAGGTACGGACGAAAAGCGTGATATCGGTGGTTTCCGGATTGGTCGTCATGGGGCTCATACGTTCGTCCGGGAAGCACCGTCCATGCCGCCGAGGATGCGTTCCGCCGACCGGGCGAGGATCTCGTCGTGGTCGTGGTTCCTGGAAAAGACCCGGAGATGAACGACCCTGGCCGGGATGAAACGGTAGATCTCTCGCAGGGGTTCGGGGGAGGTCATCCCTGTCGCCGGATCGAAGATGTTCACCCGTTTGTCCGTCTCCGCCATGGGATTGACCGGTCTTGGGTCCTGAGTCGCCAGATCGACGCGAAAGGATTTTTTCCTCAGCGGCGGAGGAAGCTGCGAACGGATCTGCTCCTCATAGTCGGGCGCGGGGGCAAAACGGGTCCCTCTCTGGATCTGGTCGATCGAAAGCTCCGCCGAAAAAGACATCTTCCACTTGACCTCCCTGCGGTGGAGCTTTTCCCACTCCCGCCCGAGCGTCCGTTTACGCGGATCGTCGCTGACGCGCCAAGACCGAACCTCGGCAAAAAGGCGCCATTCGTCGCAGTCCAGGTATTGCTCCAGGTCATCGGCAGGGCTGCTCGGAAGGATCAAGTCCATCGTCTCCCGAAAGATTTCCTGGAGATGGAGGTCGAGCGCCCGGGTGGTCCGGTGGAAGTAAACGTTGGAATAGAGGTTGAGCCGGGCATTGAGAAAGCGGCTCAGGGCCGAAACCCCGGCCTGGTGGAGCGTCAGCCCTTTTTTCGTGAAGAAGGTGTAGAAACGCAACCGCGCGATGTCGACGATGTCAAGCGAGAACCCGGTCATGAAGGCGTCCCGCTGAACGTAATCGAGATTGTCCACGGTGTAGATACCGGAAAAGAGATGGCGGAGAAGCCCCAGCCAGCGCGGTTTCCGCTCCTCAGGTTCAACCGGCATCTTGATCAGGAAGGCGACGGCCTCCGGATCGAGCGATTCGCCTCCGGCAAACGGCCCCGAGGGGCTTCTCCGGATCCCCGCGATCGTTCTGCCGAGTTTTCGGATGATGATCGAACGGCCCAGATCCTCATGGGTGAGACCGTACTGGCCGAGGTAGTGGTCGTCGAAGAAATGGCCATAGGGGCCGTGACCGACATCGTGGAGGAGACCCGCAACCCGCAGCAACTCCTCCACGCAGTTCGGTGACGGCACATCGGGGCAGACCTCCTTCAGGGAGGGGTAGAGGTGGCGGCCGAACTCTCCCGCGACATGCATCGTCCCCAGGGAATGCTGAAAACGGGTGTGCTCCGCTGCCGGATAGACCCAACGGGCGCTTTGGAGCTGATAAATTCGTCGCAGGCGCTGCAGCCAAGGCGAGTCGATCAGATCCTTTTCGGTTTTCTCACTGCTGTCGCTTGCCGGAACGGTAAAGGAGGCGTACCGATGGATGGGATCGGCGATCAGGGCCACCCCCTGATAGGTTCCCGCATATTCGAACGGCCTCGTCTTCATGGGTGCATCCTTACCGCATTCCTGCTCAAATAGCAAACGGCCGGATTCGCCGATCGTCATTCCTCATCCCGTTTGCGGAGGCGGTGCTTGATCATCTTGAGTTGAAGGCCTTTACGGCTCAGTCCCAGACGTTCCGCGGTCCGGGTGACATTGCCGTCGCACTCATCGAGACAGCGGGCGATGATCTGTCGTTCCGTTTCCTCCATGTGGATCCTGAGCCTGGGCTCATGCGCGGTCTGGGCGATCTCGTTCGGCACTGACGCCATCGTCAGCAGGGATCCCTCTTCCATCAGGATCATCCGTTCGACCAGATGCTCAAGCTCGCGGATGTTTCCGGGCCAGGGGTAGGCCAGGAGACACTCCCCGACCTCCGGATCGATGCCCTCAATCTGCCGGCCCAGTTTCCGGTTGAATTTTCCGATGAAGTGGGAGGTCAGCGGCAGGACGTCCTCGGGCCGCTCACGGAGCGGCGGAACCTCTATCGGGAATACGTTCAGGCGGTAGAAGAGGTCCTCGCGGAACTTTCCCTCCCGGACCTCCTGCAGGAGATTCCGGTTCGTCGCCGCCACCAGACGGACGTCCACCGATATCGTCTTCAGGCCGCCGACGCGTTCGAAGCTCTGATCCTGCAGCGCTTGAAGGAGCTTGGCCTGAATCTCCCGCGGAATTTCTCCGACCTCGTCCAGGAAAAGGGTTCCCCGGTGGGCCAGTTCGAACTTTCCGGGCTTTGCGGTGACGGCGCCGGTAAAAGCCCCTTTCTCGTATCCGAAGAGTTCGCTCTCCACCAGATTTTCGGCAATGGCCGCGCAGTTGATCTTGATGAAAGGGTGCTCCTTTCTGGAACTCTGGCGGTGAATCGCACGGGCGATCAGTTCCTTTCCCGTTCCGGTCTCGCCCGTGATGAGCACCGTGGTCCCCGCGGGCGCGACCTTCCGGACGATGTCATGGATCTCCGCCATGCGGCTGCTCTTTCCGACGATTCCGCCGGCGTCCCCCTCACCTGTTACGATCGATATCTCCCGATCGCCGAATTGCCGCGTCTTGACCGCCTTCAGGATGACCGCCTTGAGCTCATCCTGTTCGAAGGGTTTGGTGAGATAATCGAATGCGCCCTTTTTCAGGGCATCCACGGCGTTCGCCACGGTGCCGTGTGCAGTCAGGATGATAACAGGGAGGGAGGGATCGTCCTTCATGACCTGTTCGAGAAGTCCCATGCCGTCGAGCCGCGGCATCTTGAGATCGGCCGCAACCGCGGCGATCCTCTCCTCATGGATGATTTTCAGGGCCTCCAGGCCGTCCGAAGCCGTGGCCACTTCGTACCCCTCCTGTTTCAACATGGCCTTGAGGACCAGCCGCATGTTCAGTTCGTCATCCACGACAAGGATCTTCATTTTTTTCGAACCGTCGCCGATCTTGTCCCTCAGCTCCCTCGTGATTTCCATTCTCCCTCCGTGGCCCCATGGCTGTCCCGGTTTGCCTCTAACAGATTCAGCGGGAGTTTTCAAACCGGAAGACGAATATAGAAGATCGTCCCCCGTCCGGGGATGGATTTCACGCGGATACGTCCGCCGTGGTTCCGGATAATCCGCTGGCACACCGCCAGGCCGAGCCCCACCCCCCGTTCCTTGGTCGTGAAAAAGGGGGTAAAGATCTGTTTCAGCACATCGCGCTGGATCCCCGAACCCGTATCCCGGATGGATATTCCCACGGCATCGCCGGCGTCGCTCTCGATCCGGGATGTCCGGAAAGTCAGCGTGCCGCCGTCCTGCATCGCCTCGATGGCGTTGAGGGCCATGTTCAGGATGACCTGGTGGATCTGCTCCTGATCCATCAGCACCGGAGGCAGATGGGGGTGGAACTCCAACTGGACATGTACGCGGCTTGAAATGCTGTCGGCCTCGACGATGGCCAATGCCTTTTCAATGACCGCATTGACGGATCGCGGGCGGAAATCGGACGGATAGGGGCGGGCATAATCGAGAAATTGCATAACGACCCGGTTCAGACGGTTCGCCTCCTCGGTAATCACGTCCAGAAGCCTGCGCTGATCCTTGTCCTGCGTCGCCGACAGGAGCACCTGCGCCGCCCCCTTGATCGAACCGAGGGGATTCCGGATCTCGTGCGCGAGAACGGGAGCCATCTTTTCCAGCAGAAGCGCCTTCTCCCGCTCCAGTTTTTCATCCAGATCATAGGGCGAAGTGAAGACGTCCTTGATCTCAGGATAAAGCGTGGTCAGGAGCCTCTTCAGGATGACCTGGAAGGGTCCGATGGCGATGACAATGATGAAGGAGACCATCAGCACGAGTGTGAACGGGGGGGTGTCCCCCTTTCCGAAAAAGCCGATGACCAGGTAAAATACGACGGTCGTGAAGAGGGACACGACCAGCGTCACCAAGGCGCGCGCCATGAGATCGTGGAGCTCCGTCAGATGGGTGTGGGTGATCACGATCATGATGAAATAGATCATCCCGGCAACGACCAGGTTGAACAGGGGTGGAATGGAGTAGCTCGCGATGGCGGCGGTGGCCGCAATGATGAGATAGACAAGTCGCTTCTTTTCCGCTCCGGCAGCCCTTTTCTTCGCATAGACCACCAACGAAACGTAGCACAGGAGAAAAACACCTTTCACATAGAGATGCATGAAGAACCCGAGGTGTCTCCATTCCGAGGCCGCCGTGAAAAGAACCGCTGCGAATCCTGCGCTGCACACCAGCGCGGTGCCGAGATCGCGTTTCCGGATCAGGGTCTGCTCCTCGCAGAAATCGCGGCTGAATTTGATCATCAGGGGGGGAATGGCGAGAAGACCCAGTTGTTCGACAAGAAGCCAGCCCCCGGTATGGAACATCCGGTTGAAGAAGACGCCCCCCTCGTAAAAGGCGACCGCCAGACAGAGCGCGGCGAAAGAGATGTGCAGCGGCTCCCTCTTCTTGTTGATGATCAATGCGACGGACAGGGTTATTCCTACCGCCGTCAGCATGAAAATTTCCATGCATTGCACATATCGTAATCATCCCTGTGAAGTCAAGGCAGGCCGGGTGCGTAACGTACTACGCACCCCAACCCGCTCTTACGCATCCGGACGCCATCTCACGGGGCCGAACGGCGACTCGCCACGGGTGCGTATCGAAGCCAACGTCAGTCCACTGTTCATTTTTTTGTAAACGTCCCTCTCCAATGGTCATTGTGGCACGTTTCATGCGTTTCTTGCTTGAAGAAACCATTTGACAAGTCATTCCCCGGATCCGCATCTGCGTGCGGAAGGATGATTGGAAAGGCATTCCCGATGGACTTCAGTCTCAGCGAAGAGCAGAACCAATACCTTGAAACCGTCCGCCGTTTCGTGGGCCGCGAAATCGCACCCCGCATCATGGCCCTTGAAAGGGATCACGCATTCCCCTTCGACATCATCCGGAAGGCATGGGACCTCGGCATTCTGAATCTTTCCATCCCGGAGGCGGTCAAGGGCTATCGTATCGACCTGATTTCAACCGCCCTGATTATCCGTGAACTGGCGTATGGAGACAGCGGCATCGCGACATCGGCCATGTGCAACGACTTGGCCAATGCGGTGATCGCCATGCACGGCACCGAGAGTCAGCAGCAATCCTTCCTGTCCCCGTTCGTGGAGCGGCCCCTGCTGGCCTCTTTCTGTCTGACGGAACCCGGAGCGGGTTCCGACAACTCCGTCATGACAACCGCCATTCGCAAGGAAAAGGATGGGAAATATCGTTTGAACGGGGAGAAGTGTTTCATCACGAACGCCTCTTATGCATCACAGTTCACCGTATTCTGCAAGGTGGGCAAATCCGCTTCGCCTTTCATCGCCTGCGTTGTCGTTCCCGTTCCGGCCGTGGAGCCGGGTGCTGCAGAAACCGCCTCCCGCGCCTGCCGAGAGATCACCCTGCCCTCAGGGGGTCGAATCGCGACGGGCAAGCCTGAGGACAAATTGGGACAGCGCCTCTCCAACACGGCGACCGTTTCATTCGAGGACGTCGAGATCGATGACGATCAGATCATCGGCGACCGCAGACTCGGTTTTAGGTATCTGACCGATGTCCTCGATTATGCAAGGCCGATGGTGGCCGCCATCGGTATCGGTCTTGCGCGGCGGGCGCTGGATATCACCCTGTCCTATACACGGGAGCGCCGCCAGTTCGGACAGCGAATCAGCGACATGCCGGTCGCCCGCGAGACCCTCGTGGCCATGTGGAAGAAGACGGAACAGGCCGAGATGGCCCTGATGAAGGCGGCCTTTCTGGCCCAGACGGGAGCCCCTGATCGCGGATTGTACGCATCGCTCGCGAAGAACCTTGCCGCGGAGGCCGCCGTCTTCTGCACGACCGAGGGATTGCACCTCCACGGCGGATACGGGTTCATCTCGGAATATGAGATTTCGAAGCTGATCCGCGACGCCCAGATCATCGACATTTATGAAGGGGTCCGGGAGGTGCAGAACATGATCATCGGTCGGGGGCTGATCTGATGATTTACCTTCACGGCATCGGCCATTTTCATCCGGAAAACGTCATCACGAACCGATTCCTGGCGGAATTGGAGATCGGAACGGACGAGGAGTGGATCATGGAACGGGTGGGAATCCGCGAACGCCGGACCGTGCTCCCCCTGGACTACATCCGGAAAACGAGAAACCGTGAGCCTCGGGCTGCCCATGAGGCGAGCCTCTACAGCAATGCCGAGATGAGCGTAGCGGCGGCGCGGATGGCCATGGACCGGGCGGGCCTGAGCCCCTCGGACATCGGCCTGGTCATCTCGGGAAGCAGCGTCCCATCCTACACGACGCCCGCGGAGTCGGCCGTCGTGGCAGCGCAGTTGGGAATCGAAGCCCCATGCCTGGACGTCAATTCCGCCTGCACGACCTTCGGGGTCCAGATCGATCTTCTGAACCGGATGGCGTTGGACAGGTTACCGCCCTTCGTACTCGTCGTTCAGCAGGAGGCGATCACCCGCGCGGTCGACTTCAGCGACCGATCGGCGGCCGTTCTATTCGGCGATGCAAGCACCGCCGCTGTTCTATCCGCGGCGGTGCCGACGCGACTGGCCTTCGTCGAATCCCACTGCGGAACCAACGCCGCAGAATGGAGGAGGGTGACGGTCGCCTACGGCGCCCATTTTCGCCAGGACGGACACGCCGTCCAGGGATTCGCCATCCGGCGAATGACGGAGTCGCTGCAGGGCATCAAATCGATGCGGACGAACGGGCAGGGATTTCGATTTATCGGCCATCAGGCGAATCTGGGAGCGCTACGGACCGTTTGCGATCGGGCCGAGCTCCCGGAGGGGCATCACTGGTTCAACGTGGATCGCTTCGGGAATACGGGAAGCTCCGGGGCAGCCTCCGTGTTGAGCGCACATTGGGATGATCTTCAGCCTGGCATGCATGTGGGAATCTGTCTGGTCGGCGCAGGGCTTACCTGGGCCAACCTGCTGTTGGCTGTGGAGAAGAACGGATGAATTACAGCGAATTCAAGAGTGCCTCGCACTTCGGACTTGAAGAACTGCTCGCCTTTTCCTACGGGACGCTGGTGGACGATCCCCCCGAAGGCTTCACGGCCCGTCTGCCGGCCCCCCCCTTCCTGATGCTGGACCGAATCGTTGAGATCAGCGCTGACGGCCATCAGGGCAGGATCGTCGCGGAGCAGGAGATCCGAATCGATGCCTGGTATTTCCAGTGCCACATGCCGTCCGATCCGGTCCAACCCGGTTGTCTGTCCCTGGACGCCGTCTGGCAGCTCCTGGGTTTCTACTGCGTTTGGCAGGGTGGAATCGGTTCGGGACGGGCCCTGGGTTGCGGCGAGGTGAATTTCAGCGGTCAGGTCAGGCCGTTCAACCGCCTCGTGCGTTATGAAGTCAACGTACGGCGCTTGACACATCTTCAGAAATCGAAGGCGAGCATCGTTATCGGCGATGGCTGCATCCTGGTGGATGGACAGGAGATCGCGGAGGTCCGTGGCGCCCGGACAGGCCTTTTCCAGGGCATCGCCTATCCGGACTATCCGCGCCGTTCGCCCAACAGCACCGGAGGACGGATGGATCCGTAAAGGTCGGGGGCGATCCCCGGGGATGCGGGGTGACTGGCAATGAAATGTGAGAAGGGGAAACGATGAACCAGGACAAAGTGGCGGTCGTAACCGGAGGCGGCACGGGAATCGGGGCGGCCTGCGTGCGCATGCTGGCGGCCAGTGGCTTTCGTGTGGGCATCCATTACCGTTCGAGCGCCGCGGCTGCCGAAGCATTGCTCGCCGAGATCGGCAACGGGTTCCTGCTTTCAGCGGACCTGGCGGACATCGATCAGGTGGAGGCGATGATGGAACAGCTCAAGGGGACAACGGACCGCCTCGACGTTCTGGTCAACAATGCGGGATTTTCCCTCGATCTGGACATGCAGCGGATGCGAATCGAGCAGTTCGACGCCCAACGTTCCACACTCAGGGGGGGCTGGCTGCTGACAAAGCGGATCCTGCGCCAGTTCATGCTCCGCACCGGCAGCGGCCGGATCATCAACATCTCAAGCGTCGTCGGCCATACCGGCAACGGCGGCCAGATCCCGTACGCCATGGAAAAGGCGGCCCTGGACGCGATGACGAAATCCCTCTGCCTGGAATTGGCCGGCAGAAACATCCTGATCAATTCCGTGGCCCCCGGTTTCATTGACACCGGAATGACGGCGCGCCTTCCTGATGAGGTCCGGACGGACGTCCTGGGCCGCGTGCCTCTGGGGCGAATGGGACGGCCGGAGGAGGTCGCCGAGGTGGTGGTTTTTTTGGCGACCGCAGGATCCTATATGACCGGTTCCGTCGTTCATGTGAACGGAGGCCTTTATGGAGGCTGACCGCGATACTTGCCGCCGGATCCTCGATCATGTTCCCCAGCAATCCCCTTTCCGCTTCGTCGACGAAATCCTGGAGATGGACGGGGAGCATATCGTGGGCGCCTATCGGTTTCGCGAGGACGAGTATTTCTATGAAGGCCATTTCCCGGGTCTGCCGATCACACCGGGGGTGATCCTCGTGGAGACCATGGCCCAAACCGGCGTCGTGGCCTTTGGCCTGTACCTGGCCGCACTCGATGAAAAGCGGACGCAGGACATGGCGGATACCGTTACCCTCTTTACCCTGGCGGACAGCGTGGAGTTCACCGGAATGGTTCACCCCGGCGAGCGGGTCTTCATTAGAGGCAAAAAGGTTTATTTTCGCGGAAACCAGCTCAAGGTTGCCGTCACCATGGCGCGGCCCGATGGCGAAGTGGTCTGCTCCGGGATATTGGCCGGGAAAGGGATTCCGCGGAGGCGTTTTTTCCAGAAGGACAATACAAACGTCCCTCTCCAGCAGGAAAGGGAAGAAATGGCGAAGGAAGTCAAAGGATGAGGCGAAGGGTAGTCATCACGGGAATGGGGGTGGTCGCGCCCAACGGTCACGGCACGGCGGTCTTCGAAAAGGCCCTGCGGGAGGGGGTCTCGGGGATCCGTCACATTCCGGAACTTGAGGAGCTGAAGTTCGGGTGCCAGATCGGGGGCATCCCCCAAAATTTCGAAACGGTACGAACGGGCTATTTCGACCGCGAAAAACTCATGTCGCTCAACGACAACATCGGCTTCGCCTCCGTGGCCGCGGTGGATGCCTGGAGGGATGCGGGATTTGCCGTTCCCGAAACGGATGACGACCGGGTGGACTGGGAGACGGGCGTCATCTGCGGTTCCGGAATCGGCGGGATGGACACGATCGCCAAGTCGGTCGTGCCGATGGTCAATGCACGCAACGTCCGGCGGATGGGAAGCCGAATTGTCGAACAGGTGATGAACAGCGGCACGAGCGCCCGAATCGCCGGATTGCTCGCCTTGGGGAATCAGGTGACGTCCAACTCTTCGGCCTGCAGCACGGGGAACGAGGCCATCATCGAGGCCATGACCCGGATTCGCAGTGGATTGGCCTCGCGGATGCTGGCCGGGGGTTCGGAAGGGGCGTCGCCTTATATCTGGGCCGGTTTCGATGCGATGCGGGTCATCTGCCGGAAATTCAACGACCGACCGGCTGAAGGTTCCCGTCCCATGAGCGCCGGCGCCGCGGGATTTGTTCCCGGGTCGGGAGCCGCCCTGCTGGTTATCGAGGAACTGGAAACGGCCCTTGCCAGAGGGGCGCGCATTTATGCCGAGATCCTTGGCGGCTTCGTCAACTGCGGCGGCCATCGGATGGGGGGAACGATCACGGCGCCGAATCCCGAAGGGGTGAAGCGGTGCATCCGGGGGGCGCTGTCCGACGCAGCCGTCGAACCGGAAGAGGTCGACGCGATCAACGGGCACTTGACGGCGACCTACGCCGACCCGGTCGAGATCAAGAATTGGCAAGAGGCCCTGGGACGAGGCCCCGGAGACTTTCCTTGGATCAACTCGACCAAATCGCTGATCGGTCACTGTCTGGGCGCGGCGGGCGCCATCGAATGCGTGGCCGCTGTCCTGCAGCTGACCGGTGGTTTTATTCACCCCTCGATCAACTGCGAGGATCTCCATCCGGAGATCGAACCTTTTGCAGCACATATCCCCCACGCCACGGTCGATTGTCCCGGACTCAAGACGATCGCAAAGGCGGGATTCGGATTCGGGGATGTGAACAGCTGCCTGATCATCCGGAAATGGGAGTCGTGATGTGAATGGCGGGCTCCTGCGGATCCGTAACGCAGGGAGCATGCTGGGAAAAGCGTCTTTTCATCAAAAAAAGGGAGGAAATGTCATGAGCGAGGAACAGATTACAGCGAAATTTATCGATATCCTGAGGGGCTACGTCAAGGACGCCGCGCTTTTGGAGAAGGCGACGCCTCAAACCCATATTCTCAAGGATCTGAAAGTCAATTCGGCAAGGCTTGTGGACATCATCATCAGGTGCGAGGACGTGTTCGGCACCACGATCGACGACGACGAGGCCGACCGGATCGCGACGATCGGCGACGCCGTAACGCTGATACAGCAGAAGGCGGCCTGAATCCGCCATGGGCAGACGGGACCGCTTTTGGCTGGGCCTGCAGTACGCTCTGGGGCGGGCCGCTGTCATTGCGACGGCGCCGCTCTGTTTCCTGGTCGTGCGCCTGATGGGCTACCGCATCCGCGACCTGAAGGCGGTGCGCAACAAGGTACGGCGTCTCTACCGGGAACACGAAGGGCCCTGGATCATCTGCCCTAACCATCTGACCATGATCGATTCCCTGGTGATCAGCTACGGGATGGCCCCTCTGGCGGACCACCTGCTCCGATTCCGGCGGGTTCCCTGGAACCTGCCGGAACGAAAGAATTTCCAGAGATCCCTTTTGATCACCGCTTTCTGCTATCTGGGGAAATGTCTGTTCGTTGATCGGGGCGGAAGCCGCGAGGCGCTTCAGCGGCTCATGGCGAAATGCCTTCAGGTTCTGGATTGGGGGCAGGGAATTCTGGTCTTTCCGGAGGGGGGGAGATCCCGGACGGGCCGCGTGGAACGCGATGCCTTCTCGTACGGGGTCGGCCGCCTGATCGAAGGATGCGGGCGCTGCCGGGTGATGCTTGTTTACCTGCGCGGCGACGGGCAGCATACCTACGGCATGATCCCCCGGTTCGGCGAACGCTTCACGATGGCCGTGGAGGTCTTCGACCCTGAAAGATCGTGCGGCGGAGGACTCCGCATCCAGAGGGAATATGCGCGTCGGATCGTCCAGAGGCTGGCGGAGATGGAGGAAAATTTCTTTGACCCCCTTGGGTAACGACATCGTCGATCTCACGGCGCCGGGAAATCCCGGCAAAATCGGGGATCGGCGTTTCCTGGACCGCGTCTTCACGGCGGAAGAACAGGGCTGGATTGCGCGTGCGCCGCTCCCCGACGCCGCCCTCTGGGCCCTCTGGGCAGCCAAGGAGGCGGCCTACAAGGCCGTCAGCCGCAACCATCCCTCGATCTGCTCCACCCCCCGTCGATACCGCGTATACCCGGAAAAAGGAATTGCCGCCGGAACCGATTTCCATTGCGGTGGGAGGGCAATCACCCCCGACGGGGAGCTCGCGCTCCGGCTCACCCTGGGGGAAGATCGGGTCCATGCGACGGCCGGTTTCGAGGAGGTCCTCGACCGGATTTGCATGCGCATTGAGGAATGGGATGGCGCAGGCGATCCGTCAATGTTCATCAGGCAGTGTCTCATCCGTGAAATCGCACGCCGAACCGGCTGTGCGACAGACCTACTTTCGGTGGCAAAAGACTCGGAAGGCCCGGGCGCTCCATGGGTGATGTTCCGAAACCGGCCCCTTGCGCTGGAAATTAGCCTGAGCCATGACGGCCGGTTCGCCGCCTTCGTCTTCGATCCTGCCGCCTTGCCCTCCTCATCCGGTGACTTTCCGCGCCCCGCCCAAGACGCATCTCTCCGCGGCGGACTGGGAAACCTCGAGGGATTCCCGACGGCCGATGTCCGATGATGCAACGCTCCCCGCCGCATGCGGACCGACGGTGAACTCATCGGGGTCGGGTGGAGGCCTTCTGGACGAAACTGCCCGGATAAGCCTCGCCGATCCGTTGATCCCTGAGATAGCGGAGGGCGTCTTCACGGCTGGCGAAAGTCCCCACCAGAATCCGATGCCAACGGCCCCTGTTCTGTAGGGAAACCGGTTCCACCCGAACCTCGTATTTCCGCCCCCGCATCTCCGTCGCCAAGCGCTCCGCCTTGCCTCTTTCCGGAAAGGCCCCGACCTGGATGCTGTAACCTCCGTTGCGCCCGGTCCCTGCGAGGATCTGATCCCCAGACCTCTTTTTCGCCGTTGCCGGTACCGGACTTGCGGGCCTCTCATCCCTTCGGATCTCCGTCCGGGAAGCCCGGGCCGCCGTGAGACCAGACCCTCCCTGCGGCAAACGATCTTCCAGCGACCGGGTCTGCGCGGATTCGGCTTCTTCCGGGGTCCGGGCGGTGGCGCCCAATGGGGCGGCCCGGACTCCCTTCACTGCCGTCGGCGTTGCGTCCAAGGCCTGAGGTGAGGAGATGGATCCGGATGCAGCCCGGCTGCCGGCTCCGGAAGGCTGAACCGACGAAGGCAATGGAGCAAACGGCTGGGAAGCCTTCAGCGGCAGCTCATCCTGAAGAGGCGGCTCAAGCCATTGACCGCCGTCAAAATATTGGGCATGGGTCGTCAACCGGTTGATTCGAAGGGGATAATCTCTATCCCCCACCCGAATGGCATCATAATGGTAGAGGATCGGCCACACGAAAAAGAAAAGCAGAACGGCTGCGACGAGTGCACCCGAGGCGAACAGCCATCGTCGATCGGGCAATGCCTGTAGCCAAAACGCGCCGCTTGGGGGCCGGGCTGAAGCCGCCGCTTCCCGCCCTGGTTCTTCTGAAAAGATCAGATCCCCCGTCTTCAGAGGCGCAACTCGCGAACCGGCCTTCTGGCGGACGGGGTATAGGGCCACGATCTTCTCGTATGCATGTTTGATTTCCCTGAGTTTTGACGTCGCCTTCTCCTCCCAGGACGGAACATGGGGATAGCGGCCGGGATCCCAGAGCCCCGTCATTCTTTCATAGGCGCTTCGGATGTCCGACATCGCGGCGCCGAGGGGAATCTGCAGGATTTTGTAATAGATATCCTGATCCTCCGTTGCGTCGATTCCAGCATCACCGGAGTCTGCGGATGCCACGCTGCGGTACAGCGATTCCAAATGATCGGACAGGCGCTCCTCCTGCCGATCCGCCGAATCCTCATTGATCCGCATCGAATCATCGGTCATAAGGCGTTCCCTTGCATCGATCCATGTGGTTGAGGTACGCCAGCGCCAAACGGTCCGGGGCGATGCCGAGCACGCGGGCATACGATTTCAGAAACCCTTTGACATAGACGCGAGGCGGCAGCAAATCGAAGTGATCCTCCTCGAGGGCTTGAAGCGTCGCCATCCCCACCCGGCACCGAAAAAAAACATGGTCCAGCGATACCCCTCTTTTTTCCCGGATCCATTTGAGGTCCGCGCCGCTCAAGGTCTCCCGGCGGAGCATCTCCCACAGCAGCGGGTCCTCGTCGGCGGCCGGATCCGCCCCCATCGCCGGGGGCGAAACGGCAGGATCCCTCCTGAAGACATAAAGCGGAGCAGGCATCTTTTTCTTGTCCCGGTACTGCCGGCTTTTGTCCATGCGTCCCTGAGCGATGAGCCCCCGGTCATAGTCGAATCTCGACGGGCTGTCGATGAGCACCAGATAGGCGTGCTCCAATTCGGAAAGGATGGTCCTGCGTTCGGTTTCCGTGAAAAAGGAATAGGAACCGATGCACTCCGGGGAATAGAGATCGTGCGCCTCCTCGTAAGCGCGACGGATTTCATAGGGCGATGCATCGAAACCGACATCGAGAATTTCGTACAACGTTTTTCCCGGCAAGGGCGCCATCACTCTCGAAGCCTCATCTCTCGGGACGATTCCGGCGAAGTCAGGAAAGCTGATTCCAGAGGCTGATCCCCGATCCGCAGCAGTTGATGGCAACACTGTCTGAGGTCGAGGGCGGTCTGCGTATAA
>CAZWTL010000006.1:57183-89103 GCA_964637025.1 uncultured Syntrophaceae bacterium | reverse complement strand
ACGTAGAGATCATCGGGGAGGCCGCGTATCAGATTTCGGAGGATACGCGACTAAGCCTTCCGGAGATTCCCGGGGATGATATCGTCGGTATGCGCCACCGCATGGTTCACGCTTATTTCGATATCAACCTGGACATCCTCTGGAAGACGGTGCAAGAAGACCTTCCACCGCTCGCGCAGATTCTTTCGGCGGCTCTGGGAGAGGGATAATCGCTTGTCACAGGGCTGATCTCAGATTTATCACGCACCGCGTGATGAATCTTCCGAGGCAGAAATTAGGATCAGAAATTGGGAGCGGGAGATCCGGCGGGAGCAGCTCCTGGCGAGCCACTGCCGGCAGCAGGAGATGCTCGCCAAGGAAGAGGAGTTCATCGCCCGCTTTGCGACAAATGCTATGCGGCAACGAAGTCGATTTTCACCTTCATCCCCGTTGCTTCAGCGACTTTTTCCAGGGTCTTGAGCGTGAAACCTTCATATTCACCGCTCTCTATCCTCGAGATTGCCTGTTGGCTGGTTCCCATCAGCTTGGCCAATTGCTGTTGGGACAATCCTTTCTGCTCACGCAGGGCGGTAATCTTCATGGCCAGTTGCAGAGCCTGCCTTTCTTCGTCGTAGTGCCTTTTGAACTCGGGATCCTTAAGGTCTTCCTGCAACCTGCTCTTGAACGTCCGCACGCCTTCTCTTTTCATCTTGCACCTCCCGCGGGAAACCTTTGCAGCCAGTCTGCCATTCGTTTCTCCGCCAGTTCGATATCCGTATTCTGCAACTGCTGCGTCTTTTTGGAAAAAGCATGCACCAGCACAACCTCATTGCGCACCTGAAAAAAATAGAAAATACGGTACTGGTTTGAAGTGTGCCGTATTCTTAATTCCCTGATTTTTCCCCTGACCAGATCGGCATAGGGTCGCTTGAGGTTTGGCCCCTGCTCCTCCAGGAGGGACAGATGGGCCGCTACCTTGGCCCGGGCCTTTTTGTCCAGGTCGTCCAGAAAATCATCGAGCGGTGAATCGCCCCGCCCCGTTGTGTAGAAGATCAGATTGTACAAATCCACCTCCCATCACGGCCGCAACCTACATCATATTTGATGTGTTGTCAAGCAATCTCTCTGCTTCTTGCCAAGGCACACGTGACACCAGCTGTGCCACCGGCTGTGGCGCTGCCGCTGATAAAATGAATGATCTCCTGCCTCGCACTCCGATCTATGGTGATCTGAACTATTACTGGCCTTGGCGTAGCCAGATGCCCCTTGCCACCACTGCCGGGATGTGTTAGCTCTGCGCCCATTCCAAAAGGGGTTTCGAGACGATGATCCATTTCAGTTCCATCAGTAAGCAGTATGGGCCGCAGGTCCTTTTCCAGAACGCGAGTTTCCAGATCCTGCCCGGCAGCCGCAGCGGCCTCGTGGGCCCCAACGGTGCGGGCAAGACCAGCATCTTCCGGCTCATCATGGGCGAGGAGGCCTTCGACAGCGGCGAGATCGTGAGGGCGCGCCACTGCGTCTGCGGCTACTTCTCCCAGGACGTGGGCGAGATGGCCGGCCGTTCGGCCCTGGCGGAGGTCATGTCCGCCTCGGAGGCGGTGATGACGCTGGGGCGGCAGATCCGGGAGATGGAGGCGGCTATGGCCGAACCCATGGAACCCGATGCCCTGGCCACGCTCCTGGAGCGTTACGGCAACGCCCAGGCCGAGTTCGAGCACCGCGGCGGCTATGACCTGGAGAGCCGGGCACAGACGATCCTGACGGGCCTGGGGATCGGGCCCGGCGATTACGACCAGTCGGTCGAGGCCTTCAGCGGCGGCTGGAAGATGCGCATCGCCCTGGCCAGGATCCTCTCCCTCAACCTCGATGTCCTGCTTCTGGACGAACCCACCAACCACCTGGACGTGGAATCGATCATCTGGCTCGAGGAGTGGCTCTCCACCGATTTCAAGGGCGCCCTTCTGATGACGAGCCACGACCGGGAGTTCATGAACCGCGTCGTCTCCCGGATCGTCGAGGTGGCGAACCGCACCATCACGACCTACAGCGGCAACTACGATTTCTACCTCCAGGAGCGGGAGATCCGGCGGGAGCAGCTCCTGGCGAGCCACCGCCGGCAGCAGGAGATGCTCGCCAAGGAGGAGGAGTTCATCGCCCGCTTCGCGGCCCGGGCCTCCCATGCCTCGCAGGTGCAGTCCCGGGTCAAGAAGATCGCCAAGATCGAGCGGATCGAGATCCCCCCGGAGCAGCGGACGATGAAGTTCGAGTTCGCCGAGCCCCCCAGGAGCGGCGACGATGTGGTGAAGCTCGAAAACTTGGGCAAGGTGTGGATGCGGCCCGACGGGACGGAGAAGTCCGTGTTCGGCGGGGTAAGCGGTATGATCCGGCGGGGGGAGAAGATCGCCGTCGTGGGCGTCAACGGCGCGGGCAAGTCCACCTTCCTCAAGTGCCTGGCCGGACAGACCGAGGCCACGACCGGGGCCTTAAGCCTCGGGGCCAATGTTTTTCCGGGCTACTTCTCCCAGCACGCCCTGGACATCCTGGATCGGCAAAAGACGGTGCTCGACACGGTGCAGGAGGCCATGCCCGAGGCCCATCTGGGGGTGCTGCGCAACCTCTGCGCCGCCTTCCTCTTCCAGGGGGACGACATCTACAAGAAGATCGACTGCCTCTCCGGGGGCGAAAAGAGCCGGGTGGTCCTGGCGATGCTCCTGGTGAAGCCCTTGAACCTCCTCATCCTCGACGAGCCCACGAACCATCTGGACATCCAGTCCCGCGAGGTGCTGCTTGCGGCCCTCAAGAATTTCACGGGCACCGTGGCCCTGGTGAGCCATGACCGCCACTTCCTGCGGTCGCTTGTGAACCGCGTCTTCGCGATCGACCACGGCCGGATGCAGGTCTACGAGGGCTCCTACGAATACTACCTGGAGAAGACCCGCCGGGAACAGCAGGCGGCCTGAGGGCTAGCAAGGCTGAACAGGTTCTATCCGATGATTCGGCAACCACGAGTATCTTCTTGCCTTCTCCTGCAAGCGCCGGCACTTCTGCCCCTCCTGCCATCAGAAGCGGGTATTGGAATTCGGGGAGTGGGTCTGCGCCAACGTGCTCAAGAAGGTGCCCCACCGGCATTTCGTCTTCAGCATCCCCAAGATCCTGCGCCGGTACTTTCTCTATGATCGCCATCTCCTGCACGAGCTGAGCCGCTGTGCCTGGGAATCGCTCAAGGCCTTCATGCAGGATGCAGTGCCGGAAAGGGACCCTCTGCCCGGCGCCATCATCGCCATCCAGACCTTCGGCGCTTTGCTCGGCTCCAATCCCCAGTATCCCTGGGAGGCCTGCCTGTAACCCAGAGGGAAAGGTGCTCCGGAGAGGCTTGTCTGTTTCATCCCACACCCAAGTATCGATGCCCACCCGCGGGCGGGCGCAGTCCGGCAGAATCAGGATTGCAAAATAGCACAGAATCCGTATGATCTCCCCCATGAAACGCAAACCCATCGCCATTGTTGTTTTCGCCGCCTGCCTGCTGGCTGCCATGCCGGCCGCTGCATCGCCCCTGCTGGAAAAGGAGCGCACCGCGGCGGTCACCCTGGTCAACGAACGGGTCTCCCTGGAGGTCTACGGCGGCTACCTGCGCGGGGAATCCCACGAATTCGTCTACGATGCCTCTACGGGGAAGAAGCTCAGCGAACTCATCTGGAAGTTCGACGATGCCGCCGTGGTCGGCGGGACCCTGGGCCTGCGGCCCGCCGAGTGGCTCACCCTCCGGCTGGACGGCTGGATCCCCCTGCGCACCCGCAACAGGATGGATGACTACGATTGGATCAAGGACGACCAGTCCGACTGGAGCCACTGGTCGGTCCACTCGGACACGAAGATGCACCGTGCCCAGCAGCTCGACGCAGGCATCGCCCTCCGGACGCTGCACTTCGAAGGGGCCGGGCCGATCGACCGCGGCCAGCTGGACCTGCTGGCCGGCTACCGCTGGCTCTACCTGAGTTGGACGTCCTACGGCGGCTCCTACATCTACTCTTCGGCCGAGGGCTTCCGCGACCGGACCGGCACCTTCCCCGAGGGGCAGGCCGGCATCAGCTACGAGCAGTGGTTCGAAACCCCCTATCTCGGCGTGGGCGGCAGCGTTTCGCTGGACCGCTGGACCTTCTCCGGGGCGGTGACCGGCAGCCTCTGGGGCCGCGCCAGGGCCCGCGACAACCACCATATGCGCGACCTCGTTTTCGAGGACCGCTGCCGGAGCATGCCCATGCTGGCCGGGGAGGTCGCGTTCAGCCATGCCCTGACCAGTCATCTGACCCTCACCGGCGGCGCCCGGTACGTGAAGCACTTCGAGACGCGGGGCACCACCGACGAGACGGACTATTCCACCGGGGCGGTCACGCACTACCCGGGCGAGGCCTCGGGGATGAATCATGAAGCCCTTATGGTCAACCTGGGGCTGCGCCTGGCCTTCTAAAGGGGGCTCCCGCCCGCAGCGGCGCGGCCCAGGAGGAACAGCCGTCTCTGGAAGGATCATCCTGCTGTTGCTGTCCCCTTGCCGGACGACGCCTGCCACGCCATCTCGTCCACGCCCACGTTCAGGTAAATCCGGGTATAGCAGTCGGCCATGGTCCCGAGGAGGTCGTTCCCGTCGGCGTACTGCAAGGTGCCGCACCAGGCCGAGGTGTAGGTGACCGCGACCAGGCACGTCCCGGCAGCCGCAGCGCCTCGTGGGCCCCAACGACGCCGGCAAGACCACATTCCTCAAGGTCCTGGCCGTCCAGACCGAGGGGGACATGAGGAGTGAGCCTGATCGCGACTGCCCCCCTGCACAGGGCGATTGCCGGGCCGCTCGGATAAGTGTATATACGATTCCATGGCGGATAACCCGGGACCTGTTGAAATTCCCATAGACGGTGTGCTCGATCTCCATACCTTCCAGCCGCGAGAGGTGGGAGACCTGGTCGTGGATTACCTGGAGCTGTGCAGAGAGAAAGGCATTACGGAGATACGGATCATCCACGGCAAAGGGACGGGTCAGTTGCGGCGCACGGTGCACGCGATTCTCGGCAGGAACCCGCTGGTACAGTCGTTTCAGTTGGCCGGGGAAGACGGCGGCGGCTGGGGCGCCACCCTCGTGCAGTTCAGAAGAAGCGGGGAAACAAGATGAGATCAGGAGGTCATCCGCACCATCCTGCAGCATCTCCATCTTTGGGACATCCGCTCGCGTCCTCAACATTCTATTTCATGAAAATGCCTTAATAGGGCATAAAAAAGAAATACAATGCACCCATGAAAACCACCCTAGGAAAACAGGAGACGCAGCTGCTTGCCTATCTGCAGATGCGCAAGCGGCAGACCGTCAGGACCGGCGAGCTGACCGGTCCCCTCCAACTGAATCCTGAGCAGGAGCGGAAGCTACTCAGCCGGATGGCGTGGGGCGGCCTGATCGCCCGGGTCCGCAACGGGCTCTATCTCGTGCCGGCCCAACTCCCCCTCGGCGGCGCCTGGAGCCCCGACGAGATCCTGGCGCTCAATACCCTGATGGAGGATCGGGCCGGGCGCTACCAGATCTGCGGCCCCAACGCCTTCAACCGATACGGCTTCGACAACCAGATCCCGACCCGCATCTATGCCTACAACAACCGGATCTCCGGGGAGCGGACCATCGGCGCGGTCAGCCTGACCCTGATCAAGGTGGCGGATGGCCGTCTGGGCGAGACGGAGGAGGTGCGATCCCCCGAGGGCCGCACGGCGATCTAAGGCTCCCGGGCGCGGACCTTGTTGGATGCGGTCTACGACTGGTCCCGGTTCAACCGCCTGCCTAGGGCCTATGGCTGGATTTGCGGCGAGCTGGCTGTCGGTCGGGTGAGCGCCGGGGAGTTGACCAGGGTCACGTTGCGCTACGGCGACAAGGGCACGATCCGGCGGATCGGTTTTTTACTGGCGCGGCAGGGCGCGGCAGTTAACCTGCTGCGGAAGCTGGAGGGGGCGTGGCGCCGTCCACGGGTCTGATCCCCTGGATCCCCGGCAAACCGAAGCGGGGGCCGATCAGCTGCCGCTGGGGCGTGGTCGCCAACGAGGAGGCTTGAGATGACGGCACCCATACGGGTCCATTTTCTCTGAGCAAGTACTTTCGGGAGTCGGTCTTGAGGGACGCCGAAGTCCAATATGACGGTGCATGATCCCACAATTCGCCTCCTGCACATGAGGGATTATGTGCGGAAGGTAATAGCCATCGCTAAAGGGAAAACAAGGGCCGATCTTGAAGCGGACGAAATCCTTTGTTTCGCTCTCATCCATCTCGTCGAGCTTGTCGGCGAGGCGGCTAACAAATATCCCGCCGAAAAACAAAAGCTGTATCCTTCAATCGCCTGGCCAAAGATTATCAGCATGCATAACCGATTGATCCATGGTTATGACTCTGTTGATTACGACATTCCTTGGGATGCGATCACAAAGAACTTTCCGTCGCTTCTTCTCGCGCTCGAAAAAATTCTTCCTCCTCAAGAATAAGAATCATAAGAATGGCCGTAAGCCCGGATGCCCCTTGCCACCCCTGCCGGTATGTGCTAGCTCTGCGCCCATTCCACAAGGGGTTTCGAGTCGATGATCCATTTTTCCAGCATCAGCAAGCAGTACGGGCCGCAGGTCCTGTTCCAGAACGCCAGCTTCCAGATCCTGCCCGGCAGCCGCAGCGGCCTCGTGGGCCCCAACGGTGCGGGCAAGACCAGCATCTTCCGGCTCATCATGGGCGAGGTAGTGAGGTAAGCTCCTCGTGAACCGCGTCTTTGCCATCGACCACGGCCGGATGCAGGTCTACGAGGGCTCCTACGAATACTACCTGGAGAAGACCGGTCGGGAGCGGCAGGCGGCCTGAGGCCAAGGCAAGGGCCCCTTATCCTGTCACTCCCGCCCCGCACCCGATCAGGTCGGAGACAAGTTCCGCGAGGTTAAACTCCAGCGAAAGTCTATGACCTGATTGAATGACTGGATTCCCGCTTGCGCGGGAATGACCAGGAAGTGCGGGGATGACCTTAATGGTCATCTTTGATTGCCGGAATAACAACCGCTTGACAAGCGTCACGTGACAAGTTAATCTACTGCCGTGATTAAATCTTTTTCCGATAAGCATACACAGACGCTCTTCCTGACGGGTCAATCGAAACGGCTTGCGCCGGACCTGCTTCGCCGAGCGATCAGACGGTTGGAATACATCGACTTCGCCACCTGTTCGGATGACCTGAAGGCGCCGCCGAGTAACCGCCTGCATGCCTTGAAGGGAGACAGGGCAGGCCAATTCGCCATCTCCATCAACGATCAATGGCGCATCTGCTTCCGATTTCAGGACGGCGACGCCTATGATGTGGAGATCGCAGATTATCACTGAGGAGAAGACGATGGCTATCGAAAACAAGGGCGCGCGGACCATCAAGCCTACCCACCCGGGAGAGATGCTCCGGGAGGATTTTCTTCCGGACTATGGACTGACCACGGCCGGGCTGGCTGAGGCCTTGGGGGTATCGCGACAGACGATCAATGAGGTCCTTCGGGAAAAGCGGGCCGTCAGCCCGGTGATGGCCCTGCGGCTGGCCCAGTTGTTCGGCAACACCCCGGAATTTTGGCTCAATGCCCAGCGGGCCTATGACCTGTGGCAAGCGAAACGGGACAATCAGACTGCAATCGAAAAGATCAAGTCCCTGCGCGTCGCATGAGAGCCGGTGCCGGCCGAACAGCCGGTTCCATGGGACTTTGATCATCGCCGCAATGCATCCGGATTTGATATTCCAGGAGTCGAGAATTCAATGCGTGATGATCCCCTGTCTTGGGACTCCGGATAGTCCCTTGACAGATCGCCGGCACGATGGATGGATGCCGGGCTGCGGGATTCCGGGAACCCACTGCAGCGTCCGCGGGATCAGGCATTCTTTGAATCAGGGGCGCCGCCGGTCTCCGGAGGCTTCACAGCGGATGCCGGCGCATCGCGGCGCACGATTCGGACCTTGAGGATCGCCGTCCTGGTCACCTCCTCGCAGATCAGGATGAACTCCCGCCATTCGATCTTCTCCCCCTTTTCCGGGAACCTTCCCAACTGATCGAGGATCAGGCCGGCCAGCGTGTCGTAAGGAAGCCCCTCGCCGAGTTCGATCCCGAGGTGTTCCTCCACGTCGTTGATCGGAAGCAGCGCGTCCACCATCATGCTCCCGTCGGGGAGCTTCAGGACCCGGCGCGTCTCGCCGACATCGTGCTCGTCCTCGATTTCCCCCACGAGTTCCTCCAGCAGGTCCTCCGTCGTGACGATGCCGTTGAAGATGCCGTATTCGTCCACGACGAGCGCCATCTGGATCCGCTTGCGCTGCATCTCCTTGAGAAGGCTGCTGACCTTCTTCCCTTCCGGCACGAACAGCGGCGCACGGACGATCCTGGCGATGTCGAACTCCTTTTCCGTTCCGGTATTCCCGATCAGGATGTCCTTGGTGTGGACGAAGCCGATCACATGGTCCATGTCCCCGCGGAAAACCGGGTAACGGCTGTACATGTTCTCCCGGACAATCCGGAGGATTTCCTCCCTGGGCAGCTCGAGATTGAGGGCGATGATCCGGGTGCGGGGCACCATGACCTCGCGGACCGAGGTGTGGGAGAACTCGAAGATGTTCTCGATGTAGCGGTGTTCTGTCTCCGTCAGGGCACCCGTTTCGCTTCCCTCCGAAAGGACATGCTGCACCTCCTCACGGGTGACGAACGCCTGTCTGCCTTTCGGCGTGATTCCCAGAATCGAGAGCACGGCCCGGTTGGAGAGGGTGAGAAACCGGACGGCAAACGCCGCCAGAACCGAAAGAAACCGGATCGGCCGGGCAACGTGCAGGGCGATCCGGTCCGCATACTGCAGCCCGATGGTTTTGGGGGCGAGCTCGCCGAGCACCAGGAAGATGTAGGATATCCCCAGCACGACGATGCCCAGGGAAAGGGGCTCCGCCGCATGGCGGACAAAGGGGATCGGTGCGGCGAGGAGCAGGGGCTTGAGGTATTGGACGGCTGCCGAGCCGCCGATTGCGGAGGCCAGCGATCCGACGACCGTGACGCCGATCTGGATGGTGGCCAGAAACCGGTGAGGGTCCTTCTGAATCTGTTCGACGATCATCGCCTGCCGATTGCCCGACGCGGCCAGGCTGGAGATCTGGCTCCGGCGTGCCGAGAGCACGGCCAGTTCCGCGGCCGCGAAGAAACCGTTGGCCAGAATCAGCAGCAGGATCAATAGGAATTCCTTCGCGATCAGTTCCAAAACAATCCACCTCCTCTGGAAGGACGGAGTCGATCATATCGAGAACAATGCCTCATCACAAACCTTTCACCGGTGCGCATCGTGTTTTTGGGGATCTCCTCCGGGAATCCCTTAAAGCCCCGCGTTCATTATCAGGGGCTTTTCCTTTTCCTCAACAGGTTCATCAGCTCTTCATGGTAGTAATAGGCCAAAAGCGTGATCAGGGCGCTGATTCCAAGAATCGCCAGCATGGCGGCGTTCTGGTCGTTGCGTGCAAAGCTGCCGCTCACCGAAAGCATCACGGTTCCCACGACGCGGCCCGCGGTGCAGAGGACCAGAAACGTGGTCGTGCGCATGTGGCTCAGACCGATGATGTAGGAGAGGGCGTCTTTCGGAAAACCCGGGATCAGGAAGAGGATGAAGGTGATCGGAATGCCGCGGTGCTTCATGAAATAATCGTACTTCTGTATCACCTGGGGGGTGACGATTTTTTCCACGAACGGCATACCGAGCCAGCGGGCGAGCAGAAAGGCCAGGAGCGAACCGATGGTCAGTCCGATCGTGGAGTAGACCGTCCCCAGGATGGGGCCGTAGAGATAACCCCCGATGAAGCCGCTGAACTCGCCCGGAATCGGCGCGATCAAGACCTGGAGGATCTGGAGGCCTATGAAGATCACCACGGACAGCGGGCCGAACTCGTTCAGAAAATGGACGACCCTTTTCTTGTTGGCGAAAAAACCGTAGAGGTTGTAATGGAAGAAAAGAAAAACACCGGCCAGGATCAGCGCGAGCAGGAGCGCAATCTTGAAGATGTCTTTTCTGTTCATGATTATCCGACCGGTTTGACCGCGGACCCCGCTTATCCGTCGGGCATGCAGCCCCCGGGGCCCTTCCATCCCCTGCATGGATTCCAGAGACAGGGTTGATTGCCAAATTAGCAAAAGGACCGTCGATTGTAAAGGGCGATATTCAAATTAACCGTTGACATCGAATTTTCGCCCGTAGTAAGTGCACACAACCGGCGGACCGGCCGCGTGCCCGAAGTCGGAGGATTGAGCCCGGGGAAGGGATTGCCGACAGGGCTTCATCGGATTGGAGAAGTGGCATGGCTGGTCTTTGTGTGGGCTTGGTGGCGGGGATTCTCGGCGGGCTGGTTGGCGTGGGCGGCGGGGTCGTGATGGTCCCGCTGATGACCGAGGTTCTCAAATTCCGTCAGCAGGAGGCCCACGGCACGAGCCTTGTGGCCGTGGTCTTCACCGCCGTGGCCGGATCGTTTGTCTACTATCTGCACGGTTCCGTAAATATCCCCGTTTCCCTGCTCCTCGCGGCGATGGCCCTCTGCACGGTTCGCCTGGGCGCGAGGTATTGCCATTGCCTGCCCGAATGTAAACTGAAGCGGTATTTCGGCGGGTTCCTGCTCTTCGTTTCGTTCCTGCTGCTGCTCAAGCCGTTCCTTCCGCATACGGTGGACGCGACATCACCGATATGGATCCGATGGTTCATCCTTTTAGTGCTGGGCCTGCTGACCGGATTCATCTCCGGGATGCTGGGTGTGGGCGGAGGGATCTTCATGGTCCCGATGATGGTGCTCGGGGCCGGCATCGGACAGGTCGAAGCCCAGGGGATCTCGCTGCTGGCCATGATCCCGTCCTCTGCGCTGGGGGCCTGGACCCATTGGAAAATGGGAAATACCCGGACGCGGTTGCTGCCTGGACTGATTGTCGGGGTGATCGTCGGAGTCTATGCTGGCGGCAGCTTCGCCCACCTCATGCCGGAAACCGCTCTGCGCAATATCTTCACGGCGCTCCTGGTCTATACGGCAATTCGTTATCTGCGGGCAAAGCCCAAGCGGTGACGGCGGGCCCGTATCAAAACGGGCGGGAGGTTGTCCCTCCCGCCCGTTCATAAGCTTTCAGACGGTCCGATTCGGAATCGGATCAGGAAGCGCCCGTTGAAGCGGGGATGCAATCCGCTTCCCCCTTTGGGACCTCCCGTCGGAACGTTTTTTCAAGATTGCCCCAGCCGCTTCCGGAGCTCGGCCAACTGTTTTTTGAGCCTTTCCGGGAGACGGTCTCCGAACTGGCTGAAATGCCGCTCGATGTCGGCCGTCTCGGCCCTCCAGGCGTCGAGATCCACGCGGAAGAGCTCCTTCATGTCCGCGGCCGGAACGACCAGGCCGGTCAGATCGAGGTCTCCCTCTTCGGGCATGAAGCCGATCGGGGTTTCGACCGCCCCGACCTTGCCGTCAACCCGTTCGCACATCCACTTCAGCACGCGGCTGTTTTCGCCGAAGCCGGGCCAGAGCCATTTGCCCTCCGGGCTCTTGCGGAACCAGTTCACGTAGAAGATCCGCGGGGCGTGCTTGCCGAAGCGGTCGCCCATGGCCAGCCAGTGGCCGAAGTAGTCGGCCATGTTGTAGCCGCAGAACGGCTGCATGGCGAAGGGGTCGCGCCGGAGGTTGCCGACGGCGCCGATGTTGGCCGCAGTCGTCTCGGAGGAGGCCGTGGCGCCCATGAAGACCCCGTGGTCCCAGGAATAGGCCTCGTGGACCAGGGGCATCACACTCGCGCGGCGGCCGCCGAACACGAAGATGTCGATCGGCACGCCTTCGGGCTTCTCCCAGTCGGGACAGATGACCGGGCATTGGCCGGCCGGCGCGGTGAACCGGGAGTTGGCGTGCGCGGCCGGCTCCTTGGCACCGGGGGCCCAGTCGCGACCCTTCCAGTCGATGACGTGGGCAGGGGCCGGTCCCATTCCCTCCCACCAGACATCCCCCTCGTCGGTCAGGGCGCAGTTGGTGAAGATGATGTTCTCTTTCAGCGTGTCCATTGCGGAGGGGTTGGAGTCGTACGAGGTCCCGGGCGCGACCCCGAAGAAGCCGTATTCGGGGTTGATCGCATGGGGCCTTCCGTCCGGGCCGATCTTGATCCAGGCGATGTCGTCGCCGATGCACTCGCACTTCCACCCGGGGATGGTCGGCGTGAGCATGGCCAGGTTGGTCTTGCCGCAGGCGGACGGGAACGCCGCCGCGATGTGGTATCGCTTCCCGGCGGGATTCGTCAGACGCAGGATGAGCATGTGCTCGGCCAGCCACCCCTCGCGCCTGGCCATGGCCGAGGCGATGCGGAGCGCGAGGCACTTCTTCCCGAGCAGTGCGTTGCCGCCGTAGCCGCTCCCGTAGGACCAGATGAGGTTTTCCTCAGGAAAGTGGCTGATGTATTTCTGCTCCAGGGGGGCGCAGGGCCAGGAGCTGTCCTTCTGCCCCGGCGCGAGCGGCGCGCCGATGGAGTGCAGGCAGGGAATGAACTCGCCGTCCGTGCCGAGTTTCTCGATCACCTTCGGCCCGACGCGGGTCATGATGTGCATGTTGCAGACCACGTAGGGGCTGTCCGTGATCTCGATGCCGATCTTGGCGATCGGGGAATCGACGGGACCCATGGAGAAGGGGATCACGTAGAGGGTCCGTCCCCTCATGCAGCCCTTGTAGGCCTCCTTCATCGCCGCCTTCAGCTCGTTGACCTCGACCCAGTTGTTTGTCGGGCCAGCGTCCTCTTGCCGGGCCGTGCTGATGTATGTGCGCGATTCGAGCCGGGCGACGTCGCTCGGATCCGAGCGGAACAGGAAGCTGTTCGGACGTTTGGCGAGCGGGATGGCCATCCCGCCGGCCACCATCTGCTTCATCAGGCGGTCATACTCCTCCTGGCTGCCGTCGCACCAGTGAATGGAGTCCGGCTGGCACATGTCAGCCATCTCTTTGACCCAGGCGTTCAGTTTTGCGTGTTTTACAATCATGAAAAAACTCCTCCGTTAGGTTTCAGTGGTTTATATCGGTGCTTCATTGCCTGTTGTTCCATTTTGACGAACTTCGCAACGGCCCTCCGGCTCCCGGAGCCCGATCCCGGGGGCTGAGATCATCCATTGCGTCCGGCTTCGCTGCAGGGTGGCGGCAAATCCGCAGCATTCCCCGCCGACGAGGCTGCGGGGATCGGTGGCCATCTCCCCCTCCTCCCGGATCAGTGGGCCTCTTCCATGGCCCCTGCAATGTACATCATGGCCAGGAGCATGAAGACCAGTGTCTGAATGCAGGAGGTGAAGATCATGAGCACGAAGACGGGCAGCGGCACCAGCAGCGGCACCAGCAGCAGGACGACCGCGAGCACGATGTCTTCCCCCATGATATTTCCGAACAGCCGGACGGAGAGGGAAAGGGGCCGGGAAAGATGACTGATGATCTCGATGGGCATCATCAATGGCGTGAGCCACCAGACGGGTCCCATAAACTGCTTGAAATATTTGACGCCGTGGGTTTTCACCCCGACGACGTGGGTCATGACAAAGACCACGATGGCCATGGAGACGGTCGTGTTGAGGTTTGCGGTGGGCGACTCGAAGCCGGGGATCAGGCCGAGGAGGTTCGAGGTGAGGATAAAAAGTCCCAGCGTCGCGATCAGGGGAAAGAATTTTCGTCCCTCCTGTCCCATCGTGTTGGTGAGAAGGGTATCGAATCCCCCGAGGATCACCTCCATGACGTTTTGGAACCGTCCCGGGAAAATGCCGATCCGGCGAGTTGCCAGGAAGGAAAAGAGGGCAAGCATGGCCATGACGAACCAGGTGTAGGCAACGACGACGAGATGGTGTTCCTCAAGCCAGTGGGTTTCGAAGAAAAGGACAGGTTCCATTAGTGGATCTCCTCAACGTTGTTTTTTCGGGACAGCGCCAGAACCGTGGCGAAGACGATGTTCAAAACAACGACGGATAGGCCGATCACGAGGCCGATGACGTCGACAAGGCTGTGGGAGATGATCCAGTAAAGGACGACGGCCGTGATGGCCAGACGGAGGTAATACCGGATCATCAGGGCGGATCGGGCGCGTTCAAGGTGTTTTCTGAAGACGCTCAGCAGATTGCGGTAGAGTCCATGGAAGTTGGCTATGCTGATCAGCCCCCCGAGAAGAATGCCCAGACTGAACCGCGGTGAACGCAGCCACAGGCTTGCCGTGATCAGGACCGCGAGGATGATCCAGTTCATGATTTCAAGCCTTCTTTGGAGGGGGTCTTTTTCGATGCGGTTCATTCTTCAAGCCCGTTATGAGCGGTTGTTCGTCCTTGAAATAGGTCTTGACCAGTACATACAGGTTCCTGAATCCCGCGACGATGCCGATCAGCAGCAAAAGAAGGGTAAAGTACGGGCCGGTCCCCAATTTCCCGTCCAGCCAGGTCCCCAGAAAGAGACATCCGAAGATCGCGAGGACCATGGCGATGCCGATGCTGCTCGCATAGGCCATCTGGATCGCGGTTCTTTTCGTCTCTTTGTCCACCAGGCGACGCCTAACACAAACGGGGCGTGAAGTCAAATACAAGCGGACGGAAAGCGGACCTTCAGGCGGCCGGTCCCTCTGTGTTTCGATGCTCCCGATACCAGGCGATGGTTTTTTTCAACCCTTCACGGAAGTCCGTTTTGGCCCTGAACCCGAATTCTTGGAATGCCCGGGTCGTGTCCAGCATCCGCCGCGGCTGGCCGTCCGGTTTGGACGCATCCCAGACGATCCGCCCGCTGAAGCCGGTCAATTCCACGATCATGCCGACCAGGTCCCGGATGGAAACCTCGAATCCGGCCCCGATGTTGACCGGATCGGGCTTGTCGTACCGTTCCGTTGCCAGACAGATGGCCTCTGCCGCGTCCTCCACGTAGAAGAACTCGCGCGTCGCGTTGCCGGTCCCCCAGACGACGATTTCCCGTTCCCCGCGGTCGATCGCGTCGGCGCACTTCTTGATCAGGGCCGGAATGACATGGGAGGATCGGGGATCGAAATTGTCCCCGGGGCCGTAAAGGTTGACCGGTAGCAGGAATACGGCATTGAAGCCGTACTGACGACGATAGGCCTGGGCCTGGACCAGCATCATCTTCTTGGCCAGACCGTAAGGGGCATTGGTTTCCTCGGGATAGCCGTTCCAGAGGTCCTCTTCCCGAAAGGGCACCGGCGTGAATTTCGGATAGGCGCAGATCGTCCCCAGCGCGACGAACTTCTCAATCTTCCTGAGATGCGCCTCATGGAGAAGCGGAATGCCCATCATGATGTTGTCGTAGAAGAGGGAACCCGGGTTCTCCTGGTTGAAGCCAATGCCGCCGACCCTGGCGGCGAGATGGACCATGACATCCGGGCGCTGCTCGTCGTATAGCCGCCGGATGTCTTCCGGATGAATCAGGTTGTATTCGGGAAGATCGGCCACGAGGACGTGATCGCACCCCCTGTTCCGGAAAGCCCGGACGAGATGCCTCCCCAGAAAACCCTTTCCGCCCGTGATCGTGATTCTTTTTCCCTGCATGCCTGGTCTCCTTGTGCGGCCATGTTGCCGCGCTTAACCGGCTGTCGCGCGCGTCATCCGGATCTTGGGAGGTCTTCCCTCTTTCCAGGATCTCTCTGCTTGAAAATCGACCCGTCCGGGTCTTTCCTGGAAGGCGAATTCCCTGCCGATGCCGATCCATCGAATCCCATGTTTTCAGCAGCGAAGTGAATGTTTGCCACGTCCCTCTCCATAATAGTCGCAATACCAGGTGACGAAACGGCTGATCCCCTCTTCGATCGGGGTTGAAGGGCTGAAACCGACGGCCCCCCTGAGGTCGTCCACGTCGGCGCAGGTGGCCGGAACATCGCCGGCCTGCATCGGGAGATTGTTCCGGATCGCCTTCCGTCCAAGCCGTCCCTCCAGGATAGAGATGAAGTCCGTCAGGGCGACGGGCCGGTTGTTCCCGATGTTATAGAGGCGGTAAGGGGCGAAACTGGACGAGGGATCGGGCGCGTCTCCCCGCCAGCCCGGGTTTGGGGCGGGAATCCGATCCAGAATCCGGACCAGCCCTTCGACGATGTCATCGATGTATGTGAAGTCCCTCTCCATCCGGCCCTCGTTGAAGACGTCGATCGGACGGTTCTCCAGGATCGCCCGCGTAAACAGGAACAAGGCCATGTCCGGCCTTCCCCAGGGGCCATAGACGGTGAAGAATCTCAACCCCGTGCAGGGGATCCCGTAGAGCGAGGCATAGGCGTGGGCCATCAGTTCGTTCGCCTTTTTGGTCGCCGCATAGAGGCTGAGCGGATGATCGACGTTGTCGTGAACGGAAAAGGGCATCCGCGTGTTGGCTCCATAGACGGAGCTCGACGAGGCGAAAACCAGGTGCTTGACCTGATGGTGGCGGCATCCCTCGAGGATGTTCAGAAAACCGGCCAGATTGCTGTCCAGATAGGCGCGCGGGTTTTCGATCGAATAGCGCACGCCCGCCTGGGCCGCGAGATTCACGACGACATCGAACCGGTTTTGTTCGAACAGACCCTCCAGGGACGCCCCGTCGTTGAGGTCAGCGCGGACAAAACGGAAGCCTTCCTTCGCTTGCAGGATGTCGAGCCGATCCTGCTTCAGCTTCACATCGTAGTATGGATTGAGGTTGTCCAGGCCGACCACGGCGTCTCCCCTCACAAGGAGTCGCTGTGCGAGATGAAAGCCGATGAAACCCGCTGCGCCGGTAACCAGGATCTGTGACATCGTTTTCTCCACAAGAATTCCGCCATCATGTGCGAAAGAATCCGCCCGAGAGCGGATTCCCTCCGGCCAGCCACGGGAGAGCGGACAAAAAAGATGAGGTGGGCGTCTCTTTCGAGACCGGGCTTCTCACCGGCCGGCCGCGGAGGGCCCGGTCCATCGCCGCCGATATCGGGAATCGACTTTACATCAATGCCGGCGGTCTGTAAAGCTGAGGCTACAGCATTTTCAGGGCCTTCGCACAGGCATCGACGGTCCTGGCGATATCCTCGTCGCTGTGCGCGAAGGAGACGAAACCCGCCTCGAACTGCGCCGGGGCGATATGAACCCCCTCTGCCAGCATGGCCTGGAAGAAGCGGGCAAAAAGGGCCGTATCGCTTCGGGAGGCGGAATCGAAGTCCTCCACCTCATCCGCTGTGAAGAAGAGGGTGAACATGGAGCCGATGCGGTTGATCCGGACCGGCAGCCCCTTGGCGCGGAAGAGGCCCAGAAAACCGGCTCCCACGGCCTCGGCCTTTTTTTCGATCTCCCGGTATTCCATTTTTCGCAGGAGGTCCAGCGTTGCGATCCCGGCGGACATGGCCAGCGGGTTGCCTGAAAGGGTGCCGGCCTGATAGACCGGTCCAATGGGCGCGAGGTGCTCCATGAGGTCTCGACGGCCGCCGACGGCGCCGACAGGCAGCCCCCCGCCAATGATCTTGCCTAGGCAGGTCAGGTCGGGGAGGATGCCGGTCAGGGTCTGCCAGCCGCCGTAGGCGAGACGGAAGCCGGTGATGACCTCATCGAAGATCAGCAGGGCGCCGGTCGCTCGCGTCGCCTCTCGCAGGGTTTCCAGGAATCCGGCTTTGGGGGGGACGACCCCCATGTTTCCGGCCACCGGTTCGACGATGACGCAGGCGATCTCCTCGCCGTGTCCGTTCAGGGTATCCCTCGCCCGTTCCGCATCGTTGTAGGGCAGGGGGATCGTCAGTTCCGCAAGGGAGGCCGGGATGCCCGGGCTGCCGGGGATGCCGAGCGTGGCGACGCCCGACCCCGCCTTGACCAGCAGAGAATCCGCATGGCCGTGGTAGCAGCCGGTGAACTTGACGACCTTGTCCCTGCCCGTCCAGCCGCGGGCAAGACGGATCGCGGTCATTGTCGCCTCCGTGCCCGAACTCACCATGCGGACCATCTCGATCGACGGGAAGGCGGCCACGATCCTTTCGGCCATGCCGATCTCCAGCGCCGTCGGCGCCCCGTAGCTCGTTCCGCGGCCGGCTGCTTCCCGGATGGCCGCCACCACCTCCGGCCGGCTGTGGCCGAGGATCATGGGACCCCATGAGGCGACGTAATCGACATACTCCCTGCCGTCGGCATCGACGATCTTCGATCCGGAAGCCTCGCGGATGAACCGCGGAGTTCCACCGACGGCCCTGAAGGCCCGGACCGGGCTGTTGACCCCGCCGGGAATGACGGCCTGCGCCCGCGCGAACAGACTTTGCGAATCCATGTCAGAAATACTCCATGCTGTTTTTTTTGAACTCCTCGAGGCTCCTGAGGACCCTGAAGTCGTCCACACCCGCTGCCGATGCCATTTCACCGAGAAGGACCTCGTCGGCTTCACGCCGGAAATGGACCATCGTAAAAATGTTGTAACGGCCGGCGAACGGGGGCGTTCGTTCATAGCAGTGCGTCACGACCTCGAAGGAGGAGAATACCCTTCCCGCGGCCTCGACCTGCTGCGGGGGAACGGCCCAGAGGACCATGACATTATGGGTGTACCCGACCTTCTGGTGACGGACGATGGCGGCGAATTTCCGGATGATGCCCCGTTTCCGGAACGTTCCGGCCAGCGACAGGATTTCCTCTTCGGAAAGGCCGGCGGCCTCCGCGATGCACCGAAAGGGGCGTTTGTCGAGAGGAATGTCTCCCTGGATCAGCCGGGCCACATCGGCCTCTCTTGGGCTCAGAGCGGAGACCTTCCCGGTTTTTCGCACCGCATGTTTCGGCATGGCCGGTTGTGCTCCCTTGGGATTTTGTTGCGCATCCTATACCATATCCCCCGCGGGATACACCAAATATTTCTTGACAACCGGTTCACCAGCCGTTAGATAAACATCTATAAAAATAGTGTTTTCACCGATTCATGTTCCACGGGAAGGCTGATGCGGGGGAGCTTTCCCGCCCAGACGGAAAATCGTGAAGAAAGGAGGTGAATTCCTGCAACGCGTAAACCGGTTCAGCAAAATGCAAGGAGGAAGAAATGAAGAAGACCTTTGTTGAAACTGCCCTGGTCGTCGGTTCGCTGCTGCTGTCGGCGTCGCTGGCGGCGGCCTCGGAAGCCGCGGCCGGTGCTCCCGTCGATTATACGAAGGCCATTGTGGTGGGTTGCAGCCTTCTGGCCGTGGGGTTGGCCATGGGGCTGGGAACGATCGGCACCGGCGTGGGCATGGGACACGGTCTCAGCGGCGCCACGAACGCCGTCGGCCGGAACCCGGAGGCGCAGGGCAAGGTTCTGCTTACCATGATGGTGGGGCTTGCCATGATCGAGTCCCTGGCGATCTACGCGCTGGTCATCGCCCTGGTCGTACTCTATGCCAATCCGCTGTTGAAGGTCATCGGTCTTTAAACGGCACCATGCCATCATAGAAAAAGAGGGAGGGGAAGCGCTGACACGACTTTCACTCCCTTTTTTTGTCACCGCAATATCTCGAGAGGCTTCCTGCCACGGATTCAGAGATCCTTTGTACCTTCAACCGTTCGTATGGCCGGCTACCTGGAAATCCTGCGCAGGATGAGAACGCCCCCGTGGCCATAGGTCGGCGTGGAGGCGCTGAGGGCGATCAGCAATTGCTCCACGCTCACCCAGTATGGACCGTAATACTCGCGATCAACATCGAGAACCAGCGTACGCCTGGAGGCTGCGTCATAGGCGCCAATCGGCGAGATATGGGCGTACGGGCCGCCGGGATCGTTGGTCAGCCTGTCTTGCAGGAAGTGAATCATGACAAAGTCGTCGGCTGATGTTTCATTCGCATCAAGAATGGCGCAAAGCTCGGCGAGATCTCCTGATCCGGCGCTTTCGAAGGATCGGATGGAGGTTGTCCAATCCTTGAGCCCGTATGTTTCGAGCGCGCCTGTGACCACTTCCTGGAGTTCGGACAGCGTCAGACCGACGCGGCCGTTCCATCCGCCGGCGGTTACGCGTTCTTTCCAGTGTGAGGCCTTGATGTCGTCGATCAGTTTGCCCTGCAGGAAGTTGGTGTCGTCTGCCTGAAGATCAGCCCGTGTTCTGGCGATAGCGTTGAGAACCATTGCCACGGCAGCGACCGAACAGGAGTAGCTGTTGTATTGCCCTGCATAGTGGGAGATGAGCCTCCAGAAGTCGGGTGCCGCATTCCGCGCGGATTGAAGATATTGGTGGGATTGCCAAAGGGGGATGGCGTAGGGTGCGCCGGCGGGACCGTATTTGGGCATGGGAGCCTCCGCGCCGGTTGCCACGGAGGCAACTCCCATTTGGATCAGGATGAACGACATCCAAAACAGGCAGAACAGCCGTCTCATGGCTCCTCCATCGCGGGTTCCGTTATCTTATTCCACTCTCATTTTTTGCCGGAGGGATTTTTTTTCGGATTGGATGTGTTTTGCCTCCAGGATCTTCTCCTGAGCGCGCCGGGAACGCCGCCTCTTCTGACGGCGGATCTTCTCGCATCTGGCCTTTTCGGCGCTCACGAGGCCTGTCCGGAGACGTTCGATGCGGTCGAGGAGAAGACGGCGGGCGAGAAAACGGTTCTGCGCCTGGGAGCGCTCCCGCTGGCATTTGACATGGAGACCGGTCGGACCATGAACGAGAAAGACGCAGGTGGAGGTTTTATTGACCTTCTGCCCGCCAGGACCGGAGGAACGGATGAACGTTTCGTGGAATTCATCCTCCCGGACGCCGAGACGCTCCATCCGTTCCCGGAGCGCCGTTTCCTTGTCCTGTGAAATGGTCATTGCATTCCGGCCGTTGGACGGGCCTTCGCCGCCGGAGTCCAATCCCTACAGGGAATAGATCTCATCCTCGATCAGGTGGATCCAGTGCCGCTCGAGCACATCCTTCGCTTCGTCGATCTTGTCCACGCCGAGGATGACGATCGTCTCCTTGCCGATCCGGTTGATCGTCGTATAGAGATAGTGGATATTGATTTCCGCCTTCGTGAGGGGATTCAGGATGGCGTTGATGCCGCCGGAATGGAGCGGCACCTCGGCGGCCAGCACCGGGGTGACCTCGTAATTGAAGCCGAAGCTCTCCAGGATCGCGGCCGCCCGTTCCGGATCGTTGACGACCAGCCTGACCGTACTGTGTTCCGCGGCGCTGGCCGCAAGCAGGGCCTTTGCCGTGATGTCCTCCTTGTCAAGGATGTTCGTGAGCCTGGAAAGGGTTCCCGGGACGTTGTCCAGCAGGACGGAGATTTGTTTGACTGCCATGTCGAATGAATCCTCCAGCGGGATCGTCTCTGCCGATCATTCCGCGTGCTTCAGAAATTCGTAACCGGCCGTGAAGGCCTTGCGATTGATGTCGATGACCGATTTCTTCTTGCTTCCCATGACGGTTTCGATGCTGCCCAGATAGATGTCGGGCGGCACCAGGCCCGTGACCTTCAGGAAGGCGCCCATCATCACCGTGTTGGCCGCCCGCGAATTCCCGAGTTCCTCGGCCATCTCCGCGCAAGGAATCTTGAAGATCCGGACGTCGTGGCGCGAGGGTTCGACGGCGATGATCGACGAATTCAGGAAAAGGCCGCCTTTGGACGCCACGCGGTTCTGAAACGTATAGAGGGACGGGGTGTTCATGACGACGAGATGGTCCGGAGCCGACGCGATGGGAGAGGCGATCTCTTCATCCGACACGGCGACGGTACAATTCGCCGTGCCCCCGCGGACCTCCGCCCCGTAGGACGGCAGATAGGTGACATGATAGCCTGCGTCCATCGCGGCATGGGCCAGGGAATATCCCATCATGAGCACCCCCTGCCCGCCGAAACCCGAGAAGATGGTCTTAACCACCATGGCGTTTTTCCCCCTTCCTGCCCTCCGTTTCCGCCTCCGCCGGGACGTCCTTGATGACGCCGAGGGGGAAGTTGCGGCTCATGACCTCGTCGATCCAGCGGCAGGAATCGACCGGCGTCATCTTCCAGTTCGTCGGACAGGGTGAGAGGATCTCAACGAGGGTGAATCCTCGCCCCTCGATCTGATACTGGAAGGCCTTGTGGATCGCCTTTCGGGTCTTGAGGATATTGGCCGGGGAGTTGACCGTGCACCGTTCGATGTAGGCGGTCCCCGGCAGCATCGCGAAAATCTCGCTGATCTTGATGGGATACCCGTCCAGGATGTTCTGCCGGCCCGCGGGCGAAGTCGTGGTCTTCTGACCCAGCATGGAGGTCGGGGCCATTTGGCCGCCGGTCATGCCGTAGACGGCGTTGTTGATGAACACGACGGTGATGTTCTCTCCCCGGTTGGCCGCGTGGAAGCTTTCCGCAATGCCGATTGCGGCGAGATCGCCGTCCCCCTGGTAGGAGAAGACGACTCGGTCCGGAAGGATGCGCTTGATACCGGTCGCCGTGGCCGGGCCACGGCCGTGCTGCGCCTCGATCATGTCGACATCGAAATAGTTGTATGCCAGAACCGCGCACCCCGCCGGCGGGATGCCGATCGTGATCCCGCGGATATCCAATTCATCGATCACCTCGGAGATCAGCCGGTGGGCGATGCTGTGACCGCATCCCGCACAATAGTGAAAGATGTTGCGCTTCATGCTTCGGGGTCTGCCAAAAACCTGTTTCATCGTTCAAGCCCTTGTGTTATCGAATCGTTGCCGTCCGCCGGCGTGGCGCGGCGAAGACTAATCTATGGGGTCGAGTATTCCCCCCTTGCGGTCATACAGGCGCATGACCACATTGGCCAACTGCACCGGGGTCGGCACCACGCCTCCGGGACGGCCGTGGAACCCGATCCGGGCGCGGCCCTGGAGGGCCAGCCTGACATCCTCGACCATCTGGCCGGTGCTCATTTCGAAGACAAGGAAATTACCGGTTTTTTTTGCGAGCTCCCTGAGCTCGTTTGTCGGGAAGGGCCAGAGGGAGATCGGGCGGAAGAGCCCGATTCGGAGTCCCGCCTCGCGCAGCCGCTTGATGGTGCCCTTGGCGATCCGCGCGGCCGTCCCGTAAGCCACGAGGACCAGTTCCGCGTCGTCGGTCTTGTAGCGTTCGTGACGGGTTTCCCGCTGGGCGATCACCTGGTATTTCCGATCGAGCTTCCAGTTGTGTTTCTCCATGTCCAGAGGATCGAGGATCAGACCCCGGATGAACTTGCTCTTCCCCGTTCCCGCACCCTTCATGATATGATTTTCGGAATAGGCCCTCGGTTTCGGCGTCTTGAAGACAACCGGCTCCATCATCTGCCCCATCATGCCGTCGGCCAAAATCATGACCGGTGTTCGGTAGGTGTCGGCGAGGTCGAAGGCGTCCATGGTCAGATCCGCCAGTTCCTGCGCCGAATCGGGGCCGAGAACGATGACCCGGTAATCCCCGTGACCGCCCCCCCGGGTGGCCTGGAAATAATCGCCCTGGGAGGGGCAGATGTTGCCCAGACCCGGACCGCCCCGCATCATGTTCACGATCACGGCGGGGAGTTCACAGGCTGCAAGGGTGGAGATCCCTTCCTGTTTGAGCGATATCCCCGGACTCGACGACGAGGTCATGGAACGGGCGCCGGCGGCGCTTGCCCCGACCACCATGTGGATGGCCGCGACCTCGCTTTCCGACTGGACGAAAATCCCGCCCTTCACCTTCCTGAGGTTTTCCGCCATGTATTCCGGAAGCTCGTTCTGCGGTGTGATGGGATAGCCCGCGTAAAAGCGGCATCCCGCCCTGATGGCGGCCTCCCCGATGATCTTGTTCCCCTGCATCAGCACTTTATTCACGGTAAACCTCGATAGCGATATCCGGACAGGAGATCGCGCACAGGGCGCACCCCGTGCATTCCCCCTGCTCGTCATTGAAATGGACGGGCCTGTAGCCCCGCGAATTGTATTCATGCGAGGGGGCGATCAGCCCTTTTTTGCACGCCTGAATGCAGAGATGGCATTCTTTACAGAGTTCCCTGTCGATGATGATGCGTCCTTTCAAATCTCCCGTCTCCTGTATAAACGAATTCTCAGCGGCATTTCACGACGCGCCACGTTCCCCGGCGGTATCGTCGGGCCCCCGTTGATGGGCGGCGTGAAGTGTCTTCCTTGCGCATATCCATGAGAAAGTCAAGAGAAAATCGACGGATGATCTCGACGGGATGATCCCGGTCGGGGAGTGCCCGCGTCAAATCCGGGCGATCTGAAACCCTTCCAGCTTGATGGCAACGGCGCGTTGGAGCAGTTCGATTTCAATGACAAAAAGGTCCTTTTCATAATCCGTTCGAAGAACCAGGCCTTCCACCCCCTTGAAGGGGCCGTCAATGATCCGGGCCGGTTCCCCGACCTTCGGATACTGGAGCTGCTGCACCTCGACTTTTGAATCCACGATGCGCCGGATGGCGTCGATCTTGTCGTCGGGTACCGGAATCGGCTCGGACCCCCGGGGCTTGCCGAGGATCTGGACGACGCCGAAGGTTTTGAGCACATCCACCTTGGCCGCGTTGTCCATCCGGACGAGTTCGACGAAGAGGTACCCCGGAAACATGGGGATCGTGATTCTCTTCCGCCGGTCTTTCCGCTTGCTCCAGACCTCCAATTTCGGTAGAAAGACGGTGAAGGCCTTCTGCAGGAGACCCAGACAGACCCGGTCTTCATGTCGGCTTCGTGTGTGAACGGCATACCAGGGCATGGGCTTCTCTTTCGGCCGGAAGGGCAGGGACCCTCCGTCATTTCCGCGTCACGGCGTGGTCTATAACAACGATCGCCAATTTTCAAGGATTAAAAACAATGGTATTGAAAATCAACGGATTGACGCTTGCCCTGGGCGAACCGGAATCCCTGCTGGCCCAACGCGTCGCCGTACTTCTCGGCCTTTCCGGAGAAGGGATCTCCGAAATACGGGTCCTCCGGCGATCCATCGATGCACGACGCTCCCGGCCGCCCCGCTTTGTCTATCTGCTGGCCGTCCGGTTGGCGGACGGAATGGGGAAGCGGCCGGATCCGCTCCAGTGGCCAGCGGGGTTGACCATCGAAGAGGCGCCGGAATTGCTCCAAGAGGCGCAGTCTCCCTCGGGAGGCACATCCCGGTCCGAACGCCGGCCGGTTGTCGCCGGCTGCGGTCCGGCGGGACTTTTCGCCGCTTTGACGCTGGCCTTGAAGGGGTTGCCCGTCCTCCTTGTCGAACGGGGAAAGGAGGTTCAGGCGCGGGTTGCCGACGTTCGCTCCTTCTGGGAAAGGGGTGTCCTGAATCCGGAGAGTCACGTCCATTTCGGCGAGGGTGGAGCGGGGACCTTTTCCGACGGCAAACTGACGACGCGGGTCAGGAATCCGTATGCCGGCTGGGTCAAAAGGGTCCTTACCGACATGGGGGCGCCACCGGAGATCCTGACCGATGCCCGTCCCCACATTGGGACCGACCGTCTGCGGGAGATGGTCGTGAACTTTCGGCGCCATCTGATCGGAATGGGGTGCGAGATCCGTTTCGGGGCGTGCGTGACCGATTTTCTGATCCGGCAAGGGAAACTCGTCGGCATTGTCGTGAACGGTTCGGAAGAGATCCGGACCGATCGTCTCGTGCTCGCGACAGGGCAATCCGCAGACGACACCTACCGGAAGCTGGCGGATCGGGGGGTCGCCATGTCGTCGAAAGCTTTTGCCATCGGCCTCCGGGTGGAACACCCCCAGGAAGCCATCAACCGGATTCAGTACGGTCCATGGGCCGGACATCCCGATCTGCCCCCGGCGGATTATTTCCTGACGGCCCGGATCCGGGAGCCGGACCGCTCCGTCTATTCCTTCTGCATGTGCCCCGGCGGCACGGTGATCGCCTGCAGCGCGGAGGCGGGCGGCGTGGTGACCAACGGGATGAGCGTCTCCCGCCGGGACGGTCCTTATGCGAACAGCGCGATGGTCGTCAACGTCCGGGCAGAGGATCTGGGAAGCCGGGATCCTCTGGCGGGGCTGGCCTTTCGCCGGAAATGGGAAGAGAGGGCGTTTGACGCCGGCGGCGGGGGCTACTGCGCCCCCGTGCAGAGATTGACCGATTTCCTGTCCGGCAGGGATCCTGCCCCTGTCGGAGAATGCAGCTACCTCCCCGGGGTCCGCGAGGCCCGCCTGGGGGAGGTCCTGCCCCCTTTTGCCGTCGCGGCCCTGAAAGAGGGATTGGCCGAATTCGAGCGGAAGATGCCAGGGTTCGTGACATCGGAGGCCCGTCTGATCGGTGTGGAAACCCGGACCTCGTCACCGGTGAGGATTCTCAGGGGCGGGGACGGTCAGTGCGTCAATGTCGAAGGACTTTTCCCGTGCGGGGAGGGGGCCGGTTACGCCGGAGGAATCGTCAGCTCCGCGCTCGACGGAATCCGGGCGGCGGAGCGTCTGGCCCGCTCCTGAACGGATGCGCATCGATCCGAAAGCCCTTTCCCGTTCCACCGCCTCCGTGGAACCGCACTTCGCCCCCTGGAATCCATTGCCGGTCGTCCGGATTCAAGGCCCACATGAGTGGGGTCGCTCAGAAAGACGTCCTGGATTCATGGCCAATCCGGAGATCCAGGACGATGTCCGCGCCCCGGCGGATCATCCGGTGGAAGGAGAATGCCAGGGCATCGTCCATCCGGCGGATGCCCAGGTCGCCGATGGCGCCGATCCCTTGGCCGATGATTTTGGGGGCGAGCACGACGATGAGACGGTCGGCCAGTCTCTCCTTCAGAAACGCGGTGGCAACGGCGGATCCCCCCTCGACCAGAAGCGAGGAGATCCCCCTTTTGCCCAGGAAGGAAAGGAGTTCGCGCAGATCGACGCGGCCCGTCCGGTCCCCTCCGAGCACCGCGATCTCAATCCCTTTTTGCTCCAGGATCCTTCGCCTTTGCGCCGGGGCGTGTCGGGTTGTGGCAATCAGGGTCTGTTTCCCATCCGAAAAAACGTTGGCCTCCGTTGACAGCCCTAAACGGGAATCCAGGACGATCCGCAGAGGGTTCCGACCCCGAACCAGGCGGCAGGTGAGTTCCGGGTTGTCCGCGCGCACGGTGCCGGCGCCGACCAGGATCGCGTCGTGGACGGCCCGCAACCGGTGGGCGAACCGGAGCGAAGGGGGAGAACTGATCCAATGCGAGTGTCCCGAGAGGGCGGCGATCCGGCCGTCAAGCGTCTCGGCGAACTTCAGCGTCACGTAGGGGAGGCCGGTGGTGATGAATTTGAAGAAGACCCGGTTGAGCTCCCTGCAGGCCTCCTCGAGGACGCCGACCCGGGTTTCGATGCCGCTTTGCTTCAGGGCCTCGATGCCCCTGCCGGAGACGAGCGGGTTGGGATCGATGGTGCCGACCACCACGCGTCCCGGTTGGCGGGCGATCAAAGCGTCGACACAGGGGGGGGTCCGGCCGTGATGGCTGCACGGCTCCAGCGTAATGTAGAAGGTCGCTCCTGAAACCGTTTCCTTCGCATTTTCGATGGCTTCGATCTCCGCGTGGTTCCCGCCGCAGTAGCGATGAAACCCTTCGGCGATGATCCTGCCGTCCCGCACGATAACGGCCCCGACCAGCGGATTGGGGCTCACGCCCCCTTCGCCCTTCCGGGCCAGCGCAATGGCCCGCCGCATGAACCGCTCATCCTGCGAACGGTGGTCTTCCGTCATCCGAGCTTCCGGTCCCATGCCTCCAGTTTATAGCACGACCACGACGAATGTAAACGGTTTTTCATTGTGATGGCCCTATGAAATGTGCTATGAAGTCGCGGTCAATGGCGAAAAAGGGAGGGAAAACCTATGAAAGGCGTCGTTCTTGCAGGAGGTCTGGGTACGAGGATGTATCCCCTGACCAAGGTGACCAACAAGCATCTCTTGCCGATTTACGACCAGCCGATGATCTATTACCCGATCCGGACCCTGGTGAACGCCGGGATCGATGAGATCCTTGTGGTCACCGGAGGGAACAGCGCCGGGGACTTTCTCCGGCTGTTGGGCAACGGCAAGGAGTTCGGCCTCAGGCACATCAACTATACCTATCAGGAAGGCGAGGGGGGAATCGCCGCCGCGCTGAGTCTCGCCGAATACTTCGCCGACAACGACAAGATGGTCGTCATCCTCGGTGACAACATCATCGAGGGCAATATCCGCAAGGCCGTCGATGCGTTCCGAGCCCAGAAGGACGGGGCGCGCATCCTCCTGAAGGAGGTGCCCGATCCGCAGCGTTTCGGCGTGCCCGTTTTCGAAGGGGACAGGATCGTCCGTATCGACGAAAAGCCGTCCAAACCGGCATCCAACTTCGCGGTCATCGGGATCTACATGTACGACAGCCGCGTCTTCGATTTCATCAAAACCCTCAGGCCTTCGGAACGCGGAGAACTGGAGATCACCGACGTCAACAATTTCTACATCCGGGAAAAAAGGATCGCCTGGGACGTCCTGGACGGGTGGTGGTCCGATGCGGGGACCTTCGATTCCCTGCAGTATGCCAGCAACATGGTGGCCAAAACCGGCGCCAACAAGGTTTGACGGAAACCGGGAGGGAAGGATGATCGACGGGGTGATGATCAAGAAACTGAAGGTGATTCCCGATGAACGGGGCCGGTTGATGGAAATCCTGCGCGCCGATGACGAAATGTTCCGTTCATTCGGTCAGGTTTATATGACCACCGCCTATCCGGGCGTGGTCAAGGGATGGCATTACCATAAAGTCCAGTCCGACAACATGGCGGTCGTGCAGGGGATGATGAAGATCGTCCTGTACGACCGACGGGAGAAATCGCCGACTCGCGGCGAAATCAACGAATTCTGTGCCGGAATTCACAATCCGATTCTGGTCCATATTCCCCCGTTCGTCTGCCACGGCTTCAAGTGCATTTCGAGGGAAGAGGCGATCGTCGTGAATACCCCGACCGAGCCTTACAACTATCGGGAACCCGATGAGTTTCGAATTCACCCCCACGAAAATGACATTCCCTACGACTGGGCGCGAAAGGACGGCTGAGGGCCGCTGGCCCCGCCGCAAGGTGGATCGGCATGGTTTCGACGGGATGGCTGGCGGTACTCTTCACCCTGGCAGGCGCGGCCGTGGGGAGCTTCCTGAATGTCTGTATCGCCCGAATACCGGACGGCCTCTCGATCGTCCATCCACCGTCCCGCTGCCCTGAATGCGGCCATCCGATCCGCTTTTACGACAACATCCCGGTCATCAGCTTTCTGCTGCTCGGGGGAAAATGCCGGGATTGCCGGGGCAAAATCTCCGTCCGCTATCCGCTGATCGAACTGATGACCGCGGTTTTCGCCTGGATCCTGTTCCACCGATTCGGCCTCACGCCCGCATTTCCCGTTGTTTTTCTCTTTGTCTGCACGCTGATCGTTGTCGCTTTTATCGACCTGGACCATCAGATCATTCCCCATATCCTGACATTGACCGGTATCCCCGTCTTCGCCTTCCTGGCCGTGCTGTTCATGGGCCTGACGCCCATCGACGCCTTTCTCGGGATCATGATCGGCGCCGGAAGCCTTTACTTCGTGGCCGTCTACTACGAGGCGCTCACCGGCCGTGAGGGGATGGGGGGCGGGGACGTTAATCTGCTGGCCATGCTTGGGGCGTTTCTCGGTTGGAAATCGCTGCTCTTCATCCTCCTGGTCAGCTCGCTGCTCGGGGCCGTGGTCGGGCTTGCGCTCATCCTGTTCAAGGGAAAGGACATGAAGTACGCGGTGCCGTTCGGGCCGTTTCTCTGTCTGGCGTCCCTGCTCTACCTCTTTTTCGGAAATGCATGGATCCGCATGATCGCTATGTTCAGGATCTGAAACGGATTCGTCCGCCTTCGTCCCGGGCCGGCGAAGCCGGGGATGATTTCGTCCATGCGGGTCGCTTGGAACCGGCGGCCGATCCGTGCGGAGAAGCGTCGCCTGAAGTCCCTTTCGTCTGCGGTACGTGTGAATCTCATCACAGGGGGCATGTGACGAGGGTCACGCGGATACGAGGTTTTTATTGACAATATCCCTGTGATTCCCTTATCATCGAACCCAATGGGCGACAATGGGGCGTCAGGGGACCTTTCCCGTCGGCTGACGGCGGGAAGCGGCAAAAACGTATGACAGGTTCGGGGCGGTATGATGAGAAACGGCATTTCAGCAGGATTTTCGCTGATCGAACTCATCGTCGTCGTCGCGCTGATCGCCATCATGGCGACGATGGCCGCACCGATGTGGCAGGATTACAGGGCCAACACCGATCTCAAGTCCGCCGCCAGAGGGGTGATGGCCGACATCGCCGATGCGAAGCAGCGGGCGGTTTCGGAAAATTCGGACGCCTACAAGCTTGAATTCGACGTCTCCGGAAACGCCTATGCCTTGACCAGGGACGGGGCCACCCAGTGGACCAAGGCCCTGACCTCCTATGGATCCGGCATCGTCCTGAACAGCGTCAGCTTCGGCGGAACCGATATTACTTTGCGCAATCGGGGCACGGTCACGAACGGGCATCTGATCCTGAGCAACGGGCTGGGCTCCACGGCCACGATCAACGTCAACATCACGGGTCGAACGCATGTCCAATACACGATGTCGTAAACGGGGGATGACCCTGATCGAATCGGTGATAGCGATTCTGCTCGTCTCCATCGGATTGCTCGGCCTGCTGTCCATGCAGCCCACCTCATGGAACGCCAGCGCCAGGGCCGACCAGCTCGGACACGCGGCGATCATCCTCAGCCGGGAGCTGACGGCGCGGGAGCTTTCCATCATGAATCCCTGCAACGCGGTTGCGGCAGGCACGGTCACCCGGACCGTGTATGCCAGCGCCGAGGATGCCGCCCTGGCGGGCGATACCAGCTACGGGGTCCAGACGACCACCGCGCCCCTGGGCGGAAATGGCTGGCGGGTGACGGTCCGGGTCACCTGGCCGCTGAACGCAACGGGCATCGCGGAGAGCATCGTCGTCACCCGGCAGGAGCCTTTCCGCATGGGGTGCATATGAGACCGTTCCGCGGATACACCCTGGTGGAACTGATGATTTCGATCGCCGTGGGGATGGTGGTCATCCTGGTGATCTATGCCGCCGTGAACATGGGGCAGCGGTCCACCGTCAACGTCGAGCGGAAGGTGGCCTCCCACCAGGATGCCCGGGCCGCCCTCGAGCTCATGTCCCTGGAGATCCAGATGGCCACCTACAATCCGCAGGACACGCCGAACATCTGGAGGGATCCGGCTGTCTGCAATGTTCCATCGGGCAACCAGAACTACAGGGGGATCCAGGCGGCGACCCCCTCGGCGATGACGGTCGAGATGGATGCCAACGGTAACGGCGAAATCGGAAGCGGCGCCCCCAACCCCAATGAGATCATCAAATATATCTATGACTCGGCCAATCAATACATTACCCGTGAGACGGGTTGCGGGGGAGGTGCCCAGTCTTTACTGGGGGATCTCCCTTCCAGCGGCAATCCGCGCTCGGTCCGCGTCATCAACACCGCCGCGGTCCCCGTCTTCCGGTACTACGACGCCCAGGGAAACGAGATCACGGCGGCGGGATTGCCCGCGGGCATCCGGAACATCGCCCGAGTTGACATCACCCTCTGGGTGGAGACGGAGGAGGTCGATCCGAATTCGGGCCAGAGGAGAAGGACAGTCTATTCCACCAGCGTGATACCGAGGAATCACGTCATTGCAGGCAACTGATACCGAGGACCTATGCCATCGACTGAGAGAAAGAACGCCCTCGCCCTTCGGAAGCCGGAGGGCTTTGCCCTGATCACGGCGATCATGGCCATCATGATCCTGCTCGCTCTGGGCTATCTGGCCATCAACGTCACCACCGCGGATCTCCGCATCAGCAGCCGCGTCGTCGGGGAGAAGAAGGCCCTCTCCGCGGCGGAGGCCGGCATCCACCTCCTGATGCAGAATTTTGACCCCGAGTCCCACGAGGCGTCGGATTTTAAGCCTGTGGACGATGACGATACAAGGGGAGATCCGACCTCCGTCTATAAGTACGGCAACGCCTCGATACCCACATTCGGCCCGGCGGTGCGGCCCCTGGTGGGT
>CAZWTL010000006.1:53880-57083 GCA_964637025.1 uncultured Syntrophaceae bacterium | reverse complement strand
GTACGGCAACGCCTCGATACCCACATTCGGCCCGGCGGTGCGGCCCCTGGTGGGTTATGCGGTCGGGGGAGGCCAGCAGTGGGGCCAACGGTGCTACATGGCCGGCGTGGAAGGCAAGAACACCAGGTACAACAGCTCCGTGCAGATCGATGTGGGAATGGGATACGGCCCCATCGAGATCTCCACCATGTCGAGGTAGGAGGAACCATCATGAAGTCGAAAATATCATGCGTCATGGCAGCGGGGATTCTCTGCTGTCTGATGGCGGCGGCCACTGCCGAAGCGACTGTGGTCGAAGGAGAGGAGGCGCTCTTTTCGACCTCGACTGCACCGGATGCGCTGCTTTTGGTCGACCTCTCCGGAAGCATGGAGTGGAACCCGCCCGGGGACGACCTGATCTATGGCGCCACCGCTTCGTGCGATGCCGACACCACCCAATGCACCGGAACCGGATGCAGCAACGGGTTCTGCGGATCCCCGAAGACCCCTACCGCCTATTATGCGCATGCCGAGTGCGGCACAGCGGATCCGGTCAACTGCGCCGGCGCCAACTGCGCCAACGGGTTCTGCGCGGCTTCCCAGAGTTCGGAAACCTATTACGCCTCCAACGCCTCGTGCCAGGCGGACACGGCAAACTGCCGGGGAACGGGCTGCGGTCGCTCCGACGGGTTCTGCGCCAGCCCGCTGAGCGGCGCCACCTATTACGCCTCCTGGAACTGCAGCGTGCCGGACACCTGGAACTGCCGCAGAAGCGAAACATGGAGCGACTGCGCGAACGGGTTCTGCGCCAGCCCCCACAGCAGCGGAAGCCGGTCGTGCCTGGTGCCGTGCACCACAGCCCCCTGCAACATCCCCTGCACCACGGGATCCTGCAACGTTTCGTGCACCTCCGGAGGCTGCACGCAGAACTGCAGCCGCATCGCGATCGCCAAGCGTTCCATCGCCAACATCCTCGACGACAACAACGACAACACGATCAACAGCACGGACGAAACCAGCCTGGGCGTCCGGCTCGGGTACATGCGGTTCTACAACTGCCAGGCCGACGATACAGGGGGGAGCTACACCGGAGGCTGCAACACCCTGGTCAAGGGGATCAACACGAACTACAGCACGATCAACACGGCCGTGCAGGGCGAATCGGTCCGGGGGGGAACGCCCATCGCCTCGGCCCTGAACGAGGCGAAGCTCTACCTGGACGCCCACAAGGCCACGGACAACGCCAAGGAATGCCGCTCGAAGTTCGTGATCCTGATCACCGACGGCGCGGACACGTTTGCCTGCAACGGCGACGGTTCGGAATGCGATCCCCACCGGTACAGAAACCGCCGGGCGGTCGTCGCCAGGGCCAAGGCGCTGCACGACGCGGGCTACAAGGTCTTCGTCATCGGCTTCGGCACGGCCATGCCCCCCTATCTCAGGAACACCCTCAACTGGATGGCCTATTACGGGGGGACGGACGACCCCAACACGGCCAACAGCGGAAGCGTTTCGGGCTACAGCATCGTGACCGGCTGCGAAATCGTCCCGGAGACGGGCGCCAAGGTGGATGCCTCGGTCTGCTGCGACGTGACCGAGAACGCCTGCTATCCGTCCGGCGTCACGAGCTGCACAACGGACTGGGGCGCCACGTCGGCGGCCTGTTACGACAACACCAAACCCTATCCGGGGACCTCGGGCAATACAACTACCTACTTCCAGGCCAGTTCGAACGATCCCGGTTACGCGGACCTGGCGGGCTACGCCTTCATCGCGGGCAGCGCGGACCAGTTGGTCGCGGCCGTGAAGGCGGCGATCAACATCATCCGCGAGGCCACCTATTCCTTTTCCCAGTCGTCCATCCAGTCGAACCGGACGATCGACGAGAACTTCATCTACGAGGGATCCTTCCAGCCGATTGCCGATGATCCGTTCTGGCTCGGCCATCTGAGAAAATTCCAGGTGAACGAGGACGGCTCCGTGGGCGCGGCGCTCTGGGACGCGGGGGAGGTGCTCAAGAACACGGCGGCGTCCGGCCGGAACATCAAGACCCTGAAGGCCGGTTCGCTGGTGGACTTCAATACGGCCGCCATCACCAAGGAGGACCTCGCGGTCGCCACGGACGCCGATCGCGACATGGTGGTCGGCTACATCCGAGGAGACGCCGCCTACAACCCGGACAACTGGAAACTCGGGGACGTCTTCCGGTCCACCCCCATCACGGTGGGAACGCCCTCGATCTACTACGAGGACAACCGGGACAGCAGCTCTCCGACCGCGTTCAAGCAGCACCGGGACGGCCACCCGCGGACGTCCGCCAACGGCCTGAGGGTCGTCACCGTAGGCGCCAACGACGGCCAGCTTCACGCCTTCAAGACATCCGACGGCTCGGAGGCATGGAGCTTCATCGCGCCGAATCTGCTGCCGCGTCTGAGGCTGATCGCCCACACCACCCATCCGACCGCGCTCAACCATACCTATTTTGTCGACGGACCGGTCACGGTGGCCGATGTCTGGATCCCGGCGGCCGCCAGCAACGGGCTCACGAAATCCGCCTCCGACTGGCACACCCTGCTGGTCTTCGGGGAGGGACGGGGCGCGACCTCCGGCACCAACCCCAACCTCTGGAGCTCCTCCCAGTACTGCGACACCGGTTTCAGCGCGATGTACTCGTCCAGCAATTCCTACTACTGCGGCTATTACGCCCTGGACCTGACGAGCAGCCTGGCCCCCACGTTCAAATGGCGGCTGGGCCTTTCCGCCGCGGAGTCCCCCTACATGGGCGCCCCATGGAGCCGGATGCTGACGGGCCGGGTGAGGATCAACGGCAATGAGCGATGGCTCGGCTTCATCGGCGGCGGGGTTTACGCGCCGAACCAGACGCACAGCGGCAAGGGATTCTTCGCCGTCGACCTCTACGACGGGACCGTGGTGTGGAGTTTCACCCGTTTGAACAACAGCGAGCTGGACGACCCGATGCCTGCGCCGCCCGCCATCGTGGATACGGACAACGACGGCTTCATCGATACGGCCTATATCGGCAGCATCGGCGGCGACATGTGGCGGATGAAGTTCTGCAAGGCATCGGACGGCGATACCTGTTCCACCGCCACCTGGACCGGAAACCGCTTCTTCCAGGCCAAGGCCTCGTCCGGCATTCGGCCGATCTACACCCTGGCGGCCGTGGCCAAGGACAACGAGGGCAACTTCTGGGTCTACTGGGG
>CAZWTL010000006.1:0-53780 GCA_964637025.1 uncultured Syntrophaceae bacterium | reverse complement strand
CTTTACGTGGCCACCTTCACGCCCGAACAGAGCAACAACCCCTGCCGGCAGGGCGGAGAGGCCAAGCTCTATGGCCTCGGCGCCACGTCGGGCGCCGGGGCGCTCGCGATTCCGGGCGTCACCGACCCCCCGCGCAGCATGTCCATCGGAACCGGGATCTCCTCCGCCCCGGTGGTTTCCCTGAAGCCGGGCAGCGCCGGGACGCCCGATCTTTACGTCACGACCAGCGGCGGCGGCAACACCGGCGCCCAGACCCAGCGGGTGAACATCAATCCGCCCAGCCAGGCGAACCGCACCAACATGCTTTTCTGGAAAGACAGACGCATTGAGTGATCCAAATCCTGCAGAAATCGAGGCCGGCGGTGCGGTATACGGATGGGCCGCCGGCCCGATTTGCGCGGCCGCCTATCTATTCCCTTGACTTCATAACCGTATCAAGATAGGGTAGCGCCGGAAATGCGACGGGAAACGGCGGCTTAGACGGCGTGCACCAACGTAGCCGAAGAACCGGGCGTCGATGAAGGACAGAGGGGAGGCGTGCGCAAACCGCACGGAGCGGCGGAGACGGGGATGTGTAATCCACGACACCCCAGGAACCGCGCGGACCGATGAGGGGTTGAGGCAGCCGGCTCAGGGGGTTGAATATCATGGGGAGCGAGAAGAAGTTCTGCGCGATATGCGCCTGGCGGGAGAATTGTCAGAAGAGATTCAGCGTCGTGACCGACGCATCGGGTTGTGTGCGTTGCCCGGATTATTCACGCGACCTTTCCATCAAGGACAAGGATATCGAGGCCGCTGAAAAGGCATGCCGGGAACAGTGATCCGGCTGAGGCTGTCATTCGACACCGCATTGCCCCTCGTCTGAACCTGCATGGATCGGCCCGCAGCCGAACGGAAACCCTGCGGCGATCGGATGCCGGTTTGAGGCGGCGAAGCGTTCCGTTTTGCGCACGCGCCAATGGGTTGACCCTGCGGTCAACCATTTTTTATATGCAAGGAATGGCTCGGGATGAAACATCTATTGATCCAGCTTCTTGAGAAATCGATTCAATCGGCAATCCATGCAGGGCGTTTACCGGAGGCGGCTTTACCCCGCATCGAAGTGGAACTGACCAGGGATCCTGCCCACGGCGATTATGCCTCCAACGCCGCCATGATCCTGGCCGCGGTGATGAAAAAGAATCCACGTGAAATCGCAGGGATCCTTTCAGAAGGGATCGAGGATTCCAATGGGGTGCTGGCCAAGGTCGAGGTCGCTGGCCCCGGTTTCCTGAATTTTTTCGTCCGGGAGGAGGCCCTGGTCTCGTTCCTCGCATCCGTTGAACGCGAAGCCGACCGTTACGGGAACTCGAATCTGGGCAAGGGGAGGCGGGTCCAGGTGGAGTTCGTCAGCGCGAATCCCACAGGACCGCTCCACATCGGACATGCGCGCGGGGCCGTGGTCGGGGATGTGGTCGCCAACATTCTCACGGCGGTCGGCTATCGGGTCTCCCGCGAATATTACATCAACGATGCGGGAAACCAGATGCAGAACCTCGGGAAATCCGTTTTTCTGCGCTACCGGGAGCTCCAGGACGAAACCGTGGCGTTTCCCGAAGGCTGCTACCAGGGCGATTACATCCGGGATCTCGCTGCGGAGCTGCTGAAGCGGGAAGGGGATCGATACCTCCACGGAAAGCCGGAAGAGGTCATCCCGCAATTGACCGATTATGCCGGCGGCAGGATCCTGAAAGGAATCCAGGAGGACCTGCAACGCTTCGGCGTCGTGTTCGATCTCTATTTCAGCGAGCGGGATCTTTACCGGGACGACGGCGTGGGAAAGCTTCTCCGGATGCTCGAACAGAACGGCTTCATCTATCGGGAGGGCGATACCCTCTGGTTCAGGACCACCGCCTTCGGGGACGAGAAGGACCGGGTCGTTGTCCGACAGAACGGGGATCCGACCTATTTCGCGGCCGACATCGCCTACCACCGGAACAAGTTCGAGCGGGGCTTCGAAACGGTGATCGATATCTGGGGTGCGGACCACCACGGGTACATCCCCCGGATGTCCGCTGCGGTCCAGGCCCTCGGGTACGGGCGGGACGCCATGAAGGTGATTCTCGTGCAACTCGTCAATCTCCTCCGGGACGGGAAACCCGTGGCGATGTCCACGAGAGCGGGCGAGTTCGTCACGCTGCGCGAGGTCGTCGATGAGGTGGGAAAGGACGCGTCACGCTACAATTTTTTGATGCGACGCTCCGACAGCCACCTCGATTTCGATTTGGAACTGGCCAAGAGGCAGTCGAACGAGAACCCGGTCTATTACGTGCAGTACGCCCACGCCCGGATCTGCAGCATCCTCCGGATGGCGGCCGAACGGGGCGTATCGGTTCCGGAAGCCGCCCGGGCGGAGACCGGCCTTCTGCGGCTCCCTGAGGAGATCGATCTCGTCAAGGCGATCACCCGGTTTCCGGAGGTGGTGGAAGGGGCGGCGCGGACCCTGGAACCCCATCGCCTGACCTTCTACCTGAACGACCTCGCGGCGATTTTCCATAGTTATTACAACAAGAACAAGGTGCTGTCCGATGACGGCGCCCTGACGGGGGCACGGTTGTTCCTGGTCAGGTCCGTTCTGACGGTCATCCAGAACGCCCTGAAGATGCTCGGGGTTTCGGCCCCGGAGAAGATGTAGTGGCGGTTCTGCAAAGCCATGGCGGCAAAAAACAGGCGATTGTTCGAACTCAGACTCGGCAAGCTCGGACTCACCCTTTTTATCGGCGGGATGTCCCTGTTGCTTTTTTCCATGTTTGTCTTGGGGATCATGGTGGGCAAACAGATGGAGGCCGATCCGGACCGGTTTTCTCCGGACGTGGCGGGGTTGATCCGGGGCAGCCTGTTTGCCTCGGCAACGGATCAGGACGAAAAGACGGCATTGGCGGAAACGGAAAAACGGGACCTGCCCGCAGGCGAGGGGGACGGAATGGGTTTTACGTTCTACGAAACCCTCGGCGGGAAAACAGGGGAGATGCCGGGGGCAAAACCCTCCGTTGCGTCAAGAGAGCCGTCTCCGGCGCTCACCGTGACCGGGCCCTCCTCAACGGGGGGTAACGCCGCACCGGCGTCGTCATCCGGGTTGGAAGACGGTCCCGCCCGAAGGGCGGATCCGTCGGTTTCCGAATGGGGCTCGGCGGGGAAGATGGCGGACCCCGTTCCGGAAAGACAGGCGAAGCTCGACCCGGGCGCACCGTTTCCCGAGGGGAAGCCGGCGGGAGCGGGGGCGGACACGAAGAAAACCCCCGACCAGGGGCGATTCCAGATTCAGGTGGCCGCTTACCAGGAGAGCGGCAAAGCGGACCAGGTGGCCCAAAAATTGATGTCTCTGGGGTTCGCATCCCAGGTGATGATGAAGGATCTTCCCGGCAAGGGAAGATGGTTTCGCGTCATCGTGGGAGGCTTTAAAACCCGGGAAAAGGCCAAGGCGGCGGCCGACCGGATTACCGGAAAAATCCGCGGCGTGAAGTGCGTGATCCTCTCTTCCGCAAAGAACAGCAGACCATGAGATGAACCATGTTTGAAAATTTGACCGAAAAACTCGACGGAATTTTCCGGAAGCTGAAGGGGAGGGGGCGTCTCGACGAGGAGAACATCCAGTCGGCGCTGAAAGAAATCCGTATGGCCCTGCTCGAGGCCGACGTCAATTTCCGGGTTGTGCGGGATTTGGTCGAAGACATCCGGAAGCGGGCCGTCGGGCAGGAGGTCCTGGAAAGCATCACGCCCGGACAGCAGGTGGTCAAGGTGGTCCATGACCGACTGGTTGAATTGATGGGTGGCACAAGCAGCCAACTGAAATTCGGCAGCCGGATCCCGGCGCCGGTCATGCTGGCCGGCCTGCAGGGGTGTGGCAAGACGACGACCGCCGTCAAGCTGGCCCGTTTCGTGGCGGCCCAGGGCAAAAAGGTCTTTCTGGTTTCCGCCGACGTCTACCGGCCTGCCGCCATGGAGCAGTTGAAGGTTTTAGGCGGTCAGATCGGCGCCGGAATCTTCGATGCCGGCGGAATGAAGGACCCTGTTCAGATCTGCGTGAAGGCCGTTGATGAGGCCAGGCGAAACGGTTATGAGGTCATCATCGTCGACACGGCGGGGAGGCTCTCCATCGACGAGGAGCTGATGGATGAGCTCAAAAGGATCAAGGAGGCGATTCATCCCGCAGAAATCCTCTTCACGGCGGATGCCATGACAGGGCAGGATGCGGTGAACGTGGCGGCCCGTTTTGACGACATCCTCGGGATCGATGGCGTGATCATGACGAAGATGGACGGGGACGCACGGGGCGGGGCGGCCCTTTCACTGAAGGCCGTGATCGGCAAGCCGATCAAATTTGTCGGCGTCGGAGAAAAGATCGAGGCGCTGGAGGTCTTCCATCCCGACCGCATGGCTTCCCGCATCCTTGGGATGGGCGACGTCCTGACCCTGGTGGAAAAGGCCCAGGAGACGGTGAACGAGCGGGAAGCCCGGGCGCTGGAACAGAAGATCCGGAAGAACGAGTTCACCCTCGAGGACTTCCGGAAGCAATTGAACCAGATCCGCAAAATGGGTCCGCTTCAGGACATCCTCGGCATGATCCCGGGACTCAACAGGATCAAGGCCCTCAAGGGGGTGACCCCGGACGAGCAGGAGTTGGTCCGGATCGGGGCCATCATCGATTCCATGACCCCCGGCGAGAAGCGGAACCATCTGCTCATCGACGGCGGCCGCCGGAAGCGGATTGCCCGGGGCAGCGGCACGACGGTCCAGGACGTCAACCGTCTCCTGAAAAACTATGCGGAGATGCGTAAAATGATGAAGCGGATCACCCAGGGCGGACTGAAATCCCTGCGACGGGGTAATTTCCCCTTTTCATGAGAAAAAATATATGTTATTTAGTACGATCCGATGAAAAATACATGATCAGGAGGTGATCGATAAAGAAGATGGCGGTCAAGATGAGATTGACAAGAGTAGGTGCAAAAGGCAAACCCATCTACCGGGTGGTTGTGGCCGACTCCGAGTCCCCCCGCGATGGTAAATTCCTTGAAATATTGGGAAATTACGATCCGAACCGGAATCCCGCGGAGGTGGTCCTCAAGGAAGAGCGCGTCCGGCAGTGGCTTGACAAGGGTGCAAAACCGACGTTGACGGTATCTCAGTTGCTGGAAAAGAAGGGGATCAGGATTTAGCCTTTTTTCTGGACTGTGAGGTCGTGATGATGAAAGACTTGATCAGGTATATGGCTCAAGCTCTTGTGGACAACCCGGACAGGGTTGAGGTCACCGAAGTCGTCGGCGAGCAGACTTCCGTCTTGGAACTCAGGGTTGCAAAGGAAGATCTCGGAAAGGTGATCGGAAAGCAGGGAAGAACCGCCAAGGCGATGCGGACTATCCTGAGTGCGGCGTCCACAAAAGTTCATAAACGGTCTGTTCTTGAAATCATCGAATAATTCCTCCAGGGGGCTCATTGAAATAGGCAGGATTGTCCGTTCCCACGGTCTGACAGGCCGGATGAAGGTTCAATCGCATCTTGAATCGCCCGGGGTGCTGCACGACCTCTCGATGCTGTATGTGGGCCGCGATGTCTCGGAGGCTGTGCCATATCCAACCATCGCCGCAGAGGCCGGAAAGGACTGCTTCATTCTGAAACTTGACGGGATCGGGAACCGGGATGAGGCGTTGAATCTGGTCGGATGCCGGGTTTGGATCCCCTGCGAGAAGATGCAAAAACTTCCGGAAGGGGAATATTACTGGTTCGAAATCGTGGGACTTCGGGTTCTCACCGAGGATAATCGGTCCCTCGGCCGGATCGAAGCCGTTTTTCCGACGGGGGGAAACGACGTTTACGTCTGCCGGGGAGATGAGGGGGAGATCCTTATCCCGGCCATCGAAGAAGTGGTCAAACAGATCGATACGGAACGCGGGGTGATGGTGGTCAGGCTGCTGAAGGGGCTTTGCTAGATGAGGATCCGGTTCGACATCCTGACGGTGTTCCCCGAGATGTTCGCATCGCCCTGCGGGGTGAGCCTCATGAAAAAGGCGCTGGACCGGGGGCTCATTGAAATCCACCTGCACGATATCCGAAACCATGCGGAAGACAAACATCGCATGACCGACGATGCCCCCTATGGCGGCGGGGGCGGGATGGTCATGAAGGTGGAGCCCATTGATCGTTGTCTTCGGTCCGTGCCGTTGAGCGGCGGGGATGTGCCGACCATCCTGTTGACCCCCCAGGGCGAACGTTTCAGCCAGGGGATGGCAGAAGAGCTCGCAGGGTGCCCCCAGCTCATCCTGATCTGCGGCCATTACGAGGGGGTGGACGAACGGGTTCGAAGGCATTTGGTCAACCGTGAAGTCTCCATCGGTGATTATGTGCTGACCGGCGGCGAGCTCTCCGCCATGGTGGTTATGGACGCCATTTCCCGTCTCGTGCCGGGGGTGCTCGGAAACAGCGAATCGGCCTCACTGGACTCTTTTTCGATGGGGCTTCTCGAGTATCCCCATTATACCCGGCCCGCGGTGTATCGGGGATGGGGGGTGCCGGAGGTGCTTCTCTCGGGGAACCATCGGGACATCGAGTCATGGCGACGCCGGGAGGCTTTTTTGAGGACCTGGCATAAACGGCCCGATCTGCTTCGAGATAGGGCTTTGACGGCGGAAGAAAAGGGGTGGCTGACCGAAGCATCGGAACAGGAATAGGTCATCCGGATAAAAAATCATTAGGATCTGAGAAGGAGTTCGGTATTATGAATGTCATGGAAATGCTTGAAAGAGAACAGATGCGGGGAGATATCCCCGACTTCAATACAGGGGACACCGTAAAGGTGTTCGTGCGGATCGTGGAGGGTCAGAAACAGCGGATCCAGGCCTTTGAGGGGGTCGTAATTCGCCGGAGAAGCGGGAATGTCCGATCCAGCTTTACGGTTCGCAAGATCTCTTACGGTGTCGGAGTCGAGAAAACCTTTCCTCTGCATTCGCCTTCCATTGACCGGATCGAAGTGGTCGCCCGGGGCAAGGTCAGACGTTCGCGGTTGTATTACCTGCGGAGCCTGAGGGGAAAACAGGCCAAGATCAAGGAAGCCGGAAGGTAGAACGGCCGCAGGGCTTCGATCGCAGGCGGAAGGGCAGGGCTGCTCGGGGTATGAACGGCTTCGAAGGCAGGGCCCGCGGATGCGGTTATCGGTTCGTTGCCGGGATCGACGAGGCGGGTCGGGGCCCGCTGGCGGGGCCTGTCGTTGCCGCCGCCGTGATCCTGCCTGCCGGTTATGACCATCCCGAGATCACCGATTCCAAGAAGCTCGGCCCCCGTCATCGAGAGAAACTGTGCAGGATCATCGAGCGGGACGCCGTATCCATAGGCATCGGTGTCGTGGAGGCGTCGGTGATCGATGCCGTGAATATTCTGCAGGCGACGCTTGCCGCCATGAAGGAAGCGGCTCTTGAACTTTTCCCTCCCCCCGATTATCTTCTGATCGACGGTTTGAACCGCATCGATCTGGACATGCCTCAGGAGACCATCGTTCACGGCGATTCCCTAAGCCTTTCCATCGCATCGGCGTCCATCGTGGCGAAGGTGTCGCGGGACCGGCTGATGGAGATGTACCACCGTCAGTTTCCGCAGTACAACTTTCTCCGAAACAAGGGATATGGAACGCGGGAACACCGCGAGGCCATCCTGAAGTTCGGCCGCTGCAAGATTCACCGCCGCTCCTTCCGGGTCGCCGGACTGGACGGTCTTCCGGTCAACGAAGAGTTTCGATTCTGAGGGACAACCTCCTTTCACCAAAGGGATGCCATGTCGCCCATGCGGATGAGCACGGGGAAACGGGGCGAGGAACTGGCGGCGGCTTACCTGACGGAAAAAGGGTACCGCATCATTGAACGCAACTACCGTTGCAGCTTCGGGGAGATCGACATCGTCGCCGAGGAGGGAGGAACCCTGGTCTTTGTCGAGGTCAAGAGCCGGCGTTCCGATGCATACGGGGAGCCGCAGCTGGCCGTCGGCCATCGGAAGCAGCAGAAGCTCTCCCGGATCGCCCTGCATTATGTCCAGGAACGGCGCTGGAGTCACCGGCCGGCGAGATTCGACGTCGTGGCGGTGAAACTGCTCCCATCGGGATGCCGGATCGAGATCATCCCGAACGCCTTTGAACTGAGCGCCGTCTAGTCCATTCCCGGGTGTCCGGCCCCTGCCGGTTCCCGAACATCCGCTGCCGGATCAGAAGTGCGTCAGTGAAGGTTTCCCGACCGGATAGACATTGAACCCGATGTCGAAGCAGCGTCGATGGTCCAGGAGGTTGCGGCCGTCGAAGATGAAGGCGGGTTTCTCCATCCTTACGAAGATCTTCTTGAAATCGAGTGTGCGGTACAGGTCCCACTCGGTCAACAGGGCGATGGCGTGGCAACCTTCCGCCGCCCGGCACGGATCCTCGATGAAATCGACCTTGCCCTCGATTCCCGACAGGTTGATGCGGGCGTTCTTCAAGGCCTTCGGGTCGGAAACGACGATCTCGGCCCGTTCCTCGAGCAGCCGTTTTGCGATGAAGATCGCGGGGCTTTCCCGCGTGTCCCCTGTGTTGGCCTTGAAGGCGAAACCCCAAAGGCAGATCTTCTTCCCGGCCAGGGTGTTGAACATGGCCCCCAGCATGTTTCTGATGAATCGCTCCTGCTGGTAGTCGTTGAGGGTAACGACGCTCTCCCAGTAATCGGCGACCTCGCCGAGTCCGTAATGGCGGCACAGGTAGACAAGGTTCAGAATGTCCTTTTTGAAGCACGAACCGCCGAAGCCGACGCTGGCGTTCAGAAACCGCGAACCGATGCGGCTGTCCATGCCGACCGCCTTGGATACCTCTGTGATATCCGCCTCCGTCTTTTCACAAAGCGTCGAGATGGCATTGATCGAGGAGATTCTCTGGGCGAGGAAGGCGTTGGACACCAGTTTAGAGAGTTCGCTGCTCCAGATGTTCGATGTGATGATCCTGTCCTTCGGGACCCAGTTCGCATAGATGTCCACCAGGATTTGCCTGGCTTGCACGCCTCGATCGGTTTGGCGTGATCCGATCAGGATCCGGTCCGGATTTTCAAGATCGCGGACAGCGGTGCCTTCCGCCAGGAATTCGGGATTGGAAAGGATATCGAAACAGATGCCGTTTTCACGGCAATTCAAGATCCTTTCCATGGCGAGAGCGGTCCGGACGGGGAGGGTGCTCTTTTCGATCACGATTTTGGAGGATTCCGAATATTCCAGGATCTGACGGGCCGTCTTTTCCCAATACTGGAGGTCGGCGGCCATGCCGGCGCCGAGACCGAAGGATTTGGTCGGCGTGTTCACGCTGACGAAGATGATGTCGTTATCCCGGATTCCCTGTTCGATGTCTGTGCTGAAGAAGAGGTTTCGGCCCCGCGTCGCCTTGACGAGATCGTCCAGGCCGGGCTCGTAGATGGGAAGATCGTCGGAGTTCCAGGCCGCGATCCGTTCGTGGTTGATGTCCACCACCGTAACCCTGTAGCGGGGGCATTTGGCGGCGATCATCGCCATTGTGGGACCGCCGACATACCCCGCTCCGATACAGAGAATCGTCTTTTCAAAGCTCATGGCGTCCTCACCCAATCTTTCAAATCACCGTCCGGAAGTAGTCGATGGTCTTTTCCAGTCCCATAACAAACGGAACGCGGGGTTCCCACCCGAGTTTTTCACGGGCCAGGGTGATGTCCGGCCGACGCTGGATCGGGTCGTCCTCGGGGAGGGGCTTGAACACGATTTGCGAGGGGGATCCCGTCATCCGGATCAGCGTTTCCGCAAGTTGCAGGATGGTGAACTCCTCGGGGGTCCCGATGTTGACGGGGCCGGTGAAACCCTCCGGGGAATCCATCATCCGGATCAGCCCCTCAACCAGATCGTCCACATAACAGAAGGAGCGCGTCTGGGAACCGTTGCCGTATACGGTGATGGTTTCCTTTTTTAGGGCCTGAACAATAAAGTTGCTGACGACGCGACCGTCATGAACGGCCATCCGGGGGCCATAGGTGTTGAAAATGCGTACGATCTTGATATCCACATGGTTCTGCCGGTGGTAGTCCATCATGAGGCATTCGGCGGCCCGCTTCCCTTCATCGTAACAGCTTCGGATCCCGATCGGATTGACGCGTCCCCAGTACCCCTCATGCTGGGGGTGGACTTCCGGATCGCCGTAGACTTCGGATGTGGAGGCCTGAAGGATTCTGGCCTTCACCCGCTTGGCCAAGCCCAGGGTATTGATGGCGCCCATGACGCTGGTTTTGATCGTTTTGATCGGGTTGTACTGGTAATGGACGGGCGATGCCGGACAGGCGAGGTTGTAAATCTGGTCGACCTCGAGATAGATCGGGTTGATGATGTCGTGACGAATGCATTCGAAACGGGGATTGCCCAGCAGATGCCGGACGTTGTCCTTGCAACCCGTGAAAAAATTGTCGAGGCAGATGACCTCGTGACCCTCGGCGATCAGCCGGTCACAGAGGTGAGATCCCAGAAAACCGGCGCCGCCGGTGACAAGTATCCGCTTCATTTGGCCCGTCCTGATGAAATGGAGTCATCCCGCTTGAACGTTCATGCCCTGCACGGCCCATCCGGGGCCGTTTGTTTTGCTGGCATTTCCCTGACAACGCTGCTATAAACCACACAGAGATTTTACCTGTCAATCAAATTGTTATTTTCGCAGCATGTTTTTTCGGAAAACCAGCCTGTCTATGAGCAAAATATTGAATCGGCGCAGGGGCGGCGATCGGAAAGAGGGGGGCCGTGGTGTTCAAGCGGCGATGCAGAGCCGCAGCGGCAGGCAAGAAGCGGGGGGGGCCTCAGCAGCGGGGACGCTTTATGTGATCGCCACCCCGATCGGAAACCTTGAGGATATCACGCTCCGGGCAATACGGATCTTGAAGGATGTCCGTCTGATTGCGGCCGAGGATACCCGGCGGACGCGGATCCTGCTGGATCGATACGATGTCGTCACACCGCTCACCAGCCTTTACGATCAGAACGAGGCGCAAAAAAGCGGCCTCGTCATCTCCAGACTGCTTGCCGGAGAGGACGTCGCGTATGTTTCGGATGCGGGCACGCCGGGGATCTCCGATCCCGGTTATGTTCTGGTCCGGGAGTCGGTCGCGCAGGGGATACGGGTGGTGCCGATCCCCGGCCCTTCGGCCCTGATTGCCGCACTCAGCGTGTCCGGCCTGCCGATGGACCGGTTCGTGTTTTTGGGATTTCTCCCCTCCAAGCCGTTGCGGCGCAGGAAACTGCTGACGTCGTTGCGGGAAGAGACGAATACGCTCATTTTTTACGAATCACCCCATCGTCTGGCCCAGTCCCTGAAGGACATCGCGGAGGTGCTGGGCGACCGGGAGGTGGTCGTATCCCGTGAGATGACCAAGGTCCATGAGGAATTTCTGCGGGGACCGGCCGGCGATCTCGTCGCCAGGATCGGGAGTGCGGCGGTCAAGGGAGAAGTGACCCTGATCGTGTCCGGACAGACCGGCGGGGTTCCGGAATTCACCGACGCCGAAATCGTCCGGTGTTGTGAACGGCTGCGCCTGGAAGCGGGAGAAGGGCTTTCCCTGCGCGATATGGCTGACCGGATTGCGGGGGAAACCGGCGCCTCCCGGCAGCGGATCTACCGGCTCTTACTATTTTCTTGAACTGCCGGTGGAGGTATGATAACGGTCGCCGTCAGAGTTGGAAACCCGGTCCATGCGGAACCGCGGGGATGGTTGTTGTGGAAGCCCGTGGGGATCGGATCCGGTTCCCGAATGGTGTCGAACGGCGCCTGGATGATGGAAAAGAAGCAACCGGGTATTTCAGCCTGTCAGGGAGCGGGTGATGATGATCGAGGGGCGTGTACTGAGACCGGAAGACAAGATCCATGACCTTGTCGATTTCGTCGATTCCACCGCATCCGGGTTCCGCGGCAGAAACGGAGCGGAAATCAGGGCCGGGATGGAAAAGATCCATGATCTCGTTGAGGTCGTCGAGAGAAAACCCAAGATGGCGTTTGTCGATACGGGATTTCGCGACGAAATCGTGAAACGGGCTTCTGAGATCGCGGAAAAGGTCGCACGGGAGGTCATCCCCGTCATTGCCGAGCGCGTGATCCGCGAAGAGATCGAAAAGCTGAAAAAGGGCGGTTGAGGATTGGTGGCCATGCCGATACATGTTCGCCTGGTGATGATCTTGCTTGTGCTGTTTTGTCTGGCGGGGTGCGCCCGGAAGATCCCCCATATGCTTGCCTACGATTTCGGCGACCAGGGAACAAAACGGATTGCCGTGCTTCCCGTTCGAACCGAGGAGTCCGATCCGGGAACGGCGTCCCTGCTGAGGTCGAAGCTGATCGAAGAACTGCATTTCAAGGGTTATCCAGAAATCCTGCCGAAATGGATCGATGAAAAACTGTCCGCCGATGCCCCCGAGGGTCAAGCAGGAGAACCGACCCCGCAGTGGGTCGGCAAGAGGCTGAATGTGGACGCCATCCTGTACACCACACTGAGGGAAGGCCGGATGTCCACGAACTTTCTGAATTCGCGGATTGTCATGGACGTGGAGTTCGAGATGAAGAGCGCGAGAACGGGGGAAAGCCTCTGGAGCGCGCGTCATCGCGCAATTCATCGCAACTATGGTTTTTCGCGCAGAAGCCTGGAGTTGAAGTCCTGTCAATTTTACGAGCCGCTGATCCATGAGGTCCTCAACCGCGCCCTTGAGACGCTGCCGGACGGACCGGAAGCGATCGATTCCTGATCCGGCCGTGAGGATGCGGTGGCGCCGTTGGGCATGGGGACAGGGGGCGACATCGGGGTGCTTGGAGGACAGCCCCGCCAGCGGCGCGGAGTTTCACGGTTGAACGCATGAATATCCCGAATTTCATCACGCTGCTGAGAATCTTGCTCGTGCCCGTCATCGTGATCCTGCTGATCCAGGATTCTTTTTTCAAGGCATTGGTCATTTTTATCGCCGCCGCCATATCGGACGCCCTTGACGGTTTCCTGGCCAGGATTCTGAAACAGCAGACCGTTCTGGGGGCTTACCTGGATCCGATTGCGGACAAGGCGCTTCTGGTCAGCACCTTTGTGACCCTGTCGGTCCTCCACATCATCCCCAGTTGGCTGGCGGTCATCGTCATCAGCCGTGATTTCATCATCCTTCTCGGCATCTCCGTGCTTTCCATCATGTCGATCAACGTGGAGATCCGGCCGGCCTTCGTCAGCAAAATTACGACCACCCTTCAACTGACCACGATCCTGATGGCCTTGTCAGACAGGTGCTTAGCATATGATTTCAACTGGATATGGCTTCAAACCCTCTACTGGGTCACCGTGCTGTTCACCATCCTGTCCGGGCTGAACTATATGTCGAGGGGGATGAAGCTGATCAATCACGACACAAAAAGGTGATATTTGCCTTGACATTACGGTATTTTCTTGTTAGTTAAGTCGCCCCTCCGATGGGAGGGTCATCTGTAGGCACGTAGCTCAGGGGGAGAGCGCCATCCTGACGCGGTGGATGTCCAGGGTTCAAATCCCTGCGTGCCTACCATTTTAAAATATCGCTCTGCTTTTCAAGAGATAGGGAAGGTAATTGCGCCGGATCGGGAGAAATGCCTGTCGCTTGCGGCAGTCTTGCTGGGGGCATCGTCGCATATTGCGGATGCCCTTTCTTAATAGGGAAACAGGAATCGGGAGATGGCAGACCAGATCAGGATAACCCTGCCGGATGGGACAGAGAGTCTGCGTCCGACGGGAACGGTCGTCGGTGAACTGCTGGAAGCAGATCCGAAGGGGGGACCGTCAGGTTTGATCGTGGCGGCAAAGGTGAACGGCGCATCGGTTGATTTGAAGCACCGTCTGACCGGGGATGCGGCCGTAGTGCCGATCCATGCCGCGTCTCCGGAGGGGCTCTCGATTCTCCGACACAGCATGTCGCACGTGATGGCCCAGGCGGTCCAGGAAACCTTCAAAGATGTGCAGGTGAGCATCGGCCCCGCCATTGAAGACGGGTTCTACTACGATTTCGATTACGCGGAGACCTTCACCCCGGAGGATCTCGACAAGATCGAGGCGCGCATGCGCGAGATCGTCGCCGCGGACATCCCTTTCGAGCGCCGCGAGGTGAGCCGTTCGGAGGCCGTCGACCTGTTTCGGGGCAAGAACGAGAGCTACAAGGTCGAGCTGATCAACGATCTGCCGGCGGAGGTGGACAAGGTCAGCCTCTACGCACAGAACGGCTATATCGATCTCTGCCGCGGCCCCCATGCTCCCTCGACGGGCATGATCCCGGCTTTCAAGCTCCTGAATGTGGCCGGCGCTTACTGGCGAGGAGACGAGCGCAACAAGATGCTCCAGCGCATCTACGGGACCGGATTTGCGACTCAGGAGGCGCTTGACGAGCATCTTCGCATTCTGGAAGAGGCGAAGAAAAGAGACCACCGCCGACTCGGCCGGGAACTGGACCTCTTTCAGCTCAACGACGAGGCGGGCGCGGGGCTCGTGATCTGGCACCCCAAGGGTGCACTGCTGCGCACGATCATCGAGGACTGGGAGCGGAAGGAACACCTCAAGCGCGGGTACGATATCGTCATCGGTCCCCAGATCCTCAAGGCGGACCTCTGGAAGCGGTCGGGACACTTCGACCACTACCGGGAGAACATGTACTTCACGGAAGTGGATGAGCAATCGTACGGCATCAAGCCGATGAATTGCCTCTCCCACATGCTGATCTACAAATCGAAGATCCGTTCCTATCGCGATCTGCCCCTCCGTTATTTCGAGCTGGGAACGGTTCATCGCCATGAGAAGGCCGGGGTGTTGCATGGATTGATGCGGGTGCGTCAGTTCACGCAGGACGATGCCCACATCCTCTGCACCCCGGAGCAACTGAACCACGAGATCCGGGAGATCGCGGACTTCGTCGGCTATGCGATGGGGATTTTCGGCTTCGAGTATGAGGTGGAACTCAGCACGCGGCCCGAAAACTCCATCGGTTCCGATCAGGACTGGGAGCTGGCGACCCGCGCTCTGGAGGATGCCCTGAAGGACAACGGCATGGCCTACGAGGTCAACGCAGGCGACGGCGCCTTCTACGGACCGAAGATCGACTTCAAACTCAAGGATGCATTGAAGCGGAAGTGGCAGTGTGCTACCATTCAGTGCGATTTCACGCTGCCGGAGCGGTTCGATCTGCACTACATCGGCGAAGACGGCGAAAAACACCGGCCGGTCATGCTTCACCGGGTGATCCTGGGGGCGATCGAACGGTTTACGGGCGTTCTGATTGAGCACTATGCCGGGGCGTTTCCGCTCTGGCTTTCGCCGGTGCAGGCCGTCCTGGTAACCGTGACCGAGAAGCATATCCCCTGGGGACAGGAGGTTCGAAAACGCCTGCTCGATGAGGGCATCCGTGTGGAGGGCGATTTCCGAAACGAGAAGCTGGGTTACAAGATCCGCGAGGCCCAGTTGCTCAAGATTCCCTTTATGCTCGTGATCGGGGACCGTGAAGCGGCCTCCGGCCAGGTTTCTCCCCGGCAGCGGGATGGCAAGAATCTGGGTTCCATGGATGTCGAGGCGTTCGTTGCCCTTGTTCGGGAACAATGCAAACAGTTTGGATAGCTTCTTGGATGGTGGAGGTGACCTATCGTTAAGGACTTGAGGATCAACCGGGAGATCAGGGCCGCGTCGGTACGCGTGATTGATGTCGAAGGGAAACAGTTGGGGGTGATTCCCCTGACGGATGCCCTGAACGAGGCGGCCAAGGCGGGTTTGGACCTGGTGGAGGTATCCCCCACCGCTGCGCCGCCGGTCTGCCGAATCATGGATTACGGCAAATTCAGATACCAACAGAGCAAGAAGGTGCAGATCTCCAGGAAGAGCCAGACCGTCATCCAGGTAAAGGAGATTCGCATCCGTCCGAAAACGGAGGCACATGATCTGGAAGTCAAGATCAAGCATGTGGTCAAGTTTTTGGACCAGCACAACAAGGTGAAGATTTCCATGATGTTCCGGGGGCGTGAGATCGCTTACACCGATATCGGAAGAAAAATCATGGAAAACATCAAAAATACGCTCGGTGACACTTGTGTCATCGACCAGCAGCCGAAGCTGGAGGGGAGAAGCATGGTGATGATCCTCTCCCCCAAGAAGTAAGCGGAACGGCAGGGCAGGTTTTTCGCGGGCCATTCCATTCTGTTGTGGTGACTGGGCCGTGTGCAGGGTCCAGTATTTCAATTATAGGGGTGATGTGATGCCAAAGCTGAAGACACATCGGGGTGCGGCAAAGCGTTTTTCCGTGACCGGAACCGGAAAGATCAAACGGTACAAATCCAATGCGCGCCACATCCTTACGCCAAAAACGACGAAGCGGAAGAGAAATCTTCGCAAGTCGGCGATTCTCGACCGCACGGGCGAAAAGGCGATGCGGAAGCTGATTCCGTATCTGTAGGATCAAAGCATTGGGGAGCGAAGCGCGGGCATTCGCTTCATGCGGGATGCCCCGTATCATGTAAGATGAGGAGATAGACAATGCCGAGGGTGAAAAGGAGCCTGACGGCTCAAAAGAAAAGAAGAAAGATCCTGAAGGCGGCCAAGGGTTTCTTTCTGTCCAGGAGCAAGCTGATCCGAACGGCGACGGAGGCCGTAGGACATGCGATGACCTACGCCTATCGGGACAGGCGGGTCAGAAAACGGGAGTTCCGCAGATTGTGGATCGCAAGAATCAATGCGGCCGCCCGGTTGAACGGGATAACCTACAGCCGCCTGATCCACGGGATGGACAAGGCGGGTATCGAGATCGACCGGAAGGTCCTTGCGGATCTGGCCGTTCATGATCCCCGTGGATTCTCGGAGATTGCGGAGATTGCAAAGGGCGAGCAGCAGGCATGACGGGAGAGCTTGACGCCCTCCGGGAGCAGGCGGAGGCCGAACTCGGAAAGGCCGCAACGGAAGAGGAACTCCAGTCCATCCGCACCCGTTATCTCGGTCGCAAGGGGCTGCTGACGGGATTGCTCCGGAACATCGCCCGGGTGGCGCCCGAGGAAAGGCCCCGGTTCGGCAGGGAATGCAACGAGCTCAAGGAGGCCCTCTCGGCCAAAATCGATCTGGTGCTGGAGGGACTGTCCTCGTCGAGAAAAGAGAAAGAGATTCTCGGCGAAAGATGGGATGTCACCCTGCCGGGCAGGGCGGTACGGCACGGCCGTCTCCATCCGGTCACGCAGGTCCGTGAAGAGATCTGCCGGATCTTCGCCGGTCTCGGGTTCTCGACGGTGGAGGGGCCGGAAATCGAGCTGGATTATTATAATTTCGAGGCACTCAACATCCCTAAGGATCACCCTGCGCGGGACATGCAGGATACCTTCTACGTCGAGGACAACATTGTCCTGCGCACCCATACCTCCCCGGTCCAGATCCGGACCATGGAAAAGACGAGACCTCCAGTGAGGATCCTCTCGCCGGGACGCGTTTATCGCCGCGATTCCGATATTTCACACACCCCGATGTTCCACCAGATCGAAGGTCTCCTGGTGGACCGAGGAGTCACCTTTGGAGACCTGAAGGGGGTCCTGACGGTATTTCTCCGCCAGATGTTCGGCGAGGAAACGGTGCTCCGTTTCCGCCCCAGCTTCTTTCCTTTCACGGAACCGAGTGCCGAGGTCGACATCCGGTGCGTCATGTGCGGAGGCCGGGGATGCCGTGTCTGCGGCCAGAGTGGCTGGCTGGAGATCCTGGGATCGGGGATGGTGGATCCCGAGGTGTTCAAGAACGTCGGCTATGATCCGGAAGCATACACGGGTTTTGCCTTCGGGCTGGGTCTGGAACGGATAGCGATGCTCAAGTTCGGGATTTCCGATATCCGCCTGTTTTTCGATAACGATCTCAGATTCCTGGAACAGTTTTAGCCCATACCGTTTCCCCGAACACCGTAACGGCAACGATTGGAGGGGCCGGAGAAATTTCTATGCTAGTCAGCTTGAAGTGGCTAAAAGATTATGTGGATGTGGACATTCCGCCGGAGGAACTGTCCGAACGGCTGACCATGGCGGGTCTGGAGGTGGATTCCCTGAACCGGATTGAACCCGCGTTCCGCGGGATCAGGGTCGGACGGATCCTGTCCCTGCGTCCCCATCCCCAAGCCGATTCATTATCCCTCTGTAAAATCGACACCGGAGACGAGACCTATGCCGTTGTCTGCGGCGCAGCGAACATTCGTGTCGGCGATATCGTGCCTTTGGCGCCGGTCGGGGCGCTCCTGCCGGGTGGCGATGTGATCCGAAGCGCAAGGATCCGGGGCGAGGTTTCGGAAGGGATGCTCTGTTCCGAGGATGAGCTTGGCATCGGGTCCGATGCTTCGGGCATCATGATCCTTCCATCCGACCTTCCCCTGGGCAGGGAGCTGTCGGACGCGCTGGATCTGTCCGATCACGTGCTCGATATCGGCGTAACGCCGAACCGGTCCGATTGTCTCTCCTTGGTCGGCGTGGCCCGTGAAGTCGCCGCCATTCTGGGGAAACCATTGCGCTTTCCGCGTTTCATCGTGCACGAAAACGGCGAGGATATCCGGGACATCACCTCCGTTGCGATCGAGGATCCCGACCTTTGCCCGCGGTACACGGCGCGCATCGTCAAAAAGGTCAAGATCGGTCCGACGCCCTTGTGGATGCGTCGGAAACTGGAGGCGGTGGGGCTGCGTTCCATCAACAACGTTGTGGATGTGACCAACTTCGTGATGATGGAACTGGGTCAACCCCTCCATGCCTTCGATTTCCGTTTTCTAGAAGAGGGCCGGATCGTGGTCCGGCGCTCCCGTGCGGGCGAGATTTTCGTTTCTCTGGATGAAAAGGAGCGGATTCTGCAGGCTGACACGCTCATGATTTGCGACGGGATCAAACCGGTTGCAATCGGAGGGGTCATGGGCGGCCTGAATTCCGAGGTCAAGGAAGACACGGAGACGATCCTGCTGGAGAGCGCCTATTTCAATCCTTCGTCGATACGGCGCACCTCGCGCGCCCTGGGGATGGGCACGGACGCCGCGTTCCGCTTCGAGAGGGGAATCGATCCCGAGGGAGTGGTCCGGGCGCTTGACCGGGCGGCGGGGCTGATTGCGGAATTGTCCGGCGGAACCGTTTGTCGGGGCGTGATCGACCAGTACCCCCGGATTGTCCCGTCCGCGAAAAACATACCGCTTCGCCTGGACCGCGTCCGGGAAATGCTGGGCGTTGCCATAGAAGCGTCGGATGCGGTACGGATTCTGGAAAGCCTGCAGATGACGGTGGAGTCGGCGGGCGAGGGGGTTCTCCGCGTCACACCCCCGACCTGCCGGGTGGATATCGCACGCGAGATCGATCTGATCGAGGAAATCGCCCGCATGCACGGCTATCACCGGGTGCCCGAGACCCTTCCCGCCGTTTCAGTGATCACGGGGGTCGCGAACGGGAGGCGCGCGGTCGAAACGCGGGTGCGCGAAATCATGACCGGCGCCGGTTATCAGGAGGTGATTAACTACAGCTTCGTCTCCCCGGATGCGGTCGATCGGCTTGGACTTCCCGAAACGGACGAGCGGGGCAATCAGGTCCGGATCCGCAATCCGCTCTCTGAGGAACAGGCCGTGATGCGGACCACCCTGGTCCAAAGCCTCCTGTCCAATGTCCGGAGGAATGCCGACGTCGGCTGTTTCGATCTGAAGCTCTTCGAAACGGGACGGACCTTCATCCATCAGGGAGAAGGAAAGCAGCCCCGTGAACATAACCGGGCGGCCTTTCTCGTCACCGGCCGGAGGTATGAAGACCGTTGGCATTTCCAGGACCTGCAGGCCGATTTCTATGACCTGAAGGGCTGCGTCGAAAACATACTGGATGCCCTTCGGATCGCGGCCCCGTCCTTCAAGGAAGGCGTGCGTGAGCCTTTTCTGCATCCGGGAAAGTCCTGCGGTGTGTTCAGCGGGGAGACGCAGATCGGTTTTCTCGGGGAGGCGCACCCGGATGTTCTGGCCCGTATGGATTTGAACGGAACGGTCGTTCTGTGCGAACTGGACATGGATATCCTGGCGGCGAATTATTCCGAAAAATCGTCTTTCCGGCCCATTCCCCGATTCCCATCGAGCTCGCGGGATGTGGCTTTTCTGCTTCGCAGGGAGGTGACGGCGGCGGAAATGCTTCGCCTGGCCGCGGATGCCGGAGAAGAATTGCTTGAAAAAGTTCAAATTTTTGATGTATATGAAGGCCAGAATATCCCTCAGGGAATGAAGAGTCTGGGAATGCGGTTTTCATACCGCAGAGCGGATCGGACGTTGACCGACGATGAGGTGAATGAGGCCCACGTGCGGATCGTCGGGAAAATCGTTCATCACACGGGGGCATCCATCAGATAAGGAAACAGGCCGTAAAGATCGCAGGAGGCGTAAATGACCAAGATCGATATCATCCAGGACGTATACGAGAAACTTGAACCGAGGATTTCCAAGAAGGATTCGGCGAGGATCATTGAATCCGTATTCGATATCATCAAGGAAAAATTGGCGGCGGGGGAAAAGATCAAGATTTCCGGATTCGGGAATTTTGTCGTGAAAGAGAAAAATTCCCGGCGCGGCAGAAATCCGCAGACCGGCGACGAGATCGCCATCTCCGCCCGGCGGGTGTTGACGTTCAAATCCAGCCAGGTTCTGCGCAAGGCGCTCAATGGTTGATCCCGATCGTTAAGGCGTTCCCGGTGTGGCGGACCGGCGCCGGGAACCCGGGCCGTCCAGCATGACGTTGGGAGATGATGAAGGTATCGATCCCCGATAAATCCTACTTCCGCATCGGTGAGGTCAGCCGGTTATTGGGCGTGAAGCCCTACGTGGTCCGCTACTGGGAATCCGAGTTCAAGACGGTCAGACCGACCCGCACCCGATCCGATCAGAGGTTGTACCGGCATAAGGACGTTGAGGAGCTCCTGATGATCCGGAAGCTCCTCTATGAGGAGAACTTCACGATTAACGGGGCCAGAAAGCAGCTCCAGAAAATGCGTGGCGAGGAGACGGATGCCGGAACGGAACAACGGGACTGGCTCCTCGATGAGATCGAGAAGGGGCTGCTCATGATCCGGGAGATCGTCCGGGAAGCCGTCTGACAGGCTTTCCTTTAGAGTCCCCCAAACCTTTACCGGCCTGCGGGCGCATTCTTCGGCCTGTGATCGATGCCGGAAAACGCGCCCTTCAAACCGACGGACTCCGCGATTTCCGTGTGAATCCCGGTCTTGTCAACCGGTTGCATACACGGGGCCGGTCCGTCCGCAAGGCTATTTTTTGTTCGCCCGTTTCGACGCCTTGAGCGGATTGATCTTCTGGTTTGTCTCCGCGACTTCGATCTTGATATGGGTCGCGGTGGGGCATTTGCCGGTTCGCCACTTGCTCGCCGGATCCGGATAGACGCGGCAGTATTTGCCCGTCGGACACTCAATTACCTTGCCGCAGCCATCGCACTTGTCGATGATGGGATTGCAGCTCCCGCCGTTGAATCCGCAGCCTTTCTTGGTCATGAATCCGCACTCGATACCGTTCTTGATCGTCTGGCAAATCATGTTATCTCCTCTTTTCCTGCGCGTGAATGAAACGATTCAAAAAAACCGACCCACTTTTGAAACCATGTTCATGGCCAAGCAAGGTCGGTCATTCCCATAAAAAAATCGTGCGTGATTAACAGAATCCCCAAATGATGTCAAGAGAAAACATTTTTCCGTCATATCCAATGGAAATCGCGAAAAAAATTTGCATGCCGTGAGGTGAATCGATTGACTTTAGCGGGCTGTTCGTGTTAGGCAACGCCAACCGTCTGCAGCAAGAACCACCAACGGAACCGAACAGGCAGGCCGCCGCGGCAACATTCGACCGGCCCTATCGGTCGCGTCGGCGTTCAACGTGCGGATGCATAAAAACGGCAATTGGAAGATGAAACGATCGACGCTTCTGGGAATTTTCCTTCGTTCCCTGACCATTCAGGCTTCCTTCAACTTCTGGAGGATGCAGCATCTGGGCTTTGCCTTTGCCATGCTTCCCGCAATCCGGAAACGGGGCGGTGACCCGATACGAATGGCTGATTCCCTTGCCCTCCATCTGCAGATGTTCAACACGCATCCCTATATGGCCGCACCGGTGATCGGCGCTGTGGCCCGGCTTGAGGAGGAAGGGCGCTCTCCGGAGGCGGCGGATCTCAAGAAGGCCCTCATGGGGCCATACGCCGCGATCGGGGATCCGTTTTTCTGGGGGGCGCTCCGTTTCTTCGCTGCGGCAGGAGCGGTGATTGCCGCCTGGATGGGATCTCCGGCGGCGCCGCTTGCCTTCCTGGCCATCTACAGTCCGTTTCATTTCTGGATCCGGGGCAAGGGATTTGTCGAAGGTTACCACCGGGGCAAGGGGGGGATTGGTTTCATCCGGGGATTGGATCTTCCGGCGGCGACCGTAAGACTCCGTTTTCTATCGCTGATTCTCATCGGCTTGCTGGCGGCTGCAGCGGTCCAGATGGCCAGCGGCCACATGAACGGCTTAACGGGGATTCCGGCGAGAGCGTTAGCCCTGGTTTTGCTCGTCCTGTATGCGTTGGGGATTCACAAGGGGATTTCCCCGCTGGGGCTGCTATACGGAACGACGCTCTTGTGCATGGTCATTTCTTTCTGATATGGTTGAAACAGGGACTTTTGAAATCACGAATCGGCTGGGCATTCACGCAAGGGTAGCGGCCAAACTGGTGGAGACGGCACAGCGCTTCCGGGCGGGAATCACCCTGGAGAAAGACGGTGTGGAGGTCGATGGCCGGAGCATTCTGGACATCCTCACGCTGGATTGCCCCAGGGGCAGCCGGTTAACCGTGCGCATCGACGGCGATGATGCAAGGGAGGCCCTTGAGGCCTTTTCCCGGCTGATCGCGGACAAATTCGGAGAGGCCTGACCGGGAGAGGCGCGCGCCGATCGTGGTCTTTCTTCGCAGGGAACGCAGATGCGGAACAGGAAATGGCATGGCCGATGAGGATCTGAAAAAAACGTTCGTCATGAAGGGGATCGGCGTTTCGCCTGGAATTGTTATCGGCAAGGCCTATCTCTTCGACCGTCTGGACGCCCAGGTTCCTTTTTACAAATTGAGCGATCCGAGCCTGGTGACCGGAGAAATCCGGCGTTTCCGGAATGCCCTGCGGGAGTCGGAGAAGCAACTCCTCGAATTGAAGAAGCAGCTCGGCGATCTGGGCGGCGGTATGGAACCGCTCTATATCATCGACGTCCACATCATGATCATGCGGGATCGGAAATTCATCGATCTCACCATTCAGAATATCCGGGAGATGTGCGTCAACGCCGAGTGGGCCGTCCGGATGACGGTGGACAAATACCGGGAGATCTTCGACCGCATGGAAGATGACTACCTCAGGGGCCGGATCAGCGATATTCAGTACGCCGGGCAGCGGATTCTGGCCAACCTCGTAGGAAAAAAGCGGGCGGTCATCGACTTGGAGGAGGGGATCGTGATCATCGCCCCTGATCTGTCCCCCGCCGATACGGCGCAGATGAAGATCGACAAGGTGCTGGGATTCGCCACGGATGTCGGAGGCAAGACCTCCCATACGGCGATCATCGCCCGGTCGATCGCGATTCCCGCCGTGGTCGGTCTCAAAAGCATCACCCGCAGCGTTCGTACCAACGATGAGATCATCATCGACGGTTCGGCCGGCGTCGTCATCGTGCATCCCGACCCCGAGGTGCGCAAGCGCTATGAAGAAAAGAAAAGCCTGTATGAGACGGCACAGGACAGTCTGCTGGATGATGCGCGCTTGCCGGCGGTGACGAAGGACAATCACCGTGTCGAGATCGGCGGCAACATCGAATTCATCGAAGAAATTCCCTCCGCGATCATCCACGGAGCGGACGGGATCGGCCTTTACCGCACGGAATTCATCTACATCAACCGGGAGAAGCCCCCTGACGAGGAAGACCACCTTGCCAACTATCGATCCGTTGTCGGCGTGCAGGGGCTCTCGTGGGCAACCATACGCACCTTCGACCTGGGCGGCGACAAGTATTTCCCGGATGTGAAACTTTCGCCCGAACTGAACCCGCAGCTGGGATTGAGGGCCATCCGTTTCTGCCTGAAAGAGGTGGATCTCTTCAAAATCCAGCTCCGGGCCATCCTGCGGGCCAGCGGCCAGGGAAAGCTGAGGATCATGTTCCCGATGATTTCCGGGATCGAGGAGATCCGGGCGGCCAAACGGATCTTTAACGACGTGAAAAATGAGCTGCTGGCCAAAGGGACTGCGCTGGGAACGGGAATCGAGCTCGGCGTCATGATCGAGGTCCCGTCGGCCGTGATCGTGGCGGAGGAACTGGCCAAAGAGGTCGATTTCTTCAGCATCGGAACGAACGACCTCATTCAGTATGTTCTGGCAATCGACCGGATCAACGAACGGGTCACCTACCTTTATGAACCCCTGCATCCGGCCGTTCTGCGTCTGATCAAGCAGGTGGTGGATGCCGGACACAAGGCGGGAATCCGGGTGGCGATGTGCGGTGAGATGGCGGGAGAGCCGGCCTACACCATGATCCTGCTGGGACTGGGACTGGATGAACTGAGCATGAATCCGCTGGCCATTCCCCGCGTCAAAAAGATCATTCGGGGTTCGACGATGAAGGAATCGAAGGCCCTGCTGAACGAGGTGCTGACCTTTGCATCCGCCGCGGAAATCCGGACATTCGTCGAAGCGGCCATGCGGAATCGTTTCCCGGAGGAGTTCCCGGCGAACGGCCAATAAAACCGTGAAGGAACGTATTCATCCGTTTCCGTGATCCGCGGGATTTCACGGACGTCAAGGGGAAACGGGAGGAACGGAGCGAACGATGTCCATTCTGTCGGCCATCCGATCATGGACAACCGAAATCGGCGTTTACCACTCAGGCAGCCTCTACCGGGAAGAGAATTTCCCCCTCTACTGGCTGCTCCTGAAGGTGTTCTCCAAGGTTGCGATCTCCGACTCCACGGTGGAAGCGCTGAAGTCGCTTTCGGAGAAGGGCGTCGTCGTGTATGCCCTGAAAAACAAGAGCCAGCTCAACAGCCTGATCCTTCACGAACTCTCCATACGGAAGGGAATCCCGCGGCCTTTCTACAGCCACGGCGTCAGCATGATCACCTGGCAGCCCTTTCCCATGGCTCTCCGGGTGATCGTGTCGCATCTCGTACACCGCATTCTGCGGAAAACCGACCTCCGTGCCGCCAAGATGGACCACCTCAAGCAGCTGACGCTCGAGGGGAAAAGCTCCATCATCCATCTCGGAAGATCCGAAATCTTTGAAGATCCCTTTGTGGAGGAGACTCTTGCACAGTTGCTGGATGCGCAGGAGGCTTCCCCTGTCCCCATCTACCTCTGTCCCAAACTGATCACGTACGGACGGAGGCGGGAGAAGGAGGATGAGAGCCTGATCAACATTTTTTTCGGACAGATCGATACCACGGATCCGATCCGAAGGGTGATCACCTTTATCCGCTACTCCAACAAGGCCTCCGTGATTTCCGCCGATCCGATCAATCTGCAGGAATATCTGAAGTCAGGGGAAGATCTGACCCGTGACGAGATCATCCGGCAGCTCCGCGGCGAACTGATCTCGCGGATCGATGAAGAGAAGACGACGATCGTGGGCCCCTTGCTGAAGTCCCGCGAGGAGATCATCGGCATGGTCCTCAGGGACAGGGGGCTGGTCTCCTTCATGAGCGGGATGGCCTCGCAGTCGAAAAAGGGCAAGAGGGATTTCGCCGCGGTCCAAAAGGAGGCGAAAAGATATCTTAAGGAGATTGCCTCCGATTACAACGAGATCTTTGTCGAGATCTGGGACAAGGTGCTCTCCTGGCTCTGGAACAACATCTATGACGGCGTCGTCGTGGATGTGGAAGGCATTGCAAAGATCCGGCAGGTATCCAAGAAAATGCCGTTCATCATCATCCCCTGCCACCGTAGCCACATCGACTATCTCCTGCTTTCCTACATCTTTTACAAGAACAACATCCAAATGCCGTTCGTGGCGGCGGGGACCAACCTGTCGTTCTTCCCTTTGGGCTACATCTTCCGGAAATCGGGGGCTTTCTTCCTGAGGCGGAGTTTCAAGGGCAACGATCTCTACGCCGAGGTTTTTGCCCGGTACGTCAAGGTCCTTCTGAAGGAGGGGCTGCCGCTGGAGTTCTTCATCGAGGGGGGCAGAAGCCGGACGGGGAAGATGGTCATGCCCAAGTACGGCCTGTTGTCGATGATCCTCCAGGCATTTCAGGAGAAGGCCTGTGAGGATCTGGCGGTGATCCCCGTCTACATCGGCTATGACCGCGTGATCGAGGAGAAGGCGTACCTCAAGGAGTTGGGCGGCGCCCCCAAGGAGCAGGAAAAGACGGCCGACGTGATCCGGAGCAGCAGGCTGCTGAGGAAACGATACGGTCGCGTCTACATGAATGTCGGTGAGCCGATCACCCTCAAATCCTACCTGGCCGCCCAGGACAAGCCCATCGAGGCGATGACCGTGGCGGAACGTCAGAGCCTCTACCGCCGGATCGGCTACACGATCGTGAGGGCGATCAACAAGGTGTCGGTGGTGACCCCATTCTCCTTAACCTCGGCGGGTCTTCTGTGCTACGACCGGCGCGGCATTTCGCTCGGGGAGCTTCGAGAGGTGCTGTCCCTGTTCTTCGATTACCTCTCGTCGCGCAAGGTTTCTTTTGCGATGACTTTTTCCGACCGGGAAAAGGCGATCGGCGAGGCCTTGAACCTCATCGACCAGTTGGGGCTCATCTCCCGCATGGGGGCGGAGGATGAGGAGGAAGAGGAGGTCGACGAGATCGTCTATTCCATCGAAGACGACAAGCGGATGAACCTCGAGTACTACAAGAACAACATCCTGCATTATTTCCTCCCCGTCAGTTTCGTGGCGACCTCCGTGCTGGCGAGTTCAGAGGATATGGTCCCGGTCAACCGGATCCGGGACGACTACGCGTTCTTCAAACGGCTTTTCCGGCACGAATTCATCTTCGACGACCAGAAGGACGAACTCGAGGAGATTACGGAAACCCTTGCCTACCTTCGCGACCGTGGAATGATCGCCGGTTTCGACAAGGCGGAAAAGGCATGGATCGAGGTGAAGGGACGGGGGAGAACGAACCTCCTTCCCTTTGCGGGGCTCATCCATAACTATATCGAATCGTACTGGGTGGTCGTCAGGGGTTGTTATTACCTCAGGAGGAAATCCAAGGTGGAAAGGGACTGGCTGAAGAACATCCGCGGCCTCGGCGAGCGTATGTACCGCAAGGGCGAGATCCGCAGGGGGGAGGCGCTGTCCCAGTCCAACTATCAGAGTGCGATCCGTTATCTGCAGGATGTGAACATCATCTCCGTGACCGAGGTTGCCGAAAAGGGGGAGAAGAAATTCATCAAACGGTATGCCCTGACGGAAAACCGTGTTCAGATGGAATCCTTCCGGCGCAGGCTCTTCAAATTCCTGTGAAGCAATCCGGGACATGGCTGGCAGCATCGGAAACGGGGTTCAGATGAAGAGGGTCCGTCTGTCGACACTGGAAGACTATCCTGACTGGCTGAAACTGGCGCAAGCGGTCGAGCCGCTGTTCGGCCCCATGGTTGAGGATACGGCTTTCCGCAGCGGACTGAGAAACGCCATTCAAGAGAAGACGGCGCTCTGCGTCTCGGAGCCAAACGGAAGCGGCGGATGGATATTTCGTGGCGGCATCGTGGTTTCGAATGAAGCCAATGAAATCCTTTGGCTTGCGGTAACCACGGAGAGCCGTGGTCAGGGGATGGGAAGGGCCCTCCTGTCTGAGGCGATGGGCCGCTTGGCCCCAGACAGACCGATCACGGTGACAACCTTTGACCACACGGTGGAGGCGGGGCTTCCCGCAAGGGGACTTTACCGGTTCTTTGGATTCCGGGATTCCGAAACCACCGGCGTGAACCCGGCCGGCATACCCACGGTCACCATGGTCCGTGCGGCATCGGGCGCGGGACCATAGCGTTCCGCTCCGTCCCGGAGTTTTCGCCTCCAGCCTTTCGTTTCATTCCTGCAGAAAGATATGGCCGTAGACCAGGGCGTCGCCGACCATGTTGTCGATGACGCAGTGCTCGTTCGGCTGGTGGGCGGTTTCGTCGATCTTGGACCAGCAGGCCGCGGGAAGACCGGCCCGACGGAAAAGGGCCGCGACCGTCCCTCCGCCGATCCCCATCGCCCGGGCCTCTTTCCTGTAGACCGCTCGGACCGCTTTCTGGATGGCCTGGACCACGGACGCCTGATCCGGTGTCGGAGGAGCGGCCGGAACCTTCTGCTGGACCTCCGTCCGGATCTTGACCTTGAACTGGCTTTCGATCCCCGCCGCGATCGAACGGATCGTCTTCTCGACATCCCGGATATCGATGGACGGCAGAATCCGCGCATCCATGTAGAAAACATCCTCGCCAGGGATGGTATTGACGTTCGGCACATTGGCTTCCTTCTTGGTCGGCTCGAAGGTCGAGATAGGCGGGTCGAAAATCGCGTCCCGGACGGGATAGCGCTTGTAAAGGTCGTTCAGGGCGGAGACGAAGAAGCTTGCCGCCTTGAAGCTGTTGATCCCCTTCTCGGGGGTCGATCCGTGGGTTTGTTTCCCGATGGTCCGGAACTTGATCCATAGGAGGCTCTTCTCGGCCACCTCGATCATGGTTCCGGACTTGTTGCCGGCGTCGGGGACGACGATGAGATCCTGCTTCCGGAATATCGTGCGGTTCCGGAGGATATGCCCGATCCCTTTTCGGCTTCCCGTCTCCTCGTCGGCCACGAAAGCGAGGCCGATATCGAAAGGAGGAACGATGCCTTCGTCCCGGAGGGCCTTGACGGCGAACAGGGAGGCGATCATGTCCTGCTGGTTGTCTTCGGTGCCGCGGCCGTAAACGCGCCCCTTGTCCACCCACGCCTCGAACGGATTGCCGCGCCAGAGGGCGAGCTCGCCGGGGGGAACCACATCCGTGTGGGTCATGATCCATACGGTACGGGCCGGGCTCTTTCCACGGCAGAAGACGAGAACGTTTGGACGGTAGCCGGCCGGGGCATCCGGGTCCGGGGCCTTGATCAGATCGATGTCGGAGAAGCCGCTGGATTTCAAGAAATCGACAAGGAACGCGGCCTTCTTGGCCTCTCCCTCACCGCCGCTGGACGGAGCGACTGCCGGGATGGCGCAGAGGCGCACCTGGAGGTCGACCATGGCGTCCCGGTATCGTTCGATCCTGCGGGCCAGTTTTTCGAAGGTTTTGTCGGTGCTCATCCGGGGCTCCTTACGGTGAAAGCATCCATGAACTTTGTCACGGAGGTTGGAAACATGCGGCCGCCTTGGCCGGAATCGTGTCGGCATCAAATCGCTGAGCGCGTCATGATACGGAGAGGCGACTGGCATGTCAAGAGGAACGGGGGAGCGTACGGGGGAGCGAATATCGATGCCTGGGGAAAGGGGTTCTGCCGGAAAGGCGCTCTTGACTATTCCCCTGGGGGGTTGTAGTTTCCTAATCCCCGGCGGTCGTGGTCGGGCCGGCTGCCCGACCGGTGAGACAGAGGTGCGGAATGGATATGCGTTTGTGGGGCGTTCTCCTTTTTGCTGTGGCGGGGATCGGCATCGCCGCGGTCAAACCTTTTTCACCGGGACTTTCCGCAGAGGGCCATGCGGCCCTGACGTCGGTTCTGGTGGCCGTCGGCGTCTGGATTTTCGGCACCCGGTGGGTTCCCCTGTCAATCGGAAGCATGGTCATGCTCCTGCTGCTGACGGCCTCGGGCGTCGAGCCCGCCATTGCCTTCAACGGCTATACGACCCGGGCCGTATGGATCCTGATCCCCGCACTTTTTTTCGGATTCGCCCTGAATGCCACGGGCCTCGGCAAACGGCTGGCCTACTGGGTCATCGGACTGTTCCGGCCCAGTTACCTGACCATGACGGTCTCTTGGGTGATCATCGGCCTGATGCTGTCCGTCTTGACCCCCTCCATTTCGGTGCGGATCGCAATCGTGATTCCGATTGCCGTTGCCTCCGTGGAAATCTGCCGCCTGCAATACGGCTCCAGCGGGGCGGCCCTGGTCCTGCTGTCGGCTTGGTCCATGGTGCTGATTCCTGGGAGCGGGTGGCTGACCGGTTCCCTGTGGGGGCCGGCAACCATCGGGTTCTTCAGCGCCATACCCGAACTGCGGGGGCTGATCTCGTTCGACTCCTGGATGAAGGCCATGCTGGTGCCGTCGGCCGTGCTTTCGTTCTTTTTCATTCTTGCCCTGTACCGGATCATGAAGCCGGCAAAGGAACTCGACACCGACCGGGAGGCGTTCAAGTCTGAATTCAACGCCCTCGGACCGATGAGCTTCAGCGAAAAGGCGACCCTCGCCATCCTGGTCTCCGCCTTCCTGCTTCTCCTTTCCGGGCGGCTGCACGTCATTCCGGACGTTGCGGTCTGCCTGGGGGCCTTCGCGCTCCTCGCGGCCTGCGGCGTGATCAGGGCCCACCACATCGGGACGGCGATCAGCTGGGACTTCGTGCTCTTCATCGGATCGATCATGGGCTTGGGGATGATCCTTCAGGAAACCGGCGTGGCGGACTTTTTAAGCCGATCTTTCAGCCCGTTCATCCGTGCCGTGGCTGACAACCACTGGGTATTGGCTTACGTCCTGCTCCTCTGCTGCCTGGCCGTGCGTTTTGTGGACGTCGCCCAGCTCTACGCGACCATCCCTTTCCTGACGCCCTTTCTGCCCATGCTGGCCGCAGACTTCGGCATCCATCCGCTGGCGGTCTTCTTCATTTTCATCATGGCGGGAAACTGCTTCTTCATGTCCTATCAGCAGCCTTTCGTGATCATCGGGGAAACGCTCGCGGGAAGGGCGTCCTGGACCTCCGCGCAGCTTCACAGGGCCGGCGTCATCTACCTGTTCGCCTGCCTGGCCGCGCTGGCGGTGAGCATTCTCTACTGGAAGGCTGTGGGACTGATCCGCTGATTCCGCCTGTCGGAGCCCCTCCAGTGCATTCCTGATGGCTCACCCATTTCACGAAATCCATTGACAGGCCACCCCCTTCTCCATATACTCATCGAGCATCAACGGTTCGGATCCATGGCGAAAATCGCCGCCGCCTTTGATGCCAATCCCGCTGACCGACCGCACTTTGCAGGAACAATGGAATTCAAAACCGAACGGCAAAGGAGTTGAAAATGAGTGCACCGCTGATCATCGCCATGTCCCAGGGGAAAGAGATTCACCTGCTGCCGCAGATGGCCAACCGCCACGGTCTCATTACCGGCGCCACGGGGACCGGAAAGACGGTCACCCTCCAGAAGATCGCCGAGTCCTTTGCGGCCATCGGCGTGCCTTCATTCATGGCCGACGTCAAGGGAGACCTGTCGGGCATCGGCGTCGCGGGCGCAGCCTCGGAAAAGCTGCTCAAACGCCTGGAGTCGATCGGCGTCAAGGATTATTTTCCCCGCGCCAACACGGCGGTTTTCTGGGATGTATACGGCAGGTCGGGCCATCCGGTGAGGGCGACCGTGTCCGATATGGGGCCGCTCCTGCTGGCGCGTCTGCTGAACCTCAATGAGACCCAATCCGGAGTGCTGCACCTGGTGTTCAAGATAGCCGACGACAACGGGCTGCTGTTGCTCGATCTCAAGGACCTCAGGACCATGCTCCAGTTCGTGGGCGACAACGCCAAGCAGTTCACCACCCAGTACGGCAACATCTCCGCCGCCTCCGTCGGTGCGATCCAAAGGGGGCTTCTGACCATCGAGCAGCAGGGGGGCGACCGGTTTTTCGGGGAGCCGATGCTGGACATCGCCGATTTGATGCAAACCGACGGCGAGGGACGCGGCGTGGTGAACGTGCTGGCCGCCGACCAGCTCTTCAACAATCCGAAACTCTATTCCACGTTCCTGCTCTGGATGCTGGCCGAGCTCTTCGAGCAGTTGCCCGAGGTGGGCGATCCGGAAAAACCGAAGCTGGTCTTTTTTTTCGACGAGGCCCATCTGCTGTTCAACGATGCCCCGCCGGCGCTGCTGGAGAAGATCGAACAGGTGGTGAGACTGATCCGGTCCAAGGGGGTGGGCGTCTTTTTTGTAACCCAGAACCCCCTGGATATCCCGGAAAAGGTGCTGGGGCAGTTGGGCAACCGCGTCCAGCACGCGCTGCGCGCCTTCACCCCGCGCGATCAAAAGGCCGTCAAAACCGCGGCCGAAACCATGCGCGCCAATCCGGCCTTCGACGCCACCCAGGCCATTACGGAGATGGGTGTCGGCGAAGCGCTGATCTCCTTCCTGGACGAGAAGGGGCGGCCCGCACTGGTGGAACGCTCCTTTGTCATCGCCCCGGGATCGCGTCTCGGACCGATGACCGCGGACGAGCGGGCCAACGCCATCAAAGCCTCCACGATTTACGGTCATTACGAACAGACGCTCGACCGGGAATCGGCCTATGAGAAGCTCCGCGGCGGCTGGCAGACGCGAACGGAAGGCAGCTATCCGGCCTCCGAGGGGAGGGCCGATGGCTCCGAAATGAAGGGCGGCCAGACGGCGGCCGGCGGCGATGGCGGGATGCTCGGCAGCCTGGGAGGCTCGCTGAGCGACATGCTGTTCGGACGGACCGGTCCCCGGGGTGGAAAATCCGAGGGTATTGTGCAGGCGGCCGCCAAAAGCGTGGCCAGGACCATCGGTTCTTCCGTGGGGCGGGAGATCGTTCGCGGGGTGCTGGGATCCATTCTGGGCGGGGCATCCCGGCGCCGATAGGCAAAGGCTGCAGGAAACCGGACGGGAGAGGGAGCGGGATCCTCCGACGCCGATCGAACGCTTGGCCTTTGTCCGGCGTCATGGCATCCGGTCGCCAGATGGCGAGATCCCTTTCAGACGAAGAAGCCCCGGACCCTTGTCCGGAGCTTCTTTAGCGTTTGAGGGATGCATCGGTCCCGCAGCCGTTCGGACGGAGCCGGCCCCGCGGAATCCAAGGTCACTTTTTGGTCCGGATCGAGTAAAGCGCGGATTCGCCCCGATAGACGGCCACCTCCCCGAGCTCTTCCTCAATGCGCAGCAGCTGGTTGTATTTCGCGAGCCGATCCGTCCGGGACAGGGATCCGCTCTTGATCTGGCCGCAGTTCGCGGCGACCGCGATGTCGGCCATACAGGTGTCTTCCGTTTCCCCGGAGCGGTGCGAGATCACGGTCGTGTAACCCGCCTCACGCGCGCACTGGATCGTGTCCAGGGTTTCGGTCAGGGTGCCGATCTGGTTCAGTTTGATCAGGATCGAATTCGCGACCCCGAGCTCGATTCCTTTTTCCAGGCGTTTCCGGTTGGTCACGAACAGGTCGTCACCCACGATCTGGACCCTGCCTCCCAGCGTATCCGTGAGGAGTTTCCATCCCTTCCAGTCATCTTCGGCCAGACCGTCCTCAATGGAGACGATCGGATATTTCTTTACGAGATCCGAGTAGAATTTGACCATGTCCGCGGCGGTTCGCTCAGGCTCTTTTTCCGCGGTCAGGATGTAGCGCCCTTTCTTGTAGAAGGAGCTGGCTGCCGCGTCGATCGCGATCGCGCAGTCCTTTGCCGGTTTGTAGCCGGCCTTTTCAATTGCGTTCGTGATCAGGATCAGGGCCTCCTCGTTGGATTTGAGGTTGGGTGCAAATCCCCCTTCGTCCCCCACGGACGTGTTGTATCCCCTGCCCTTGAGAACCGTCTTGAGGTTGTGGAAGATCTCCGCGGCCATCCGAAGCCCTTCCCGGAAGGTTTCGGCCCCCACCGGCATGATCATGAATTCCTGGATGTCCACGTTGTTGTCCGCGTGCTGACCGCCGTTGATGATGTTGCACATCGGAACCGGAATGTCGCGGGCGATGACGCCGCCAACATACCGGTACAGGGGGATTCCCATCGCCGCTGCGGCCGCCTTGGCGCATGCGAGCGATACGCTCAGGATCGCGTTGGCGCCCAGGGCGCCCTTGTTTTCCGTGCCGTCCAGGGCGATCAACTCGGCGTCGATTTCCCTCTGGCTCCGGCAATCCATGCCGATGATTTCCGGAGCGATCTTGTCCAGGACATTGTTCACGGCCTTCTGGACACCCTTGCCGAGGTACCTCTTCTTGTCCTTGTCCCGAAGTTCCAGCATCTCATGTTCGCCGGTCGAAGCGCCGGACGGCACGGATGCCCGCCCGGTGATTCCCGACAGCAGAGTCACCTCCGCCTCGACGGTCGGATTGCCCCGCGAGTCGAGGATTTCCCTTGCGTTGATGTTGATGATTTCCGTCATGATGGCCTCCTTAGGGTGGATTGATGCTGTTATTTCAGAACGGTCGCTTATGGTCTTGCCGCGGGTGGGAAGATGCGGCGCCGCATTTTTATTACAACAATCCGCGGCGTTTATCAAGACGAATATCGGCCGTCCCGGATGAAAGCCTCTTGATAACCCTTGCGATCTCCGATAGAATCCACAGCCGTTCGAGGCGAGGCATCCATGGCATCGGAAGAAAAAAGAACGCGGTTGTTCCTTCACCTGAAAAAATGGCTGGAAAAAGCGGTCATGGATTACGGCATGATCGCCGCAGGGGACAGGGTGCTTGTCGGCGTCTCGGGCGGGATGGACAGCATGGCCCTGCTGGACCTGCTCAACACCCCGATGATCCATGTCCCCCATTTTTCGATCCTGGCCGTGCATATCGATCCCGGCTTCGATCCGGAAGGGGCCGGCAGCGGAATCCTGGCGCGCCATCTGGAGGCGGGCGGTTACGATGCGGTTGTGGAAAAATCGGACATCGGCCCCCTGGCGCACAGCGCGGTGAACCGGAAGAATCCCTGCTTCCTCTGTTCCCGTCTGAGGCGGAGGCGGATCTTCGAGATCGCGGCGCAGCAAGGCTGCAACAAGATCGCTTTCGCCCACCACCGGGACGACATCATCGAAACCCTGCTGATCAACCTGTTCTATGGCAGGGAGATCAGCACGATGGTTCCGAACCAGTCGATATTCGGCGGACAACTGCATATCGTCCGGCCCCTGGCCTACCTTAGGGAGGAGCTCGTGAAGAAATACGCAAGGGAGCGGGATTTCCCGGTCATCGAAAACGGCTGCCCCACGAGCCGGATTTCGAAAAGGCGCCGCGTCAAGGAGCTTCTCAACGATATGGAAAAGGAGAACCCGAGGGTTCGGGACAACATCTGGAAAGCCATGGGGCATGTCAAGGCGGATTATTTTCCGGAGAGGCTCGGCGATCGCTGAACGGATGCGGATCGGCATCCACACCTCCCCGGGTTCCCCCCTTTCGACGTCAAAAGGTCCTTGGCTATCCGGCCATAAAAGGGTAAATGGGGGATGAAAAGACGTTTCGGGGACGGAATGGGTCCAATGGTCCACGCGCCGGTCGGCCCTTAAAAACGGATGGAGACCCGTGAGGAGAGACCATTTTCTGTAAAGCGGGATCGGGGATGCCCGGACGCGATTGCACAACCGGGAAACAGGGAAGGGCGGGGAACAACGTGGTCAAGAAACCAACCGGAGAAAAGCCCATCTGCCAGAACAAGCGGGCAAGGATCAATTATACCATCGACGAAACCCATGAGGCCGGGATCGCGCTGGTGGGCACCGAGGTGAAGGCCCTGCGCGACGGGCGGGCGAACCTCAAGGACAGTTACGCCCTGATCAAGAACGGGGAGCTCTTCCTCTACGATGTGCACATCAGCCCCTATTCGCACGGCAACCGGCAGAATCACAATCCGCTGCGCGTCCGCAAGCTGCTTATGCACCGGCAGGAGATCAAGCGGCTCTACGGGAAGTCCCAGGAACGGGGCCTGGCCCTGATTCCGCTCAGGATGTACTTTCGAAACGGCAAGGTGAAGGTGGAGATCGGGGTCGGCCGCGGGAAGAAGATATACGACAAGAGGGAGGACATCCGGCTCAAGGAGGACCAGCGCGCGATGGAGCGGGGGATGCGGGCGAAGAACCGGGAAGGCTGAAGGCCGGAAAAGCGGTTGCCCGGGGATGGGATCATCTCCCAAGAACCGTTGCAGGTCTGCCGCAAGAGTTGAAGCCGGAAGGGCTCACCCGTTCGATCCTGTTCAGGATTTTCCGTGCAGCTCATCGATTTTCTTCTGGATCATCTGTTTGTGTTGGTAGGTATCGGATAGGATTCCCCTCATCCACGCCTGATATTGGGTATTCGCCGTCCTGACGATCTCCGCGTAATGCGACTCCAGGATGGAGTTTTCGGTATCCCGGACCATGATCAGGATCTTTTCGTAGGGTGTTGTCCCCGTGGACAGCCGTTCGGAATGGTTCTTCAATCCGTCGATGGCCGTTTGGAGCGCAGCGGGATGGAACGGACGGCCCATGTCGAAGTTTTCCGGCTTCGCCGTCAAAATCTCTCGGATCTTCTCTATATTTTCAGCGTGCCTGGACTCGGCAGCGGCCAGGGCCTGCCAGAAGATCCGGTCGTCCTGCCATGCATCCGCGCAGCGCGTGTAGAAGTCGGACAGGGTCACTTCATATTGCCTCATGGAATCGAGGACTTTGTGGATCTTTGCGATGTCGGCGGTGCTGATCATGGCGTTCACCCCGAATGCATTCTGTTGAATCCGTTGGCGATCCCCATTCCCTGTGGCTTTGCATCGGGAATCCCTCCATCTAAAGCATGTATGAGACCCTTTGCGCGGGCGGGAACGTTTCGCAGTTGGATCATACGCCTGACGTCCCTGGGTGTCAAAAAATGTTGGGCAAAGGAGAAGGACTCGACCATTCCTAAAAAACGCGGCATCGTTGCCGGGAACGGGGTCCACCGGTCGCGTTCATCCGATGTCCGGTGGAACAGGGATTGGGGACGGTGCACCCCGCCGGTGAAGGTCTCTTGACTTCAAGGGCGGAAAAGGGTAAAAAGAAATCGGTTCATTCACATCGTTTCACCATCCACGGGGGCGTCACGGTTTCGACGGGGATATGTGAAGCTGCATAAGCGTGTCGAGGTTCCTGCAGGCCTCGTTAAACAGGCAGGAAAACATAATCGCAGACAACTACGATTACGCCTTAGCCGCTTAGTCGGCTAACGTCTCCCCGGCTTCGCCTGTCGGGCCGGTTCGGAGGCGTCATACAGGCAGGATAACCGCTCTTTCACGCCTGGGGGAAGAGGGGCGAAAACCTTAAACAGGCTAGCGATCGGGGGATCCTGCTTCCGGGAGCCCTCAGGAGCGAAATCCAAAACAGAAGCTATGCACGTAGAAAATGCAGTGGAAGATTTCCGGACGCGGGTTCGACTCCCGCCGCCTCCACCATGATTTCAAGTACTTAGGTTGCTTTTCCCGGTGCCGGTACAGTGCCAGCAGTGGGGAGGGAAACAACATCGGCGCTCTGCCGATAAACTGACCTCAGATCGTCGTCAGTATCCTTCCCCATGTAACGTTCAAAAGCCTTGTTAGTTTCGCTCATCGCTGCGCGCTTGATCTCTTCAGGGGATCGGTATTTTCGCAATGCCCGGACTGATGAATGTCGAGTTCCGCCGTACAGATCAACTCCCTCGATTTTCAAGTTTTCGCAGGCTTTCACCCACCACTTGTAAAAATATTTGATCCCGAACGGAGAGCCTTCAGCGCATCCCTTAATCCCGCCGATATGCCGGAAAAATGGTGTTGCAGGAAATGTTCCCGGAATGGATTTCAAAATCTCCACGTCCTCCGGGATCAAGGGGATGGCCTTGTATTCCGTCTTTGAGTCCGTCGCGGGGATGTATAGATAGCCGTTCGCGGTATCGATATTTCCCTCCAGAATTTTGATAAGTTCCCCCGGCCTGATGCTGATGTAAGTAGAAAGCCACTTAATCCCAAGGTAAACCTTCCTATTCGGGCATATTCGTGCCACTTCCATGATGATGCGCTGCTGTGTTTCTTTATCCACGGTTCGGCGATAACCCAATTCAAAGACCACTTCCGGGAAGTCGGGAAGCTCAGGGATCTCCCGCCGCTTCTTCATCCAGACATACAAGCTATGAATTGTGGAAAGGATGTTATGCTTTGATTTGTCGGAAAGGGTTAGGCTCTGCAAGAAATCCTCAAAATCGCCGTATTGAAGATCCTTGACATTTCTGTTATTAAAATAATGCTTTGCGTGCCTAATGTGGGAAATGAGATTTTTTCGTGTTCCGGGTCGGACCTCACCCGAATGGTATGAAAGCCACTTGTCGGCCATGTTGGAGAATCCGAGCGGGTTGTCGCGTTTATAGTCCCTCTCGTCAAAGGTTAATTCATCTGTCTTGAAACGAACGCCCGTCAGAAAGCGATTTGCCTGTTCATAGCCTTTGAACCGTTTGTAAAGATTCCCAAACTTAACCCGTAAAGAATCGGCTTTGCACTTCGGATGCTTCGGGCAAATCAGGGCATTTATGTGATTGTCAACGAACTTTCCTCCGCATACAGGACACCGCTCCTCGGAATAAATCCCTCCGATCATACAGCCACCCCCTCTCTGAGGGTTTATGTACGCGGCGGCGGAAAAAGTCAAGGGGTGGTCTCCTTTGTTATTTGACTTCTATGGTGATGGGATAAATGTCCATTACCTGCTTGCGCTTCAGCTTCCCCAGGGGAGTGTCGAAGCCCTTGATCTCCACAAAATGAACTGTTCCGTCCGTCCAGAACTCGATAAAGTCGATAACATGCCGCACGTTCCCGGGCAGATGAAATGGAGCCTGTCGCAGGAAGAAAAGCACTTCCCCGCTTTCCTGCCTGAGCTTCAGTCCAGTGTAGTAAGATCGCTCTTTCTTTGAGGCAAAGCGGATACCGTCAGCATCAGACGGCTTAGCCTTAAACTTGTGCCTTGGCGTCCGGCAAAGAGACACTTTAAGATTGCACCTCTTGAGCGACAGAATCTCCGCTTCGGTTACTTTCATCGATCTTTTCTTTCTTCATGGGGTTGTGATGCAGGTGGTAATCCGGACAACATGCTTTCAGCATGTTGTCCGTCAGCTTCTTTTGTTCGACGCTCGATAGAAGGCTGATAAGCCATATGATGAAAGCCTTTTTCATTTTTTCTTCCCCTTCACGGCTTCAATGCCCCTCCCGATTTTTCTGAACTTGCTTGCCATCGGGCAGGTACGAAAGTGGGTGACGTGGCGATCCGGGTCAAAATACTCGTCTGCTGCGTCCACCGTATCTTTATCAACTGGGATCGCTTTTCCTCTGTCGGTCCTGAGAAAGGAGATTTCTTTTCCGCAGGCTTTGCACTTCATCGTTTCCTCCACGCCCGGCATGTCTCTTTTTCCTTGCACTTCATGCAGAACGTCAAGAACATGAAGCAACCAGGGCGTTCCGGGCATTCTTTTGGTGCTGTTTCTTTTTTCATCATCGTTCTCCTTGCAGTTCTATGATGAACCGGCTTTCCGGTGAGCTATGTATCCTCCCTGCCGCATCAGTTGACTCCGTGGGCCTGACGGTCAGTATAAGGTGATCCATGGCGCGGGTCATGGCGACGTACATCAGGCGCCGTTCCCCCTCTATTTCCTCCAGATCATTCGGTCGAGCAGGTATGATTCCCTCGTTGCATCCCGCGATGATCACGACGGGCCATTCAAGCCCCTTGGCCGCATGGATTGTCGCGAGAGTAATGCCTTCAGATTCATCCCCCCCGATTTCGTCCTGAGCGTCGAAAGTCGCCAGCCAGTCGAGGTAAGAGGGGACGTCGTCAGGGTGGCTGGCGATATAATTTTGTATGAATGCCATGGACTCAGGGGAAAGGTCGGGGTACTTGAGGTTCACATATTCGGCACACTCCGATAGGGAGCCAGCACAAATAGGCTGGAACCGGATAAAGTCTTTATTGCCCTTGAAGGCCTGGAAGTGGCTCTCACCTGTCTGTGCAGCCTCAAGCCTGATCTGTCCATATTCCTCGCGGGAAAGGCCAATGATGTCTCGGATCAAGAGCATTGAGAAATTGTCAAACGGATTGACGGACAACTTCAGGAATGCATGGAAACGACGGAAGGGCTCGCTGTTTGTCAAAGCCGTGGTCTTGCCAATGTAGGCATGGGGAATGCCGCCCTCTTCCATGAGACGGTCAATCTTTGCGAGAAGGGCGTGTTTGCGGGATAGTATGGCAACGGTGGCTTCTGCGGAATAGCACGCAGTCGATAAAGCCACTATTTCCTCGCTCTGGATATTTCTTTCGACTTGAACGCCTTCCGGTGAGAGCGACTGAGCTTTCCTTATCGCCCTCATGGTTTTTGTGATTCGGCCCTGATTGCGGTCAATGAGGCAATTTGCCACTTCAACGATTGCCGGAATGCTCCTGTAATTCGTTTCCAGTTTGTAGATATCGAACTCTTCGGAATGGTCAACAAGGTATCGTGGAACGGCCCCGCGGAATTCATAGATACTTTGATCGATGTCTCCCACGGTAAATAGGTTGGCATTGAAGGCACAAACCATCTCGTTGATGATTGCCCATTGTAGCTGGTCTATATCCTGAATTTCGTCCACAAGGACATGGCGGATGTGGAGATACTTTGCCAGTATCGGGATGAGGAGACGTAGACCGATCAGAAGAGCCCCATAAGTCAATGCGTTATTCTCACGACATCTTGCCAAAAAAACAGTGAAGAGCTCACACCCGGTGTCTTCCTCTTTTGGCTCTTCCCCTGTCTGGTAGTATCTCTCAAGCGCCTCCTTTGCGGCCTTGATGGCGGGTTTTTTCGCGAACATTTCCTGGGCCATATCCGCAAGAAGGTATCCGGCTTCCCAGTCCCCGTAGATAGTGACGTGGGCTGGCCGGAGTCCAATAAGCTCGCCGAATCGATGGATGAAATCTAGGGCGAGGCCGTGCATTGTCCCCATATGGACTGCATGTGCCTTCCCACCGATCCTCTGCTTGAGACGCTCCCTGATCTCTCCCGATGCCTTTCTGGTGAACGAGAAGGCCATAATCTCCGTTGGGCTTACCTTCTGTGTTTCAATCAACCAGGCGATGCGCTCGATCAAAACCCGAGTTTTCCCGCTTCCAGCACCAGCCAGGACCAAAGCCCTGGTGGAGGTTGTTTCGACGGCATTTTTTTGTTGAGTATCAAGGTTCATAAGCGCACCGCCTTCCACTCGCCTGGGATCTCGCTTGGGGCATGACATGTCGAAACGATCACCTGGATTTCTGCCCCATTGTACTTCGCCAGAGACTCCAAGAGCCGTTCGGAATCCAACTCTGCGCTTTCCTGTAAAAGCACATTCGCTCTGAGGGCGTAGGCGAGGGCCGGGTCAAAGAGCGCCTTCTCTCCGCCAGAGAGTCCGGCATAGGCCACTTTCTTCCCATCCGGGCGTACCCATCCAATGTAAACACCGCCGTCCTCGGTAATTTTGATATCCGGTTTTCCTGCAGGGAGTATCTCCACCATTTTTTTCGACAGCCCCACGATGGTGCTCTGAACGATCTGCTGCCGTTGGGCCAATAGGACCGTCACCGCGACTTTCTCCTTTTCTATCTGGGTAGAGAATTCGAGAGCCTCTTGACGAAGCTTCTCCGCCTCGACGTTCAAACCCTGAAGCCGTATGTGGACGTCCCTACTTTGTCTGAGGGATGCGATTTTTGCAGTGATGCCGGTGATCTGGTCTTGGACAATCTGCCTATCCATTTTGGGCCTCCTTGTATTTCCGCAGCTCCCTACGTGCGATCATCTTTGCCGCGCAGGTGCCACACCCAGCCTCCTCCATGGCGTCGATAATGGCCTGAATGGATGCCGCTAAATAGAGTGGGGGAGGTGTTTTTCTGAATAATCCTGGAAGGTCCCCTGTACTGAGAACGCCTTGATCCTTCTCGGTACCGGACAATGCACCACACTCCTTCGTCATTTCTCCTGGCCTTTCGGTCAGGGACTTCTGTGTGTTTTCGTCGGATATGGCCGTGGTTCCGATAGTCCCTTTCCCGGAGTTGGCCTTTTCCTCCGCTTTAATCCGTTCCGTCTCCCTTGTGTTGGCGTCCTCTTTTGCTTTCAGGGCTTCCGCCGCCTTCTGCTCCTCAATGCGAATCTTGGTCAGATCGTCCTGCGCCGTTTTGAGTTCCGCCTCCAAGACAGCAATCTGGTCATCGATCTCCGCAAGCGTTCCAGCTGGGACTTGGATCTGAGACTTTGAAGATGCAATACGGGCCGCAGCTTGTTCCGTTGCCTTTACCTTTGCGGTCAGGGCGTTTATTTTGTCTTTGGCCGCATCGATCTTCCCCTGTACAGTGCTGATATCCCCCGCAGGAGGGTACAGCTGAAACAATGCCTCAATTTTCTTCTGGTCTGATAATGCCATGAAGTCGGCCACGTTCAGGACTACTGGAGCGCCTGACTCACCGAGGGATTTCATGAAGAAATCTTTCGAGACCTTGATCCCCCCCGCCTTGTACCCCTGCGAGACGGCACCGGAAGGTCCACGAACAAATCCCCGCTCAAAGAGATATTTCCCGTCAATCTCTACACCGACAACAAGCTTGGCGCCTTCTCCAAAAGTCGATAAAATGTCGTCGTTCGTCTTTCCCGCCCCGATGACGCCCCCGTTAACCGCTAGCTGAAGAGCCTGGGAACGGGCAGACTTCCCGGCGCCATTGGGACCGCAGAAAATGGTGCGTCCTGAAAGCTCCTGCACGAAGTCGCACCCCTTGAAGCCTTTGGCTAAGACCTTGGTGATCATGATTGCCTCCCTAAGCTGCAGTATCGAGGACTCGGTTCATCTCTCGAATAATTTGGGTCGCCTGCTCATCGGTTACGTCCGCGTCTGGTTCGATGTTTAAGGACTGACACGCCGCCAGGTATTCGGTATGAAATTCCTTCTTGGCTACGATAAGATTCTGCATGGCTTTGGAGGTAGTGGCCGACTGCTTTTTGTCGCTCGTCGCCGATGATCCGACATCGATGACCTTCTCCTGATCCTCGGGGTCGATAAACTCCTCTTCGTGGATAGTATTGGAATCATCTGAAGTCCGTTCTGATCCAGTAACCATCTCGATTTTCTGAAATTCACTCCGGTCTCCCGAGATCAATTTCCCTACGCGTTTTTGGAGATTCGCGTACTGCGTAGCGTCCCACTTGACAATGTTCCCCGAAATCGGCCTCCAGCACACAACCTGAATCGTCCAGGCGTTCCCCGGGGCTTTTTGGATGCCGCTTAAGTGCTTGAGGGCGTTTCTTTTCGCGAAGGTCTGCGCGAAATCGATCGACTTCTTTTCGCGGTTGATGATCTGAGCGAGCCATTTCAGCGCTTCGTCATGGGTGGTGTTCATCCAGAGATTCGTGGCTTCGTCGAATGGATACCTCGCCCATGTGCCCTTTTCCTTTTCAGGCGTCATCTCGGAGGGGAGAAGGGTGAACGCTTGAGGGAACTGTTTTGCTTTCCCTAGGAGGTCAATCATGCGGTAAGAAGGGGTATCGTAGATGGTTGTCCAGTCCGAGACCATCGGAATGCCCTTGGATGAGAAACGAAATGCTACCGCCCGGGCGTAGATCATCAGAATACGCCCATTCTTTTGGTCACGGATCACGGCTGGGTTTTGCTGCCACTTTCCGTCAACGAGAACCTCGGAAGGGAAGATCACGCACGCACCAGCCGCTTCTTGCCATACTTCGTAACCCTGAGCCGAAACGACAAAAGGGCCGCCAGGAACTGGCTGTACAAGGGTTCCTGACGACTCTTTGAGAGTCAGCGCCTGTTTGAATGCGCGGATTTCCCCTTCTCCATCTCGAAGAGCGAATGCTTCATCTGTTCCTAGGGCAATGATATCTTTCCGGACCACGCCGGAGAGGATAGGGAAAGCTTCGGGAGCCTTCTCCTGAATTAATTTGAGCGCCGCCTCGATGCTCATCTGGGCAACTGCAGGGGGTGCTGCCTGACTGCCATTCTGTTTCTGCGCTGGTAATTGTGTCATGGTTGGTTCCTCCCTTTAGTATTTGATGATGATGTTTAGTGCTTTTGATCCTGGCTGTCGCTATGCTCCAGGATCTCAGGCCGCTTGGCCCCCTACTGCAGAATTCCGAAACAAAGTATCCAGACTACCATCAGGGCGAAAATCACCAGGCAAGCCACGACCTCCCGTATGGCTTTCATGGGAGACACTCGGAAACCCCACATAAGAACCTTCCAGGGGCCTATGGTTGCGAGCCCTCTTGTCTCTTGAGGCTTTAACAGTGGATATTGACGCGTCATACAAGCCTCCCTTGGAGTGTATGGATAAAGGCACGTCCACACTTTTCTTCCCGCCGCAAGGGGTCCCTATCATCGGCGCTGGCCACGGGCTTCGGCCTGCCGCTCAGTTTCCGGTCTGTGCGATCACTGGGGGATCTGCTCCCCACGCGGATCATGTGCTGCGACCGGGCGTATCAGGGACTTGAAAGAGTTGCTGTGTTGTGGATACGATAATCTAAAAGATTATCTTTTGTCAAGAGAAAAATTAATCAAAATGATTATCGCACGGTAATGATATGCCGGTTTGTGGATTGGGTGAGGTGAGAAGAGTGATAATGCTATGAGGAAATGATTGATTGTGGATAGCGGATTGAGAATGTTTTCCAAAAGAACGACAGCAAGGTTCGGCAGAAATCCGCGGGTATTTCGTTGAGCACGCAGCTAAATTCTTTTTGATTCATAGTGTTTATGAATACTTTAAATTTTGTTACGTGTAGCATCTACGAGTCGATAGATCCATGAACAGAAACAAACTAAAGATTACCAATCGAAGGAAAAGCTAAGCGGATTGGCCGTAGGGCCGCCATCAGTTTGATCCACGAGGCATGACTCAACACATCAGAAGGATTTAAATATTAACCACTTATTACAGAAGAGAGCAGAAGTATTTAAATTTATCAGTGAAGTTAGTTAAATTTATATTCTTGTTTTTCTCGTGAAGGCGGACAACTCTTATTTCCGCATTAAGGTTCTTGCTTAATAATGCCAACCCCGCTATCTGTTTATCTTCAAGGTCTCTAGTTCCATATTTGGCCTCTATAAATTGGAATGTTCCATCATTCTTTATAAACCAAAGGTCAGGTTCAGTTATCTCAGGAAGCTTTTTTGCGTCTTTCTGTAATTTCTTCAATGCTGGGATACCGATGTTGTCAGTTAAGGCCTTCTGATAAATTGTTTTAAATTCATTCAGGTATCTATCTCCTGCCCCTGGAGAAAATTCATCTGATGGCAGTATCCAATGTGGATTCGTGAGCCAGTCATAAGACCCATACCATCCTGCTTTAACTTTTGATGCATTACTTGCAGCAACTTTTGCTACATCAAAATGTATAGTTCCTTTGTAGACTGGTCGTCCTTTTGAATCAATCCGTCTCCCCAAACAACAACCATTTTTATCTATGATAAATCCTTTTCTGTATCCAATGGTTCGTTTTATTGTTACAGGCGCGTTTGAATTAAGAAGAATACTTATGGCCCCTTCATGCTTCTCTCGCCAGTTCGTAAGCTCCTCTTTTTCATAATCTAAAGGTTCTTCTTCATATTGACCCTGTTCTCGACTCATTGCTTCACATCTCCATTTCTACATATAGGTGCATCTGAATCGATGAATCGTCTTTCGTCATATATAATATGAGAATTATTGATCGAAAGCTATAGCTTTATGCAAGTCGTGTCAAATGTTTGCAGGAAGATATACGTAAGAACCGCATGAATCCCATAGCTTTCTATCACCTCAAATTCAGATAGAACACCAGGGTTATCGTTGACTGCTGGTACACTAGGCCGGTCAGGGAGAGCGTCAGTGGCTTGCGCAATGATCAAAATTTAGCTTTTATATCAACGACTTTTCCAATGACTCTAAAATCAACTTTGCTGTCCTTTTTGATGATGATTTCCGGATATTTGTCATTCATAGATTTTAATACAATTTCAGTTCCCTTATCCCAAAATAATCTTAATGACACCTCACCATTTACAGAGACAACACAAGGCGAACCGTTATCGCACCGAATCGATGGATCTACAATGGCAATATCCCCAGGCATGAAACGAGGGAGCATACTGTCTCCCTGCACACGCAATCCGAAAGCACTTGGCCCAGTCTTTACATAGGAGAAAACCGGGTCTTCTACACCAGATACCCCAGCGGGCCAACGGTCTTCGGATTCAGCAAACTCTCCAGCATGGATCCAAGAGATGACAGGGATTGGTTGCGGTTGCTTTTCAGGGACTTCAATACCCATGCCCTTGTAAAACTCAGCTTCGGACACCTCAAGTTTATCGCAGAGCGCCTTTAATATCGTCGGCCCTATGCTCCTGGCCCCCTTTTCTTTAGGAGGCTTCAATATAGCAGAGATATAGGCGGGATCTCTTTCGATAAGCCTTGCAATATCAGCAGGTCGTTTATTTTTTTCCGCCATCAAGCGCAGAAGGTTTTGCCGTTTGGTCTCGTTCAAGTCAAAGTCAATCATTGAGATATATTTCCCCTTGACAAAAGATAATCTAAAAGATTAACATACGGCCATGCTGCTGAAACAGTATCTTAAAGGCAAAAACCGGGAACTTTTTGCTGCCAAAGTGGGCACGACTAAGAACTATATCAACCTGTTGGCTTGTGGTGCCCGCCGTCCTTCTCCCGATCTTGCCCTACGCATTGAGGCGGAGAGCATGGGGGAAGTGACCCTGCGTGAGCTCGTTTCCGCGCCTGTAAAACACAAAATGGGGGCCGCTGACGGAGTAATCCCCAGCCACATAACCGATGCCCCCATTTAACTCTTTTTTCGCTGTATTTCAATAGCTTTTGTTCCCATGGAGGAACGATAACGATGGTACCGGCTTGTCCGCATAAATGCTTAAAAGTCAGTCTTAAGTTCCTTATCCGCTGTTCTCCCCAACGGTGCTGTAGTGTCGGATACATAAACCCCTCCCGCAATTTCATCCTCTCAAACAATAGATGCAAATCCTATCAAATTATTTTGAAAGGTATTGCGTATGAGTGAGAAGGGCGCCATCAGGTCCGTAATCATGGACGCAATAAGAATCAAGGGAACCCAGTCTGTTGTTGCCAGTGAGGCTGGCATGGACGGTGCCGGACTGTCAAAAGTACTCTCCGGTGAAGGATCGATCAAGCTGGAAGCATTGGAGAAAATATTCGTAATGGCTGGAGTGCGCGTAATAACCGAACAGGAGCACGCAGACAATGAGTCGCTTCTCCGGATTTTTGCTCGGAGATTGCTATCGTGAAGCCGTAGCGGGGAAAAATGATAAGCTGGATCAAGCTCGACATCAATATATTGGATGACGCGAAGATCAAGATAATCCGATCTCATCCGAATGGAGATTCGGTGGTCCTTTTATGGATTGGCCTGCTCTGCCTGGCCATGAAGTCATCCCGTCCTGGGACCATTGAAATCGCAGACGGTCTGCCATACACCCTGGATGATCTCGCCAATCAATTCAATATCGAGAAAAAGACAGTCGAAATGGGAATCGCCTTGTTCGTGAAATACCGAATGATTGAAGTGTTTCAAGGCGGTGTAATTGACATTTTAAACTTCTCCAAACATCAAAGCTTAGACAAAATTGAATTTGTCCGTGAGCAAAATCGTGTGCGGCAAAGACGCCATAGAAAATCTAAATTATTAGCAATAACAACAGGAAATTGTGTTTATTGTGGCAGTAAAGATAATCTTGAGATAGACCACATTATCCCCATATCGCAGGGTGGCAAGGGAACAGACGACAACTTAGTTTCAGCGTGTCGAGATTGCAATACATCTAAAAATAATCATAACATACTTCATTTTTTAAATCATATTTTAGTCGATAAAGCAGACCATAAATCAATAAACAAAAATCAAAATTTAATGCGCATTATACGTTATGATTTTAATTTGTCACGTTACGTCACGCGTGACAGCGTAACTGTCACGCCTACAGACTTAGACTTAGATAAAGACAAAGACAAAGAAATACCCGTCACGACTCTTCCTGTTGATAACTCAGAAAAAAGCGCGTCTTTAAAAAACGAAAAATCAGAACACCCTTCACCTGTACCCGAAGAACCAAACGACGGAATCAAAATAGCCATAAGGGAGATTCAGGAAAAGAAAGGCCCCCGATATGCCCAGCAATGCCTTCTTTTCATCCAGACAAATTATCGAAATGGAAACAGGGGCGCGATTATTCATTGCCTGAACCAGGTTGTGAAGGGGATGGATGAAATAGAACATCCGAGAGCCTATCTTGATGCGGCCTTTAAGATCGAAAACGGAAAGCACAATGCCAGGGATCATGATGAGGCGGCACAGGAATACAAAAAGCCGATCAGTAAGAACGGCATGGAAATGCTCGGCAACATCATGAGGGGAATGGGTAAAGGCGGATGAAGTGCGGAATCTGTTGGCCGGTTCGTTTCCCATAGTGAATATTTTGAATTGAAAGACGAAAGAGAAGGGTTTGTGCGGAAAAGGTGACGCGATCACTTGTGAGTGCGGATAGACAGGTTGGTGAATGGATAAACGGACCGAATTCCGAGTGATGAATACCAGGAAGCTGGAAACGTATGTGGATATGGCCGGGATGACTATCTACCGTGACGTACGAAATAAGATCACGGATATTTCGTATGTGGATTACAGTTTTGGAGATCCCAGGGAGGCATGGAGAGAGCGAGAGGAGTTATTCAGGCCAGACCCAGACGAAGTGCGCTTGCCTGATAAGACGTGTGATCGGTATTTTGCTGACTATTGGAAGTTAATGGGTGGGCCATATCGCTATGATAGATGCAATTACAGGACACAGAAAGACCTTGAGAACGAAATTAAAGAGAAAGAAACGCGCAAAAATAAACGGGTAGAGGCCGCTTGGTTAAAGAAGGAGGCTGCTGACGCCAAGGCGCTCAAGCAGCGGTTGGAGTTTATAGCTTGGGATAGAGAAAAAAGAGAACAGCGAAGGGTTGCAGAGGCGGAAAGAGCGAAGGAAAAGGTAAGGGAAAGAACAAGGTATTGGGATGCTATCCAAACGTTCCAGACGACGGGCCGAAAGCCTCAACCTCCAATCACATCTCTGACACTCAAGGAAATAAAGGCGCTCAGAAGGCAACCGCTCCCCTCCGCCGACGTCAGAGATGAGCAGTATAATGCAGCCATTGTCAGGCGCATGCGGCAAAAAGAGGCGATGGATGCAGGCGCGGAATTTTCAACCAAACAACGAGGCGATTCGGGTGTGATCACCTGGAAGGATCCCCATATAACAGACGTGCGCATGGTCCGCCTTGTCCTGGGCATAGACCGGCGGTCGCGGGAAATGACAGCGGAAGAGGAAAGTGATTATTGGTATTGGAAGGCCAGAGGCAAATAAATCAGTCAGGAGGGAACAACTCGGTATTTTTTGATGAGGAGGCGCAATGACAGATGAAATAATCACTGGAAAAGAAAACATACTGGCCTATTTAAGAGCTAAGTACAATGTCCATTCATGGGACACGGTGAAGCGGTGGAAAAAGAAAGGGTTCCCGATACGATATCTCGAAAGCCATGCACCCTTTGTCCTTCCCGCCGAGGTTATTCTATGGGCAGTAACCTATGATGAGCTGACAAGGGAAAACAAAAAATAAACACCACATCACACCCCATATCCCCCCCCACATGCTACTGACATTGATATAAAATCTGTGTTTCAATGCCAGTCACGATGAAAACAAGCACCGAGATAGGGCAAGAAGCAGGAAAGATCGCCCGATGTCAAACCGAGCAACGCCTGCGCCGTGCCGGGATCACCCGAGTCTATTACATGCAGAAGCTCAAGGATCTGTGTGAGGCGACCAAACCCATATCCTGCATCAAGGGCAAAGAAGCCGATGGAGGGACTGTTGATTTTGTTGATGTTCCCGACAACCAAGTGCAGTTAGGGGCTGTCAAGACCATCATTGAACTCTACGGAGACAAAGCTGTGCCCACACAAAAACATGAGATTGATCTTAAGCAGCCGGTCCAGATTACGATCAAGAAGTTCTGTAGCCGGAAGACGGCGAAGGATCCCGATGGGAGTCGAGCTACCTCATAACGGGTGGGAACCCCGCGACGATCAGATTGCCCTCTGGGATTACCTGGAGAACGACGGAAAGCGTGCCGTCGAGGTCGCTCATCGTCGCTGGGGCAAGGATGACATTGCCCTCCACTACACCGCCACGGCATCGCAGGAACGTGTGGGGAACTACTGGCACATGCTCCCGCAGTTCAATCAGTGCCGGAAAGCGGTTTGGGAAGCCGTCAATCCCCGGACCGGCATGAAGCGGATCGACGAGGCCTTCCCGATGGAGATGAGGGCATCCACACGGTCAACGGATATGTACATCGGTTTTCAGAACGGCGCATCCTGGCAGCTTGTGGGCTCGGACAACTACAACGCGCTGGTTGGAAGCCCACCGATAGGTATTGTCTTTTCCGAGTATGCCCTCAGTGACCCACGCTGCTGGGCATACCTCAGCCCTATCCTCGAAGAGAACGGCGGATGGGCCGCATTCATCAGCACGTCCCGCGGTAACAATCACCTGAAGAAGATGCTGGATTTCGCTCGCGTCACTCCCGGTTGGTTTGCCCAAGTCCTGACCGCAGACGACACGCCAGTCTTTACCAAGACGCGCCTGGAAGAGATCCGGGCCGAGTTGATCGGCACGTTTGGCGAAGAGATGGGCGAGGCCATGTTCCAGCAGGAGTATTTCTGCTCCTTTCAGGGCGCGGTTATGGGCGCCTACTACGCAAAGCAAATGGCCCTGGCTCGAAAGGAAGTCCGGATCACTCATGTGCCCCACGAGACAGACGCTGAAGTCTACACGTTCTGGGATCTGGGCGTGGATGATTCCATGACGATCTGGTTCATGCAGTTCATAGGCAAGGAAACACGATGCATCGATTATTACGAGAACAGCGGCATGGGGCTGGCTCACTACGCCAAGATCCTGAAAGACAAGACCTATGTTTACGGCGACCACTACATGCCCCACGACGCGGCGGTGCGAGAGATGTCTGCTGGTGAGCACGCAAAGTCCAGGGTCGAGGTCGCTGAGGAGCTGGGGATCAGGCCCGTCATCGTCGTTGACCGACCAAGGAACACGGACGCCGTCATGAATGGAATCGAGGCCGTGCGAAACGCCTTGGGCTCGTGTTGGTTCGATGAGACCAAGTGCGCCACAGGCATATCAGCCCTGGAGGGCTACAAGGCAGAGTACGACGAGGAGAAGAAAATTCTCCGCAAGACGCCGCTGCATGATTGGTGCAGTCACGGGGCTGACGGGTTTAGGACGTTTGCGGTGGGCTACAGGGCAAAGCGAATCAGCAAGCCCGTGACAAGGCGAGTTGTTTCAGGGTGGGCCGTATGAAGCCGGTCGAGAGGAGCTTTGGCTACTGCGATGGGTCGCCAGTCATGGTTCTTCGACCTGCAAGGCATGATAACAAGAATCGATTCATTATCAAGCTGGTTGACCTCTGGAAGTACAGCGACAAGCACAATGAGCAATTTGACTCGTTCATCGCCAATAAAGTGATTCAGATATGCATGCTGTTCGATATCGAGATACCAAAGGGAAAGTACGCTTTCGTGCAGTTGATGGCCACGATAGCTGCGACGATCATGGGGGGAATAGACGACCTCGTGAAGATGCCGCCGTTCAGGGCAGGGGACGACGACCCGAGCAAGGTGATCGACATGCAGCAGGCACGCAATATGCCAGACATTAAAGTGGGAGTAACATCGCAATGAAAAAAGATGAACCAGGAAGCTACGTTCCGGGCAAAGGGTATGTTCCGCGAAAGAAGAAAGAGCTCATACCTCAGACCTCCGAAATTGAGAGAACACGATCGTCGATGGTTGTGAACGGAAGTGAAAACCCGTTACAGGAGATCATAACTAAAATATTCGGGACTGTCCCCCGCAACAAGCTCAAGGAAGCCGGATTGGAAGACTGATAGGGAGATCATACAGTGAGTGAGCGAACTCAAAGAGCCGAAAACACAAGGCGCATCGAGGAATACACGCCTCGCGAGTTCGACGTTGACGAGCATTTGGATGATCTGGGGCTCGAAAAACCTCCCAAAGGAATTCATCCACTCGACAGGGAGGAGGTCCGAAAGCGGTTCGCGAAAGTGTCGTCATGGTTCGCCCAGGAGAGGGTGCGGCAGGCCGATTTCCGACGCGAATCCATGATTGATCATGAGTTCTATGATGGGCCGGGGCAATGGACGGTTGAGGAGACGCAGGTCCTGGCCCAAAGGTCGCAGATTCCCATAACGTTCAATCAGGTCAAGCCCACGGTCGATTGGGTGCTCGGGACCGAAAAGAAGATCAGGGTTGACTATCGCATCCTTCCCAGGGGTGAGGAGGATGCGAAGAATGCCGAGATGAAGACGAAGCTCTTCAAGTACGTCTCTGACGCGAACAACGCTGCCTTCAAAAGATCGAAGTCATTCGCTGACGCGGTCCTGGCCGGTGTTGGATGGATCGATCACGGTATCAACGCAGACCCAGACAACGAGCCTCTGATGGTGGGGTACGAGGATTGGCGATACATCTGGTACGACACGCTGGCTGTCGAGGACGACCTCTCCGACGCACGTTACATTTTCAGGGGCAAGTGGGTGGATGAGGACATTGCGTGCGCCATGTTCCCGGATAGGGCAGACGTTATCCATGCTTCTGTTATCAGCGGGGATCAGGGATTTGGGTACGAGACCTTTGCGGAAATGCTTGATCCTGCCTTCGATCCAAAGATGGCGGGCGGGATGCCGCATAGCAGCACAGGCTTTACGCCGATCTACACCGGGTTTTTCGGGTACATCGGCACGCAGACCTCCGTTTCGCCGCGGGATCGTGTGTTCCTGGTCGAGTGTCAGTATCGCACCCCAGCAAGAAAGAAGCTGTTGCGCGGCAAGGACCTGGGAACACTTCAGGGGATCACGTTCGATGAGGGGAGGCATCAGAAACTGGTGGATCTGGGGATCGGGCAGGCGGTCGAGGCAACGGTGATGGAGAATCGGCAGATGATCTTCACGGGCGACTCTGTCTTGCAAGATGGGGAGTCTCCGTACCGCCATAAACGCTTCTCTCTGGTGCCCATCTGGGGGTTCAAGCGCAAGAAGGACGGCACGCCCTATGGGATCGTCCGGAACCTCAGAGATCCCCAGAAGGATCTGAACAAGCGCCGGTCAAAGGCCCTTTACCTATTGTCGGCTAACCGGGTGGTGGCCGACGACGACGCGATCAAAGATACAGATCAGAGTTGGGATGACATCGTTCAGGAAGCAAACCGCCCGGACGGGTTGATCAAGGTCTACCCGAAGAGTCAACGCGGAATCGAGATCCAGAACGAGACCAGGCTGGCCACCGAGCATGTCGCACTCATGACGCAGGATGAAAAGTACATCCAGAGCGCGTCCGGGGTGACGGATGAACTGATGGGCCGGGATACGAACGCCGTATCGGGGAAAGCGATCAGGGCTCGTCAGGAGCAGGGCGGCGTTGTTACGACTGCCTTCTTCGACAACAATCGGTTGGCCTTTAAGCTGTCCGGCGAGATCATTTTGTCGATGATCGAACAGCTTTACACAGAGGAAAAGAAGATCCGGATCGCCGGGGGCGAAAGCGGAAAGGCTCCTGAATTCATTGAGATCAATAAATATAACCCGGAGACGGACGAGATCATTGGCGATATCACGGCAAGCCAGGCGGATTTCGTGATATCGGAGCAGGACTACTCCGCGACGATCAGGCAAGCCATGTTCGAGTCGATGACCGAGATCATCAAAACCATGCAACCCGAGGCGGCGA